>JBBRUR010000054.1:0-32262 GCA_038247635.1 Chitinophagales bacterium
ATCAATAACAGTGACTTTGGAAATAACTATTTAAGCAATGCATCGCCGGGAGCTGATCAAATATCAGGCGACCTTACCGTAATCAATAATTCAAGTGCTGATATTTCTGTTGGGCTTGGTGCGGGACAGCCTATAAAGGTTGATGGCAATGTTACCATAACTGCCAACATCGGCCTTATTGATATTCATAATTTTACTTTTAGTGGTGGAAATTTTGTACACCTGATCCAGGGCGGAACATTGCCGATAAGTATTGACAATGTATTTCTGGAAAAACAGGGATATGATCTAATTCTCGATCAGGATGTTTATATCAATAACAATATTCATCAGCAAAGCGGAAATGTGGTATCGGCGCCGGATAAATTACTGATTATAAAAAATGGTGCAACAGCTACATCCAATTTTTCGCCGCCATCTTATGTTAATGGTCCGGTTAAAAAAATAGGCAACCAGGCGTTCACTTTTCCGCTTGTTACCATAGAAAGTAATACCGTTTGGGGAGGGGCAATAGGCATTACCTCGCCATCTTCTCCAACGGATGAATTTACTGCTCAATATTTCCATCGCAATCCCAGCCTCGACGGATTTGATACCTCGTTGTATTCACCCGGTTTTGGCGGCATCTCAGGAAAAGAATACTGGATTTTGACGCGTAACAATGGTAATTCCAAAGTGAAGGTGACCCTGGATTATGATAGTTTTAAAAGTGGTGTTTCGTATAACTACCAATACTTGCAGGTGGCCAACTGGAACCCCAACTTATGGAAGAGTTTGGGAACGGGAGGCTTTACCGGCACAATTAACAAAGGATCATTAATCTCATCTGATTCCACAACCGGAGGACCATTGACTTTTTCTTTTAAGCCGGTACGCAAGCCCATTATAACCATAACGGCTCTTGATTCTGTACGTTGTTTAAATACTGGTTTTTTTGTGCATTACACAGCAGACACTGCTATGATTGCGGGCAATTTTATGAGGGTAGAGGTTTCGGATACATTGGGTAATTTTAATAATTTCTTTAACCCAACTTTTGGATCAAAAATATCCAGCGCCGCTACAGATTCAATTTTCTTTCTATCGTTTGCCTTGCTGCCTAATAAGCCCTATAAAATTAGAGTGGTAGGAAACCTGCCACCCGACACCAGTATCAATACACGAAATATTGTATTTATTCAAGCCCCGCAACTGGCTTTTACCATTGCAGGTCCTAACCCGGTATGCATGGGTGGTGGTATTCAAAAATATTACCCGAGCATACGTGAGCCAGGTGTAACGTATAACTGGACAATTAATGGTGGTGGAACCCTTACAACAAATGGAGACACCGCATTAGTGAACTGGACTTCTGTCGGTCCATGGAGCCTAAACGTACAAACTTTAAACAGATGTGGTAGTGGGCCTTTAAGAACTATTTCGGTAACTGTTAACCCAGTAGCACCTATAGCCAGGCCAACCATCAATAATACGGGGCGCTGGCTGTATGCTTCACAGCTTCCGGCCAATGCAGTTTACCAATGGTATAGAAACGGTATTTTAATTTCGGGAGCTTCTACAGCTTCTTACTATGCGGCGCTGGTTGGAAATTATACAGCAAGGTTTGGTAACTTCTGTGGTTCAGGACCTATATCCGATACTATTTCCTTTGCTACCAGTTCTATTCCGCAAACCATCAATTTCCCATCTATAACAAATAAAAATTTTGGCGATGTGCCGTTTACGCCAGCAGCTACCGCAACATCGGGGCTACCAGTTTCGCTTACCCTTGTCAGCGGGCCGGCCATCATAAATACACAAACTAATTTGTTGACCATTACCGGCACCGGTGTAGTAATGGTACGAGCAAACCAGGTTGGTAATATTACTTATGATACCGCAGCCCCGGTTATACAAAGTTTTACCGTAAGCAAAGCGGCTCAAACCATTAACTTTTCTGCAATACCAAGCCAGGATTTTAGAAGCAATACTTTAGCGCTACAGGCAAATGCTTCCTCCGGCATAGCAGTCAATTACAGTATTGTAAGTGGGCCTGCAACACAGGCTGGTAGCACGATAACTTTCACAGGTTTGGGAACTGTAACTGTAAGAGCATCCCAGGTGGGGAACAACAATTATTTGCCCGCGGCCACTGTTGATCGCAATTTTTGCATAAGGATCGATTCCCTGAATGCTATTGCAGGCTTTAATAATTTATGCCCCGCACCAGCAACTTACAGCGTTAACAATATTGCGGGTGCCATCTACAATTGGCGGATTGCCGGGGGCGCAACGCTACCATCAACCACAAATACCACTAATGTTACATGGATTACGCCGGGTACCTACACGCTAATTGTAACAGCAGCAGGAAGCTGTGGTTTGGCAAGCAGAAATGACAGCCTGGTAGTTAACGTTATTAATAGTGTACTACCCGACTCCGTTCATGGTATGTTACCAGGTGACGGTGCCATTAATCAACAATTGCCACTTACGCTGTCGTGGTTGCCTGCTAACCCAAGTTTATATTACACATACGATGTTTATATCTGGCTGGCTAATCAATCGCAACCCGCTACGCCATTTGTTGCAGGTTTAACAGGGGTAAATTATACCGTACAAATTAGCAGTGGATTGTTATCAGATACCGCCTACAATTGGATGGTAGTGGCACACAACGGTTCGTGCCTGCAAATCAATACCGGACCTGTTCAACAATTTACATTGATACCGCTGCCCGACTTGCAGGTGTTAAATGTACAGGCACCATTAACTGCATTTTCAGGGCAAAATGTGGCATTTAACTGGACCATAAAAAATATTGGGCCGGGTAATACAATTACCAGTCAAAGCTGGACGGATGCTGTTTTTCTTTCTTTTGACAGTTTGCCCAATCTTACCATCGGACCTGAAACTTCGCCGGCCGCATGGAGCCAGTTAACATTTCCTATCAGGCCATTATTGATTGGTACAAAACCAAATGTGGCAGCTTTAAACAGTGGGGAACAATACAGTAATTCAATCAACTTTACCCTGCCATTAAATTATAGCCAGCCGCTGTATGCATATGTAATTACTAATTACCCGGCTAGCGGCAATGCACCCCGACAGGTTACGGTTGCCAACGACACGGCAAGATCGCCGCAGCCAATAGCAGTAACTTTGTCGCCTACGCCGGACCTGCGCGTAGATACCGCCATTATACCAACCACCACGTTTTCGGGCACTACCATCAACCTTACTTACAGGGTTAAGAACTTTGGTGTACTTACCCCTGCTGGCACCGGCTGGACCGATAAGTTCTTTATATCGCAAAGCCCGATTTTCAACATTAATACAGCTATACCTGTAAAATCACCAAAGCCGAATGGTACTTATTATGCGGATGCGCAGGATGCTTTTATACCTCGTGCTTCTCAATTACTGGCAGATAGTTTTTACACGGTAAATGTGCCGATAGTGATACCAAATTATATATTTGGACAGTATTTTATTTATGTTGTCACCAATGCCAATAACACTTTGTACGAGGGTGCTTTACAAAATAATAATACTAACCAGGCACTGGTGCAGGTACTTCTTACACCAACACCTCATTTAACGGTCAGTTCCTTAAACGTGCCTGTTACTACTGCAAGCGTTACACAACCTATTGGGGTTAACTGGAATGTTTATAACACCGGTTTTAATGATAATATCGAAAGAAATAAAGGGCATTATTTTGTAAAAAACGGAGTATGCGGCATTCTAACTTACTGCTATTTTCCAAATACGAATATTTCTTTCGTATGCGGTACAACACCGGGAATATCTTTTATAGACAGTGTAAGCTTTGGCTCAAGTTACTTTATTGATAAAGTTTACCTGAGTACCGACGGAAGTGGCTTAAATGTTAATACAGCAACGCTGGTAAACCAGATAAACCAGGGTGTACCTAATGCTGGTTTAAATGTTAGTGACAATTATAGTAATGCTACGGCTGCAGGATGTAAACCATTGGGTTCGGATGGAAACCTGTTTAACACCAATACCGACAACGTAATTAAACCAGGTTCCAATCACCCGAAATCTGTAAATTTTGTTGTACCTGCTAACCTTACGGCCGGTAACTATTATGTGTATGTGCTAACCAATTCAACCAAAACGGTGTACGAATATCCCGGAAATGCTGAATGGAAAAGAAGTGCCTTACCGATTGCTATACAACGGCCCGATGCCGTGGTATCGGCAATATCGGTACCTGCCACTGCAATAGGTGGCCAGCCGCTTACCATTAATTATACCGTGGTAAATAATGGGCCCGGCGCTGTTTTTGGCAGTTCAAGAAACGATCGGGTTTATGTAAGTTCCTCGCCTGTATTTGATGGAACTGCACAACCAATTTCAACTTTAAATTTTAATGAAAACCTTCCGGTAGGCACGCCTGTTCCACATTCATTGTCCTATACCTTCCCCTTGTCTTCATCAGGTAACCGCTATTTTTACGTAGTAACCAATTTTGACAGCACTTTTAGAGAAACCAATGCTAACAATAATACCAGTACTGGTGCACTAACCGTTTTAAGCACAGCAATTCCCAACGACCTGTTAGTTTCAACAGTGCAAATTGCTGATACAATAAGAAGTGTCTTCCCCATTGCTTTAAAATATATTGTAACCAATAACGGATCGGGTATAACTGCCGGTAATTGGCGTGATAGTATTTTTATAAGTTGTAGCCCTGTTTTTAGTATTGCGTCAAGTTACTTTGCAGGCTTTAGAAACCATACTGTAATTGTAGCGGGTGGTGGCAGTTATACTGACTCGTTTTTTGTAAATATTCCTATGGCCTTTTTTATAAATAGTTGCTTTCCAAAAGCCGTTTATAACAACGCCTATTTTTATGTTAAAACAAATGCTAACAATGTTGTTTTTGAAGGAAGTAGTACAAATAATAATGTAACGGGTTCGGGGTTAAAAGTAATTATCAACCCAGTTGTGGATCATGTTGTAACACAGGTTTCCGGGCCGGATACGTCAACTGCCGGGCGTAATTATTCTATAAACTGGACAGTTAAGAACCTCGGTCAAAATCCTGGTTCACTTTATTATTCTTTTTGGTCAGATGGTATTTATTTTTCTACCGACTCAGTATTTAATAACACTGCAGTGTTGGCAACCAGTTTTCCTGAAAACACCGTCCTTAATACCAATCAATCCTATTTGGAAAGCCGAAATGTTATAACACCCAATATTACCACGGGCGATTATTATGTTATGGTGTACACTAATTTCAACAGTGGCCTGGCGGGTGAAATTGATGGAACCAATAATGTAAACCTGGTAAGAAATAATTTAGGGGCAGCTAAAAAAATACATGTAATCCAACCTTTGCTGCCCGACCTTACCGGTTCCATCATAAAGTCACCAGCTTCGGTAGCAACCGGTCAGCCATTTACCATCATCCATAAGGTTACCAATAAGGGAGTGGGTATTACTTTTCCTGCTAACTGGAGCGATGCATTCTGGATATCTTCAGATTTTATACCAGGTAATAGTGGTGATATTTATGTGGCGGCTAAACCCCATACCGGAGCGCTGTTGCCCAACCAGAGTTATACTGATACTATTTTAACTAATCCGTTAGCTTTAAATGTTGCACCAGGTAATTATGTGTTGATAGGCATTACCAACAGCGGAAACAGTGTATTTGAAACCAACGGCAATAACAATCTTTCATTCAGGTACATTAATATTTACAATCCTGCACCAGCTGATCTTATTGTAGAAAGTATTATGAAACCGGATTCTGTTTTCCTCGGTTATCCGATGGATACCGCCAAATGGGTTATCAGGAACAATTCTGCAAATACAGCCCTTGGTATTTCGACAGACGGGCTATACTTATCAAAAGGAAAAGTGCTTGACTCTACCGCGGTATTACTGGGTGTTAAAAACAAGAACATTAATATGGCTCCGCTGTCCAGGGATACCATTAGCCTGACACCCATAGTTAATAATGTAACGGAAGGAAATTATAACCTGCTGGTACGTACAGACCTGCTCAATAATATTACAGAATTAAATAAAACCAACAATACCAGCGTTTCAGTTACTCCGGTGTATGTTGGTGCAAAGCAGTTACCATTAAATATACTTACGCCAAACACACTATTTAGAGATGACCGATTGTATAAAATGGTGATCCCCGACTCGCTAAGTGGTGCCACTATCCTGGTTTCGCTAAAATCGAAGGATTCTTTAACTATGACAAATCAAATGTTTATTGGCAATGGGTATGTGCCTAATGCTGCAAATTTTGATTACACTTTTAATACACCAAACTATGGCAACCAGGATATCGTTATGTCGTCGGTTACAACCGGTACTTATTATATCACCATCCGTGCAGCCTCTGTGGTTCCTGTAAATCAAAATATCACTTTACTGGCAGTAAAACTTCCGTTTAGCGTGCTTACAGTGCAAAGTTCGTCGGGCGGTAATATTGGTAATGTTACGGTAAAAATAGGAGGCTCATTGTTTACCAATAACATGACAGCAACCTTAACAAAAAGCGGAAAAACGATCACTGCTACCGCTGTTTATTTCACAAACAGTACCCTTGCCTATGCCACGTTTAACCTGCAGGGCCAGCCATTGGGTATTTATAATGTAACGCTCACTAAACCTGACACAACCATAGCTGTTTTAGCTTCGGCTTTCTCCATTGTACCTGCCAACAATGGCGGATTAAATAATGGTGGAGGAATAAATAAAGGGCCGGGCAATGGTAACGCTCCCGGCTGCGACCCCGGTGCTGCAGGCGGCATCAATTCTCAACTGGTTACAGAAATTGTTGTGCCTTCAAAAGCTTTTGGTGGTTGGCCATTTGTAATCCAGATCAACTATAACAATCCTACCAATAGCGATGTACCGGCTATTTCAAGGGTTATTTACAGCCTTGAAGGTTTACCAATTGCGTTTACAGCGGCAGGTTTGTCAACGGCAGGCAGCACTTTATACCTCGAACTTACTGAACAGAATGGTCCGCCAGGTATAATAAGGGCGGGAGGTTCGGGTACGGTAACACTGTATAGCAAAGCACCCGTTACTTTTCCGGGACACGCATTTGCAAACTTTGATTTGAGATAAACAAAGGGGATGATAGATGTTACAACTATTATCCCTCAATTTAGATTTTACATAAAAAAATACTGACTATGTTTTCCTTTTATAATAAAACAGGCAATGTATTGTTAGCTATACTTTTATTTGTTTGTAGTGGAACGGTTGTGGCCCAAAATATTAATACGCCCAATAAGTCAGGTCCATTAGGAACTGAAGTAAATACTTTAACTGGAAATCTATTTATATCCAGGAGTGATATTTATATTCCTGCCAGGGGCTTTGACATTAATATCTCTTTTTCTTATAATAGCTTCAATTTTGATATGAATAAAAGCTTTGGTAATGGATGGGGTTTTACCTATGACATTCGCTATGGAAATGATACAGCCAATAATAAAATAATACAATGGGGGGATGGCAGGGATGATCAATATACGCTTATAGATGGTGGCGGCTACAAATCGCCATCCGGCTTTTTTAACATGTTTACGCAATACCAACCAGGTAAATTTTTAATTACTGAACCAGAAGGAACAAAATATTATTTTGATAATAATTTACATCGGAAAATTACCCGTTTGGAAGAACGGAACGGTAATTTTATCAACTTTGTTTATACAGACACCTTATTAACCTCCGTGGTAAATAATGCCGGCCAATCAATCACCTTTGGTTACAATGCCAGCGGATTACTAACGTCTGTAACTGATGCCGTAATAGCCCCCTCCCGCACATGGAACTATAGTTATGATGGTAATGGCAACCTTTTAAAAGTAACCGATCCTTTAGGCGGTACCAGCAAATATACTTACCTGGTAAACGGGCCTATGAAAACGATGAGCGATAAAAATGACAATACGATTGACATTATTTATTATCCTGATTTTACCACCAGCGAAATAATTGGTTGCAATAAAAGGATAAGCTTTACTTATGACACCACCACCAAATTTACAGTAGTAACCGATTTTGTGCCTACCAGTAATAACCAGGTAACCACCTATGGTTATAAGGTTGTCAACGGCCAATCGTGGCTCAGCTCCCTAAAAAGTAACTGCTGCGGATATAATATGACTTTTGATTTTGATGCCAATGGTAATAAGATAAAGGAAACAGATGCCAATGGAAATATTACCACTTACACATATGATAGCAGGGGAAATACGCTGACAATGAAAGACGCACTAAACCAAACAGTCTCGTACACTTATACAAGCGACTACAGTAATATTTCGAGTTTTACTGATGCAAAAGGATTTGTAACAAGCATGACTTATAACAGTAAGGGCGACATGGTAAAATTAACCACTCCTGGCAATTTAATTTATACCGCCATATATGGTGCCAATGGCGACATAGTAAGCAGTAAAGATCCTAAGGGAAACACTTATAAATACAATTACGATACTTACGGCAACGCAGTAAGTGTTACGGGGCCTAATGGGTATAATGCCACTCTGGATTTTGATGCAAGAGGGCACCTGCTGGCCTTTACTGATGCCATGGGAAATAAAAATAATTTACAATATGATATTTTGGGCCGGTTGAAAAAAGTTACTGACCCCATTAATAACACAGTTCAGTATAGTTATGATGCCGAGGGTAATGCAGTTTCACTTAAAGACCAGAATAATGTAACAACTCAATACAATTATGATGCGTCTAACCGGCTGGTCGAATTTAAAGATGCTCTGAATAATAGTGGTTACATTACTTACGATGCGATGGATAACACTATTTCTTTCAAAAATGCAATTGGTAATAAGGTGGAATACGCTTATGATAGCAGAAACCGCATGAGCGGCTTTAAAGATGCGGAAGGTAATAAAGGGAGTTTCAGTTACGATGCAAATGGAAACATTATTTCTGTGAACTTTCCCAATGGGCAGAAACGCTCATATTCCTATGATGTGTTGAACAGGGTGATAGCTATTTTTGATAATGATGGACCGTTAGCAAGTCTTGCTTATGATAAAAACAATAATATAACCAGCTTTACTAATGGTACCGGTGCCACAACAACCGCAACCTATGACAGCTTAAACAGAATAAAAACGCTCACAGATCCTTTGGGTAACACGACGTCTGCTAATTATGATAATAATAATAGCATTTCCAGTATTGTGGACCGGAATGGGTTTACAAAAAGCTATACCTATGATAGTTTAGATAGGATTAATACTTACACCGATAACAATGGCTTTGTAACTAGAGTTAGTTACGATGCTGAAGGCAACATTGTTAGTTTAATGGATCAGAATAATAATACTACAAGTTATGTTTATGATAGTTTCAACAGGGTCAAAAAAACGATCTATCCAGATGGAAAATATTTGCAATATGTTTACGACAGTAAGGAAAATGTAATCACAAAAGGTTTAACAGACGGTACCACCATTAATTTTTCCTATGATTCGCTCAACCGGATTATTTCAAAGAAGATGCCAGATGGGCATATTTTTACTTATTCCTACGATAAATTAAATAGGGTAATTTCAGCAACCAACAATACAGGAACAGTAAGTTTTACGCACGATGCATCAAATAAAGTAATATCCGAAACATTTGATGGAAGAACCACTAGATATAATTACAATATTACAGGGCGTACGCAAACCACCATATATCCCGACAGTACCACAATCACGAAGGTATTTGATACTCGTAACCGCCTGACGAGTATTACGGATGGTAATACCAATCTTGTAAATTACCAATACAATAATTTAGACCAGATTACCACCAAGACTTTCGCAAACGGTGTTACTACAAATCTGCAATATGATTTTGCCAACAGGCTTAGTAATTATTCTACCGGAAACGGTACAATCCAAAGTACGTCTTTTACCTATGAAAAAGAAAGGAATAAGCAAACTATCAACCGCCTTAATAACCCTTCTTTATCTGAACAGTTCACTTATGATAAGAGCTACCGCATGCTCAACTATAAACTGGGACCTCTTGGTGGCACAACATCTAAACAGAATACCTATAGCTATGATAAGGTGGGTAACCGTACGAGTGTGGATTTAAATGGAACCACTACCAACTATACCACTAATTCGTTAAACCAGTTAACCACCAGTAATAACGGAAGCCAAAATGTAAATTTTACTTACGACAATAATGGCAACTTAACGTATGATGGGTTTTTCTTCAAAATATATGATGCAGAAAAAAGACTTGTTAAAGACTCATCTTCCCCGGTTAATGTTATTACCTATCGATACGATGCTTTAGGCAGAAGAGTACAAAAAAGTTTTAATGGCATTTCTGTAAAATATACTTATGCAGGCATATCTCAAATTGAGCAAAGAGATAGTACTACAGGGAAGGTGCAAACAAGAACTGTGTTTAATAATTTTCTTACACCGGTTGTAAATGAGTACAATAACAAAAAATATTATTATCACCAGAACGATCTGAATTCAGTTGAAGCGATAACCAACAGCAGTGGAAGTCTTACGGAGACCTATCGATATGATCCTTATGGAATGCAGACAATTTACGATGCCTCCAACACTGTTATAACTTCCTCATTAGCAGGAAACAGATTTGGATTTACAGGCCAGGAACATGATAGCGCTAATGGTAGTATCCGCTTTCATTTTAGAAATTATTCTCCTTCCACCGGCACTTTCAATCAACGGGACTTAATAGGTTACGGAGACGGAATGAGCATGTACCAGTACCTTCACAATAATCCTGCAAATGGGATCGATATCTTTGGATTAGAGGAGGCGTGGGAAAGTTTTATCTATGATGTAACAGATTTCTATAATGGGAAAGACCCATGCAATCACGATCCCAATTTGGTTAGATTTATAACCCGTGATGAAATAATCAGGCAAAAGCAGAACGTCATTCTCAAACTACAAAATTTTAAGAATGCCTGGTTCATCGATATTATTACAAGGTTTAAAAAATTCGGGCAATCAGATAGTAGGTTTTATAACAGTGTTTTGGAAGAGCAATTTGGAGCAAATGCGTTTTACTTTAGAGGCGATACTTACCAAAATTATGAGTTAAATTATTTTTTTACAGGTTATGCGATGGGGCATGAGAATACGTGGAGCATAACTGCGGCAGGTCAAACAAGGGGCTGGCTCGGGGCAAAACCTTTGATTAATATGACTCTTGACGGAAAAGCAGTTGCAGAAAGTATTAAAGGGGGAAAACGAACGGACCTATCTGGTAAAGGATGGCGAGAAGCTCAGACAGATGCTAACCTACCATTGTATGCTGATGAAAACAATCAAATGGTTACCCGAAATAATAAACTGAATTTTAAGCTACCTCAATTTGATAAGTTAGATAATCAAATAACTGAATTTGGTGAATGGTGGCCTGTGATTAATCCAAATACACGTGAAATTGGATACGAATTTTTTGCTTACAAAAAAATAAAATTAGGGAGGATACTGGCATTTAAAGATTTCGTAAAAAAGAACTGCCCTCAAAACCAAAACCCCAACGGCACCCAAAAACCCACCCGCTACCGTTATGATCCAGTCTCCGGCAAAATAGAAATCATTCAATCAAACGACCCTAACGAAATACTTGGCCCCGATGGGGTGCCTGGTAAAAAATGGGTAAGCATTAACGACAGAATGCCTTATACTATTTTATGCGAAAATTCAAAATCAGCATCTGCCCCCGCCAAATATGTGCGCATAACCACTCCAATTGAACCCAAACAAGACCCGGCAACTTTTCAATTAGGATCTTTTGGCTTCAATAACCTAACATTTTCTGTACCCAACAATACAGCCTCTTACTATCAACGGTTAGATTTGAGAGATTCATTGGGATTGTATGTTGATGTAGTGGCAGGGTACGACCAGCTCAACAAACAGGCTTTCTGGCAATTTGAGTCGATTGACCCGGTAACCCTGGTATCGACAAGAGACCCGCTGAAAGGACTTTTGTTACTGCAGGATAGCGCTAATCCATTGTATGGGCATGGATTTGTAAACTTTAGTATGAAGCCGTTAAAAACTTCCGTTACATTGGATACCATTGGTGCCAAGGCATCTATTGTGTTTGATGGTAATGATACCATACCTACCAATATTCACACAAACACCATTGATGCTGTGGCACCTGCCAGCCGCATGAACGACCCAATAGCTATCAATGCCCGTTCGGTTACACTTAACTGGACGGGTACAGACGATGTAAGTGGTAGTGGTATAGATTATTATACCGTGTACACATCTGGCGACCAGGTAAATTATTCGGTGCTAATACCAAAAATAAACCAAACAGATACCACCGTTTTGCTAAACGCCGACTCCAGCTATTGTTTTTTTGTACTGGCAACCGACAAAACTGGCAATAGAGAAACTTTGAGGACCAACGAAATAATTTGCAGAACCGGCGGAATTCCCTTACTGGTAAACTGGCTATATTTTAATGGCAAAACAGTTGAAAAAGATAATGTGCTGGATTGGGCCACCGCCTCTGAAAAAAATACAAGGCAATTTGATGTGGAGCGAAGTGCAAATGGTACATCCTTTAGCCCAATTGGTATTGCAAAGGCTGCGGGTAATAGCAGCCAACATTCCAGGTATCAATATAGAGATTACAATATAGATAAGCTAAAAAGCGAAACAAACTATTACCGGTTAAAGCAAATAAACATAGACGGCACATTTACCTATAGCAACATAGTTAAGCTTACCTATAATCGTAATGGTAAGGTAAGGTCAATTATATATCCAAACCCAACCGAAGGGTCTGTAATGCTGGTGATAAAGGAAAATGCTTTATTTGGATCCGAAGCTGGTATATACGATATCAATGGGAGGCTGCTGGAAAAAATTAAAATTACCTCGGGCAACCAGGTAATTAATTTAGGTAAATATTTAGCCGCTACCTATTTCATTAAGCTTAAAAATGGTGAAGTATTTAAAGTGATAAAAAATTAGGGAAAAAAGAGACGGGAAAGGTTTAAGCAGGTTGTAACTTTTATACAGTATTTTTAAAATGGAAATAACAATTCAAGCTTGATTGATGGCCTAACCATGCGAGGTCCTTCCCGACAATTCTATTTTGAATATTTAAATTACAAAACCCACCGATTGATGGGTTTTGTAATTTACATCAGAAATTCTCGTACGTTATGCTTAGCAATTCCCATAACCAATTAATAACGTATGAGTTACCTCTCATTACAATTATTTACACCTGTAACCCCAAGTTTTTTAAGTGTCAGGCATAAAACTAAAAGGCTACTATACTGAATACCTAAAAATAGGTGGAACTCCAAAATAGTTACATAAATTTCTTATGAATATTACATCAATCCATTCGTACGGTGCATTGTTAAGATGTACCTATAATTATCGCCGTTTTTTTTCGGGGTACTGCTAAAACTTTTTTATGGGCTCTACAGCCGTAGAGATTGTGTAACTCTTTAGAACTGATATATTTTCAAAGCATCTTTTCCCAACTTTTTTTTAAGCATAATTAATTGCACCGTCAATTTGGTAGGCACTCCATTAATAGTGGTTTAATACATCTAAAAACTAACGGCTTTGAGAGCGAAGCTTTTTAAGCCACGCATATCAAGTTGGAGTTCACCACCTGTATGATTCATTCTTCCCAAAGATCTTGTTGCCCCGTCTTCAACAGAAATTATATCAATAGTGTAATTGCCTGCAGGCAATTGAAGTAAAACTTTACCTTGATCCACATCCTCAAAATAAAAAGCATATTGTTTTCCTGCGTCTGCCAATTGGTACACTGCATTTTTATCATCGCCGCCTTTTAGTTGCACTACAGGTTTCAATTTTATAAAGTCAAAACTTTCAACAAAGCTTTTTAAAATGTTGAGTTGTTTGCGTAGGTCCCTGCTTCCGCCACCTGGTGCTTTTTGAATTGCTGTTCCTTCGGGGCTATCAATTGTAAACGAATAATCCAGGCTATTAAACAACCCTCCACCCGACATAATAAATCGCCATGCCTGCTTCCGGTAGGTTTCATCTTTATTGCCCGAAAAGCCTGATTCATCAAAGCCTGTCACTTTGTTCAATCCATAATTTTCTGAAACTGCTGCAGGTAAAGCATAATGAAAGTTAACAACAGACACATCAGCATTAACGTTCTGAAGTTTATATTTAAAATTGGTAAAGTTTTGAGCAATCAGGTGTTGCTGTTTGTGCTTAGCCTCTTGTTTCACTATTACAGATACTATGTGTTTTTGCCATGCTAATGAGGCAGGATTGGCTTCTTCTACTATTTCTTGCCAGGGACTAAGGCCTTCTTCCTTTCTGTCTAATTCCAACACTTTTATTCCAAAATCTGCCCAGGGCTCATTTTGAATTTCATAAAAAACATTGTCGAAACCTTTCAGTTCTGTAACTATTTTGCGAACCATCCTTTCCTGGTATTTAAGCAGCCTGCCGTTATCTAAGGTTTGCACATTTTTTCTGGCAATAGAACCTATTTTATTTACGTTATTAATTCTATTTAATGGGCTGTAGTTCCAACCATCATCACCATATAAAGAGGAGAATAAAGTAATCTCCACAATAACGCCTCGTTTTCCGGCTTCTGAGATAAAATTTTTCAGCCGTACGAAATATTCTTTATCCCATTCATCCAGGTTAAATTTGTTGCCACCATTTTTATATCCGGGGTTATTGCTTCGTTTCCAGGGACAAATATATTTACCAATTGTAGGTGCCAGTGTATTACTTGAAATGCCGAAAGCACCCGGAACCTCTATATAAGACCCGGAAAATATTCTGGTATAATTGAGCCCGTTAGCCTTTAGTTCATCCAGGTATTTTATAAAATCAAAATCAAGGTTTACTACAGCGCCGTAATGTTCAGCGGAAGTAATAAGAATGGTTGGCTTATCTCTAAACAAAAAATAGTGAGGGTTATTGGGGTGCAGGCTCAATGGCTTGTTTTGCCCAAATACAGAAGATGAGAATAGAAAGGCGAAAAAGTAAGGTACAATTTTCATATTGGTGAGGTGTAAAAAAAAATTAAAAGCTATCTAATTTCAAAACTCTTTACCTTTCGCAATTTCAGATGCAGGCTTTTTTTTGGGGCCGAACATTCCCGCTTTTATAATACGGCCGTTGCGTCGCACTCGTGTACTGAAGTGCTATTTGCAGCCTTTTCTTTCTCCTGGGTTTAAACGCATTTTAGATTATTGGGTAAGTAGTTTTGAACCCTGTATTTTTAAAATCTATCACAACCTATAATCAACGGTTTTATGAATGTACCCCGATTTATTGAAAAGAATTAGCATTGTTTGCCGGCCATTAAAGTTTCTGACAGTTGAAACGGGATTAAATTAAAAACACTTTTTTATAGCCTACTTAAAAATGGCTGGACGTACAGCTGTATTTTTAATGGAGTAGGAATCGGTAATTGCCACTTCCAAACCCCAGTTGTACAGGGTTTCAAAGGCCACTGTTTTGGTCATGTTCATTTGCGCACAATCACTGTTACCCGGCCCCCAGCTCCATGCCAGCCAGCCAATACTTTGTTGCTGGCAATACTGCATAATGAACTTGTAGGGGATGCAGCATTTACATTTTACTTCCATTGGGGCAAACTCACCAATTACCAACGCAATATTCAACGCAACCGATCGCTCCACAGCTTTTTCAATCCTGCTTTCAGCAATACCAGAGTCCCAGATATGCCACGAAAAAAGCAGGTTGTGTTCAGGATCATTCTGTACTAAGGCAACTGCATTCTGTAACAGGTAAGCTTCGTTGCGGCCCCAGTTAGCTGCATCAATCATTAGCGGAACATTAATACCCGCTGCCCTTATTTTACTAACTGCAGCGGAATATTTTGTTTTAAATTCTTCCATCGCTACTGCGCTGGTACCCGCCTCGTTGGCAATGTTGAGTAATAGGTATTTTTCATACTTTACCAGCACATCCCGCACGTCGGGCCTCACCCAAAAGTTTACTGTACTGTCAAGCATTTCCCATTTACCTGTAGCATCGTGCAATTCAATAAGGGGTATCATTTTATTTTTGATGCAGTTGCCAATTAAGACATCCAGCTGATCGCCGCCTCCGCCCCAGCTCATCCACATAATGCGCACTGCATTTGCCCCGGTTTTGGCAATTTCAGGAAACGACTTTTCACCTGTCTTATCACTTACCACATTCATATTGTTGACCCCTCTTAAACTCACTTTCTCTCCCTCAGGGCTGTACAAGAAACGACCGGAAACATAGAATGTCTTTTTTGTGGCGCTAGTCTTGCCTGAGGGTACAATGCTGCCACAGCTTAATAATAAAGCCATAAAGATTCCAGGCAGGTAAAGACACCGACTATCAAGAATAATTGTTTCATTTACAAAACTCCTTTGATTTTGATGCATAAAAAATTATTCAATGCGTGAAAAAAGCTCCCCGAAAGAGGAGCTTTTTTTGGCTAAATACCATACAAAAACAAGGTAGCAGAGACTTATTACCCCTCAAATGATTTACTTGAGAGCGAATACTTGTGGAAATGATTTGTACCATTGTGACTTATTCATTTCTGATGCCGTACAAGCGCGCCTTTCCACAGTCTCAAGTTAAACTGCTCCTGTTTAAATCGAGCCTACAAAAAACTGCTTTTGATCGAGCCACAATAATCCTAAATAGTGTTACTATTCTTGGTCAGGAAAATATATTCACCACTTTGCCAGTATATTCTTGGGGAATTCTTTTAAATTACCAATATTTAATAACCTTGGTTTTGCTTCACATTCGGATTTACATCAATTTCGCTATTAGGTATAGGAAAATATAAATGCATGGGCACCTGGAAAGCCATTCCCGAAGCCTGGTTTGAGCTAAAGGATGCATTGCTCAAAGTAATGATGCCCTGCAAATGCCACCGCCTCATGTCGAACCAGCGTTGCCCTTCTCCTGCCAGTTCTCTTAACCGCTCGTCCATTATCCACGCCATAATGGTTCCCCTGTTTGTTTCGGCTGTAGAAAAATTTGCCGGTTCAGCACCTGCGCCCATTGCCCGGGCACGGGTGCGTACCTGGTTGATAAAGCCAACAGCCGTAGCGGTAGATCCGTTGGATTGCAAGGTAGCCTCTGCCTGAAGTAATAGCACATCGGCATAACGGAGAATGCGGTAATTGTTGATGGAGGCAAGATTTGATTGTGACAGCTTATCACGCTTTGCATACTTATTGATCGTTCGGTCAGCAGGGTTCATTGTTTTCTCAAGTCTGGGATCAAGTGCATCGTAGCTTTTCAACAATCTTGTAGTAGCAAAATAGGGTGAGCGGCCTTGCTGACCGTTACCGTTGTTACTATAAAAACCCCAGTAAATGGATAAGGCACCCACTGCATTATCAAAGTCATTATCAAGCCAAACATTATCAAACCCAAATGCCTGAGATGCCTGGAATTCAAACAAAGACTCTGCATTGTTTTCAGTATTCCATGCAAAATTATCATCAATGTCGGCCACAAGAGTGGCGCCAGATATTTTAGCAAATGCTGCCAAAGCGGCGGTATAATTGGCGGCTGTTTTGTTGGCAGATGCCCTGAACACCAGGCTTTTGCCCAACATACCATTGGCACCGTTTGCCGTAACCCTGCCGCGGTTGGCTATATTCCAACTGGCGGGCAACAAAGTGGCCGCTTCGGTAAAATCTTTAATGGCCTGGTCAAGTAACTGGGTTCCGGTTGTACCTGGGGGTGTAAATTGGCTTGAGCTTATTACACGCTCTGTCACCAGGGGTGCTGTTCCAAAAAAGTTCCAAAGGTTGTAGTATGCATACCCTCTCAAAAACAATGCTTCTCCTTTGTGCCAGTTTTTTAAATCGGGTGTGGTGTAAATGCCTTTTTCCCGTTCAATTTTCTCCAACACTAATATGGCCCGGTTGATCAATTGATAATGCCTGGAGTACAAATACGACAGGCGTCCATTGCTTGGCTGAAGCGAACCAAACAGATCAAATTCTTCGTTACTTTGATTGGTAGTTATATCATCGCCGGGCAGCAAAAAAGGCGTGATGGGTGAACTGCCCGGGCCGCCGTTCCACCAAAAAAAATCGCTCAATTTTGAATATATGCCGAGGGTGGCGCGGTTAAAATCATCTTCTTCTAAAAAGTAGGATTGCTCGGTTGGCCCATGTGGCAGTAAATTAAGCTTTTCTTTGTTGCAGGCATGGATAATAAATCCGGCAACAACAGATGTTAATATAATTGATAGTCTAACAATAAATTTTTTCATATTTCTACAGTTTATTTTGTTTAAAAGGAAGCGTTAATGCCAAATACAAATTGTCTTGTGATGGGTACCCCATCGGTCTCAGGATCGAGCCCGGTCCAGGGTGTAATAGTAAACAGGTTTAGCCCGCTGCCATAAACGCGCAGGCTTTGAATAACGCCCGTTTTGCCCAATACCGATGCAGGTATGGTATAACCGATTTGCAGGTTACGTAAGCGTATATAGCCTGCGTTTTCAACAAACCTGTCAGAAAATCTTGTGGCGCCAAAACGTCCATTGTATTCGGCCCTTGGGATAGTGGTAGATGGGTTGGTAGGCGTCCAGCGATCAAGTACTGTGGTAGACTGATTGGCGAGACCTCCCATACCTTCAAGACCGGCCCTCACCTCATTGTAGCGTTGAATATCACCTACCCCCTGAAAGAATACACTAATGTCGAACCCTTTTGTATTGGCAGCCAGGTTAAAGCCATAATAATAGCCGGCAATGGACTTACCAAGGTAGCTACGGTCGTTGGCGTTAATGATACTATCGGGGGTATTACTAAACCTTTCTTTTGGATCCCTCGGGTTGCCGTATACATCCTGGAAATACATATCGCCCGGCCGGTAGGTATAACCGCCACCTGTTCTGTTTTGACCAATACTTGCATCGTTGTACTTGCTTCTCCAGGCATCAATTTCGGCCTGGTTCTGAAAAATACCGCCTACTTTATAGCCCCACAGGTAAAACAGGGGATAGCCTTCTTCAATTCTTCCACCTTCGCCACCTAGTGGTGTAGCGCCGTTTAGTCGAACAACCCTATTTTTTACAGTAGTAAAGTTGCCTGACAAATTAAAGTTTACAGCTCCTATTTTGTTGTTATAGCCAAGCTGGAATTCAACCCCGGTATTTTTAACGGTGGCTACATTCAGGTCTGCGTTGTTTTGTATACCGGTGTTGGGTGGTAAGGCAACACTCTGAATAATGTCAAATGTTGTTTTATCGTAATACTCTGCAGTAAAAGTTACATGGTTGTTGAAGAGAGTTGCATCCATGGCAACGTTTATTGTTTTCAACTTTTCCCAGGTAAGGGTGGTATTTGCAAAGTCTGGTAGCCGTGCTGCCTGCACCTGTGTGCCTACACCATTTCCATTACCTGATCCAAGTGGATAATCAGCAGATAACACTACACCGGAAAGGAATTTATAGAAACCTGCTGACTGAAAATTACCCAGCCGTCCCCAACCACCGCGGAGTTTTATGTCGTTTATGAATTTTGTTTTCGGAAAGAACGATTCGCCGGTAATACGCCATGCTGCTGCAAAGGATGGGAAGTAATCCCATTTTTGACCGGGTGCCAACCTGGATGAACCATCGTACCGAAGTGTTCCGTCAAGGTAATATTTGTCCTTAAACTTGTAACTGACCCTACCCATATAACCGATCAGTTGATCTTCCTGTAAAATGCCGGTAAAACCCTGGGTAAAAGGTGGCTGATTAGTGATATTCCTCAATTGTGGATCGGTAAAGTTTACCCGGCCACTTATGTCTGAAACATCCCACCGGGTAAACTGATCAGAGGCCGAAAGTATTACGTCGATACTATGATCAGTTAAAAAAGTTGTTGTGTAATTAAGGGTAAGCTCTTTGTTTAAATTGTAGGTGGTACCGCGTCTTTCACCAAGAGTTCCTTTAGCCTGCCCATTTTGATTAGCGAAGGGATTGCCGGGCGTTTGAGAAAAGCGCCAATTGTCGTTTTCCGACCAGGATTTCCGAAGGTTCATATACCAGTCGCCGCCCAGTGTACCGCGAAGTCGTAATCCGGTAATAGGTTCAATTTGCACATACCCACTACCTAGCACGCGGTTCAGGTCGAAGCGATTGTCGTTTAAGGCGTGTAAAGCAAACACATTGAACCGGCTGTTTTGCCCCCATAATAAAGTAGGGTCGTTGGGTGCAAAATTGAAGGCCGGTCCTGCATCAATTTTTGAGGGATCGAAACTCGGGTTGCGCACAAAACTACCGCGGCTCACCGGAGCAAATCCGGTGGGATCGTTTGGATCGTAAAATGGCTGGAACGGAATGGAAGAAGCCATCGTGGGCAGGTCGCCCTGTGTATTCACCAAAGCACGCTCCTGCACCAGGCGAAGGGTTAAGCCTGTAGAGATGACCTTTGACACCCTGGAATCAATATTCGCGGCAATCGAATACCGCTCCATGTTATTGGCCTTCAAAGGGCTCTCTTGCTTGCTGAAGCCGGCCGAAAGGTAATAGGTGGTGGCATCGCTTCCACCGCTTAGCCGGATGGAGTGATCATGCATTGCTGCATTTTTATTAAGTAGTTCACGCTGCCAGTCGTAGGTGGGATTATTACCTGCGTACAACGGGCTTGATGTAGTGTACCGCGGGCCGTACCTTTGATCGAAGCTTGTATTTGCATCGGGATTGGCAGCGTAGGCCTGGCGTACAAGATCAAAGTATTGCTGCGTATTTAATACCTCGAAGGTTTTGGTTATGTTTTGCACCCCATAGCTGGAAGTTAGCTCAACCCTGGGGCGGCCCGCCTTGCCTTTTTTGGTGGTGATAAGAATTACCCCGTTAGAAGCCCGTACACCATAAATAGCGGCTGCCGAAGCGTCTTTTAAAACAGTCATAGATTCAATGTCGTTGGGGTTGATCATTGAAAAAATATTTACAGGAGACCTTATATCGCCTATGGCACCTCCGGTTACCCCTGCGCCCCCCTCAAACATGGGAACACCATCAATTACATAAAGCGGTTCAGCAAAGCCAAATGTATTTACACCGCGTATGCGTACTATGGGTCTTGCCTGCGGGTCACCTCCGCCTGAACTTACAAATACACCAGCCGCACGCCCCTGCAAGGCTAATTCCGGCGTCATGCTGGTACTTTTTTCAATATCTTTTGCGCCAACTGTAGATATCGCGCCGGTCACATCTTTGCGTTGCCTGGTGCCGTATCCTATTACCACTACATCATCCAGCAAACTAATTTGCGGGGCCAGCACAATATTGATTGGACCGGTACCGCGTATGGGTATTCTTTCTGTTTTATACCCAAGGTTGCTCACCAGCAGCACCTGGGTGGGAGATGCACTAATGCTGAAATTTCCATTGGCATCAGTTACTGTTCCTGTTTTTGAACCCTGCACTACAACAGATACCCGTGCAATTCCCTGTCCTGAAGCACTATCAATGATACGGCCGGAAACCATTGTTTGTGCGGAGATTGCGATTGTAATGCCTGAAAAGAAAATGAGGAGAAAAAGAACCCTGAGCTTTTTTAGTGTTGGCGGGAAGTTTTGATACATAGCAGATCGTTTTTTGTTTTTGAAGGAATTTTATAATTTTGGTTTGATTGTATCTTTTTACAATTTAAATTCAAATTAGTAAAAACGTATTGCTATGCATCCTTTACTATCCTTATTGAAAAAAAATTATAGAATAATATTTGATTGTTTATTAGCATTATCCACCATAAATAAAGCCACTTCAATTTCAAGTATTTTATTTAGCAATATTAAGATTATCCATAACAGGCACTTGCTGCTTTGTATGTGCAGCAATTTTGGGGTTGTCGGTGGCCTGACCAATAATTAACAAGCTGTACCTTAGCCTCTTACCATTTCAACTTACGGGTAACCAAAAAATTTTACCATTGTTAGTCGCCCGCCAGGCAATTAACTATCTGTTACCTAACTCAATATAAAAAAATTAAAAAGCTACCCGATTGCTGTGCGGTAAGTTTTATGTACGTATCCTTATCTGTCCTTCATTTTAAATAAAAAATATTGATTAATCTAGCGTAGTATTAGGAATATGTTTGCCTCTTTACCTCCCTTAATCAATGTTACAATGCGGTTTGCTGTTTTTTTTGCTATTGTTTTTTTACTTGCATGCAGCAGGGATTCAAATACTTTATTTAAAAGAATATCTTCATCACATAGCAATATTCATTTTAATAATAAAATTACAGAGAGCGATTCTATCAACTCGCTTGATATGGAATTTTTGTACAATGGCGGTGGTGTAGCTGTGGCCGATTTTAATAAAGATGGATTACCCGATTTGTATTTTACTGCCAGCCAGGTAAGCAATAAAATGTACCTGAATAAAGGAAATTTTGTTTTTGAAGATATTACTGCAAAAGCATTGGTTACCGGCGAAGGAAGATGGAGTAATGCAGCATCCGTAGTGGATATTAATAATGACGGATGGCCAGATCTATACGTTTGCGAAACAATTAAAACAGACCCGAACCAAAGAGCCAACCTTTTATATATAAATCAGGGTCTCAATAAAGAAGGAGTGCCACAATTTAAAGAGATGGCAAAAGAATATAACCTTGCTGATACAGGCTTTTCAGTTCACGCTGCTTTTTTTGATTATGATCGCGATGGGGATCTTGACATGTACGTTGTTAATACAACCCTCGCAAAACGAAACAGCACCCGTTTTGATGGCAGTACCGACGAGAACAGGCAAGCCTTATCAGACATACTATACCGCAACAAAGGCAGCGATTCCTTAGGTCATCCGTGGTTTGAAGATGCATCGAAAGAAGCAGGCATAAGCGATGAAGGATTTGGTTTGGGTATTGGCATAGCAGACATCAATAACGATGGCTGGAAAGATATTTATGTAACCAACGACTTTTATGGTAGTGACCTGCTTTACATAAATAATCAAAATGGTACTTTTAGCAACCGGGCTAAAGAATGTTTTAAACATACTTCTCAAAATGCGATGGGCAATGATATAGCTGACATTAATAATGACGGCCTGGCTGATATTATTGCTGTTGACATGAACCCCGAAGATAATTTTAGAAAGAAAAAAAATATGAATGGCATTAATTATTTTGTTCATGAGTCAATAAAACAACAGGGGCTGGTAATGCAATATGTTCGTAATACTTTACAATTGAATAACGGTTTTTTTACTATTGATACCAGCAGTCAATTGCTACCGTCTTTCAGCGATATTTCATTTTATGCAGGTGTGGCACAAACAGACTGGAGTTGGAATCCATCCTTAGCTGATATAGATAATGATGGTTATAAAGACCTGCTGATCACTAACGGATATCCCAGAGATGTGACCGACCATGATTTTGGGGTATACAGGTCAAAAGCATATGAATCAGCAACTAAAAAAGAAATAATTAATCAAATACCACAGATTAAAATTAGAAACTACGCTTACCGAAATACCGGCCGGTTACAATTTGAAAATGTTACTACGAACTGGGGGTTTAATGAACCTTCTTTTTCAAACGGAGCAGTATATGCGGACCTTGATGGCGATGGTGATTTGGATTATGTAATTAACAACATAAGTGAGGAAGCGTTTATTTATAAAAACCAATCGGAAAAATTAAATAAAAATAATTATCTCAACATCCGGTTTAGTGGTAATGCCACTAATTTAAAAGGCATTGGGGCCACTGCAACTATTTATACCAGCGGTGGTCAAATGCAAACCGTTGAAAATTCCCCTTACCGTGGTTACCTTTCAACGGTGGAAGATGCGGTTCATTTTGGCTTAGGCACTACCAAACAAATCGATTCCATTATTATTAAATGGCCGGATGGTAAACAGCAACTTTTACAAAAAGTAACTGCAAATCAAACAATAACTGTTTTATATAAAGATGCAGATAAAGTTGTACCACCAAACGAAAAAAAATTCACCTCAACTTTGTTTATCAATAATACAAAACAAAGTGGAATTGATTACCTGCATACGGAATTTGATTTTATCGATTTTAATTACCAAAGGTTATTGCCTCATAAACTATCGCAATACGGGCCTTCAATAGCGGTGGGCGATATAGACAATAATGGGTTGGATGACATTTTTATTGGCGCTTCGGCAAGCAATACTGGCACCCTGCTGTTTCAGCAATCAAACAAAAAGTTTATTAAAAAAGAATTAACCAGCTATACCGGAAACGATGTACGGCGACCTGAAATGATGGGCGTACTGTTGTTTGATGCCGATGGCGATAACGACCTTGACCTGTATGCCTGTAGCGGCAGTAATGAATTTGCAGCCAACACCAAAAACTACCAGGACCAGTTTTACATTAATACGGGCGATGGCAAATTTTTACACGATCCTGCTGCCATACCTAATTATTTAACGAGCAAAAGTTGTATAAAAGCGATTGATTTTGATAACGACGGAGATCTTGACCTTTTTGTTGGCGGACGGGTAACACCTGAACAGTACCCCGGGCCGGTTAACAGTTACATTTATAGGAATGACACAAAAAATGGTAAAATTATATTTACCGATGTAACAAAACAAGTGGCCCCTTTTCTTCAAAACATAGGAATGGTGTGTGACGCCGTTTGGACAGATTTTGATAATGACGGCTGGCACGACCTGATTTTGGTTGGCGAATGGATGCCACTTACCTTTTTAAAAAATAACAAGGGCAGCTTTACCAATATTACGGCTACAACAGGGGTGCATAATAAAACCGGCTGCTGGACAAGCATAACATCGGGCGACTTTGATAATGATGGAGATATTGATTATGTAGCAGGTAATATTGGATTAAATTCATTTTTTAAAGCTTCTGACAAAGAACCCGTAAGAGTATATGCAGCAGACTTTAATGGTGACAAGGTTTATGATGCGATACCTACACTTTACATTCCTGATAAAAACGGTGACAGAAAAGAGTATCCCGCTAATGTAAGAGATGATATGATTGAGCAATTAATTGGTACCAGGCGCAAGTTCCCCAGCTATAAAAGTTATGCCGAAGCTGACATAAATACCATTTTAAGTACGCAAGAAAAACAAGAGGCATTAATAGTGGAAGGAAATTATTTTTCATCCTGCTATATGCAAAACAATGGTAATGGGCATTTTGATTTGAAACCTTTACCGGTGCATGCGCAACTAGCGCCTATAAATGGTATAGTGGCAGAAGATGTAAACGGAGATGGCTGGCTGGACATTGTAATGAATGGAAATGAATACGGCAACGAGGTGGTTAATGGCCAATACGATGCTATGAATGGCCTTGTATTGCTGGGAAATGGTAAAGGGGACTTTCAATCGTTGGGCTTTCAGCAAAGCGGCTACTTTTTGCCTGGCGATGCCAAAGGGCTGGCAAAGCTGGTAACAGGAAACAGCTACAGCCTCGCAGCTACTCAAAACAGGGGTAAACTTCAACTGTTTACTCTTAAGCAAAACGCTAAAATAGTCAGGTTCAACAATAACGATGTGTGGGCTATTATTCATTTAAAAAATGGAAGAAAGAGAAAGCATGAAATTGTTTACGGCAGTTCATTTCTTTCGCAATCTGCACAATGTATGATAGCGGGTAAAGAGGTTCAATTAATAGAAGTTATCAATCGCAAAGGCGAAAAAAGAACAATCAGTAATGAATGATGACCGCCTTTAATTATTTATTGTAGCACACCAGGGCTAAAAAAGGAAATGGAATTTTTTGGGCCAAACGGTATTGCTACTATTTTTCATCGTTGCCAGCCCGGCTACGCCAGCCGGACAGGCGTTGCATCTTTACGTAAAAACGGGCGGTTAATGGGACTTGTACCGCTTTTTCTTTATTTAGCAAAACATAAAAAGCCAAGCTTTATAGTAGCAATTCAGCCTGGTTTATAAAAAGCCTACCCAACTTTTTACCCCTCGCACAGTAACAACTTAATTTAATGTTCATTTTTACCGCTGGAATTACTCATTATTAGCTACATACGCTCATAAAATCTGCCGATCAATTCATTCTCAATTTATGTGCATTACTATTGATTATTTCTATAAACACAACTGTTTTTACCAAACTGTCATCCCGCTTTACAAAAACAGTATTCCCAACTCCGGGACTGCACCCGACAACGAAAAATCTGAATAAACAAAGACGGTGTTTTAATCATTAGTAAGGTTAGCCGTCCCACACTTAGCATCTATCTTGCCCCTATCGAATAAAGAACAGGAGCAGCAGTCATCAATTGTCAGGGCGGCGGTAATTATATATTGGCTGCAGGGCATGAGGGTGCAGATGTGGCCGGGCGCTTTAATGAAATGGGTGTTGCAGCGTTTGTTAAAATACAGGATATTTAATGACCAAACGATGGTAAATAAAGAAATTGGTCCGTTGCAGGATGCACAGAGCGCAATACAGGTTGTAAAAGAAAATGCCAAAGAATGGGGGGATCAATAAAAATATTATTGGTATTATGGGCTTTTCTGGCGGCGGCCACCTGGCTTCAACGGCTGCAACACATTTTCAACACAGTTGCCTAACCAATTCTCAAAACACCACCCTGCGCCCTGACGTCATGGTTTTAGCTTATCCGGTTATCAGCTTTACCGGGACGATCGGCCACAAAGGTTCGGGTGATCAATTGCTGGGCAAAAATGCATCGCCTGAAAAAATAAAAGAATACTCGTACAATCAACAGGTAACTTCAAAAACACCATCCACTTTTTTGGTACATGCAAAAATGATGGGGTGAAAGTTGAAAACTTTACAAGCTTTGCCGCCGTTTTAAAACAACATAAAGTGCCCGTGGAATTATACCTGTTTGAAAAAGGCGGTCGCGGTTACGGTATGTATCATAACACCAGCAATGTGCTTTAAATGGACCTGGTGGAGGAATGGATAAAGAAGATGAAGTTTGTTAAACAAAAATAAAAGTAGCGGAAGTAACAGCTATAACAAGATCAAATCCTGGATTTCAATTAGTAAATTTTATTCTACCCCCCCACTATTTTAATACCACATTGCCTGTCGTGCTGTCCATGTATATGGTAGACTCCGGCTCCATATCAAGACTAACTTTCTTTCCGTTTTTTAAAAGAATGTTTTTTGGTCCCCCGGTCTTTGTATGAATCATTAACAGTCCACTACCTTCATGAAACACATCATTTCCCTCTCCGTAAATATGTGCACCAGCCTGTTTAAAAATCTCCCGAAATGCTTCAGGTTGCTTGAACATATACGAGGCATACCAAACTGTATGATCCTTGTTTTCTTTTTTAGCAACCATTACTTCCTGCGTGCTGTCGTTTACCCCCAGGGCAGTCGCTTTTTTATCAATGATCTGTAATAAAGGCAAAACCAAATCATTGTTTTCTTCTTTTTGGTTTATGGGGTAAGCCTTGCTAACAGAAACAATAGAAAGCCTGCCGCCAATATTTGCTTTGGCTACTTCCATCCCTGTTACTTCCATAACAAACTGAATATTATTTACTGAACCGTTGGTATATCCAGGCATATAGTTCCATACAATGTGCCGTCCGTCTTTAGCAACTTTTTCTTTAATGAATTTCTTGTCCGCATCAGAAAGTGCAAAGGTGTTACTGAACACAACTGCTTTATATTTCTTTAAATCCACCTTCTGCAGATCGGTTATAAATACCTGGTCGAACACCACACCGGCCTTAAATGCATCTGCCGATTGCTGGTCGCAAATGTTATAGGAGGAAATGGCCGATGTACTGTTTTTTATGTGATAGAATGTTTGATTACTGTAAACAAACAGTACATCTGCCTCTCGTTTATAAGTAGCAGCGTGGTAATAAGTATTCAATACATCAAATGCCTTTTTTATTTCTTTTAGCAACAACGGGTCGTCCCACCAGCCACTACTGCGGTACTGACCAAAATCGTAAAACCAGTAACCGCCGCCCCTTGTAATTGCCTGTGCCAAATTTCTTCGAATAATTGGTACATCCTGTTCTCTTGTGGTTTTTACGTCCTGCCCAAACGGGCCACCTTTATAGCTTGACTGGTCCATTTCTTCTAGCCATAATTTTTTGTGTAATACAGCAGATTCTATTAACCCTCTCGATTGCCCCGAGCCACCCAATTTTCTTGCCCCACCCCAATAAGACTGCGGTGCGCTTATATAGTCAATATAAGGAGAATTTAAAATCATCTGCTCAAACAAATGACCACCACTAGCCTGTCTGCCAAAAGTCATAAAAAAGTAATTATAAAACACTCCAACTATCAACGGCCCTGGCCACGATTCCTTTGCAATTTTCGTAAAATGAAGTATGTCGTCGGCTACCACATACTGCTGGCATTCGTAATAATCCATAACCCGCCGTTCTTTTTGAGGGTCTTTAAATATACCATCGTGTGTTGTATCTCTTTCGGCTTTGCCAGGCACCGTGGCAGTTTCAAAAGTGTAGCTGTTGGTGTTCCATGCCTTTTGTAAAGCCGTATTGGTTTTGTATTTAGTGCGAAGCCAGTTTTTAAAGTAGCTGGTCATTGCAGCACCCGTATCTGCATCATGAGAGGGAAAGCCCCAATAATGCCATTCGCCATACACCCCACAACTTATATGTAAACCAATTACACTATTGCCTTCACGGGTTGCGGCAAGGCTTTTACAAAATTCTGCCAGCTTTTCAGCAGCTTCTTTTTTCCATTTCTGCGATGCAAGGCTTGCCCTGAGTGGTCTGTCAACATCTCCATTTTCATTATCGTTAGGTGGTCCATACGTCCTTTCATCAACGGTACCATCCGCATACTTTGTGCATTCATCCAAATTTTCTTTATTCCACCAATAAGGGGCATTTACGTGTATCCGTATTATCACTGCAGCATCGGCACAAACATCCAATACACCCTTTACCTGCCGTTGTGCTTTATCTATATCCAACTTAGCCCTACCCTTATACCAGATGTCTTCAAAATACAGGTCTACCTGGTATAACTTAAAGCCCAACTGACAAAAGTTTTTCAAATTTCTTGACGGATTTTCTTCCCACGACCAGCGGGCACCGTAAGCATGTGTCAAACTATAAAATTGTGGGGCTACAGGCTTATCGTTAATAAAGATTGCAGGCCTGTTATTATACATTTCCACTTTCCCTTTCAGTGGCACTGTTTGGCCAAACGCAACCGTATATGCAAAGGCTAAGAATAGTAAAAAAACTTTTTTAATAAACATTGATGAAGGTTGAAAGTATGGTTACCCAGGATACTTTTGATAACCTGTTTTTAATACCAGGCGGAAGATCTAAATTCAACTGCAGCCTGCCTCTATAATCATAGAGGTCCAACTCCTGTACTGACAATAATTTAATTCAACAACAAGAAACACTTAGGCACCAAGCACACAAAATGGCACAAAGGCTTAGTGAACCTTAGCGCCTTTTTGTATTTGTGGTTCAAAAGGCTTTCTGATACTACAACGACTTGTTTAAAACATATTAGTGAGCCTTAGAGCCTTTTTGTCTTCGTGGTTTAAATTTTAATAGCTTCAAATGCTTTTAGGAAAAACCCACGGCTTTCTATACTGCGGCATAATCAATTTATTTGCCGCATCATTCCTACCAAAGTTTCTATCGTTTTCGTTCCACACCAACCTGCTATTTGTTCTTAATGCAATGTTACCCATGTGAGCATACACCGCCACCAATCGCCCGTTCTCTATGGTGCAGTTGGGGTATTTGCGTGTTTTTATACATTCCAAAAAATTCTTCATGTGGTCCTCTTGCGACCCGGCTCCTGTTTGTTTTGGCATCGCAGTCACTTTGGCCATTTTCTTTGCATCATCCCACTCCGGAAATAACTCCCAGGTATCCCTGTCAATAACAAGGGTTGCATTGTTACCCATAAAGGCTAAACCATACCCACGTCCATACGGACCGGTCTCAATGCCTGCCGTGTTCTCCCAATTAATTGTATAATCTTTCATCTGGTAGTTTACATTCATGGTGTCAAATGTTTCGTGTGCATGGTCGGGGTAAGCAAAATTACCTCCTGCTGCTGTAACCGATAAAGGCAACTCAGTAATATCTTTTGCCCATAGCGCCATGTCAATCAGGTGTACGCCCCAATCGGTCATCAATCCACCACCATAATCCCAAAACATTCGCCAGCTACCATGAAACCTCGCTTTGTTAAAACTACGCTGCGGCGCAGGCCCCAGCCATGTTTCAAAATCAACCCCTGGCGGCACTGGTTCGTCAGGCACTTTTGGCTGTCCTATTCCGTAATTAAAATTGGCCCAGATCTTTACATTTCTTACCTGCCCAATTTTGCCGGCTTTAATAAAATCCATTGCACTTTTAAAGTGATTGCCACTTCGCTGCTGTTGGCCAACCTGTACCACCCGGTTATATTTTCGTGCTGCATTAACCATAATGTCGCACTCCGCAATACTATTAGCCAATGGCTTCTCAACATAAATATCTTTGCCTGCCTGGCATGCATATACAAATGGTAGACAATGCCAGTGGTCGGGTGTACCAATAATAACGGCATCTATGTCTTTGTTATCAATCAGCATTCTATAATCCTTGTATTGAATGGGCGCTTTACCCTGTAGTTTCGCAATTTCTGACGTACGGTCATTAAGTATAACGTCATCGATATCGCATATTGCTACGCATTCAACATTCGGTTGTTTTAATGCGTTTTTCAGGTTTCCAAAGCCCATATTTTTTGCACCAATAAGACCTATTGTTATCTTTTCATTGGGACTTAATTTTCTGTTATAGGTTGAAGCGAACAGGCTGGCTGGGGCCAGCGTTGACAAACCTGTTACAGCGATTATTTTTGAGGTATCTCCAATAAATTTTCGACGTGTAAATGGCATACAATTCGTTTTTAAATAATTAAAATAATAAATAAACCAGGCTATAATATACGGTGTTTCTCTTCTCTTTATCAGGTTACCCCGCGTTTTTTTTTGGGGCTGGTTTTGGTGCCTGATATTTTACCGTTCAAGCCCGCACGGCTGAAGCCGTTTGGACGGGAGCGCAACGTCCGCCCGCCTAACTGTGCCCAGCTAATGCCAGTTAGAAGGGCATTTGGACGGGCAACGGCTGATGCAATAAAAGAACAAAAGATAGGCCCCAAAAAATGAAGGCGTTAATGACCACTGCTTATTGTAAGTGGTATGATAGCAACTTTTTTTAATGGTAAAAACAGGTAACACCAATGTAAAGGTTTACGGTGGTTTACAATTAAGTAACAAAATTTTTTGTAGTCGGCTTATAAATGTTCATTTAATATATCACTCCATTTAAAACCAAGGCATTCTTACATTGCCGGTATCCTGCCACATCCGCTACTATATAGCATAATTATAGGTGGGTAGCTGTATCTATCGGGCTAAAACGGAACATTTATTAACAGGCTTTAACGTTTTATTTTTAAAAAATAGCGAAGAAGGTATAAATGATATATTCGTACAAATCCTTAAAATGAAAAAGTATTGCTTCCATTTATTTTAATTGCTGATTCTTTTGTATATCAGCGCATCATGCGGTAATAATGCTACCAATACTATCGACATCAACAATACTACCAACAAAAAAACCAGTAACTATGCCTCTCACACAACTACCAACCGGAATATGGGTATAGCCCTATATTCTTTTAATCTGTTTCCCGTTTCCGTATCTCTTAATAAAGCAGGTAGTACAGTCGTAAAGTTTGTAGAAGGATTTTCGTTTCATGCATTAAAAGGTATTTAAGGATACTACCATGGCAGACCTTTCTTTTTACGGCATTATGAACATGAAACGAATGTTGGATGAGAAAGGCATTGAAATGAGATCGATGTATGTTGCTGATGGTAAAAATGCTAAAGACTGGAAGCGGTATTTTGAAATGGCCAAAACCACGGGAATGGAATTTTTAGTGTGTGAGCCAAAAAAGGAGCATTGGGATTTATTAGACAGCCGGGGTTAAATAAAGAACAAATGTTTGTCCCCACCCAAACGTTTGCCTGCAAAATACGGTACGCCGCAATGCTGCGGGATGCCTGGTTAAAAATTTTGAATAACGTTATGCGGCAAAAGTGAGTGACACAACCGGGGTTGAATAAAGAACAAATGTTTGTCCCCACCCAAACGTTTGCCTGCAAAATACGGTACGCCGCAATGCTGCGGGATGCCTGGTTAAAAATTTTGAATAACGTTATGCGGCAAAAGTGAGTGACACAACCG
>JBBRUR010000055.1:0-31799 GCA_038247635.1 Chitinophagales bacterium
ACCCCAAAAATGAATGAAATACTCAAAAGTTTATGTGGCCAAATGAATGAAACAAAAACCATTTATCCACAAACAGATTTAATCATTATTTTCAAAACGGGTTAGCTCTTGTTTGCGCGGGATCAGGAGTTCTGAATTTATTTTATATTGATAAAACTGATTTCGGGTTACTGTCAGCCATGTTACAGGCAAAAAAATTTTTATTGATTTTAAGGTAAAAATTAAAGCGATCCGTTCAATGCACATTTTCAATTATCGCATCTAACCACATAAATTAACCAGTTATGAAATGCTTACACGTCATAGCCATTGTACTGGCTTTGCCCATATTATCGTGCAATACAGGCAGCAAACAGGCAGCGGACAATATAACCGCGCAAGACAACATTCTTTTAAAACCCGAAGAAGCAAAGGCCAAACAGTTTGCCATGCAACCACCGGTCGCAGGCGACACAATTACTACAAACGTAGCGTTGCAAGGCGGGCAACCGGTAACGCCAGACTGGGATAAACAGCTTATTAAAACAGCCGATATTGTTATTGAATTGACGGATTTGACACTATATGAAACCTACGTGCATGACCTTACCAAACGCTATGGCGCTTATATAGCCAGCGAACAGCAAACAGAGCAATTTGGTAAAAAAGAAAATACTGTTGTGATAAAAGTACCTGTTGCACAATTTGAAGCAATGATAAATGCGCTTCCCGAAAAAGAAGGGAAAGTGCAGGAAAAAAGCATTAGCAGCGAAGATGTGACTGGCGAAGTGGTGGACGTTAAAGCCAGAACTGAGGCCAAAAAGCAGGTACGTGACCGCTACCTTGGTCTGCTAAAACAGGCCAAAAACATAAAGGAGATAATGGAAGTTGAAAACGAGATCAACACCATACAGGAAGCCATAGAGGCCGGCGCTGGCCGGGTAGATTATTTAACGCATAAGGCCGCCTACAGTACCATCAATCTTAAATATTACCAATTTATAACAGGTTTGCCAATAAATGAAACGCCGTCTTTTTTAACCAAAGTAAAAGAGGCGTTTGATACCGGCACATCCATTATTAGCGGAAGCCTGGTATTATTGGTTACTTTTTGGCCGATTGTGCTATCAGGCCTTTGTATATGGCTGTTTGTAAAACGATACCAGGTAAAAAAGCAAGGACTGCCAGCCAAAAAACCCAGCGTGTAATTAAGGTAGCACGGGTATAGTAATTGCTGTAATAGCAAAAAAAAGTAGCGCATGTCGGTATTGGGAGGTATTATAAAAACGGCCATTGATTTTAAGGGGTTCATTAGCAGCGACCCCAACCCGGTGAAAGCCCAGAGGGCTGTATTAAAAAAATTGTTGAAGAAAGCCAGGTTAACCGCATTTGGCCTTCGCTATTCGTTTAATGAAATATTAGAAAGCAACGACCCGGTAGCTGCTTTTCAGCGGGCAGTGCCTTTTCACGATTATGATGCAATGCACGGCGATTGGTGGCACTTTTTACTAAAAGGCCATCAAAACGTAACCTGGCCGGGCGGTCAGCAATATTTTGCCCTTAGCAGCGGTACTACCAGCCATAAAAAATGTATACCCGTTACCAGCCAAATGGTAGAGGCCATAAAAAATGCCGGCATGCAACAAGTGCTCAGTCTTAAAAACTTTGAGTTGCCAGGCAATTTTTTTGAAAGGCAAATATTAATGCTGGGCAGCAGCACCAGTTTAATACAACAACCCGACCACTGGGAGGGTGAGATAAGTGGCATTAGCGCCGCCAATATACCCGCCTGGTTTAGTGCCTTTTATAAGCCTGGGTTAGAAATAGCATCCATTAAAAACTGGGACGAAAAGGTAGCCCGTATTGCACAAGAGGCTCCCGGCTGGGATATTGGAAGCATTTCCGGAATCCCATCGTGGGTAGAGTTGATGTTGAAAGAAATTATTGCATATAATAAATTGACAACCATACACGATATATGGCCCAACCTACAGGTGTTTACCTCCGGTGGAGTGGCATTTGAGCCCTATCGGAGCAGTATTGAACAATTATTGACCAGGCCACTCATTTATATAGATACCTACCTGGCGAGTGAAGGATACCTTGCTACTCAAAAACGACCTGGTACTGATGCTATGGCGCTTATTGTTGACAATGGAATATTTTTTGAATTTGTAGTGTTTGAAGAAGACAACATAGACGATTCGGGTTGTGTAAAACAAGGCGTTAAGTCATTGACCATTGAGCAGGCGCAGGAAGATACAGAGTATGTGCTTATTATTTCTACCGTAGCGGGTGCATGGCGCTATATGATTGGCGATACGGTAATTATAACTGATAAGGAACGGGCCGAAGTACGCATTAGCGGGCGCACCAAACATTATTTAAATGTGGTGGGCGAGCAACTGTCAATACAAAAAATGAACCTTGCCATTGAGCACCTTGAGCAGCAATGTAACCTTCATATAAAAGAATATGTGGCCAGCACCGTAATGGAAAGCGAAGGATTTGTACTAAAATGGATACTTGGAACCGACGAGCCAACTAATAATGAGTTGGCAGCCAGCCTGATAGATAAAGAATTGAAGAACAATAATAAAAACTATGCAGTAGCCCGTTCAAAGGCGTTAAAAGGGGTGAAGGTAGAAACCGTTCCACTGCAAGCCTTTTACAACTGGACCGAAAAGTATAAGCATCTTGGTGGTCAGGTTAAAATTCCACGGGTAATGAAGGCTGATGCTTTTGATGAGTTTGCTAAATTTGTAAAACATCCGTTATAGGGTGGCCATATATATTTACGACGATATATTGGCTTGTAACATTCTACGTTCTTCCAGTTCTTTCACCTTTTCTACAATTACATCGGGCGATAAGTACAAACGGGCTATTTTATTTTTATAGGCTTGCGGTAGTTCAGCATGATCGAGTATAAACCGCTTGGTAGACACTATGTAATCGCCCATGCCCCGTTCGACAGCATAAGAATCGGCCAGCATTTCGGCATGTTTTACAAACGACGAGTGAAAATAGTACTTATACCCAAAAGCCACCATGGCAGCATTGCTTCTTCCTTCATAATCCAATATATGGCCTAATTCGTGGCCAATCCATCCAATCATTACATCGTTTGGAATACTGGTAATGGCCATTTTAGAATGGATTAACCTAAACTGGTGGCTGATGTTTATACGATATCGCCGTTGTTTACGCCCATACAGCAATGAGGTAAAAACCGGCTGTGCCTGCATAATAGAAGATTTAATGGAAGGCTTAAAAATAAAGCTGATATCGGTGTTTATTAGCTCAGGGTAAAACGAGAGTGCCTTTAAAATTTGCTGTCTGATAGCTCCTGGTATTTTTTTATTTTCACAATATATCTCCAGGTCTGGTAATAACTCAATTGATGTCGTCATAAATAGATACGGTCTTGTTAAACGCTGTTTAATAATTGGCTAAAAAAGTGGCTGGCTATAAAACGGGGTTTTTTACAACAACGCTTTGCCGATGCCAAAATTGTTATACCTTCTGCAAAAAAAAAGCCAAAGAGGCGTTTCGCTATAATTTTTCAGCAATTACAAGTCTGCGGTACTTGTCCCTTCAAAATTAATTGCGTTAGTATATAACGTAAATAACATCACAAGGTTGCTGGTCGTAGTATGAATCGCAACCTTTTTGGCTCCGTTTTAATTTTTAATAGATCCATTGCTTCCTTATCATACTATTTTTGTATTTCTTAGAGTCACGTTTTAACGCATCATTTTTTTTGATCAGTAAAAAAACAGATATGAAAAAATTATTAGTTTTTACAATCCTATTGATAAGTCATTTTTCAAATGCACAATCGGTAGGCATTGGTACCACCTCCCCCAATAGCTCATCGGTGCTGGATTTAGGGCCCAGCGCCAAACCATTGATATTGCCTCGCTTAACAAACGCGCAGATGGATGCGGTTACCGGTGCTGCTGTGGGAATGATTGTTTATAATACTGACCAACACCAGCTTTTTAGCTACGTGCGCTACCGTTCTAATGTGGTTATTGGGCTAAGCAGTAATAAGTGGCAACCAATTTCAACCGGCCCCCGCATGCTTGCCTGGGGCGTAATAGACAGTTTTGGAACTGAAATTAGTGGTAGCAAAACGCACTTTGTTACATGGGATGAAACCAATAACTGGTACCGGCTAAGCCTGCTGGCACCACATGAATATTACAAAGACAGTATGTTGTTAATGATAACCCCGGTAGGCAATGGGTCGTGGGACCAGGCAGTTTCGACCGGCGAACTGATTGAAGGTAACGACAGGCTGGCCTCCATTAAATTTATTGATGTATCGCGTGTAGCGGATAATTTTAGTGCGCTTAATGTGCGACGTAGAAGCAACTTCCATTTTGTGCTGTACGATTTACGGGAGGATCCTTATTGATCGTAATGCGCCTCTAACCATTTAACCCCACTCCCAATTTCCGCATTGGCCGGCACATCGTTCGGTAGTTGTAATGCCGATTGCATGCATTCGATGATGATGGGTTTTATGTCGTCTACTTCATCTTTGGTGGCGTAGAACACCAATTCGTTGTGTACCTGAAGTATCATTTTACTTTTGAAGTTTCGCTGCTTAAACTCGCGGTCAATTTTTATCCTGGCAAAGTATATCGTGTCGGCGGCGGTCCTTTCTCTTTTTACAAAAGCTGCCTGCGAATAGCTACCGCTGTTTCAGATAAATTTGAAGGTGGAAAGAGGCGATAATTTCACTATACCTTTAATAAAATTGTCGCATATGGCTGATGTAAAAAAAATATCTGCACCCGGAAATTATGCTTCTGAAAAGAACTCAAAATTTGAAAGAAAGGGCTAAGCAACCAAAAGCCTTTCAAAAGATATCTCCCTGAAAACAGGAATTGAGAAATGGCTTGGACCCGAAAGCGGGTATACTGATAACATCAATTCCGAATTCGAAATTATACTTGCCGGGCAAAATGGTATTACCAAAGGAGCGATAGATAACCTGGCCGCTTATATAGTCGTTAACCGAAAAAACATGGCCGAAGATATTTTGTCATTGTCTGTAAAAACACTTGAAAGAAAAGACAAAAACACTTTACTGGATAAAAGAACTTCATCGCATGTACTGGAGATAGCAAAAGTTATGCAACATGGGTACGCCGTTTTTGAAGACGAAGAAAAAGTAAAATTTTGAGTAAACGATGCCAACAAAGCATTGCGGGGAAAAAAGCCTGTTGAGCTTTTTGATACTTTAACGGGGTTAAATATGGTAAACGATATACTTACACGCATAGAAGAGGGCGTTTATTCATAGTAGTATGGTATGATAGTTTACCGTATCGTACAATCAAAAACAAGAACAGCAAATTTAAGCGGCACCCGATTTTTCAGAGCCGGTGGCCGCTGGAACAGCAAAGGAACCTATATGGTATACACCAGCGAAACCAGTTCGCTAACCTACCTTGAAACGCTGGGTCATTTTGATGATACCATATACCCGCCACACCTATTTATAATGGAAATTGAGGTTGACGACCTGTAAACCATATATACCATACCCGAAAATGAGTATCCTAAACAATGGAAGCGCCCTGGGTTATTAAAAAACCAGCATATTGGCGACGCGTATATGCAGCAACAACATCTGGCAATTAAAATAAAATCGGCGATAAACACTTTAGAACACAATTACCTGCTCAACCCCCGGTTTCATGAATACGTTTCTATTAAAAAGGATACTGAAATTTTGGTTGATGGGCGGTTGATGCAATAGGGGATTTGCCTTGCTGGTTTGGGTGTTCCAAAGGACACGAGGGATAGCCTTTCCTGAAGTGAGTTTGGGGTGTATAGAAGTTGAAGACAAAACGGAATGTGAGATGGTAAAAACTAAAGAAAAGCTAAACCAAGGTGACGGGTATAATCGTAAATCAGGTATTCCCTGATGCTTGTATCTTTTCCTCTATTCTTTGTAAGGACCGCAAGGTCACATCGATATTTGCAGTGTCGTAAAGCTCAAAATTTGCTTTACTCATTAGGTAGTATTCTTTTGCTTGCTTAAAAGCTGATTGCTCTTCATACACCCTCCCTATCTGGTGGTAAGTCCTTCCCAATTGAAATACATTTCCTGTTTTTGTGTTCCATTCAATAGCTTTCTGGTAATGTTTTAATGCCAGCGGCCAATTCCTTTGTTCTGCATACACTATTCCAACATGGTGGCATGTGCCTCCCAATTGAAACTCATTTCCTGTTTTGGTGTTCCAGTCAATAGCTTTCTGGTAATGCTGTAATGCCAGCGGCCAGTTTCTTTGTTCTTCATACACCATTCCTACCTGATGGTAAGTACCTCCTAATTCAAACTCATTTCCTGTTTTTGTGCTCCATTCAATAGCTTTCTGGTAATGCTGTAATGCAAGCGGCCAGTTCCTTTGTTCTGCATACACCATCCCTACCTGGTGGTAAGTACCTCCTAATTCCAAATCATCTCCTGTTTTTGTCTTCCATTTAATCGCTTTTTGATAGTTCTCTAATGCCAACGGCCAGTTCCTTTGTTCTTCAAACACCATTCCTACCTGGTGGTAAGTATCTCCTAATTCAAAATCATTTCCTGTTTTTGTTTTCCATTCAATCGCCTTCTGGTAATTCTCTAAAGCCAGCGCCCAGTTTCTTTTTTCTGCATACACTATTCCTAGCTTGTGGTAATTGGTGCCTACATTGTTTTCTTTTTTTTGGGATAGGTTTTCAGTAAGGGAAAGATTATAAAAAATTAAGGCCTTGTCCAACTTATTGAATTGGAGATAGGTATTGCCTAATTCAAACGCTATGTCCCCCTTTTCATTCCAGTTTAATTTATTATTAAGAGACAATGCTTTTAACAACGCCTCTTCTGAATGTTCGAAATCGAATGCCTCCCGGTATTCTTTTCCCAGCAACAAAAGAATATTTATTTTATCTTTTATCAGTCGCAATTTGTCGTCATGATCAAGGCACAGCCGTTCAAAAATTGAATTGAGTTCACTGATACGATCAGTTCGTTTGGTAATATTGCCTTGTTGTTTAATAGCTCCTTTTTCAAAGGCTTCCTCGGCAATTTCGGGAGACATAGTCTCCACGTTAAAAATGAAACGTTTGGATAGCCAATGCATCAGGTCAGGAGCATTTTTACGGAGCGTAACATAAAAGCTTTTGCTTATCCAGAGCATCAGAATTTGGGGCTGTTTAAAAAGCAGTTCTCTTTCAAAGTTTAGTTGATCAACAATGGAAAACTCAATATTGCCATCCGGGGTTCTGTACAGGGCATTCTCCAATCCTGTTATATTAATCAGCCATTCTGTTGCCGTTGCCGCTTGTATTTCCTGGGGCAGCAACTCCGTAAGCGCCCTGTGTAGAGAAGTGTAATTGTGAGGAGTCAGGTCTACATCGAAAAACTTGTATTCACTAAGATGCTCCTTCAAAAAAAATATCAATTCTTTTCTTTGCCTTTCATTACCGGTAACAACAAGGGCCACTGTGCCGGTATCCCGGTCAGATAAGGTAAACAGCATTTCATTTCTTAGCTGTTGTTCTTCCATCAGGGTTGTTGAGCCTTCCATTGTACAAAGTCGGGGTAATCTTCCAATAAGGGATTTATAAGAATTTTTCCATTGTATTTCAACAAAATCAGCATGTAAAGCAGTTCTCCAACCGGTTTATCCGCAGGTCTGAAAGAATCATTTTTTATCACTTCCATATGAACGGAATCTAAATATTCCCAGAGATCCTGGCCAAGTTCTTTCACCGCCCTGCTTACATCTTCCAGTTTGATTTTGGCGCCTAAAGATTTTTTTAAAGACGTGTGTATCACCTGGAATAATTGGCGAATACAGCCTCCTGAATAATGAATACACTTATCCAGTGCATCAGTTTCAATAAAAGTTTCGAGATCAATCCTTGTGGCCACTATTTGCTTCATTTTAGCAACCGAATTTTGAACTGTTTCAAGTTTTATCATAGGCACGGTGTACCTATTGTTGAACTTGTAAGGCGCTTTTTCAATTTGGTAGTGCGCCGTTATGGGAACTGCAGTAAGCATGTTTACGCTAATCTCGGATATGATATTTCCGTTCTTAACAAAAAGTTCTTCATAAACGGATGATTGAATTTTCTCAGAGCCGTCAATGATGAACAAAACATCTCTGCCCTTTCCTTGTGCTTCAATCCTCGACCGAACATCAACCATTGCCGCATTGAACTCGTAAATAATACGTAGTGTATTTCGCTTAACCTCACGTCGAACATTATTTGATATTTCATTTTCACCACTGAATGCCTGCTTAAACGAAGCTTTTCCTCCCCACCCAAACAAACTAAATCCTCCGCCACCTTCAAGGTCAGCACTGGTTTTCGAAACTCCTTTGGTGGTTTTTTCCGATGTTTCTGTTTCAAAAAGGCGTTTGGCCAAATCCTGCAGCGTTGCTACTCCACTTTCTATTCCATGCTCAGCAAGCTGTTCAATAAGTTTATGGATTAACAAGCTAAAAAAATCAGCGTACTGAAATGAACCAACCTCTACCTCTTGTTCGAGGTCGATGAAGACCGTAAAATAAATCTCTCCATTATTTAGTTTATTATAGATCCTTCTCAACTCGGCAGACTTACCACACCCTCTATGTCCCGAGAAAATAATTTTAATATAATCAGTTGACGGCTCAAAACTGTTATCCCTTATGTTGAAGCCAAGATCAAAATATAGATCGCTCAGATAGCTTGTATCCCTGATATCGTCCAGGTTAACATACAATGGATGCTGCTCATCAAATAGGTCGGGCTGAAACTCTGGTTCAGTAACCGTCCTGGCCTCTGAAACAGTTTTTACGGGATAATTATATCCTCCTTTCTGAATTGCCATTATAATCGTTATTTATTGAAGGGCAGAGGGTTGCCGCTTTTAACAAAAAACAAATGTACCAACTGCAACCAACACTTAAAAAGATGTTATTTAAACCAAAGTACCCACGAAAAATTCCGGCTACGAAATGTTAATAAGCAAGTACCCTCCTAATGCGCCTCCAGCCAATTCACCCCGCTCCCAATTTCCGCGTTGGCCGGCACATCGTTCGGTAGCAATAGCGCCGATTGCATGCATTCGATAATGATGGGTTTTATGATGTCCACCTCATCTTTGGTGGCGTCGAACACGAGTTCGTCGTGTACCTGTAAAATCATTTTGCTTTTGAATTGTTGCCTTTTAAACTCGCGGTCAATTTTTATCATGGCCAGCTTTATCATATCGGCGGCGGTGCCTTGTATGGGCATGTTAATGGCGTTTCGTTCGGCATAGCCGCGTACGGTAAAGTTGGCGCTGTTAATGTCTTTCAGCCAGCGTTTGCGGCCCAGCAGCGTTTCAACATAGCCATGTTTTTGGGCAAACTTCATTTGGTCGTCCATGTACTGCTGTATGTTGGGGAACTGCTTTTTATAGTTGTCGATTATGTCTTTTGCCTCGCCGCGACTGATCTTTAAATTTTCAGCCAACCCAAAAGCGCCTTGCCCGTATATTATGCCGAAGTTTACGCTTTTGGCTTTATAGCGCATTTCTTTGGTCACATCACTTTCTTCAATATTGTACACTTTTGCGGCCGTGGCGGTATGTATGTCTTTGCCCTGCTTAAAGGCTTCCACCATGTTAGGATCGCCGCTAATGGCTGCTACTATGCGCAATTCTATCTGGCTGTAGTCGGCGCTTACCAGTACATGGTTTTCGTCGCGGGGTATAAATGCCTTGCGTATTTCCCTGCCCCTGTCGGTACGTACAGGTATGTTTTGCAGGTTGGGGTTGTTGCTGCTTAACCTGCCGGTAACGGCTATGGCCTGGTTGTAACTGGTGTGTACCCGGCCTGTGCGTTTGTTTATCATTAGCGGCAACGCATCTACATACGTGCTGCGTAGTTTGGTCAGCTCTCTAAAGGTCAAAATATCATCAACCACGGGGTGCTCTGCCGCCAGCTTCGCCAACACATCTTCACCGGTGGCGTATTGGCCGCTTTTGGTTTTTTTAGCTTTCGGGTCCAGCTTCATTTTATCAAACAGTACTTCGCCCAACTGTTTGGGACTGCCCAGGTTAAACTTGACGCCACAGGCCTCGTACACTTTCTTTTCGGCTTCGTTTGCCTCCTGCTCCAATTGTACTGAGTAGTCTTTCAAAAAATTCATATCTATGCGTATACCTTCAAACTCCATATCCAGCAACACCTTTACAAGCGGTATTTCCACCTCGTCAAAAACCTTTTTCACTTCCCGCTTTTCAAGTATGGGGCTAAACACTTCCTTTAGCTGCAGGGTTATATCGGCATCTTCCACCGCATATTCTTTCACCTTTTCCACGTCCACCTTATCCATGGTTAACTGGCCTTTGCCTTTTTTACCAATCAGCTCTTCAATACCAACAGGTTCGTAGCGCAGGTATTGGGCGCTCAGGTAGTCCATGCCGCGTCTGCCTTCTGGTTCTATCAGGTAATGCGCCAGCATGGTATCGAACAACTGGCCTTTTAGCTGGTAGCCATACCATTTTAAAATGATGAGGTCGTACTTCAGGTTTTGGCCAACCCATTTTTTTGTTTCGTCGTTAAACAGCGGTTCAAAGTGTTGTAGCATGGTCACCACATCGTTCCATTTATTGGGTGCGGGCACATAATAGCCTTCGCCGTGGGTGTGGCTAAAACTCATGCCCACCATATCTACCTCGTGGGCGTTGGTACCAGTGGTTTCGGTGTCAAAGCAAATCTCTTCCTTCGCCAGCAGTTCTACTACCAGCGCTTTTATTTTCTCCTCCGTATCGACCAATACATAGTTGTGAGCGGTGTTATGGATGTTTTTATCGGCCACCAGGCCCACCGCGTTTTCCGCTTCTTCATCGCTCATGGCGGGGGCAGCGCCCGATGCGGTGGCCATAGCTTTTTCTTCGGTATTAAACATATCCATTTGTCCGCCCGAAGCAGGTTTGGCATTTTCAAACACGTTAAACGTTTCGCCCAAAATACGGCGGCCAAGTGCTTTAAACTCCAGCATAGTAAACAGTTCCTCCAGCACTGGTTTGTTCCATTCCTTCAGCCTAAAATCTTCTTCGTGAAATTCGACCGGTACAGTAGTAATAATAGTAGCCAGTTTTTTACTGAGGATGGCATCCTCTCGGCCGTTGCGTACTTTTTCGCCCAGGGAACCTTTTATTTGATCGGCGTTTTCTAAAATATTCTCCAGCGTGCCATATTCCTTAAGCAGTTTGCAAGCGGTTTTTTCACCCACGCCTTTAATACCGGGAATGTTATCCACCGCATCGCCCATCAGGCCCAACATATCAATTACTTGTTCTACCCGCTCTATATCCCATTTTTTAGTGATGGCGGCCGCGTCCATTATTTCTTCTTTATTACCCATGAACGGCGGCTTGTACATGTATACGCCGGGGTGTATCAGCAACTGTCCATAATCTTTATCGGGCGTTACCATGTACACTTCGTAGCCTTTATCGGCAGCCTGCCAGGCAAGGGTTCCAATAATGTCGTCGGCCTCATATCCGTCCAGCTCAATGGAGGGTATGTTGAACGCTTTTATCAGGTTTTTAATATCGTCCAACGAGCCGAGCAGGTCTTCGGGGGCTTCCTGACGGTTGGCTTTGTATGCTTCAAAATCGGTGTGCCTTTCAGTAGGCGCCGCGGTATCAAAACACACTGCCAGGTGGGTCGGTTTTTCTTTATTAATGAGGTCTACCAGCGTACTGGTAAAACCAAATTGTGCGTTGGTATTGCGGCCTTTACTGGTTATGCGTGGGCTGCGAATAAGGGCATAGTAAGCGCGGTAAATAAGCGCCATTGCATCGAGAAGGAAAAGCTTTTTTGCCATGCGGCTAAGGTAAGCAAAGGTGGTGGGTTGTAAAACGCCTTAAACTACCGTATTTTTTTGGAGACGGGGTTTTGTTATTATGGCGTCATCGTTGCCTCCGATGCATCGGAATAGTTCAAAGGCAAACCGTTGAGGGGCGGGGGCAAAGCCAGCTATTGAATGCTTACTTTTAAAAAAATGTATGTTGATTTGTGACTTTCTAAAACAGCATAAGCAGTAATGATGATAAATGGGAGTGCCTTCAGCTTATACTAAATCTCCAATTGAAATATCGCCGCCTATATATTGTTGGCCGCTTTTATTGGGAATGCAAAAATGATTGTGACGGCTGCTTATATCCAGCTATTGACTTAAAGACAGGAAAGATAATGGGGCAAGGTAAAGTCCTTTATCAACATTAATGGCAGCTAATATTGGTAGGCATAGGTCAAAACCTAACCGAAAAGGCCCTCACTAATTCTTCGTATGCCCGCTCCTGTAATGCTCCAATAACAAATCGCCGCCAAAATCATTTTTCAAGTCGCGTACTACGGTGTGTACATGGTTGGCATTGTTTTGGGTATTATCGTATTCAATAACAATAGTGGGGCCTTGTATACGATAATATTTGGCGTGGCCGGGGCCATCCTCCATACTACCTGCCCAGGAAAATACCAGGTTTTTGGTACCCGCTTTTTCTATGTCCTCCATCATTGAAACGGCAAATAAATGGGTGTACCGTTGTATGTATAAACTTAGCAATTGCATCAATGCTTTCTGTTGTTCTACAGTCATATCAGTATACGATATCCCCTTTTTATCTGTAATTACCGCCACCCTTTTATCAGTAGTTAAAATATCTGCGGGTGCATTGGCACTTATCATGGCAGCAACTAGTTGCTTTTCGCTAAGTGATTGAACCAGGCTTAATCCGAGGCGTGTTTCATCGTGCAAAATCTCTTTGCCTTTTTTAGGGCCGCTTAGTACCACCGCCGGGTTTGAACCCATAAAGCCCGGTGTACCTGCCACTATCTTTTTAGTATCGGAGGTGAAATTAAAAGACAGGTGATGCCCGTCGAGACGCCAGCCCCAAACATGCTTACCGCCTGGCTTACCAAAAACGGTAAAGAAATATTTTCCGGTGTCGCGGTAATGATCATCGGCCGCCCTGTTTTCAAGGGCTTTCAGTACAAGTTCAAGTTGCATAACTGCCCTTGCTTTGGCGTAGGCCTCTTTGCCTAATGCAGCCTTCATTAAAGTAAAAGCAGCGGTTTTTTGCTGATCATTCATTTCATTAACCGACAAGCCTTTTCGGTCGGTTTTTGGAACATAACCAAAAATATAGCGCTCGGTGGTATCAAATGGATATACAGCCTGTGCCATTTGTTTTGGTTGTAGCAACTTAATAAAATTAGCTGCCGCTCTGCTCATATCATCCGTTTGCGATTGACTACAGGTAGAGATGAGCAACAACGCAATTGCAATAAAATGTTTGATTTTCATAAGGCGGAAAGGGTTTTAAAAGCGTTGTTAATTGATAGTTGATTGTTGCCTTTTCAATAATACGCTAGCTAATGAAACAGTGTAAATTCAATAGAAACATTGGTAAAAAGACATCTAAATACAATATTAAATTAGTTTAATTATTGACGGCAGGCTACATTATGAACCGTATTAATTAAAACAGGATAGTAGAAGAGACCACCATGGATGAAGATATAAGAACCCGCAAAGTAAATACGGTATTTGATACGCAAGCCTTTTAGGGTAACTGGCACCCCTAACCTCAAAATAAATATAGCGGCAAAAAGTTACAAAAACCCCTGCGCCTTTCTTAAATTCTTTTGAAGAATAGGACGATTTACCGAAGTTTGGCCATACGAAGGTTCGCCCGAAAAGTGGCAGTAGTTTTCTGGAAACTCACCATCGCTTTCTTTGCGCCAACTGGTCATGGCCTGGGCAGTCATGGGGTTACGGGGATTAAAAAAGATGGCTGCACCAGTACGTACACAAAAGCCGGGTTGAAACTCATCGGCTGCCTGCGCCTGCGCCGGTGTAGGTGCCGGTGTAGGCTCATACGCGGCTGGTTCGGGCAAAGGCTCCGGTTTTACCGCCACGGCGGGTTTATCGCATTTGTACCCGGTCACAAATGGTTTTTCTTCTATTATGGCAGGTGCTACCGGTTGGGCTACGGGTTCGGTTTTGGCTAAAGCCGATGCTACGGACGCTGCGGTGGCCGCAGCAAAAAATTCGTCCAGCCGGTTTACCTCTACAACGGAGCGATTGTATTTTTTATTCAGATTCAAAAAGCCTTTGTCGTATTGCGGCGTTTTTCTAAATAGTTCGTGGCTTTTGGCTATGGCGCCTACAAAGTATTCGTGGGCGGTTTCAAAACTACTTTTTTCGGTTTCGGTTATGGTATTGGTAAGCGTGCCTGCCAGTTGTTTTAACATGCCATGGGCGGTAAGTACCATGCCGGATTGTATGGTAGTATTGTCGGTAAAGTTTGCAAGGTTTACAGAAGTTAGCAAAGCGGTGTTTTCGTTGGCATAATAGGTAGCACCCAGCTTTTGGGCAAAGGCTATTACTACGTTAGGGAACTCCTTAAAAAACGACAAGTCGCTTTCGCTTACACTATCGCTGAGGGTTTTAGTGGGATTGCCAAAAGCAACTACCAGTTGCAGGCCATCCTGCAATTTTTTGTGGCGTAGGGCCTCCTTTAACCCTGCAGGTAACTGTATGGCAGGCGCCACCAGGTATAGGTATTGCTGCGCTGTGGTTATGGTTTGTTCAATGGTTAACGTTAGCTCAGTGCCGGTCACAAACTTTGCCATAATAATGTGCTAAATGTTTACTACAATGTTACGGAATTATACTGCTGACTGTATTCTTGCCAAAAAACACCAACCCTGCTAATGACCTTATTGTGACCAAACGGCTATTGCTGGCAAAAAAGGCGATCTCTACCCTAATTAATGGCTGCCCTTTTTGATAGCTGCCATATATCCTCAATTTGTTAAAATTAAACTTGTACTGCCTCGTTTTTTAAAAAAGCCCGTATTGAAATAATACATTATTTACTGCTATTAAAAGAAGCACATAATTATTTGAGCTATAGCAGATATGATGTTTTTAGCTACGATTTTTAGATTTTAAAAAAATTTTGTATGAAACTACCTTTGTCAATCATTATTATCGCGAGCGTTATTTTAGCGGCCTGCTCAAAAACGGCCGATGCCCCCCTTGCCACCGTGCCCGAACGGTTGGAAATTTCGCGGGCCATTGCCAGCGTATCCATTGGCGATACCAGCATTTTTACCATTACCTATTTTAATAATTTAGGCCAACAACAGGCGGTGCCAGGCAATATAGTATGGAGTAGCGGCAATATGTTGGTTGCCACAGTAGCCAACGGCGTGGCAACCGGCGTAGGCGCGGGCCAAACCGAAATAAAGGCCAAGTTTAACGGAGCGATTTCCACCGCCTTGCTTACCGTGGTAAGCAATAATACGCAACTGGCCACCGTTAGCATTACCCCCACCAGTATTAAAGAAATTACGCTTAATCAAGTTGCTACCCTTACCGCCACAGCAAAAAATGGCAATGGCGAAGTTATTCCCGGGCTAACTTTTTCGTGGCTAAGCGACAATACAACAATGGTAACCGCTGGTATTAATGGTGTTGTTACCGGTAAAGCCTATGGTACTGCCAATGTTACTGCCGAAGTAAATGGCATAAAAAGTGCACCTGTAATGGTGCAGGTTATCAGGCTTGGTAGTTTTGCCGGAAGCGGATCAACCGGATCTGCTAAACTAAAAATTGAAAATGGCACGCTAAAAATTCAAACCTCCGGCGACTTTAGTACGTCAACAAGCCCTCCCGACCTGCGTATATACTTAGGCAATAACAACGGCAATGTTAATAATGCGTTGGAAATAGGTACGCTTAATTTGCGTAATGGCGCCCAAAGCTGGAACCTGCCAGCGGGGGTTACCATTTCGGAATACCGTTATGCGCTGGTATGGTGTAAAAGATTGGGCGGTTTATATGGTGTGGCCGATTTAGGTAATTAGCTCGTGCGCAGTAACCGAAAACCTTTTGTTAGCAAAAGTGAGGCATGGCTTTTTTAGTGGTGTAAAAAAAATAATTATGGTAATTGAAACTTCGCACCCACTGCCGACACCTGTAATAGAAGATGATCCCAATACAAAAAATCCGGACGTGATGGATACGCCCGAAGATGTGCCTGACTCTAACGACGAAAACATAGACCAGGATTATCCCGGCTTTCCGCACAATCCATCTGACCCCGATAAAATAGGCGATGATATTGAGGAGCCCCAAAATAATGATGTAGAAAAAATTTCCCGGCCGGATAGTGACGAAATGGATGCAGACATAACCAAGACCGACCTTGCTATGTTGGGTAATAAAAACCAGGACATGGATATGGGTCCCGATGAAAAAATACCAGACGAGCTTCAGCGGGCTGGTTTTGACCTTGATGTACCCGGTAGCGAACTTGATGACGATAATGAGGCCGTTGGTGCAGAAGATGAGGAGAATAATTACTATAGCGTTGGTGGCGACAATCACAATAAATTGGAAGAAGATGAGCAATAATGAATATTACAAAAAAAATAGTTCTGCCGTTATTATCTAATTACTTTTTGATTTTTAACTGATTGCCGGCTATTTGGCGCCCTCAATGGTGAATATAAAATGATAATAAAAAAGCTGAATAAATTTACCAACGGTAATAGCGCTGTATGGTAATACCGGCAGGCTGCAACGCCTAATGAAAACAGCTATAAAGCCCGGTTCCAAAATATCGGTACCGGATTGCGGATGGTCATTGATTTTTACTAATTTGAACTATAAAATTTGAAGGCCACCCGTTTTATTGGGCGGCCTTCTTTTTTTTACATAGCGGGTTATCTTACTGTACCGGCTCATGCACACCTTCTCTTATTTCTTCAATCATTTTTTTATTAAATGCCTCAAGGTCGTTTGGCGACCGGCTGGTGACCAGCCCGTTATCGGTAACCACTTCCCTATCGTACCAGGTTACACCAGCATTTTTTAAATCGGTACTGATTGATGGAAATGAGGTCATTTCCCTGCCCTGTAATAAACCGGTTTCAATAAGTAATTGCGGACCATGGCAAATGGATGCCAGCGGCTTACCCGCTTCAAGAAACGATTTGGCAAAGTTGATACAATGCTGGTCGCCGCGCATAAGATCGGGATTGATAACGCCACCTGGTATTAGCAGCGCATCATAGTCATCGGCATTTGCCTCGCTAACCTGCACATCAACGGGTAATTCTATGGACCAGTCTTTATTTTTCCAACCACGTACTTTATCTTTTTGAGGCGATACAATGTGTACCGTGGCCCCAGCATCTTCCAACGCTTTTTTTGGGCTGGTAAGTTCTACTTCTTCAAAACCGTTTTCGGTAAGTATTGCTACTTTTTTTCCCGTAAGTGTTGCCATAAATAATAATGTTTTAGTGTTTCAATAATTATATTTCAACACAAACACCAAACCATCAATGGTACGGATTGGCCTAATCATTCATTACCAATTAACCAGGCATTGGTTAAATGTATAATGAACGATAACCCGTAGAAATAAGTCTACAACCAACCGCAGTTGACATTATGGTTTACATACCCCACGCCGTAACAACCAACCTTCTACTACCACCCTGGTTGCGGTGCTCACATAAGTATATGCCCTGCCAGGTGCCCAGTGCCAGCGTGCCGTTGATTACGGGTATTGTTACACTGCTGCCCAACATAGCTGCCTTTAGGTGGGCGGGCATATCATCGGCGCCTTCGTAGTTGTGTAGGTAATCAGCATCGTTTTCGGGTACTGCCTTTGAAAAATACATTTCAAAATCTTTGCGCACTGTAGGGTCGGCATTTTCGTTAATGGTTAACGAGGCCGAAGTATGCTGAATAAATACCTGGCAGATGCCCGTGGTCAACTTACCAATTTGGGGCAGGGCTTTTACCACCTGTTCGGTTATAAGGTGAAAACCCCGTGGGTATTGGCGAAGGGTGAGAGAAGTTTGGTAGATATTCATAAGTAAACAGGATTAATGTTGACTGATTATATGTAAGCGCTCCTTATAGTGATGACCGGTATTTTATTTTTTGTGAAAATGGTAAATAGAGTTTTACAAAATACTATCAATAATATTACAACCTTTTACAAAAGGCAGCCCAACTGTGCCTGATTTTAAAAAAAGAGTAGTTGTTATGCATGGCGGCGTATTGGTATACCAAATGCCCTGGCGGGATTGCCAACGAGTAAATGGTTTAATTGGTTGTTACTAAAACCCTGTTAACATAACAACGGCAAAAGCTGTGTAACTAAAGCAATATGACCCGTAAACGATCCTCCCTGCGGCTCATCGGGCCGATAATACCCGGCATTGTACGACACCAAAACATTGTGCAACCATTTTTCCGCCTTCAACCTTACAATGCTATCAGCGTAATCTTCAAGGGTGGTCAAAACCCAGCCCGTTTAGGCTGATCCATGCGCCTGTTTTGGCCGCTATGGCGTGCATGGCTTTTTAGCCTGTGCATGGGTCCATACAAAAGCCGTAGGGCTTATACCAGCGGCTGCAGCAACTTAATTTATTGCATGGCTGGTATGGTCAGGCCGGTACAACTACCTATGGTAAGCCCCGTGGGTAAATGGGTTAAGCAGCAGCGGTAACATGTTTTTAATGGAAGTGGCGAAAGACTGCCGGAGTTGACGCCTATTTTTATAAAGCCCGGCATAACCAAAGTATTATCAATGCAATGCTCATATTCTAGTATCCGGCGTTGCGCTATTGTCCTAATGTTTAGGTAAAGGCCCACAAGGGAAGATACTTGTTGTTGACCGCGCCATAGTAACGGGTGCTAGTATCTATTTGCATGCCGCTTTGCTGCAAAATCATTTGCAACAACCGGACATCCCTGGCAAAAAAAGCCGGCATACAATCCAACATGGTTCTAATACCTGCCTGCTTTGCCTGAAGTACAATTGGTAAAAATTTGCTTACCATCTCTTCCCTCACCCATCGCCTTTCACTTATTTTACCGGCGCCAATAAAGTCAACCAAAAGTGCCCGTTAATAAGGCCTTTACCCATAGCAGCTATGGGTAAGGCCGCCGCCAATTGTTTGTACAACATATAATGGTTTCCATTTCGGCGCCAGCACTAAGCACCTTTGCTATTGTATCAATCACATCCTTTTTTGATGGCAGAAACGCAACCCACCTATTATATTGAAATGCTTTTATCAGCAGTAAATAAATTTTGGGGACCTATGTAGCTTCGGCCTGCTTGGGTCTTTTACATACCCGCTGCCGGTAACACGGATTAAACCGTTCAGGCCCTGATAAAAAAGCAAGAATACATACTATATGCTAATAACGCACCGGCATCATCTTATCGCCTCCTTTTGAAAGAAAATAAACGGTTGGTTCTGTTAAGAAGTGCAAATAATATGCTTATGATAACCAAAAGAACTAAGAATAAAATATTTGCAGTATTACTACCTGAAGTAAGATTATTAACCTCCGTGTGTACAAAATTTGGAACGAGGCTCGCATGCTCAGCAGTAAATCTTTGTTGTCTATATACCAATGGTTCAAAATAATTTCGGTAAGCCTGGTGATATTTTTTTACCTGGTTATCAAAATCAACATACCGTTTCTCATTAGTGCCTGCAGCATTGTTCAGCAATTGTTGCATAAAAATGGCAGGTGAGAAAAAGCGATACCTGTTTACCATCGACTCCCTGTTTTGGGTTGTGATCGCAAATTCATTTAATAATAATTCCTTTTGCACTTCCACTTCTATCCTGTTTCTTAAGGTTAAACTGTTGCGGTCGGGCTGGACTATACCTGCAGGCTTAAATTCAGGATGCTCTTCTAAAAACCGGTTTAACACATTAATGCTTGTTGCTATTGAATCGCTAATGTCTCTTGTTTTTGTAATTAATTCAATCCTTGAGCGATTAGGATGCAACTTATTAACTACACCAGATAAAATAGTTGGAATGATGAGAACCAGCAACAGCCAGCTCCCGGTTAATACCGTAGCATTAAAACCGGCGTTCTTTTTAACACTATTAACCAGTAAAGCAAAGGCAAACCAAAACGCCGCATACAACCAAACAATGCCCATTACTTGTGCCAATGCACTAAAATTGGCTGATACTTTTACATCAAAAGCCAATAAACCACCAAATAAAATAACCATTGTAAATCCACAGAATAACAGGTACCTGAACAGCATACGATAAGCAGTTATTTTTTGTACAGAAGTATTTTGCGCCATCAGCAGTTGAAGGGTGCCATTTTGTTTTTCGGCAGCATAAATATTATAAGTGAAAGCAATAATTACTAAGGGGAATAAAAAAATTATTACAAAAGAAAGATCGAAGCTGCCGTTGTACAATATATGTGGATTTTCTATTTCCCCGCTATGATACAAAGCCTGTCTTTTTGATAAAGTCAATTTATAATAAGAGGGAAATAAGTCACCCTGGCCGGTAGAAATAACAGATAAAGGAGCAGGCGGCAAAACTGCATACTTAGCACCCATTCTGCTGCCAAAATAAAAGGGATTGGTAGGGTTGCCAAAATGGCCACCATTAAAATGCTGCCCTGGTTTTGCGGATGTAATTTGCTGACTGTATTTATCATAGTCAGCTTTTTGCTGTTGCTCAATTGCGGTAATTGTTTTTGTTTGAAAGGACACTCTTTTATAACCATCCCACAATGCAAACAGTAATAAAAATAACGTTACTGCTGCCACCAGCAATAGCATTTTATTCGCCTTCAAAGCAAGCCATTCATATTTAGAAATAAATAAAAACATTACCATAGTTATTTTGCAGTTAACAATCTATTATCTGCCCTTTATTTTATAAACCCGTTATCTGTCCTGCACGCTTTTTCAGCAATAGCCATAGTATCCCCAACCATAATTGCAGGGAAACTATACTAATCAATTGCTGTGGCAATACGAGCAGCAGTGATGGTGAAGTGTACTGAAACGGTGGTACATTTTTCCAAAAGTCAGGGCTTACCTCATAATTGTCTATGCCCACGCTGTTGCGGGTTATATCATCGTTCATAGTGGTGGCAATAAGCCGGCGGTGCAGTTCAGCCTGTTCGGAAAAATGAATATGCTTGTTAATGTCGGTACCGCTTACCCCGGCGCTGATGCTACGTATACTTTGTGGCGGCGACAATACATTAAGCCAGTTCATTATTGCATTTTGCTTAAGATAATCCGCTTCAAGCCCTCCATAATTTTTTTCGAAAATCAGGTAGCCGTAATCCTCGCCACGCTGCAGATTAAGTCCACGGATATTAAGCGGGAGTTGTGAAATACTGTCAACCGCATATTTTTTTAATAAAGAATCTTCAAAGGCTTTTTGGCGCAGATATGCCGGTGTTTTACGGTCAATGCCCATTTCGTTGTCCAACCGAATGTTGTGTGAAAACTGGAACGAGGATGGTGTAGGAACGGCTGACTTAGCCACCACACTACCTATGCGTGAAATAAAGAAAGTACTAAATACCCAAAATGCGAGCAGCCCCACCAATGCAACTGATGACTGTTTGGCAAAGCTTGAAATATACAATGACAACAATACCCACAGACCTACATAAAGCAAATAAAGAATAAGCAGAAATAGAATGTGCGGCAAAACATTCAACCATTCTGCAAAACCGGTGAACAGCAATATACTGATGAAAGTGACCACGAACATAGGTAGAAAAATATATAAAACCAGCCGGTAAAGTGCAGCAGCCTTTCCTTTAAACAGTTGCCATATACTGGCTGATGAACTTAGCAGCGCTGGCAAGGTGCCATACTCTTTTTCTTTACTAAATAAATTAAAGCCCAGTAAGATAATTGCGAGCGGTAGTAGAAATTGAAATATAAATGCCACGGTTAAATTTCCAAACCGAACAATACTGCCTGCATCGTCGGCTTCCCTTTCTTTTACCTCGTTTTGGTTATGCGCTTCCAGCCAAACGGCCTGCCCCAGGTAGCCTTCCATGCCTTTATCCATAAGTGCCAGTGGCGAAAGTGGCTTGTAGGCATAAAAGCCATAGTGCGAGGCACTGTGCGGATTTTTTTTTCCCTGTGCCAGCCACTGTTTGTACGATGCTTTCTGTGCTGCTTTGCTGCCAGTATTTGTTTTTTGGTAATACTGAATACCGGTAAACAATGCAACCGCAAACAATAAGTAAATAAATACAACGATCCATTTTAAATGGCTGTTCTGCGTATATTCAGCTAATTCTTTTTGGATAATATTTTTAATCATTCAATAAATTTTAGGCATTACTGACCATCACATATAATTCTTCTAATTGCAGTGAGGAAATGGTACAGGCCTTTACTTCTTTAACCAATTCACCCTGTTTCATAATGCCGATTATATCAGCCGTTTCTTTTGCCCTAAACAAATCATGTGTAACCATTAGTATGGCTACGCCCTGATCTTTCAGCGATTTAAGTATAGCAGAAAATTCGTTGCTGGCTAAAGGGTCAAGGCCGGATGTGGGTTCATCTAAAAACAATGCTTTGGCTTCTTTGGCCAGTGCCAGTGCGATACCTACTTTTTGCCGCATGCCTTTGCTATACGTACCCACTTTATTTTGATGCGCACTTTGTTGCAGGCCAGCTTTATCCAGTAATGCATTTAATTGTTGATCACTGTATTTTTTATTATTAAGGCCACTAAAAAAGCGAAGATTTTGCAAGCCGGTTAAATGCGGGTACAGCATTACGTTTTCCGGTATGTAGGCAATAAAGTTTTTGGTGGATGCACCCACTGCCCTACCATTAATACTTGCAGTACCATTGGTAGCTGGTGTAAAACCCATGAATAAATTGATGGCGGTACTTTTGCCTGCACCATTGGCGCCCAACAAAGCATAAATACTTCCTGCTTCTACATTTAAATTCAAACCTTTAAGTGCGGCTGTTTCTTTATAGTGTTTGCTTAAATTTTTTGCTTCTATCATTTAAAAAAAATTAAAAGAAAGCCTGTATTGGTCATGCAGGCTTTCTGCTGTAAACTTTATTTTTTAGCAGTAAAACTATATTGGAAACCGAAATTAAATATGCGTGGAGCACCGGGATTAAAATTTGACCTGTCATTTGGATTGTTACCACGTGTTGCTGTATTGGCATATAGCTCATTGGTCACATTATAAACATTCACAAACAATTCCACTCCCTTTACGGTATAGCCCGTACGCATGTTTAGCAGGCTGATTCCTTTTGCACCTAAGAAACCTTTGTCGCTGTATTTAACAGTGTTTACCTCGTTTTGGTACCATTCACTCATGCGTTGCCATTCGGCTGCAATACGAAAACCTTTCAACCATTTTGGCTTATAAGTCACTTCTGCATTACCCATAAAATTGGGAGACGAGGGCATTGTTTTTCCATCTACATTTTTTATAAGGTCCGATGGTCTTTTACTTACCTCGAATTGTTCGAAACGATGCAATGCGTTGGTAGCACTTAATCTAAATGAAAGCTCTGTGACAGGGTTGTACGTAATGCCATATTCAACACCGCGGTGCAGCGTTTGCCCAACCGCAGTTGGTAATGTGCTATTATCAGCCTGGCGAATATTGATTACTTCATTGCGGCCTACTAACTGGTAAAAAGTAATTTCTGCATACAATTTATTTTTCAACAAAGAAGTCCATAAACCTGCTTCATAATTGGTAAAAGTAGCTGGTGGTAAATCAAGCCCTTGCGGATTAGCAGGATTGAATACAGTAGATAAATTAGCCTGTACAAAACCCTTTGAATAGTTGGCAAACACCGAAGTATTTTTTGCTATGCTATACGTTGCTCCTATCCGTGGTATCACTTTATCGTACGACCTTTTTCCACTTGCCGTTATAGGTTGAGTTCTTGTAGGCAGCCTTTCATAATCATACGAAAACTTGTCATAGCGCAGGCCAATTACTGCTTTTAATTTTTCTACCGGGCTAAATTCAGTTTGTAACCACGCACCTATATTATTAATTCTGCTATCGTAGTTCACATTGTACACATTAGGATTATTACTTCTTACAGTATACCGCTCTACAGATAATCCATCAGCACGCGCAAACGCATTTAAAATAAGGGGATTGCTAAAAAAACGATGCGGTGTAAAATCAGCACTAGCACCTACCAATATTTTAGAATTTAAAAATGCAAAAGCTGCATTGTGCTGCGCTACTACACCATAGCTTTTAAAGCTGCTGCTGTTTGATTCCGTAACTGCAGAATCTCTACCCTGTATCCATTGTATCGTATGATTTGCACTTTGCAATACTTCGTTACCACGGTAATAAAGCGTAAGTGTAGATTGGTTTTTTTCGTTCCAGTTATGTTCTATAGTGGTACGAAGGCGCTGCGTATTTACCTTACGATACGTGAAGCCTGTTGCACTGGGATATTTTCTACCATAAAAACCAAGGCTGTCCACACTACCGCTAGCCTGGGTATCATAATCAATATTGGTCAAAGAAGTCCATACCAATGTTTTGGGAGAAATTTTATAATCCAGTCTCCCGGTAAATGCGAGCTTGTCAAAATCTGTATTAGCTAACCACCCATCGCGTTGCATCGTTTTATTAATGTTCATGGCATAGCCAAACTTTTTAGAAATGCTACCTGTAACGGCAGCGTTGTACCTGCGGTAGCCGTAGTTATCTATCTGCACACCAGCCCTTGCCGTAGTAAGTGCAGTAGGTTTTAGCATAATAAAATTAATAGAGCCGCCAATTGCCTCGGGTCCATAAATAGATGAAGCCGGGCCGTTAATCACTTCAATACTATTAATAGCCGGAATATTTATTTCTATCAGTGAGTTATGGTTGAAAACACCCATCGTACGGATGGGAATACCATCTTCAAGGTATAAATGGTACGCACTGGTTGAACCCATTGGCTGGCGGATGCTCATACTGTGTTGCTCGTTATTCAGGTTAGTCATTACCACACCAGGCACTTTGTTTAGCAATTCAAAAATGTCACGAGGCTTTGTATCTTTTATGGTAAGTGCAGAGATTTTTGTAATAGAAAGTGGTGCATCGCCCCGGCGTTGAAAAGTACGACTGGCACTCACAACTATCTCATCAAGCATGTTGGATGATTGAACCAGCGCAATGTTTACTGTTTTACTTTTTGCTATGGTTACTTCCGTGTCTTTAAAACCAATTGAACTTATAACCAGTGAGGTTCCTTCTGTTGCTTTACATTCAAAAGCACCATTGATATCGCTTAAAGTTCCAATTTCCGAACCTTTTACTTTTATTGATGCGCCCGCTATTGGCTCCTTAGTAGCGTCGCTATAAATCTTACCCGAAATTTTTTCTTGCGCCGTTAATGTTGTACACAGCATTATGGCTATTAATGTAAATAGTCGTTTCATAATTTTTTATTGACACAGCTCTGTTCAATGCCAGGTTAAAGAGCATCTATTGCACTAAATGGCATGGATACCTGCTGGTTGAAACAAGCTGAAGATGATTACCGTGGATGCAGAATTTAATTTCCTTTTATAAACAAGTGAGGTACTTCCATACGCATGGTAGACTATAAAGTGTCAGGGTATAAAAAATGCAAAGTGATTTTTTGGTGGCGAAATGAAATGCTACCATGGTATATGTTACTGCCTGCACGTTAATTTTTGCGGGGTCGCATACTTAACCGTTTAATTTTTATTCAGCAAAAAAAATCACTAATTATCCTGTGCATACTTTAACAGCATAACAATATTAATTACAACATTGCTTTCAACATTGCTGATTGTACAATTTCGTAGTTTAAAAGTAAACCCTGGTAAAAAGGATTGAAGCTTATGCTTTGGGAGGAGGAGTAATTATTTGCATTACAGATTCAGAAAGATCGCTGTTGTAAAGGCGGTATTCTTTTTTGGCTACTAAATGATTGTAAGAGATAAAGGTTTTTTGTAAGAAAAGGTGAACCGATACAGGTTCCTCGCTTTTAGTGGCGGAAGGAGTCTCCTTATTTTGGTCTAAAGATTTTTCTATCTCTACATGAGTGTGATCATTACCATGATGATGGTGGATGGTTGCCATGTGTTCCATCTCCCAAAAACTATGCGCCAGTATATCCTTTACTATCGGTGCAACCGGCTTAAAAATGGCCGACAAATAAAGTAGAAAAAAATAATATGCAAAAACCTTACTCATGTTGGCAGTTGTAGAAAACAAATTTTATGATGATCTGTAGATTTAAATCTACCTACCTACGAGAAACCTTTAACAATGGTTTTGCAGGTTAAATGAAATTTCACCAAAAATTTTAATGGAACAGAAAGTGAAGCTTACAAGCCCCCAATAGTAACGCTGTCTTTTATTTCTCTGGTTAAAAAATTGCAATTGAACTTGCAATAAACTAAAAGCTGTGGTTGTGAGTCTTTACATTTTTCTTTGCTGGGTTGCGACCTTACCAAAACATGCCGGGCAAATTTACATGTAGTTTGCCAAACTAAAACCCACCTGGTTTAGGTGTACCTAAGCGCACTTAATTCTAAAACGGCTGTCGGATTGTCTCCGGCAGAAATTAAAAATACTTACAAATCTTTTACCGTTCTGTCGCGTTGTTTTCCTGCTAAATAAAGCGATAGAGTTGTTTTAGTATTCTACATCAAAAAAATAAAGAGGATTTAAGCAGCATGCCATATTAGAATGGGTGATTATCTTATTAGTACTGCCGGGGTCTCCTGTCATGTTTACCTAAGGACCCCTATATGCCATGGTATTTTCTAAATACCTGTGCGTTTTTTAAGCAACCCGTGTGTAAACCTCATGTGCCTGCCCGCCATGCCTTATACAACAAATAAAGTATACCTATGAAAAGCCGCTTCGCCGAGGCAGGAACTCAATCTTTTTAAAGTTTATAATTAAAAGTTCTCAAAACTTATTGAATTTTATTGACGACACAAAAAAGAACCGCAATGGCCGGTTGGTACATTTTAAGAACTGAAAATTTCAAGTCCTTTACTAAAAAGTAAACCAGCCTCTAAATTCATTAATACTGACTGTTCAATCTCATAATGAAATCGCCACACACAAAAATTATTTTTTACTGGTTCTTTCCCTTGTAGCAGTAACAGGTACTCAAGCTCAAAATGGCACTGGGCCTATAAAAATTACTGATATGCTTGGGATCAAAACAGCAGGCAACATCAGTATAAAAAATGGATCTGCTGCGGTTTTTATAGATACTTCCATAATACCCGACGTTTGAAACAAGCTCAATAATAAATATAACACCCAATGGTACACCATTTTAACCGATGGACAACGCCTACCCGTTTAAATAACTTATGCAAAGGAAAGAGGCGCTTAACCTGCCCGTAGCCCTGATGAAAGAAAACTGGCATTTGTGCCTACGGTGGAAGAAAAGCCACAAATATTTATGTATAGATGGATGGCCGCAAACAATGGCAACCGACCAAATACAAGTACGGCGCAAGCAACCCAAAATGGTCGGTTAATGGAAAGCAACTGCTGTTTACATTAGCCATACGCTTTCAAAAATTATTAATGGATAGTGTATTAAACAGAGATAGGGTAAGACCTGCATGGCCATACAAAAGGCCGGGTTTTATTGGTAATGATCATTTCATACCTGACAGCGTCAAAGGCAACCCTGATGGTAACACCGCTGAGATAAGAAATTACCTTCAAAACAATGAAGCGGATAAAAAAGCCATCGTGCTTAACAAGCTCAACTTTAAAATAAAATGGGTATTTCTTCTAAAATAAATCTTAACCAATTTTACATAATAAATACTATGGCAGGTGCTACCTCTGTAGCTATTATTGGCGGGTTTAACAGGTACAGCAATATTGATTTTACTCCCGGCGGAAAGTACTTAATTATTTCAGGGCGTGCAGACTTCCCGGAGCGCCCGGATCGGTCGCTGGAAAACGAAATTTTTATGGCCGACGCCGATGGCAATAACATAAAACTGCTGCCTGGTGCCATGGGTAATAATTATACCAATGCCACCGTTTCGTATACAGGTAAGTGGATGGCTTTTGTATATGGACCCACCTCTTTTGTAAGTGGTCCTACACTTACCCTTACACACCTAAATGGCAATGAAAAAGATATTGTCAACATTGTGATTGACAGAAGCATTAATTGTATGAAGTGGAGCAGTGATGGCCGCAACCTCTATTTTTAAGGGCCTAATAATGGAGGAGCGCCTTTATATTAATTATACATATCCACTAAAAAGGTAGAACAGCTTTCTGATATAATTAGTGGCATTCTAAGTTTTGACATTGTAGGTAATAAATTTCTTTTTTCAAAAACTGAGGTGGCCAACCCGTGCGAGTTGTACATGGCAGATGCGGATTTTAAAAATGTAAAACAGCTAAGCAAACTAAACGATTGGGTCAAACAAAAGAAGCTGTCATTTCCTGAAAAGGAAACTTTTGTAAAAGATAAAGGAACGACAGTTAAATACTGGATTATGAAACCACCGGCATTTGCAGCAGGTAAAAAACATCCACTGTTATTAAACATACATGGCGGGCCAACTGCTATGTGGGGGCCGGGCGAATTGAGCATGTGGCACGAGTTTAAATATTTTGCTGCAAAAGGCTACGGAACCGTATATACCAATCCGCGTGGCTAAAGGGCTATGGATTAAATTTTCTGGTAGGGAATACAAACGATTGGCGTGCAGGCCCCACAAGTGATACGTTGACGGCCTTAGATAAAACGGTTGCTTTGGGATGGACCGATACATTAAAACTATTGGTTACGGGTGGCTGCTATGCCGGGTACCTGGTTGCATGGATCATTAGCCACGACAAACGTTTTACAGCGGCATGCCCGCAACGTGGTGTTTACGACCTGGCTACCTTTTTTGCCAGTGGCAATGCCTGGCGTTTGGGGCCCAACTATTTTGGTGGATACCCATGGAATGCAAAGACAAAGGAGATGTTAGTAAGGGAATTGCCGATCACTTATGTAAGCAACATCACTACTCCATTTATAATTTTGTATGGTGGCAACGACTACCGCACCGGTTTTGTACAGGGCAAAATGAGGTACAGAAGCCTGAAAGTTTTGGGCCGCCCGGTGAAGTATGTTGTACAACAGGGGGCAACATACGAAATAACCCGTGCCGGCGACAACCGCCAACGGCCTGATAAAATGTTACGGACCTACGGCTTTTTTAAGCGGTATGTAGGTAGCAAATAATTGGTGCTGGTTTACACACTTCACCCAATAGGCCAAACCCAATGCAGCACAATTGCATAGGGTTTGTGCTTGCAGAAAACTTAACTTAATTTTTTACGGTGACCCCGGTTTTCCTAACCGTTTTAGGGTAGTTTCTTGCATCGCTTGTTGCAGGTGTTACGAAGTACCCCTTGAACCAAAATAACTGTTGTTTTTAGAAATGCCTTATTTGGTACCTTTTTCAAAGGCAGGAGGTCTAATCCCGGTTAAAGAGATCGGGACAACTATCTTCCGTTCGAGGTCAATCGCCACGGGAAAAGACACCCGAACAACTCCATACACTAACTGGAAAAAGAACATCCTGTCAGCACAGGTAAGCGGCAGGCTACAAGCTGCAAGCATGTTTACCGCAGCCACGAGCTATGATTGGTACATAGACATCGATCTGTTAGGGGTCGTACAATAAAAAGTTTGGAACAATCATATTACAAATAAAAAAAACTTGCGGCGTATCGCTGGCATTACAAGCTTGCAACCTGCAGCTTGAAGCTTGCAGCTTGAAGCATGAAGCCTACAGATCAAACCTCACAGTCTCCACCATTTTTCCCTAACTTCATTTTATGAATACGAACAAAAAAATTCTGATCATCACTGGTGATGCCGGTGAAAGTTTTGAAATACTGTATGCAACCCACCGGTTATTGGAGGCCGGCTATCAGCCCGTTATTGCAGCCCCAACTGTAAAAAGATTGAATTTGGTGATGCATGATTTTGAGCCTGGATGGGATACGTATATAGAGCGCCAGGGTTACCTGATTGTATCGGATATTTCGTTTGATGATGTTAATCCTGACGACTACCATTCGGTACTTATTCCCGGTGGCAGGGCGCCCGAGTTTTTACGGAACGATCCATGGGTAATAAAGATTGTGAAGGCTTTTTACGACAGCAATAAATATGTATTTGCCATTTGCCACGGCGTACAAATATTAGTGACAGCAGGTTTGGTTGATGGCAAAAAGATAGCTTGTTACGAACATGTAAAATTTGAAGTGGAAGCATGTGGCGGAATTTATATAACTCCTGATGAAGCTGTGCAGGACGGCAAAATCGTGACCGGCAAAACATGGCAATCTCACCCCGAATTTTATAAGATTGTATTTAACTGCCTTGAAAACGTAAAAGAGGCAGAGCCGGAAGCCCATGCTGTTTTAAATTGACCGGGTCACAAATGTTTGTATATAAGCAATACAACCAGGAGGCGCTTGACAAGCAATTTAATAACCGGCTTCATGTTCCGGATTTTGCGGACTACTTTCAGCGATGGGAACAACTAAGCAAAGAAGCAGGAGAAAAGTTCCCGGTCATTAAAGATGTTCAATATGGACCATTACAACGGGAAAGGTTAGACATCTTTCCCTCCATACTTCCGCTGTCTAAAACACTCGTCTTTATTCATGGAGGCTATTGGCAAATGTTTGACAAAGCCCTGTTTCACTTTATTGCCAATGGCTTTCATTCTTTTGGTATTACCATAGCCATCATCAACTACCCGCTTGCTCCCGACGTTTCAATGGATCAAATTGTAAAATCGGCCAGGAACGCGATAAGTTGGTTATACACCAACATTGCTCAATTTAATGGAAACCCCCATCAAATATATGTTTGCGGTCATAGTGCCGGAGGACACCTGGCAGCAATGGTGATGGCAACAAACTGGCGATTCGTACATTCGGCGCTCCCTCCTAACCTGGTTAAAGGAGTGTGTGTAATTAGTGGCCTGTTTAATTTATTGTCGGTTCAACTTTCTTACCTCAACAAGGTTTTGAACATGGATGAAGGAGATGCTTTTATAAATAGTCCTGTAAACTTAGAACCATCAAACTGCTGTCCTTTAATAGTAGCAGTAGGAGGCGCAGAAACAGCAGAGTTCAATAGTCAAAGCAACAATTTATACGAGGCGTGGCAAAACAAAGGTTTCAATCTTCAATTGTTACCATTGCCACGCTTAAACCATTTTTCAATTATTGAATCGATTGTCTACCCTGGCACCAGGCTTCACAATGCAATGCTGGAATTAATGGATGTGTAATAGTTCGTTGTCGTTTTTTTTGAACTAACGGAGGTTTTTCATGGTTTCTTCGTTGTGTCACTCCCTTGTACTGATATTTTCATAGCATCTTTTCTCAACCTTTTTGTAACCATTAATCAATTACAGCGACAATTTGGGATGCAAACATTTAGTTCTTAAAACTGCTTTGTTTGGTTTCATTTTCAAAGGTAAGAAGGTAAGACCTCCATGTATCCTGCGTTAAAGGTCATCCGCCACGGGCAGAAGACACCCGAACAACTCCATCGCTTTATTTAGCAAAAAAAAACATCTTAGCAGAACGGGATAAAAGTCATAAGGAGAATTATCATTCTAAGTTTAATGAAACTCTTAATTTGAAATAGTGGCATATTTTTAATTTTTTGTCCTGCTGGGGTCTCCTACTCCTGGCCTTGTGTGTGGCAGGGACCCCGGCATGCGTGCAGGCAATCATCCAGCCCTTAACTTTTTGTCCTGCTGGGGTCTCTTACTCCTGGCCTTGTGTGTGGCAGGGACCCCGGCATGCGTGCAGGCAATCATCCAGCCCTTAACTTAACTCCTCATAATGCACTGGAACAAACCCGTCCATTTTGTTCTTTACGT
>JBBRUR010000056.1:0-31433 GCA_038247635.1 Chitinophagales bacterium
ATTTCCCTTAACCCCGACAGGGGTTACCTAAAAATAACCATGGGTGCAACCCATGAAAAACTCCGCACCCGTGTTTCCCCAAACCCCGACAGGGGTTACCTAACAATAAACATAGGTGCAACCCATGGAAAACGCCAACCCTATTTCCCCTAACCCCGACAGGGGTAACCTAACAACAACCATGGGTATAGTGCATGAAAAATGCCGCCCTGCGATCCCCCAAACCCCGACAGGGGTTACCTAAAAATAACCATAGGTGCAACCCATGGAAAACGCCAACCCTATTTCCCTTAACCCCGACAGGGGCTACCTAAAAATAACCATGGGTGCAACCCATGAAAAACTCCGCACCCGTGTTTCCCCTAACCCCGACAGGGGTTACCTAATTGGCCGCCTGTATTTACTTTTTTACCGCCATACACCTTGCCCTTTCACCTTTCCAAATTATATTGTGGCAAACCAAACCTCTATGCCGCGTATACTGCTGCTACTACTTTGTTTGCCCGTTTTTTCAATGGCACAAAAGCTGCCTTCTATCGACCAAAAAACAAAAGGCCTTACTAAATACGAAGGCTTTGTAAACTTTTACTGGGATGCCGGTGAAGGCAAAATATTGCTGGAAATAAATACATCCGATAGCGAAATTTTATACCAAACGTCGTTACCCGCGGGCCTTGGCAGCAACGATATTGGCCTTGACCGCGGATTGCTGGGCGCCAGCCACATTGTAAAATTTACCCGCGTAGGTAAAAAGGTGATGATGGTTCAACCCAACTATGATTACCGCGCCATCACCACTAACGCTAACGAGCAAAAAGCGGTAGAGCAGTCGTTTGCGCAATCAACCATTTGGGGCTTTACGGCCGAGGCGGAGAGTGGAAATAGCGTATTGGTAGATGTGACCGATTTTTTGCTTCGAGATGCAATGCAGGTAACCAACCGGCTGCGCCGCAGCAACCAGGGCACCTACTCTATGGATAAGGGTCGCAGCGCCATTTATTTGCCCATGACTAAAAACTTTCCAATGAATACCGAGTTTGAGGCAACCGTAACTTTTGCCAATAACGATGGTAGCAGTGGCCGGTATGTAAACGAGGTTACGCCGTCGCCTGAAGCTATTACCGTACGCATGCACCACTCGTTTGTGCAACTACCCGATGGCAACTACCAGCCACGGGTATACGACCCGCGGTCAAGTTTTCAAAGCATGTCGTATTTCGATTATAGTACGCCTGTGTCGGAGCCCATTGTAAAATATTTTATTCAGCGCCACCGATTACAAAAAAAGGATCCCAATGCAGCCATGAGCGAGGCGGTTAAGCCCATTGTTTATTATGTTGACAATGGCTGCCCCGAACCCATCCGCAGCGCATTAATGGAAGGTGCCCAGTGGTGGAACCAGGCCTTTGAGGCGGCAGGTTTCAAAAATGCCTTCCAGGTAAAAGTATTGCCCAACGATGCTGACCCCATGGATCTTCGTTACAATACTATTAACTGGGTACATCGCTCTACCCGCGGCTGGAGCTACGGCGCATCGGTAGAAGACCCCCGCACTGGCGAGATCATTAAAGGCAATGTGTCGTTGGGTTCGTTGCGGGTAAGGCAGGATTACCTGATTGCTGCCGGCTTGTTAGCGCCCTACGAAAAAGGCAAACCAGCCAATGATAAAATGATGGCGATGTCGCTGCTTCGGTTAAAACAACTTGCCGCCCACGAGGTAGGCCATACCCTTGGTCTTAACCATAACTACTCGGCCAGTAGCGTTAACCGAAGCAGCGTTATGGATTACCCGGCGCCACTTGCCACCATAAACGGCGCTGGCGAAATTGATCTTTCCAATGCCTACGCTACCGGTATTGGCGCATGGGACAAAGTTTCGATAGCATGGGGCTATACCCAGTTTTTGCAGGGCACCAATGAGGCCAATGCGCTCAAGGCCGTTTTAAACAATGCCTATAAAAGTGGCTTGCGTTATTTAACCGACCAGGACGCCCGTCCGGCATCATCAGGCAGTTCGGTGGCGCATTTGTGGGACAACGGAAATAACGTGGTAGATGGTTTAAAAGAAGTAATGAAAGTGAGGGCCAAAGCACTGCAACAGTTTGGCCAAAACAATATAGTACCCGGTACGCCCATGGCCATGTTGGAAGATGTACTGGTACCAGTTTATTTTTATCACCGTTATCAAATTGAAGCAGTGAGTAAATTGGTTGGCGGCCTCGACTATACTTATGCTTTAAGAGGCGATGGCCAAACGCCGACTACGGCGCTACCAAAAGCCACTCAATTAAATGCCCTCAACGCAATCATAGATTGTATAGAACCCAGGGTGCTTTCACTGCCCCAAAACATAGTAGCCATTATACCACCACGGCCTTCGGGTTACCGCAATTCGCGGGAGCTGTTTTATGGAAAAACCGGTGGTACCCTTGATGCGCTGGCACCCGCCGAAACAGCCGCCGATCTTCCACTGTCGTTTTTGTTTGTACCTGAACGCCTTAACCGTATGGAGCAATATGGGGTAAAAGGTGGTTTGGGTGTTGCTGAAATGATGACCGCCCTCATCAACAAAACCTTTAAAGCGCCTAGACTGACTGGAATGGAAAAATTGATACAACAACAAACTGAACAGGTGCTGCTGACTTATTTGCTGTCTGCTACTTTAAATAACAATGCATCGTTCCAGGTAAAGGCCGATGTGGGCAAGGCGCTGGCCTCAGTAAAGCAGTTTGCACAAAGCCTGCTAAACACAGTAACTGATCTGTCTTATACTGCCCATCTTCAGCTAATACTTAATCGTATAAAAAAGCCGGAAGACGCCAAACCAACCCAGCATGCCGAAGCGCCGCCGGGATCGCCAATTGGATGCGATATGGAGTAAGTTTTTCGTAAAAAAATTACCGTGTTTACAAAATGTGTCAGCATTAAGTTTCTAAATTTTATAAATAGAGAACTGCCAAGGGCGCCGGTGGAGTACCCTGTTTGCAACCAGTATGGATTTGAATTTCGTCGGCGCCCCTGGAGCCACCAATAATTCAGCCACCAGGCAGCAACTAAGGGGCCTGAACAATCGTTTTGAAATAATTTCTATACAAACCGTTGTGTTACAGCGTAAAATAAAAAATCAGCCTTAAATAAAGGCCACTTACGGCTAAGGTGTTTAGTGGTGGTATTAATTTATTTAGCAGCCCAATTAAATAAATTGAAGGTTAGCAGTTATACACACTTACCAAGCCGCATTTTTTAAATTAAATTTTAGCACTACTTTTTTGCGCTACGTGCATTTAATACAAACGCCAATAAACAGCAACTTACTACCGCACTAACAATAGCAACACCCGGCAACAGCAACCGCCCATTACAGTAAATAACAGCGCATGACAGGCAAATCAATTGGCAATAATTTTTTAGGGGTTAAATAAACCTTTTTTGGCGGATAGGTAGGGTTTTTTGGTGCAATTGTATTACCGTTTGCCAGTCACAAAAAAATCAGTTAATGTAGTAGCTAATTCTGCCACCGATCAATTAAATTTTTGAGTACCGGGGGTATTGGTTTAAAACTAAGTACACGGTTTTTTAACAACCATGGCAGGGTAGTAAAATGGCAATTGACAGATAGTGTAAATAATGACTTATTTGTAAATATCAGCCAGCTTACTATAGGCAGTATTGCCTTTAACCAATGCAGGCTAAAAAAGTAAAACCCTTTTTATTCATAAAAAAAATAAAAGCGTAATATGAAAAATAATAGGCTGCTTTGTTGCCTGCTGATTGTAGCGATAAAAAAAATAACCGCGCAAAATGTTGGTTTTGGCACTACCAGGCCTGCAGCCCGGTTACGTTACCTATGGCGCGGTATTATGCTCCGGCCCCAATAATGTGCCTGCATTAAGTACCACCGTAAATCCACCTGTTTAGGGTGCCGGTACCCGTATGTTTTGGTTTCCTTCATTGGGCGCTTTTAGGGCAGGGTACATAGGTGGGGTTAACTGGAACCGCGATTCTATTGGCCTGCTTTCGTTTGCAGCAGGATTTTATACGATAGCAAAAGGTATTGCTTCGGTGGCCCTTGGGTTTAGCACTTCGGCACTCAAACTATTTAACCAGTGTGGGATATGAAACCACTGCCGGCGGAGTTATGTCGTTAAGTACAGGGTATAATACAAAAGCCAGCGGGCAATATTCGCTAAGCGCTGGTAGTAGCTCTAACGCCCGTGGCGATGCGTGTTTTAGCACCGGGCAGTTTACTAATTCAACAGGGTTGGCGGCTTTTACTACGGGGGGAAGTACCATTGCCAGCGGCAGTTATTTTTTTGCCACAGGCGGGAAGCCAATAGTAAAGGCGGGAGGTGGATTTACTGCCGGGCTTTGGAACGATATAGCCGATGTGCCGGATGCGGGCATTTCTACATCGGGCGATAGAATTTTTCAGGTGGGTAACGGCAACTTTAATGCAAGTATCAATGTGTTAACTATTTTAAAAAATGGACAAATAGGCATTGGTACACCATCTTCCTTTGCTGCGCTTAATGTAAAAGATAGGTCAGTATTGTTTGCGGGGGCCTCGGCTTTGCCCCCGACCCCTACAGTTGTTGATCTGCCGGTTACTGACGCTGGTACCCGAATGATGTGGTTTCCGGAGTTAAGTGTATTTAGGGCAGGCCATATAAGTGGCAACCAATGGCAGGCTAAACCGGGCCATTTATCATTTGCCAGTGGTGTCGACAACGAGGCCGCGGGCGAATATTGAATAAGCGCGGGTCGCCGAAACAGGGCAAGCGGCTACAATGCCATTGGTATTGGGCAGCAAAAATAACGCCGATGGTACTTCGGCAGTAGTTATTGGCTCCACCAACTACGCTGGTTTATCATTTGTTATCGGTAGTGAAAAAATAACTTTCGCAGAAGGCTCCGTTGCGCCGGGCAAGGCAAACAATGCTGATGGATTATATTTGTTGGCAGCGGGGCTTTATACCACCGCCAAAGAACCTGGTGAATGTACCGCAGGCAGTTTTAACGACCTTAACGATATTCCCAACCCAGCTAGATTACAAACGATTGAGGCCAGCAGTACAACCTGGTTGCCAATGAGGGTGCATTTTTGCGCCTTATTATTGAATTATATAGTTCCCTGCCAATCGTATTTTTTATAATCATTTGAAATAAACCTTAATTTTTCTTCTCTGTTTTACCGGCATAATAACGGCATTCACCGCCCCAATTTTGCCACTCATCCAGTTGGGAAAAAAATTTGTGACATTAGTTTGGTTTATAAAATAAACTACTTTACGTTTGTTGAGCAAAACAGATTAAATGAGACAGATTTTACTTTTTATTACCTTTCTTTTCACTACATCCGGTGTTTATTCGCAGGTAAAAATTTGGGGAACTATTAAAGATAACAGGGGCAATGGAATACCGGGTGTCAGCATTGCTATTAAAGACAGTTACGATGGTGCTACCTCCGACAGCCTCGGAAAATATACTTTTACTACCACTGATAAGGGCAGGCAAATACTAGTGTTTTCGAGCGTAGGGTTTAGAGAGGTATTGCAGGAAATAACCATTGCTGATGCGCCTTTAACGTTTGATATTTTTTTAAAAGAAAAACTGGACGAACTACGTGCAGTAACTGTAACAGCGGGCAGTTTTGCCGCCGGCGATAAAAAACAAGCAGCTACTGTTTTAAACAATATTGATATTGTAACCGTAGGTGGCGCCAATGGCGATATTACTAATGCGATTAAAACCTTGCCCGGTGCCCAACAGGTAGGCGAGCAGGAAGGTTTGTTTGTAAGAGGCGGTGCCGGCTACGAAACCAAACAGATTATTGATGGTACGGTGGTAAACAATCCATTTTTTAGCAGCACGCCCGATATAGCCAGCCGCGGCCGTTTTTCGCCTTTCCTGTTTAAAGGCACTGTGTTTAGTACCGGCGGGTACTCAGCCTTATATGGACAGGCGTTAAGCTCGGTATTGTTGCTGGAAAGCATTGACCTGCCTGAAGAATCGCAAGCCAGTGCCTCCATAACACCCTTGTTTACGGGGGCTGGCTACCAGGGTTTAGCAAAAAATAAAAAATCGAGCTGGGGCATTAATACCGGATACACCAACCTGGGTTTATATTTTAAACTGGTAAAGCAAACACCCGATTATTTTAAAACGCCCGAATTTCAAAATACCGAAGCAAACTTTCGATTTAAAACAAAAGGCGGCGGTATGGTAAAATATTATACCAGCTTAGGTACAGGAAAGTTGGGTTTGCGCAGGCCCGATATTGACAGCTTTACTTTAAAAGACGCTTTTCAGTTGGATAACTTTAACTGGTATAACAACCTTAGCTGGCGCGAAAACATAGGCAAAGGCTGGAAAATGAATTTGGCCTTTAGTTACAGTAATAACCTCGATAATATTAATCAGCAGATCGTTGACCAACAAAACAACCCAAAAAGCACCGGGCTGTCTTTTATAGATGATAAAAATTTTAAATTAAAAAACCGCGCTGACCTGACCCAATTAAGGGCTGTTTTTGAGAAGCGGTTGTTTGGCATTAGCACATTAAGAGTAGGTAGTGAATATTGGTATAGCTATCAAAAAAGCTCCTTCAATACTTTTACTTCCGTACTAAAAGATAATTTTAATGCCGTGTTTGCCGAAACGGAATTGGTAGTGACCAACGATCTTGCGGCAAAAGTTGGGGCTAGATATGAATATTCATCCATTATACAAAAGGCCAACCTTGCTCCCCGTATTTCGCTGGCATACCGAGTGGGTAAGGGCGGACAAATGAGTGCTGCATTTGGTACCTTTTACCAAAAACCCGAAAACGCCCAGTTAATACAAAGCACCAATTTAGGATACACCAAGGCCACGCATTACCTGGTTAACTATATTAAAAGCGATCTTGACCGAACCTTTAGGGCAGAAGCCTACTTCAAAAAATACGACGACCTGGTAAAAACCTTTCCTGTTAACAATAATAATGGTAGCGGTTATGCCCAGGGTATTGAATTTTTTTGGCGCGATAAAAAATCGATAAAGGGCCTGGATTATTGGATCAGTTACTCGTACCTGGATACCAAACGCGATTTTTTAAATTATCCACGGGAATTACAACCAACTTTTGCCACGCCACATACGCTTAATGTAGTAACCAAAAAGTTTTATACTTCTATTAAAACCGGCTTCAACTTTACCTATACGTATGCTACGGGCAGGCCTTATTATAATTTTCAATACCGGCCAAGCGACAATAAATACATTATTAACGACAGGGGAGAAACAATTGATTTTCATAACGTAGGCTTTAGTGTAAACTGGTTGCCCAACCTTGGTAAGCCAAACTCCAAAACCTTTATTGTACTGGTAGCCAGCGTAACCAATGTGCTAAACCAAAACCAGGTTTTCGGCTATAACTATTCGTACAATGGATTGCGTAAAGACGCGGTTACACCACCAGCCAAACAATTCTTTTTTATTGGCTGCTTTTTAAGCTGGGGGGTAGATAGAAGCCAGGATGCGATTAATGGTAATCTTTAGGAGTGAGAAGTGAGAAGTGAGAAGTGAGAAGGGGAGAAGTGAGAGGGGAGAAGTCAGAAGTAAGGAGTGAGATGTGAGATGTGAGAGGGGAGAAGTGAGATGTGAGATGTGAGATGTGAGATGTGAGAGGGGAGATGTGAGATGTGAGAGGGGAGAAGTGAGAAGTAAGAAGTAAGAAGTAAGAAGTTAGGAGTAAGGAGTAAGGAGTAAGAAGTAAGAAGTTAGGAGTAAGGAGTAAGGAGTAAGGAGTAAGGAGTGAGGAGTAAGGAGTGAGATGTGAGATGTGAGAGGGGGAGAAGTAAGAAGTAAGAAGTAAGAAGTTAGGAGTAAGGAGTAAGTAGTTAGTAGTTAGTAGTAAGTAGTAAGAAGTAAGGAGTTAGGAGTAAGGAGTTAGAAGTAAGGAGTAAAAATTTAAAATTTAAAAGTAAAGAATCACTCTCGCTATTATTAAAAATTAAAAAGGATAAAAAATGAAAAAAGTAATGGTTTTTACAATGATGGTTTTGATGGCTGGCAGCACTTTTGCCCAAAGCGAAAAATATGCTGCTGCCATGGAAGGTGCGCTGGTTAAAATGAAAGATGCTAAAACCGGTCCCGAATTTCAGGCAGCTTCGGCCAACTTTGAGCGTATAGCCAATGCCGAAAAAACACAGTGGCTGCCCTTTTATTATGCGGGGCTAACGCAAATATTCAGGGGGTTTGAAGTGCCAAACGATCAAAAAGATGAAGTAGCTACCGAGGCTGAAAAGCTGTTGGATAAGGCTGAGGCACTATCGCCCAACAATGCCGAAATATATATTGCCCGTAACATGACCGGCACTATACACATGATAGTAGACCCTATGACACGCTGGCAAACCTATGGTGCGCAGTGCGCACAGGCACTGGCCATGGCAAAAAAGGTAGATGACAAAAACCCGCGCATTTATTACCTGGAGGGACAAGGTTTATTTGGCACCCCCGAACAGTTTGGTGGTGGAAAGGCCAATGCAAAACCATTGTTTGAAAAATCGGTTGCGTTGTTTGAAACCTACCAGCCAAAAGATAAACTATACCCAAACTGGGGTAAAGAGCAGGCAAAGGAAATGCTTGAACAGTGCAAATAATTTTTAATGGCGGTAGCAAAGCATAATCGCTACCGCTTATAAATTTTTAGAAATGACCAACGATCCACCAATTTTTGACCCGGCAGAAAGCCTTGCCATTATTAAAAGCATGATAGAAACAACCAAGCATGCCATTAGCGACAGTAGCCACTACTTTTTATTGTGGGGTTGGACAACCATGCTGGGTTGCCTTACCCAATATGTGTTAATGGCGGTTGTAAAATATGAGCATCACTATTATGCCTGGTTTATTACGCCGGTTGCCCTGTTATTTCACGTGGTTTTTTTGATTCGCGATAGCAAAAAACAAAAAGTAAAAACCTTTGTAAGCGAGGCCAATAGTTATTTATGGACGGCTGTTGGATTTTCGTTTTTAATATTGGCTATCATTTTTTCAAAAATTGGATGGCAGTATTGTTTTCCTTTTTACATTTTATTTTATGGTATAGGCACCTCGGTATCGGGCTCGCTGCTTAGGTTTAAGCCGTTGATTGCCGGTGGTATTACCTGCTTTGTATTGGCTGGGCTGGCCGTTTACCTTTCGTACGAAAACCAGATATTGATAGCCTCCGTTGCTATTTTAATCAGTTACATTGTACCCGGCCTTTTATTGCGCAACAGTTTTAAGCAAAAGCAACAGGTTGTTTTTGCCTGACGAAAATAAAATAGTGTGAAACGGCTAAGCCCCCCAAAAATTAAATAATAAGAGATGAACGAACGCGACGAGAACCTTACCGGGCACGACAGCCTTGCTATAATTCAGCAAATGATATATGCGGCCAAACAAGATCAAAAAGACGATGGTATTGGCTGGATACTTTGGGGATGGTTGTTGTTTGCGGCCTCGGTACTTACCATAGTCAACTTACAGTATAATTGGTACAGCACCTTCTTTTTTTGGAATGTTTTTAAAATTATAGCCATTGGGTTGCTTCTATTTACTATTGTTAAAGCGCTGGTATTAAAGCGTACAAAAAAAGTACGGACGTATACGAAGGATGTATTTGATAAACTAAATATTGGGTTTACGATTTCGCTGCTACTTATTATAGTTGCTATGAATGTATACATAACCCCCTCTATTGGCTTTGCCTTGCTGACTGGTTTGTATGCCTTTTGGATTATGATTTACGGTGCCTTGCTTAATTTTAAGCCGTCTAACATTGCGGCCTATTTTGTTTTTGCCCTTGCGCTTGCCTGCATGTTTGTTCCAAATTTTAAGTTGGTAATGGTTATTCATGCGGTAGCAGTACTTATTGGCTACATTATTCCGGGTTATATGGCCAACCGTGCGTTTAAACAAATTTCTAAGGCTTCTTTTAATACCACCGCCTAGTGTACAAAGAGTTAGACCCCATATTACACAGTCAATTGCGCCTGGCGGTTATGAGTTTGCTGATAAGTGTAAAGGAGGCAGAGTTTACTTTTATTAAAGAAAAAACCAATGCCACTGCCGGTAACCTAAGTGTGCAGGTGCAAAAACTGCGCGAAGCCGGCTATATTGACGTAATTAAACAATTTAAAGATAATTACCCCCAAACCACCTGCAAGGTTACCCCCAGGGGAATACAATGCTTTGAAGCTTATGTAGATGCGTTGCAGCAATATCTTCATATTGGTAGTTAAATACTTTCGCACCTGTTATTAATTTTTGAGTAAGCGATCAATACAATTCTTCTCCAATCACAATATTTTTTAAAGTATGGAGTTATTAATATGGTTATCTCAAACCGGGACGACTTTTCAATGTTAAGCTTTTGGCTTATCGTGAAAAATTGTAATTTTTAATTCTATGAAATGTTGCTAAAATTCGTATTTAAACTTTCACTCCTTTTTATTCTTGTTTTCACTCCTTTTACTTTCTTGTTTGCTGATGATGGGGATATGATTCCAGATCCCGATACTGCTGTTCCCTTTGACGGAGGAGTGGTTTCTTTATTAGCAGCAGGCGTTGGATATGGAATAAGAATGATTTACAAATCAAAACAAAATATTTCCACAGATCCGGTTGTACCAAAATAGCAGTGAATATTTTAAACTCCGGACCTCTGGTTACACTACCACAGTGTTTTAGAGATACACTCCTAATTAATTTGAATGTTAACATTTATTTACAGGTAATACAATAAGGCAGTTTTTAAGAAAAAAATAAAATAGATTTTAGTACAACTTTTCGATTTTACAAATGATACCTATGAAAAACCTAGTGTTTATTTTTTTATTGTTCGTTTCAGTTGCATGCATGGCGCAGGTGCCAACAATTACTACTTTTCCGCCAAATACTACGACAGCACCAGGGTTTTCTGGTGCCACCGGAACTACCATGACCATCAACGGCACCAATTTTACTGGTGCAAACGCAGTTAGCTTTGGGGGTACGCCTGCAACGTCATTTACTGTTGTGTCCTCAACCCAAATTACTGCTGTTGTAGGTATAGGAACTACAGGCTCAGTTAGTGTAACTACCCCTGGGGGAACAGCTACCAGAACAGGCTTTACGTATTTGCCGTTGTCACGAATTATTACCGACTTTGGCGGCTATTGGTCTTCAACAACTGCCTCTGCAAATACCACCAATCCTGATAACTCTCATAATCTATTAGGATTTAATTACGGAAATACCTTCTATTCAACAGGTGCAAATGATGCCACATTAGCAAGCAATGGCGTTTCCTTTACGGCAGGCAATTATAGAGCCTTGCCTGTTGCTGGCATTATCGGATCGTCGTTAGTCAGTGGTTCGGTTTATATAGCAGCAGCAGCCAGGGTGGACGGAAATGCAAGTATTGGTTTTGTTTCCGGGGTTTCTGCATTAACTATAAAAAATGCGTTGACAGATGGCATCCGCGGCTTAAATATTGGTACAGGTGTTACTAATCTTCCTTCATCAGCCATCTTAAATTTTAAAATTCAAAGTATAGATGTTACCAAAATTGCAGACGCCGAGCCGGATTTATTAATTACTCAAATTGCGGCTCCTGATATGGGTAATGATATTTTTCAATTTATAGATTCAATTGGTACTGTGGTAGGAACACCTGTTACGCAGGACATGACTTTACTTACTTCGTTCGGTAATTATACACTTGACCTGTTTTCATTTACTGCCAACACACCATATAGTAACGCGGTGCCAACTGGTATATTTGCCAGTAATGCAACAAGACCAATAAGGGTGGTGGCATTTAAATTATCAGATTTTAGCATTGACGTAAATAATGTGGCAAACATAAGGTCCCTGCGGGTTACACCCAGCGGAAACAGTGATTATGCTTTCATCGCTTACAATGCAAATTCAATAAATATCCCCCCAAATATTTCTCAAAACAATGGAACGACTGTTAGCAACGTTTGTAATAATGGTACTGCAGTTTTATCTGTTGTAGGTACTGCCGGCACAGGCGGTACGCTTTCTTACACCTGGGAGCAATCAACTAATGGCGGAACTGTTTGGTCAGCCATAACCAATGGAGGTAATTTTTCAGGCGCAACTACCACTAACTTAAGTGTAATTAATCCTGTTAACGGACATAGGTACCGGGCTACCGTTACCGAATCTACTAATGTTAATACCAATACCAGTTCAGTTTTTACCCTCACCGTTTCTGTGCCCAGTGTTGGCGGCACGGTTAATAGCAATGCTACCGTGTGTGTTGGAACGAACTCCACCGCTTTAACTTTAACTGGTAACACAGGCAATGTTGTGCGTTGGGAATTTTCTACCAATAATTTCACCACCAATACTACGGTAGCTAATACAACAACAAGTTTAACTGCCGCCAATTTAACCGTCACCAGACAGTATCGCGCCATTGTTCAGAACGGCGCATGCACCAACGCCACCAGTTCTGTAGTTACAATAACAGTAACGCCGGTTGGTGGTGGTACAATTGCAGGCGGTACATCGGTTTGTACCGGCACCAACTCAACCACACTAACATTAAGCGGCCATTCGGGCGGTGTTGTAAGTTGGGAGTCGTCTGAAAATGGTTTTGGTTCGGTTACAACAATAAGCAATACCACCACAAGTTTAACGGTAACCAATTTAACGGCCAGCACCCAATACCGTGCAGTGGCTGCAAATGGTGTTTGCCCTTCGGCAAACTCTTCAATAGCAACCATAACAGTCAATGCCAACGGGCAATGGATAGGTGGTGCAACAGGCAACTGGAACAATGCAGCAAACTGGTGCGGTGGCATTCCAACCACTCCTGTTAATGTTAGTATTCCTGCTGGTTCAACAGTTACGGTTTCGGTAGTTGATGCATATGCAAACAATATTACAATTGCACCCGGCGGAAGCCTTGAATTAAATGGCACAGGTAACCTTATTGTTACAAGTGGGGCCACCTTTACAAATAATGGCACCTTCAATGCATCAGCAAGCACAACTGGCAAAGTTTCGTTTAGTGGCACATCTACTATTGCAGGTACTACTACCTTTAAAAACATAGAAACCTATGGTGCTTTAAATGTGGGCACTGCCACCACCATCGCCGGTAATTTTTTCCTTCAACCTGGCGGATCACTTACTGGTAATTCACCAACGTATTCATGCCCTGGTTCGGCTTTAATTTACAATACAGGATCAGTATATGTAAGAGGGTTGGAATGGACAAGTGCCACATCAGGTGCAGGCTATCCTTCCAATGTATATGTTCAAAATAATACTACGCTTAACTTTCCTGTTGTTGGCCCTGGTTATGTTTGTAACGACCTTATAATTGACAATGGTTCGGCTTTAAACCAAAACTACTCAGGGGGTAGTGCTCCATTAACAGTGGCAAGAGATGTTATTATTACCGGAAATCTTGCCCTGGGAGCACTAGAAGGCGGTGATATTAGCCTTGGAAGAGACTGGACCCGTTCGGCTGGTGGAGTATTTAGCCATAATAACCGTACGGTAAATTTTACAGGCTCCAACAACGCTGTTATTACAGCCCCAATACTTACCATCAGTCGCGATGTTAACGGAGCTTTTGGTGGAGAAACATTTTATAAACTCAGCATTAATAAATCGAATGCAGCTAATACGGTAACCCTTGGTTCGCATATATCTGTAATAAAGGAGTTGCAACTGTTAAAAGGAGCCTTTGACCTGCTTAACAGCAATGTTACGGTTGTATCAAAAGATAGTGTTACTGCCGCAATTGCTGCCCTACCAACCTCAGCAGGAGTTATTAACGGTGTGGCCATTAACTATGCCGGCACTGGTAAATTTATAGTTCAGCGTCACCTGGCAATGGGCGGTACATCTGTTTCGCGAAGATGGAGATTGGTTACCGCACCATTAAGTTCAGTAGGAGCACCCACCATAAACGAGGCTTGGCAAAGCGGTGTATCTAATAGTGATAAAAATGCACCAATTGATCCATGGCCCGGCTTTGGAACTACCATTACCAAAAGCACTACTTACAATGCGGCCGATGGGTACGACCAGGGTAGCACCAACAACCCGTCGCTGTATTATCCGGGTACTAATGCCTCAGGGTTTAACTGGTCAATATTGGCATCAACACTTATGCCCATTACAAATTATGAAGGGTACTTTTTGTTTGCCCGCGGCAGCAGAAACATTGTGGTATCAACGCCGGCAATCAATTCAAACCCAACCATATTAGAACCCAAGGGCAGGATCAATACCGGTACCATCACCAAATCGTTTATTGCCGATAAGCAAATTATTGGTAACCCATATGCCTCGGCTATTAGTTTTAATAACCTGGTATTTACCGGGTATCAAAATGGGGCAGTAACCTATAATAATGTAACCCCCGCAGCAGTTGGAGGAATTGGCCTTACTTATTATTTATGGGATCCTAAAACCAGCGGTAGCGTAAATGTAGGCAAGTGGATCTCCTGCTCAAGCAATGGCAATGGAACCTACCTGGTAACGGCCAATACCAGTGGTTTACCCGTAGATGGCACCATACAATCGGGTGCAGCCTTTATGATGCTTGCCGAACAGGCAGCAGGTACGTTAACTTTTAAAGAGACTGATAAACTGCAAACCAGCAGTGCCATAGGTATTGCCAGCAGGGGTACAGGTTCAACAGATGATATAGCATCGTTATACTCCACCTTATTGGTAGGCACGGGTTCAACTGCGGCCATATCCGAAGGGGTAATCAATAGCTATGCCTCAATATATCACAATGAGGTAGACGGGCAGGATTCTAAAGCCATTTCATCTTTCAATTCAACAGATGCGCTTCGGATTTTAAGTCAGACTAAATCTCTTTCAATTGAAAGAAGGAGCAAAATTGCGTTTAACGATACCATCTTTCTGCAATTGCTTAATGTAAGCAGGAAAACTTACTCGCTTCAATTTAAACCAATCAATATGGAGGCTACTATTATTGCTACCCTTGAAGATAAGTTTAAAGGAACTGCTACGCCCATAAGTATGTATGATACAACCAGTGTAGTTTTTGATGTTACTGCCGACGCAAAATCAAGTGCGGCCGATCGCTTTCAAATTGTATTTAAAACAGCCGGTGTTTTGCCTATAACCTTCAGTAACCTAAAGGCTTTTAAACAAGGCGATAATATAGCAGTACAATGGAATGTTGATAACGAATTGAACGTGAAAACGTACGAGGTGCAAAAGTCGGCCAACGGCAGAGCCTTTTTAAAGGTGAGTTCAATTACGGCTGTAGCAAATGCAAACAGTAATAATAACAGTTATAGCTATTTAGATACCAAAAGGTTTATGGGCGATAATTTTTATCGTATCAAAAGCATTTATGCAGATGGAAGTTTTGAGTATAGTAAAATTGTCAACGTTGCTATAGCTTCAGTAAAACCAACCATATCGGTTTATCCTAATCCGGTACAAAATTCAACCATAGGCTTGCGCTTAGCCAATGTAGCCGCGGGTGAATACCAGTTCGCTTTAATTAACGTATTTGGTCAGCCGGTTATAAAAAGTACGATACAATATGCCGGTGGCAATACCGGGTTAACGCTTAAAACTTCTCAATATTTAAGCAGCGGAAATTACCAGCTCGAAATTACGGGTCCGGATGGCTTTAGACAAACATTAAAATTGCAGGTATTATCTAAGTAAATATTTGATAATAATTGTTCAGTTGCTTTAACATTTTATTCAGGCCACATTACCGAATGAAATGTTAAAGCAATTTGAATTTCTAAATGCGCGTACTCATCAAATTTTAACCCATTGTGTTTAAACTACCTTCGCGGCTTATTGTTATTAGCCCATGCAGCAAATTATTAAGGTAACAGGCCTTTCCAAAAACTTCAATAAAATACAGGCTGTAAATCAATTATCTTTTTCGGTTAACCAGGGCGATGTGTATGGCTTTTTGGGGCAAAACGGTGCTGGTAAGTCCACCACCATTCGCATGTTGCTTACCCTTATTACACCGTCGGCCGGGCATATTGACATGTTTGGGCTTGACCTTAATAAACATCGAAAAGAAATTTTACGCCAGGTAGGGGCCGTAATAGAAAAGCCCGATGTGTACAAGTACCTCACAGCCATTGAAAATTTAAAATTGTTTATGAAAATTAGTGGTGGAGCTATGCTTGGCAGGCCCCAACTGCTTGAAATGCTTGAACTGGTAGGGCTTCAGGAGCGGGCCGATGGTGCGGTAAAAACGTTTTCGCAAGGCATGAAACAACGGCTGGGCGTGGCAATTGCACTAATACACGACCCGCAATTGGTTATTTTAGATGAGCCGACCAATGGCCTCGATCCCCAGGGTATTGCCGACATTCGCAACCTCATTCTTCGCCTTAGCCGCACCATGAGTAAAACGGTGCTGGTTTCCTCGCACCTGTTAAGCGAAATTGAATTGATTGCTAACCGCCTACTAATTATTGACAAAGGAGCTAAAATGGTAGAGGGGTATGCAAAGGAATTGTTCGATCCATCCAATACAATTATTGAGGTAGAAACGTTGGACAACGACAAATCAACTACAGCCATACAGCAAAGCGACTGGAAACAACACCTGCAACCATCGCGTAATGGAGCTATTGTTTTAAAAATGGATAAAAACCAAATTCCCTCCTTTAACGAAGCGCTTACTGCTATGCATGTGCCGGTAGTAAGCCTGGTACCCCGCCTATCGTTAGAAGATTATTTTTTACAGGTAACAACCAGGAACCAACATGTGGAAGCTTTTAAAGATTGAGTTGTACAAAATTTTCAGTCGCCCCCGAACTTTTATAAGTTTTGGAGCCGTGGCATTGCTGGTAGGCATTATTCAGTTTGGCCTAAAGCTGGATGGCAACACGTATATAGACTTTATGCTTCGCGATGTATCGGTATCGCTTGATATTGAGGGCAAGGTGCTAAACGGCTACCTTATTTGTTACATTATTTTGCAATTATTACTGGTACATGTGCCGTTGCTCATAACCATTATTTCGGGCGACCTTATAAGTGGTGAGGCTAATATGGGCACGCTACGGTTGTTATTAACCAAACCTGTTAGCCGAACCGAGGTTATTTTGGCCAAGTTTGGTGCGGCCACTATTTACACCTTAATACTATTGGTATGGATGGCTATACTGGCCTTGTTTTTATCGCTGGTAATATTTGGTAATGGCGATATGTTGAACCTTAAAGCCGAGTATATTGTACAGCTAAAAAGCACCGATGTGTTTTGGAGATATTTAGCGGCATTTGGTTTTGCAGCTATAGCCATGGTAACCGTGGCCGCCATTGGCTTTTTTCTTAGCATTTTTGCCGAAAACTCCATTGGTCCTATTGTAACTACCATGAGTATCATTATTGCCTTTACCATTTTGAGCACGTTGGATATACCGGTGTTTAATGTAATAAAGCCCTTTTTATTTACTACGCACATGATAGGGTGGAAGGGCTTTTTTGATGTAAAAGTGACTACCGATAATGTAGCTATTATTGGGTCCGTACAAAACCTCGACCGTATTTTAATAGCGGCTGGTGTATTAATATTGCACATTATTGGCTTGCTAATTGCATCGATAGCAGTGTTTAAACGAAAAGATATTTTATCGTAAAGACAGGCAGGGTAAAACTGCCGTAAAAATAGTTTAGAATGAAAAAAATGATGAGACAGTGGTTATGTGTTGGATTATTAGTTTCAGTGGCGGGCATTAGCCCTGTTGCAGCCAATGCACAGGATGTAACGGTATTGGTGCAAAAAGTAAAGGCCAAACTTGAAAAAGTTAGTAATTACGTGGCCGAGGGTAAAATGAAAACCGATGTAGCTTTTATTAAGGCACCCGCCGGTAAGGTAAAGATCTATTATAAACAGCCCAACAAGTTTAAGCTAAAACGCGATGGCGGTATTTCGTTATTGCCTAAAGGTGGCGTATCGGTTAACATGAACAGCCTGCTTACAGACAATAATTATATGGCCATTGACGCAGGGGAGGCCCTGCTTGATGGTAAAAAAGTAAGGGTAGTAAAATTGTTGCCCACCAGCGAAAACAGCGATGTGGTGTTAACTACCCTTTATATTGACGAACCCAACCTGCTGATAAAAAAGGCAAGCACCACCACCCGCGAAAATGGTACGTTTGAAATGGCTATGGAGTATGGCAAATTTGCCTCGTATGCGCTGCCCGATAAAGTAATTTTTGCCTTTAACACCAAAGATTATAAACTGCCCAAAGGCATTACCATGGAGTTTGATACCGGCGATAAAAGCAAGGATGGTAAAATGAAAAACAAAAAGGGCAGGGTAGAAATTCAATACACCTCTTATGTCATAAACAAAGGTATACCCGACAGCGAATTTTTATAGTACATCAGCTACGCTTGCAGGGGTTTGCTAAAAGAAGGAAATAGCATAGCTTCTGTCAAAACTGCTGCCGGTAGTAAGGTGGTTGATACCTTCTTTTTCGGTTAGTTCACCACTTGCATCAACACCGTCGGCAATGCCGTACCAGGGTTCAATACACACAAAGTTGGCGTTGTTAGCGGCCCACAAACCCAGGTACGGAAATCCTTTAAACTCCACGGAGAGGCCCAAAGGTGTCTTTTCGCTTTGCAGCGTTATTTTGGTGGAAGCCAGGTTTTTAAATACGATCGCATCTTTTATAAACAGGTCTTTTACCAGCGGCAGGTGCATGGTGTAATTTAAAAATGGTGTGGGGTTATTATCTATTAATCCCTCGGGCGTAAGCGGCCAACGGTCAGTGGTTTCTGTTTGTTCAAACTCAAGATAATAATCGTCGTAACCGGTATTATTTGCCAGCGGTACTGCAAAAGCAGGGTGCGCCCCCACCGAAAAATACATGGTCTCTGCGCCGGTATTCTCCACCAGGTACGACACGCTAAGCGTGTTATGCACCAGCTTGTATTCAATTATAAAATTGAAATGAAAGGGATATACAGCTAAGGTTGTATCGTTATCACGAATGCCAAACCGCAGTGTATCGTTGTCGTTGTATAGCAGGTCAAAATCCATATCGCGGGCAAAACCGTGGCGTGGCAGTTGGTATTCTTTGCCATTAAAAACATACCGCCCATTTTTTAAACCGCCCACTATAGGAAAAAGTACCGGGCTTTTTTTGGGCCATTCGGGCCCGGCCTTCCACATGTACTCCACTTTATTGTGGTGGTGATAAACACTTTGTAACTCTGCCCCTTTATTGGCTATTGTAACAGTCAGGTAGTAGTTTGACAGCGAATGCATCATAATAATTGCATGATGTTTATGGGTTATTATAAAGATAGATCAGTTGCTTTTACTCCTCAATTCGCTCGTCTTCGGCATTGGCAAACACTTTATCGCTAATGCGGCGCAGGGGGTTTTTATTGTTTTCGTCGTAAGTCGCTCTTCTTTTTATAATATCAATACACTCGTAGGTAGCAGCTAAAAACGAGGTATGGTCGGCAATGCCTTTACCTGCAATATCAAACGCAGTACCATGGTCGGGGCTGGTGCGCACCCCGGCAATACCTGCGGTAAAATTTACGCCCTCGCCAATAGCCAGCGATTTAAAAGGTATAAGCCCCTGGTCGTGGTACATGGCCAATACACCATCAAACTTTTCATATTGTCCTCTTGCAAAAAAGGCATCGGCGCTATAGGGGCCAAATACCATTATGCCACCCTTTTTAGCTTCGGCAATGGCAGGTTTTATAAGGGTTTGTTCCTCGGTGCCAATCAACCCTTCGTCGCCGGCATGTGGGTTTAGGCCCAGCACTGCTATGCGAGGTGTGTTAATTGAAAAATCTTTTACCAGGCTTCGGTGCATAATAGCCAGCTTGCTAATAATTTTTTCTTTGGTAATGTGGGCTGCCACCTCGGCTATAGCAACATGTTCGGTTACCACACCTACCCGCATGTTATCGGCCACCAAAAACATTAATACGTCGTGTACGCCAAACACATGTTGCAGGTAAGGGGTATGCCCGGTAAAAGCAAAGTCGGCCGACTGAATATTTTTTTTGTGGATGGGGGCCGTAACCAATCCATCTATGTGGTTGTTTTTAAGTGCATCAACCGCCACCTGTAGCGATTTGTAGGCATACATGCCGCCAACCTCGTTTAGCAGGCCGGGGGTAATACTCACGTCCTCTTCCCAACAGTTAAAAATGTTTACCTGCTTTAGGTTTAGCTTACTCATTTCTTTAACCGGGGTAAAACTAAAATTTATGTCGGCTAGTGATTTGCGATAAAAATTAATGGTTTTATTGCTACCAAAAATTACAGGTGTGCAATGGTCAACTATGCGGCTATCGCCCAGTGTTTTTATAATTATTTCGGGGCCTATGCCGTTAATATCGCCGCAGCTAAAGCCAATAACCGGTTTTTGTATATCGCTACTCATTGCTAAAATTTATGGATAGCGAAAATACACAATAATGCCTTTGGCTTACGCTATTAGTGCAATGGTGTATTTTTACGGCCTGATGGAATACACGTTAAAAAAATCGCTGGGGCAACATTTTTTAAAAGATGAGCAGGTATGCCAGCGCATTTTTAACGAAATTGAACAGCATAAATGTACCCGGTTGCTGGAGGTTGGCCCCGGCGGTGGGGCGCTTACCAAATACCTTTTAAAATTGCCCGATGTTGATTTTAAGGCGGTAGAACTGGATACGGAAAAGGTTAGCTACCTGCACAAAAATTACCCTGTGCTAACTGACAAAATACTGAACGAAGATTTTTTATCGATGCAGCCTCCGTTTCAAAACGAGTTTATGGTGGCTGGCAATTTTCCGTACAACATAAGCACGCAAATACTTTTTAAAATGTTGGATTGGAAGCAGCAGGTGCCGGTTATGGTAGGCATGTTTCAAAAAGAAGTAGCCCAGCGGGCTGCCTCGCCCCAGGGTAGTAAGGTGTACGGGGTGTTAAGTGTGTTGATACAGGCGTTTTTTAAGGTGGAGTATTTGTTTGATGTGTTGCCCGAAAGTTTTACGCCGCCACCAAAAGTAGTAAGTGGAGTAATAAGGTTAACACGCCGCAACGATGTGCCCGAAATGAAAAGTGAACGCGCCTTTTTTGTATTGGTGAAAACGGCCTTTAACCAACGCCGCAAAACAATGCGCAACGCAGTAAAAAGTTTGTTTGATGAAGAACTGCTTAAGGACGATTTTTTTCAAAAAAGGGCCGAGGTGGTATCGGTAGAAACCTTTGCAGCACTGACGTTTAAAATGCGGTAGCGGGCATGACCGGTTTATGGTGGTAGCTTTTTAAGCAACGGGTTTTTTTTAGGTAGATGAGGGCATTGTCGCTGGTTTTTTTTGCTTTTAATATTGTAAGAATTTAATTGGAGACATTTACTTTGAAGTTCGTGGATGACATAGATACAAAAGATAGTGACGATCCGCAATCTGGTTTTAATGTGTTGGAACAGGGCTTCGCAGCTTTCTTTACCAGTTGTTGCGGCCTGCCTCTATGACTTTATAGGTTGCACACTTATACTATTGGTAACTTTATTCAGCCTTTTTTATTATGATTATATATTTACCATTGAGCTTACCAAATAGCGGATAAAAATTTAAAAGATAAAAGCCTGCCTGGCTAACGAGGGTAGAACGGGCCTGCCCGCCCCGAACGCCGGTTGGATGGGGATTACTACGTTTGCCGTGTTGAGGCCAGCTTTACGGTAACGCCTGATTGAACGTATGTATGAATGAAATGGGCAAACACAGGGCACGCGGTTTGGCAGGTGGGCTAAGGTAGTTGATGCCCTATGTACAAAAGATGAACGGATTGCGACGCAAGGATGAACCTATGAAAAACTAAAGCTGGTATAAAAAAAATTGTCGTTAAAATACCTGCATAAATATTGCAGGAAACAGAACAGAAGCAACATTTTATTACTGGGATTTGTTACCCCGGTTTAAACTATAAAAGTATATGGCAGCAAAAGTTTTGATTACTGCAAAGGTGCATCACCACCTGGTTGAAACGCTTGAAAAAAAACATTTTGAGGTGGTGTACGAGCCACTTATTAATTACGATGAGCTTGGTGAAGTAATTGGCGGAATGGAAGGGCTGATAGTAACTACAAGGCTAATTATTGATAAACCTTTGTTGGCAAAAGCCAGCAAGCTAAAGTGGATTGGCCGACTGGGCAGCGGTATGGAAATGATTGATGTTGCCTATGCCGAAAGTTTGAGTATTAAGTGCGTAAGCAGCCCCGAGGGCAACAGGAACGCCGTGGCCGAACATGCGTTGGGTATGTTGCTGTCGCTAATGAACAATATTGCCGGCAGCCATCAACAAATTAAACAAGGCGTATACCTGCGCAACGAAAACCGTGGTACAGAATTGTATGGCAAAACCGTGGGTATTATTGGCTATGGCAACACGGGTAGCGCCTTTGCAAAATTGTTACAGCCCTTTAATGTTACAGTGCTGGCCTACGATAAGTATAAGGATGGATTTAACAGCGGTTACGTTCGCGAAGCAAATTTGGAGCAGGTGGGCAAGTATGCCGATGTAATAAGCCTGCACCTGCCACTGACTGCCGAGACGTTTCATTTAGCAAACGAGGCTTTTTTTAACAGCTTAAAATCAAAGCCATGGTTTTTAAATACCTGCCGTGGCAAGGTAACCGATACAGGGGCATTGATACATGCATTAGATAACGGGCAGGTACAGGGCGCCGGGTTAGATGTATTGGAAAACGAAAAGCTGGCCACCCATGAACCTGCCGAACAACAGCAGTTAACTGATTTACTAAGCAGGCCAAACGTGCTGGTAACCCCACACATAGCCGGCTATAGCCACGAAGCATTTTTAAAAATGGCCGAGGTGGTTATTGCTAAACTGGGCATTTAAACACCGCGGGCAATAATGGCGTTAAAAGCAGGGTCAAAGTTGTGGTAAAACCGCCCTTGTTTATCAACCGATGAGCCGGTCCACTCTTCCCCATCTTTATAATGGTTAAAGGTTTTTTATGGCCACCCGGCCACGGCCATCATACCCCTGTGGTTGCACCATAACTTAAAGCCATACTTACCAGTGCTGTTTACAATATGGTTTTTTAAATTAAAAACTACTTAATGGCCTTGCTGCTGTTTACCTGCCAGTTGGGTTTGTTCAGCAAGTTTTTTTGTAAAAGCGTTGTTTTGGGCATTCAATTCAAAAACGGTAAGGCGGGCCTTTGACTGGCCGTACACCATGCCGGCAAATAGTTTAATGCTTTCAAGGTTGCCTTGCACAGGCAAAGTAAAGGTTTGGCCTGCAAAATATTCCATGCCATTATTAAAACGGTTAACACAGTAATAGGTGCCAGAGGCAGGCACGCCAACGGCCAATTTAAATGTATTAATGGCTGGCAGTGTTTCAAAAAATAGTTTCATAGCTTTTGATTGTTTTAAGCCCGTTAACTATTTTGCCGGTATGCATTTTTGGATGTTAAAGTACTTGCCGCCCTTACACTTTTAGCATTTAAAAATCAGTTAGCTGTGGCAGCTATGGCTGTAGGCATAGCTGGTGAGTACATCACCATTTTATTTGGGGAAAGAATAATAAAAGAGATGCAGTTGAATGATGTTGGTAACTACGCCTTTACGCCGCAAGTCAAAAAGGTTTTATATGTACTAAAAATGTGGTAATTTCATTTTTTACTATGCAACGCTGCACCAAAAATGTGGCGTTGTATTTTTTTTATGTCTATTAAAACAAACGATTATGAGCGAGACTAATTATGTAACCAACGACACCTTTTTGGCAATGAAGGAAGAGTTACACCAACTAAGATCGGTGGAGCGGCCCGCGGCCTCCAGAGCTATAGCTGAGGCGAGGGAAAAAGGCGACCTTAAAGAAAATGCCGAGTATGATGCCGCCAAGGAAGCACAGGGAATGCTGGAGGCGAAAATAAAGAGATTGGAAGGGGTTATTTCGACCTGCAAAATTGTAGATACCAGTACATTAGATACCAGCAAGGTTTCCGTACTTACCACGGTTACCATAACCAATATGGCTACCAAAAAAACAGTTACGTACAAAATTGTTGGCGAGCAGGAAGCCGATTTAAAGGCAGGAAAAATTTCGGCATCGTCGCCTATTGGCAAAGGGTTAATTGGTAAGATAGTGGGCGAAATAGCCGAAGTACACGCACCCAATGGCATACTAAAATTTAAAGTAAACAGCATTACCGCCTAAGCAGTATTTTGTACAATGGGCGGCCCACAGTAGGCGGCCATTGTTTTTTATAGGGTACCATGTACCAAATAACGGCTTTAAAACCCACCACCAAAATGACCATATTTTCAAAAATAATTGCGGGACAAATACCTTGTTATAAAATTGATGAAACAGACTTGTTCATCGCTTTTTTAGACATATCTCCAGTTAAAAAAGGGCATACGCTAATAGTGCCCAAAATTGAAATTGATAAGTTGTTTGACCTGCCCAACGATTACCTGCATGAGTTATTGACCTTTGCAAAACCCATAGCCAAGGCCATCGAAAAGTCGTTTCCGTGCAATAGGGTAAGCATATTAACGGTTGGGTTAGATGTACCACATGCACATATACACCTGATACCAATGGATGTGACCAACGATATGAATTTGCAGAACAAGAAACTTACTTTTTTAAAGGAGGAATTTGAGGGGATAAGGGATATTATAGTAGGTAATATGCCGGTGTGAAACAGCGACTGCCTAACTTACGGGGCGGGGTGATTTTAGTTGTAGATTTTTTTTTGTCCTGTTGGGTGCTTCTTTAAAGATTTCGTCCTGCTGGGTTCTCCTTTAAAGATTTTTCGTTCTGCTGGGGGTGTGTTACGAATAAAAAGAATGGGCGGTTCTTTTCAATATTGTAAAAAAGATGGTCTCTTGCTGGTAAAGACCGCATCCGCCGCGGCGGTCAAACGAATTATGCAAACCGCCTGAAGGTACTGTATTCAAAAGATATGGTGCTGAACGTTCAGGTAAAAAGGTGTGTATAAAGGCATGAGACATATGTAAGTAAGAAGACACGCCACGGCTGTAAGCCGACCGGAGACATGTGAAAAGGGCAACTTGTTGTTAAAAGTATTGATTGACCTGGATTAATATGAAGACTGTAGCAGTTATCTGTTTACCGGCTACAAAACAACTTATCAGAACTGCTACACCGCCAATTTGCACTAATTTTAAAACAAAAACCGATGAGCAAAATAATAGAACAAGCGCTTGAACTGCCACACGATGAAAAGGTGAGGTTGTTTTATGCGTTAAAAGAAGACCTGCGCTTTGAGGATGACAAACTCAATGAGAATGAATTAACCACTGACCAAAGGAAGGCGTTAAACCAAAGACTTGCCGATATCAATCCGGAAAAAGTACCCTTCTATCTTTTCAAGAATTTAAACAGAAAATAGAAAAGAAGACAAATAAAATTCGAAATTCAAATTGAAGACACGGTACTGCACGATTTTTCAGAAGCGTTCTCTTATTATCACCTCATTTCAGATTTCTTAAGTGCGAAATTTGAAATTGCTTTTACAACGGCTATTAATAAACTTTTAGCAAGACCCCAAATTACTACAGCATAGCGCATAACCTTTGGATAATAACATTGGATAATTTTCCGTACAGGCTTATTTACACAACCACTAAAGAAAAAGTAATTATTGTTGCTCTTTTTCATCAGGCTTCTAATCCTTTTAGCTGGAAAGCAATGTAAACTATTGGCATCAACCGTACCTGCCAATGGCTATGCATTTGTGTACCTGTGTAACAATCGTGCTATAAATGTTTGGTTCAACAATTTTGTGGTCTTGCACCAGCGGGGGCGTTTTTTCGTCCTGCTGGGTTCTCCTTTAAAGATTTGTGCACCAGCCAAGGCAACCCGGCATTCTGCAGCATCAGCGGCAAATCAAGCGTATCTTGTAAATTTTTGCCCCGGCAGTCTGCTAAAAGTTATGGCTGGCGATGTGCTAAATGCAAGCGCTTATTATTATCCGGCAGCCGTTACCAATAACACTAACAGTTTAATGTGAGATATTGTAACAACAATTATTCAAGCCATAACGGCAAGCGGCGCTGCTGCTAGTGTGGTAAAAAACGGTACTGCAGGTAAGTAGCAACCTAAATAATACCACCAGTTCTTTTACAAATGTTGCTGACCCCAACCGCACAGCGCCGGGTTCGGTGCCAAGGGCTTATCTCAATATCATGTTCTTTGATAGCTTGTCCCGTACTAAAAGTCGGGAAACGATTTAATTTTATTACCGAAAATAGTACGGCGGTAAGGGTATCGCAGCCGGGCAGCGGCGTAGCACCAATGGTGTTGCCGGTAAATACAAAGGCACCCAAAAACGGTTATGTGTACGTTTACCTAAGCAATTAAAGTAATGACGCTGTCTTTTTTGATAACCTGCAGGTGTCATTTACAAGAGGGCGTATTATTGAGGAGGACCAATCCTATCCGTTCGGACTAAAGATAGCAGGCATAAGCAGCGCCAAGCTGGGCGACAACCTGTATGAGGGATATTTGAAAAACAATAACCTTTACAACGATAAAGAGCTCTTTGACGATGGCGATTTGAATTGGTACGATTACGGGTTTAGGAATTATGATGCGCAGATAGGGAGGTTCCCGCAGTTGGATCCTTTGACGGATGGGTATCCTCATTATACACCATTCCAATATGCAGGCAATGAGCCGATAGCTAATATAGATATTAAAGGGTTAGAGCCTGGTAGTTCCATAACTGTATCCGTGATAGGCGAGGCTGCGGCGTCTGGAACTTATATTGTTTTAGTAAAGTCAGCACCTCCAGTAACCCAAGCAGCTGCCAAAACTGCTAGTGGATCAGGTTCACTTATTAGCAGTTTTATTTCTGCTTCTTTAAGTTTAACGAAAAGCGTTATATCTGATTAATTTTGCTGTTAGTTTAGTTAAAGAAATAGATAATAAGAAAGATGCTTACTATGTATATAACTAACATCTGCCTTCTACTATTTAGCGAAGTTTAAAAATGAAAAAACAGAACAGCTTCTAAAAAAATACTCATAACACCCCGAATATTTAATATCATACAATGCGAGGCAAACCTTAATCTAAAAGCAAAAGCCCGAATTAATTCGGGCTTTTGCCTTGGTGTCCAAAACGGAAATTTTCTATAGTAAAATAAGTTTCCAAAATCGCTAAACATACATTTAGGTCAAGTTATTTTTATCAAGTCCAGCTTGTTTAATAACGGCAAGGAAAGTGCCTTTTTTCATATCCTTTCCACCATGTACAGGTACAATAATCGTTTTGTTGGTAGCAGGGTTGTAATACAATTACTGCGAACCTTTGGAGCGTTTGAAAATAAAGCCGTTTTCTTCTAAAAATTTAATGAGGTGTTTTGGGCTTAGGTTCATACAACTTCAAGGTTTAAAGAGTATTCCAATGTATTGCTATCATCGGGAATGGCTTCGCCTCTATCCCGCAATTCTTCAATATACAGTTCAATGGCTTCTTTAGCTATTGTTATGGCTTTGTCCACATCTTCGCCGTAGGTAATACCGGAACGGAAACGGTAAAACCGCCTTCGGCTTCTTTGTGCAAATGTATTTTGAATGTGTACATATCATTGAGATATTAAAGTATTTAAACTATCTTTCTTTCGCTTGTTATACAAAGCCATTTCAATCATTTTTAGTAAGGCTTGTTGTTTATCTTTTGCCAACGTATCTATGAGTTTAATTTTTTGAAGTAAAGGCAAATTTAATTTCTCGTTTATGTCATCTGTTTTAAAAAACGCTGCGATAGAAACTTCAAAAACGGTAGCAAATTTTTCTAATGTAGAAATAGACGGTTCTACTTTTCCATTTTTAATATGGCTGTATTGCCTTTGTGGTAAACCAGCATCTGCACAAAATTCTTTTTAAGAAAAATGTTTAAGTTCCCCTAACCACTTTATGTTTTTGGCCATTAGCCCTACAATCTGTGCCATATCTTTTAAAATTATACAGCAAAATTAATAAAATACAACTTTTAATGTAACCAAATAAAATTTTAAGTTGTTTAATTATGTAGTAAAGTATATGTCTGCAATCATAATTAATATTCACTTTTTTGTCCTGCTTAATTCTCCTTCATAGCCTTTGTGGGCCGGCCAGGGCAACCCTGCATTCCGCAGCATCAACGGCAAATCAAGCGTAACTTACAAATATATCCACAAGAACAAGCCATAGCAGCCAACCCACTCTTTACTATATTATTTTTACGTGCTATTAATGGTTGCCATTGTTCAAACTTATCCAATCATACGACCTTGTATATAAATGGTTCAGTTGGCTGAAAAATAATATTAATATCAAAACTACCGCATATACCATTATGCCAAACCATCTACACTGCGTGTTGTTTTTTCCTACAAAAGATTACGATTTAAATAAACTGGTTGGGAATGATAAAAGATTTATGGCTTATGATATTATAAAGCGGCTTAAAGTAATAAATCGAAATAACATCTTACTTCAATTGCAAGAAGGGTTAACAGCAAAACAACTTGACAAAAGTCAATAACACAAAGTATTTAAAGTTAGTTTTAATGCTAAACCAATTTATAATCGTGCCTTCTTACTGCAGAAGATAAATTACATTTATTTAAATTACATGAGGGTAAGTGGAAATTGGCAGAACATTGGGGAGATTATGAACATAGCAGTGCCAGGTTTTACGTAAAAAACAAAATGGATGGGTTTGTGCCTGTTCATTATGAGGAGTTAAGTTGACCGCAATTTGCCGGGGTTTCTGCCAATGCCCAAGGCCAGGAGTGGGTGACCCCGCCAGGACAAAAGGGCTGCATAATTGCCTGCACACATGCCGGGGTCTCTGCCACACGCAAGACCAGGAGTAGGTGACCCCGGCAGGACAAAATGCCACCCAAAGGCCAGGAGTGAGAGACCCCAGCAGGACAAAAAAAACTTGGAAGCTAAATTAGCCGCATAGAGCGCAATTAAGCGTGTCTTATTATAGTAAATTAACAATGATTAGTTGGTGAGCGTTAGTTGCACAGAAGGATCCACTTCTACCGAGGCACCACTAATTATTGTAAGTTTTTTGATGACAGTATTTATGGTAATTACCGGATATCGCGGCCTTCCGGAGGGTATGGTCACTTCGCTATTGGTGTTAGGAATGCCATTGCTCCAATTGCCGGCATCCTGCCAGTTGGTGCTTATATTGCCGGTCCACTGTGTTTCGCTATTGGCAATTACTAAAATTTTAAATACTTCCTCGCCATATTGCGCACTATTGGCAACAAAGTAGAGGTAGTTACCGGCCCTCACCAATTCTTTGGGAGATGAACTTGCGGTTCCTGGTCGGAGATCTGTAACCAAAACTGTACCTGCGTTAGTGCCGTCGCTTCTCCAAAGTTCCCGTCCCTCAGCACTGGTACCTGCTTGAAAATACAGCATTTGGTCTACTACAGTGAGGTTTACGGGCTGTGAGCTAAGAGAAGTCGTTGCAATGTCTTTTACAAGCACTGTACCCTGGGCGGTACCATCGCTTTTAAACAATTCTAATCCAGTGGGGGTAGTGTTTCCCGTGAAGAACAAGGTGTTATCCCTGGCTACAAGCCCTCCGGCGAAACCGTCCCTTGTGCCAGAAAAAAGATCAACAACTATATTGGTGCCATTGGTTGTTCCGTCGGTTTTCCACAGCTCCCAACCGGTGCTGCTTTCAAATGCCCCAAAGTAAAGGGCGTTACTAGTGGGGACAAAGGACCAAGTGCCGCTACTGGCAGGCCCGGTATTAATATCCTTCAGCATGACGGTACCATTGGGGGTACCATCGCTTTTCCATGGTTCAAAACCATTGTTGCCGACACCATTGGTTGCGCCGAAATAAAGAGAGCCATTGTATTCATAAAATACCTTGCCACCCACTAAACTGATACCGCTTTCCGTTCCGGGGTTAATATCCCTGAATAAAACTGTGCCATTGGCCGTGCCATCGGTGGTCCACAATTCCCTGCCATTCTCTACTGAGGTAGCTACAAATAATACTTTGTTGTTGAACAGGGTAAATCCAATGGGCTTGCTGTTGGCAGCGCCGGCATTAATATCTTTGACTAACATGGTTCCAGCTTCAGTACCATCTGTGCGCCACAATTCCTGCCCTTCGTTTGCAGTGGTGGCGCTAAAATAAATGATGCCATTGTGTTCAAAAAACTCTTGTGGGAAAGAAGCACCGAGTGGATTGATATTTTTTACTTGAACCGTACCTCCACTGCTGCCATCCGATTTCCATAATTCATAGTCGCCAGTCTCATCGACCCAGGTGAAATAGATGATACCATTGATGTTCGTCATAAAGAAAGGCGAGCTAAACCGGGATAGCAAACCCGGATCTAAAACAGATTGGGTGCCTGCTTCCGTGCCATTACTTTTCCATAATGAAATGCCTTTTCGCTGGTCGTTGGCGGCAAAGTAGATGTCATTACCCGCCCTAATCATTTGATTGGGCGCCGATCCATCCGATGATGCATTGATATCCTTTAGCAAAACGGTGCCTGCCTCTGTGCCATTGCTGATGCGTGGCTCCAGATCAACATCAAAATCAGAAGCGCCAAATACTACACTAGTGCCAAGCGCCGCAAAGAGGGTAATATTTCCTGGGCTAGATCCAGCAAAAATATCTTTCACCAATACCGTTCCTTCAGGTGTTCCGTTGCTTTTGCAGAGCTCCTGCCCCGTTGCAGCACTAACTGTTGCCCTAAAAAAAAGAGTTCCGCCAGCGTTGATCAGGAAGGAAGGACTTGTATTGCTTGCACCATCTACGGGCAGTAAAACGGTACCTGCTTCGGTGCCATCACTTTTCCAAAGACCATTTACGGTTCCATTTGTAGCGGTAAAAAACAATTGATTGTTTACAACTGTCAGGTTTAAAGGAAAACCACTGCCGGTTGGGTTTAAGTCCTTTACCAAAATGGTCCCGGCATCTGTTCCATCACTTTTCCAGAGTTCGATGCCTGTGCCGGTGGCGTTATCTGCAGCAAAGAACAAAGTACCATTTACATTGATCATTGCAGTTGAAGGTAATGAGGAACCTACCCCGGCGTTGATGTCTTTTATCATTACAGTTCCGGCATCTGTTCCGTCGCTTTTCCAGAGCTCCCGCCCGTTTACAGCAGCGCCGTTTGAAGCCGCAAAGAACAGCGTACCGTTTACATTGGTGAATAATCCTGGCTCGGACGACCCTGTTCCTGCCCAAATATCCTTCACTAGTACGGTTCCTGCAGAAGTACCATCACTTTTCCACAATTCGATGCCGTTAGCGGCGGTGGTAGCTCTAAAAAAGAGTGTGCCGTTTACATTGGTAAAGAAAAAAGGAGATGAAGAAACAACGCCAGCGTTGATGTCTCTAACTA
>JBBRUR010000057.1:0-30947 GCA_038247635.1 Chitinophagales bacterium
GTTTAGTATCTGAAGGGAAGATGGGAAGTTTTAGTTGCATCGCAAAGCATTGACTGAACCGGAAATTTCGTCATTTTTTCTTTGCGAACAACGAAGCGCAAATCATTGATTTTGACGGGTGGGGTCAGGAGTTCTGAAATTTAACCCCTGCCGGGGTTTAAGAAATTAATACTGATTGGACTCAAAGGGTTGAACCCGAGGATAATTTTAGAAAACCCATCAGGGCAATGTCACTAAGTTAAGGCTACGTCCTTTTGTCCACCGCTACGGATCAGGAACTTCGGGTTAGGTTTTACAAAAACCCAGGGGATGCGGAAATAAATTTACAATGACGCGGCTGTAAAAGATTGAATGTTTATCCGCTGTTTGGTACACTCAATGCTAAATATAAAATGATGATTAAAAAGGCTGAATAAAATTACCAACAGTATAAGAGAGCGACCTACAGGGTGGTAGAGGCAGGCTGCAACGACTAATGAAAACTGCTATAAAGCCCGGTTCCAAAATATCAAAACCTGATTGCGGATAGTAATTAAAGATTGAAAATAAATACCAACAAATATTATTAAAAAATTTAGTCTTAAACCACGTAATTACCATTATTTCAGGGGTTTGCCCTGGTGCGTAAGCTAGCTTTACGCCGCGTATTAAATTCAGAACACCTTACCTGTCGCAAATTTAAATACGCCTAAACTATTTTTTTGCCAATCAGTTTATCTTTTTTGATACATCCGTTGCCTGTTCCCCGGCGTTTGCCTGGCGGGCGTAGCGCCCCGGTCCAAATACCTGTTCAAACCAGCGTAAGTCCTGGCGGGGCTATCAGCCGGGCGGGCTTATACTAAAGCGTTTTTTGCAGCTTTTTTTATTTTGCGGGTTAGTAAGTATCTCAGCCTATTGGGTAAGGAGTACTAAAATTGGTTTCTGCCTTAACTTAATAATAATGCCTTTGCCTGGTTGGAAAACCGGAATCATCTCATCTTTTTGTTATGGCAGTGTTATGGAAATATTTGACCGGTAGGTTACATTGGTTTTATAGAGGTGGCATTGCTTTGGCCTAAAAAAAAATCTCGTTATCAGGGCATTTCTACCACGCGGGTTCCACTTAAAGCATCGTGCAGCGGACGGCCTATGATGGGCATAAAAAAGGGATCGAGGGGAAACGTTTTTACCAGGCTACGAACAAACACCCGGTGCAGGCCAGCACGTTTGCCGGCCAGGGTGCGTACACGTGTCATGGTAATATATTTGCCGGGGGTTCGGTTTAAAACACCTTCAAACAGCAGGTTAAATAAAAATATAGACAGGTAAAAAAACACGTAATACTGGTAGGGCCTGTAGTTATAATAAAATGAGTAAAACGAATACCACTTGTATAACCCATAGGCCATAAACGATATCAACACCATATCTACTAAAAAATTTACTACCCTTGAACCTACCCCTACTTCGTTCATGTGCGGCTGTTTTGCGGGCGCAAGCTACTTATTTTCAATTAGCGCATAAGGTACATTTTTCCATAGCCCTGTTTAAAATATTTATCAGTATTTATATTGTCGCCGTTGCTGTCTATCGTTTTAAACTTATCTAACGAGTTGCCATTTAAGTTGGTAATTACCCGGTATAGGTATACTCCGTTTGCCAGTTTGCTTCCATATTGGTCAGTTCCATCCCATTTGTATTCGGTTATGTTGCGGCCTATCCTTATATCGCCCAGCTCGGCCTTTGTAATATCGCGAACTATTTTGCCGGTAACGGTCATAATTTGAATGCGCAGGTTTTGCGGCACCTCGGTACCGGTTAAGGTAAATACAAAAGCGGTAGAAGTGGTAAAGGGATTAGGATAGTTAAACAGGTTACTTATCATTGGTTTGGTGTACACCTGAAAGCGCACCTGGTATTCGGTATTGCCGGCCGGGTTACCATTTTTATCTTTTGCCCGCGCAGTCAGCTCATAAAAATCGCCGTCGCTATCCTGCAAAAACGATGGTGAAAACTCAATTGTTGCTTCGTTTTTGCCCGTGCTTAAGTTGGCGGGTACAAACCGCAATGTATCGGTACCAAATGCAAACCTGCGTACGGTGCCATTGTTGCCGGGGTACCTTACCAAAATGTTCACCAGCGAGGTATCGTCCAGGGCCAGGAACTTTGACTCATCTTTTAATTTTAAAATAATTTTTGGCCTTGCCGATACAATGTCGCCGTTAAGTATATGCACGCCATCAAAGGTTACATCCATAAGCGGGTTAAAATCGTCGGTACGCACAAAAAAGTTTTTGTATAAAAAGTTGTTACTCAAATATTGTTCGGGTTGGTCCTGGTCGGGATTTACAAACAGGTACAGCGTATTATTACCCTGGAGCAACTTACTGTCCAACGATACCCGAAAAGCGGTAGTATCGCCGGGTGCCAGCTTTTTAAGTTTTGGTACCTGTACCTGCGTAGTAACATTGTTTCGGTCAATGATAAACAGGTTTACTTTAATACTATCAGCGTACGGCACATCGCTGATGTTTTTAAAGCCAATGGAAAAGTCGAGGCGCTGACCAAGTTCAAGGGTATCCCTGGCATTTAGTACCAACGATGGGGCAAGGGCACCTTCGGGCACCGGCTGGTATAATATGCGCCAGTAGCGTAGTTGATAAGGCGTTAAGTTTACCGAATCCATAGTAGTAAGGCGCAACTGCAGGTATGGATACCGGGTAGCACTTATAGCTGATACGTCAAAGTCCTGCTGCGTGGTTGCCAGGCGGTACAAACTGTCCGACTGACCGTTGGGTGTTATACCAAATACTGTTACAAAAGCTACGTCGCCACCGGTTGCCTCTTGCATGCCACGCCATTTTACCTGGTTCCAGGCTTTTGCAGGGCCAAAGGTTGGCGAGGTTACAAAGCCCAGCGTATCGGTGGCAGCAATATCGTACGACAAGGTAACCCTGTCCAATGTACCATTGCTTATACGGCTTAAAGGGGGCAATGTAGCGGCGTCATTTTTTTTATAGATAAATGCAAAGGCCCTTGGTTTTGTAAACGAATCGAGTGCGTTAAAACCCTGCGCCACCAGTTTATGATACAGCGAGTTACCAGCGCCGTAAATAGATTGGTCGGCTTTCCATTCGTCCACATATCTATTAACAGAAACTGTAGGGCTAACAATATTTCGTACTACCACAATATGCCCATTGGGGATACTGTCCATAAATTTCATTGCCTTTAGGCGGTCGGCTGCCGTGGCAAACTTGTATTCAAAATTAAAATTACGGGTAGGGTTACAATTGCTTGGGCCACTTTCGTACAAGCCTATGCCATTGGTGGTAACGTTGCGCCATGGTTTAAAACTTACCGGGTTAAATACGTTGAACTGAATAACCGGCCCATCGCAGGCACTGGCTATATAGGTACTACCGTTTATCGTTACGCTAAACTGGTTGTCTTCGGTGCCGCTGGTGGGGAAAATGGAATTGACCACGGTTAGGTTATTTAACACCTGGTTGTATTTAAAACTGCGGCTGCCACTGTCAAGCGATAGGCGGCTGGTACCCGATTTAGTGTGTTGGTAAAAATGGCTTTGGTTAAAACCGGGCTGGCCCGCAGCAAGGTACACAAACGAGGCACCGTTCCAACGAAAAGGCCCTGTGGTGGGTACGGGGGCAACGCGCCAATAATACACTGCACTATCTCTGTAGGTGAGGCCTGCATCAAACTCAATAATACCGCCTGCCGAGGTTGCATTACGGGTAATTTTTGCTGCCGAATTAAATAGTTCGGTAGTATCAATTTCAAAGGCATACTGGCGGCTTGTACCGATAGGGTTGGCTGTAGAGGCTACCAGTTTAATGCCTTGTTTATTTACAATTGAAAAATTATATGGAAAAACCGGCCTTAATTCATCTTCAAAAATATTGAACGAAGTAGTAGCCGTATTGTTGGTTTTTGATAGCTCGGCGTATACATTATTATCGTCAAGGGTTACTATAATTTTATTGTCGCCTTTATCGCGTGAGCCTATAATGGGCACTTCAAACGACAGTGAGTCCAGGTAGCGTACGGCCCTTATTTTGCGATCGAATAAAAAGGCGCTGGTACCATCAGGAAATTGTCTTTTTACCCTCACCAACAAAGAGTCGCCTGTAGCTTTGCCAAGGTTGTATATATATGTTTTAACCGAAAACTTATCGTCGGCCACCGATACGATGGTTGGGTTAACACGAATTTGTGGTGCTTCAATAGCAAAATCGGGCAGCGGGCTGCTGTTAATTTTTATAGCCGGGTCGCCATCCAGTGTACTTTGTTCGGAATGCATATACCCCAAAAAAGTATAGCCAAAGCTGTTAAACTTTTGGGCTGCCTCCTGCATATTTTCGCCTATTGATTTGCCGTAACGGGTTACGCCTATTGATTGATACAATTGACGGGTATAATTATCCAAAAAATTTTCGAGGCCAAAATGGGTGCTGGCTATAAAACCGATGGCCCCCTTTTCCTTTGCCAACACAAATTTTTCGGACAAAGAAGTGATGATAGAAAAACGCCCGGTATCGAACGAATACAAATTGCCCGCATTGCATCCCAACACGGTAAACATGGGGTATTTTCCCGTATTGTTGTAATTTTCTGGTTCGCTTAGGTCATAATCTAACGAGGTAGCTGATGAGTGGCCAAAATAAGTGAGCATGCTAATGCCATCTTCAAACTTTTTTTCGAGCAGCGCACTTACAATGGGTGTTACCGGCCCGGTGGTAGATTTATTAAAATTAGTGACGGTTCCACCAAATAATGTTTCCCTGATAATGTTTTCAAAACCGCGTAAGTAACCTGTAAGCCTTAAATCAAGTGGCAGATCGTTACCGCCTGCCACATGTACCACATTTTTTTCCCAGGCCTTGGAAGCAATCGTTTGTACATCATTCAATTGTATCTGCTCGTAGTCTTTTACTTTTTCAAGATAGCGGGCAATTTCGGCTGGCGATACTACCGACAACCTTCCAATAGGGGTAGCAATATTTGGTGTAAGATCATTGGAAGCCAGTAATATATCGCTGGCGGGATAACCCCAGGTGGGCACCAGGTTCAACCTTTCGGCTTGTGGAAAGGCACCGAAGGTACGGTAGTCGTCGTAACTTAATCCGTGGCCAATCATATAAGCAAATTTGGGTTGCACACTATAGGTGTTACGTCCAAACCTTAAAAAGTTTTTTACGCTTAAGGGATGCTTTTTTACGCCATAAGCAAACTGGTCAACCAACTGCTCAATATCAATAATTTTAGCATTATAATTACCACCGGCAGCCGATGCCCGGTAGCTTCGGTAGGCTTCCACCTGGTTAGCGCCCTCAAAAGGCGTTTGTAACGACGCATGGGAAATAATGAGGTAATCGGCCTGGTTGGCAACTATTTTAAAATCGATAAAGGTGCGGCTTTGCAATACAGGAATTGCTTTTATGGCCGGGGCGGCCTGGCTAACCAGCACATAATTGGCAACAGTAGCTGTTGCAGGTAACAAAAAACGGATAAGACCTGCCTGCGCAATATCGCCTACATACCGCTGATTGTTGGTAAGGTCGTACAATACCGGGGCGCTGCCGCCTGCATTAAAATTAGTGATCTCTATAAACCGATTTGCGGATGCAGCGGGCAACGAAAAAGCAAAATTTATTTCATTATTAAAATTAAAGGTGCGTGGATAATTAAGTTCTACAAAACCGCATACTATACGATCGGTATTGTTGGTAGTGGTATTGGTTATTTTAAAATTACCGGTATTGGGGGTTAAGGCAGCGGCCGGCACTGAATTGTTTAAGTTAATAACCGCGCCAAAACGGTTAAAACTGGTGTCTTTTAGTACGGTATTGTTTAGTTCAATGCGGTAATTATGAAAATTAGGGGCACTGCCCGCAATAGAAGCGCGGAAAGTAGCAACCGGGCCATTGGGGGCTACAAACAGGGTGCCCATATTAAAGGCATATGGAGTATTGGGGCCGATATCGTTGGTGGCCATCATTTCGCCCACATCGTACGAACTTGAATACAAATATTCACTACCAGCAGGCTCAGCAAAACCACGGTGTACCCTTTCTGCAAAATTTTGGCGCAACTGGTAAATGAAGTAAGGCTGGGCGGGCAATGTATTTCCAACAACATTATTGGCCGCCGGGGAAAACCTGCCATTATTACCTACCGGGTTAACCGTTAAAAAGTAAGCGGATGAATCTGTTTGAAGGCTTACCTGGTCGCTTAGCTGAAAAGCAGGCGGGCGGTACATTTCGCGGTCAAGGGTACCATCGTTTTTTTGACCATAAAACTCAATGTAACCACCTGCCAAAGGGCCAGTGGCTACGCTGGTATATAAGGCTACCTGCTGCCCATTGCGCCATAGTTGAAAATGTTGTGCGGGTGTATTGGCAAGCCCTGCCGCGGCCAGGTTGGCCGAGGTAATGCGGTACAATCCATTTTGCGCCACCCTAAACTTGTAATAGGTTTTGGAAAAATCAATCCACTCGTTGCGGTACTGCTGGGCATTGGCTACCAACCAGCCTGCAACAAATAGCAGTATCATCAAAAATTTTTTCATGCGTTTTAATTCAATGTTCATACTGCCTCAATTAATTAATCTTTTTTTTGAAGGTCGACCCTAAGTGAAAAGATGTGCGTGTATAAAGGGTTGCTTTGATTGGCAAGGTTAGTGAAGGCGTAATCAATCACCACATTTTTTAACCTGAAACCAACCCCTATAGCGGGTTGATAGATCCACACTTTTTTCTGGTTAAGGGTATCGCCATCGGCCAGGGCCTGCTGAAAATTAGAGATACCTGCCCTAAAAAAGAGGTTGTTATTATAGTTTGCTTCAAGTCCTAACCGGGGGTCGATACTTACCGCACTGCTGCTAATAACAGTATTGCGTTTACCGTCCACTGTAAAATCGAGGTTGGCTTCGGCAGCAAGGCTAAATTTATCGTTAAATGGAAACGTATACGATCCGCCCAAAATTAAGCGGGGTGCGGTTAGCTCGGTCGATTTTATAGGGATATCGTTATTGGTAAGGTACAGCACCTCCTTTTCGCGGTCGTCAAAAGTAAACGACCATGCATTGAACGTGGTGGTAACATCGCGAACCACTGCCCCCAATTTTAATCGTTTATTGGTGTATTGAATGCCGGCATCTAACCCAAAACCCCAGGCGGTGGCAAAAGTGCCCACCTTGCGATGAATGATTTTTACATTTGCGCCAAAGCTTAATTTTTTATCTTCTTCGTCTTTTATTTTTTGAGCAAACGATAACAAAAAGGCATAATCGGCCGAGGAGAACGTACGGATGTTGTTATAGTTGACGGAGCCATCAGGTTCAACCAAAAACAGGGTATTGGGTATATCATCTACCGCAAAACGCAATATGGATAGGGCCACTACCCTTTTTTCGTCGTTTAGCGGAATAGCCAGGCTGCCATAGTCGTATTTACCTATGCCAGCAAAATATTCAGCATGCATAAAATTTAACGAGGGAACGTTTTTTACGCCCACCAGGCCGGCGGGGTTCCAATACCCTGCTGTTCCATCGTTAGTGGTGGCTACCTGCGCGCCGCCCATTGCAAGGCCACGGGCACCGGCACCAATGTTTAGGAATTCGTTAGAATACTTTCTAAACTGCGCGTTTACCTGTAAAGACACCGCTGCCAGCAAACAGGCAGATACCAATTTCAATTTCATGTACAAAGGTTACTTACTATAAGTTAATCGGTGTAAAAATGCTTAATAACAGGCAGTTTAGAGGTGGGATGTATATTTAATAACAAAATTATGAATGTAGACTATTTAAACGCAAAGGATGCTGCATTAGTATACCATTGCGGTGGTCAGTTTTAGGTTATTAACAAAGTTTACGACGGTAGTTCCACAATAAACTCCGATCCCCCGCCCACTTTTGTATTTACCCGGAGCGTTCCACCGTGGCCTTTGGTAACAATATCGTAACTCAAACTTAACCCCAGGCCTGTAAACTGCCCGGTAGGTTTGGTGGTAAAAAAGGGTTGAAAAATTTTATCGATGATGTTTGGGGGAATGCCAGGGCCATTGTCGCGTACGGAAATTATGACGCCCCCGCCCCCCGACCTATCGGCCATGGCGGAAGCGGGAACCTTTTTTGTAGTAACTATTACAGTAGGTTCATATGTATAGTCAGGGTTTTTGAATTCACCTTCCGCTACCGCGGAAACGAGGGCCGCACTTCGGCTACGCCCGGCGCAGGCATAAAAAGCATTATTATACAAATTGAGTAACACCCGTCCAATATCCTGCGGGTTAATGTTAATGTTACCTATGGATGTATCGAAGTCGGTTTTAATGGTCACGTGTAAGGTTTGGTCTTTAGTCCGCAAGCCATGGTAACAGAGGCGCAAATATTCGTCGGCCAGGGCGTTGATATCGGTAGGTTCTTTTTGGCCTTTGCTGGTGCGGCTGTGCTGCAGCATTCCTTTTACAATACTATCGGCACGTTTGCCATGGTGGTTTATTTTTTCGTTGTTTTGAAAAATATCCAGCAGCAGGTCATCCTGTTGCTCACTATTTAATGTTGTTTTGCTACTTTTTAGTTCTTCAAGCAATTCGCTATTTACTTCGCTAAAATTATTGACAAAGTTTAACGGGTTTTGAATTTCATGGGCAATGCCGGCGGTAAGCTCACCAAGGCTGGCCATTTTTTCGGATTGAATTAATTGGGCCTGCGTGGATTTGAGGTTGTTGATAGACTTTGACAATTCGATGGTTCGTTGCTTAATCTTTTCTTCCAATTCGTTATTTTTTTGAAGTAACTGGCGCGACCTGTACCGGGCAAAAGCACTTATCACACCTGCTGCAAGCAACACATACAAAATATACGCCCACCACGTTTTCCACCACGGCGGCAAAATAGTAAAGCTGCATTGCCCGGTGTTGCTCCATAACCCATTAAATCCACGGGTGCTTACTTTAAATGTGTATTGCCCGGCAGTAAGATTAAAATAATTCCTCGTGCTGCTTTTGTCTGAGGCATCACTCCATTTGTCGTCAGCCCCTTCCAAAATGTACCGGTATAATATTTTTTCCCTGCCTTTAACATCGTTGTTAATAAACGAAAAGTTAACGGAGTTTTGATGGTGGGGTAATACAAGCCCAACGGGTATTTTATAGTATGACGTTGTGCTGTCCCAACGAATAGTATTGCTAACAAGGTAGCCAGAGTCCTTCGGTAATTTATTTTTAAGATAGTAAGCTGTTTTTGTTTCATTCCATAAAGTATCGCCTGCTTTTAGGCGGTTGCCCATTGATGCATAGGTTGCAAACGATAGCGGCTGGTCCATAATATTAATGCCGGTGATAGTAACCTGGGGCAGCAATGTATCGGCAATTGGCTGCTGTGTAACCACGGTAAGTACCGGTGTAATGCCCCACCAGGTTTGACCATTACGGGTGGTGGTGCCCGTATTTTGATTGTAATCGTTATACGGAAACCCTTCGCGTTTGCCGTAGTTGGAAAGACTCCAAAGTTTGGTATCATTACCAATAGTACCCGGCTCCCTAATTACATACAGGCCCGCAGAGGAGCCCGCATACATGGCGCCGTTTTGTTCGGCCATGTCATATATTTCTTCGGCCAGCAACCCTTCTTTACTGGTTAGGTTGGTAATGGTAAACTTATTGGTATTAATAATGGAAATGCCTTTTATAGTGCCTGCCCATATTTCGCCATTGGCACGTTGCACCAATTTATATACCCTATCATTACAAAGCCCTTCCTTTACCCTTAGGTACTTTATGGTATTGTTTACGGTATTAACAACAGTAATACCACTGTCGGTTGCTACCCAAATGTTTTGCTGTTTGTCGGTAATATAATCCCAAACAATATTTGACAGTAAGCCCGTTGACCTGTCGAAGTTTTTAAAAGTGTTTGTATTGATGTTATAAGAAATTAATCCAAACAGCGATGAGCTAAACCAAAGCTGCCCTGCACTATCTGCAGTGCATTTTGTAAAACCCATGTTTGAAAAGCCCTGTTCTTTACTATAAATGGAAATGGACTTCAATATTGGTTTAACGATTGCAAAACCGCTGTCAGTGGCAAATACAATATTTCCCCTACCGTCTTCAGCCAGTCGTGATACTGTTGCGTAAGAGGGCCCTTGTTGTTCACCAATTAAACTTATTTTGCCATTACCCGGGTTGTAAACATTTATCCCCTGCCTTGTTGCCATCCATATTTTGCCCTGATTATCCTCTATTATACTCCAAACATTGTTGTCGGCTAAACCTTGTTCAGTGGTAAGGTGTTCGGCCAAGGGTCCTTTGGTGTCAATTATAATGGCTCCCTTATTTATTGTACCTAACCATATACTGCCGTTGCGGTCAATTAAGGCTGACCCCACAAGGTTCTGCAAGCCCATTTTTATATCCATTATAACCTGCCTGACTGCTGTACGTGGTTTGTTAAGGATGTACGATGTATCGCGTCTGAATAGCCAAACCTGCCGGCGGCTGTCTTCCACTACTTCTACCGCCACACCATTCACTCCATTTTTACTATCGATGGTACTGAGCGTTTTACTTTTGAGCGAGATAAAACTGATTCCCTCACCTGCCCGGGCAGCCCACATATCACCATTGCTATCTTCAAAAAATTTTACTACAACGGTAGCAGGTAACCCTTCCTTTGTAGTAATATTTTTTAGGCTTTTTCGCTGCGGGTCAATGATGGCAATATGATCGGGATGGCCAAGCCAAATATTATAATCGCGGTCTTCGGCAATAGCAGTTATGGCATTGGTGTTACTTGACACTTTGACTTTGCGCAAGTTTTTTACCGTTTGCTTTTCAGGGTCAATTATCAATATTCCTTCTAAGTAAGTACTTACCCACAGTTGCCCTTCATGATCGCAAATAATATCGGAGCTGTATAAATTTGACTTATTATGCAACAAGATATTTGCTGTAAGATCAATTACATATATGCCATTGCCGCCGGTTACCATCCATATATTTCCGTTGTGATCCAAAGCCATTTTTATGACGGCAAACTCGTTGCCCTGAAGTGTTTTATCAACAAATGAATAGATATAGAGGTATTCGCCTGTGTACCTGCAAAGGCCTTTTTCGGTAGCCAGCCAGGTGCTTCCGTATTTGTCAAGCAACGAAGCGGTTATTCGGGTGCCGGGTAAACCTTCTTCGCCGCTAAATTGCAAAATGCCTGTAGTAGTATTAGGAAGCAACTTGGGAAGCCCGGCTTTTACCATTGCCGGTTTGGGCAATATTGATTGTTGAACAACAAAAGGCGTTGAAGGAAGAATGTCAATATTTAGCATACTGTCGGGCATATTATCCCAACGTAGTTTTATTTGTTGTATGGGTGCCTTTAGTGGCTTAAAATCGTTTAGTGCAAAGGGTTTGGCCGAAAGCTTATCAAGATCCAATGGCAAAACCTTAGGAGGGTTTTTACTATACGCTTCCGTTACCTTAAATTGAAAGGGTACAGAGTTGCTAAACTTAAAGGGTTTAACAACCGGCTGTTCAAAGCCGCTGCCTTGTGCCAGCATAGGTACGTGGGCTGGTTGCAGGTTACAGGCTGTAAAAACCAGCGTGCATATAAATACAAGGGGCAATGAGTTATTGATAGCAGTTGAGTTTTAAGGCTGAATGTAATTTTTATACGCCAAAGCAAAAAAAATATTAAATGAAGTGCGTTTACATATAAAAAACAGCTTATCCAACTTGTTTGTTTGCACTGCCATGCGTGGGTTAACTTATTTTGAGGCTTTAAGAATCGTACTTTTAAATTTGCATTAAAATATAAGTTGGTGGTTAGTGCAGGTGTAAGGTTAAGTGTGCATTGTAAATAGTCAGTAAGCCCTTTGTGCCAAGGGCTATTGCACCCAACTGACTATTTACTTATTAAAAAATTGCGACATTGTACAAATAATACGAACCAGGTATGTTTTGAAGTCTTCCTCGGCTAAGCTTTATTCTTGCATTTTATCAAAATTATTTTTAAAAGAAGGGTAATGAACAGTGAGCGCTGTTTTAGTGGCAGCTAACTAAGGCTATAAAGTAACCAGAATAAAACGTGCAACCCGGTAAAAAAAATGGCAAACGATCTATATTACAAGATCGCTGCCAATGCACACCCCCGGTGCTTAAATAAGTGTTTTTTATTATTTACCCCTATTGCTGTGTAGTTACTGAGGCAACAATGGTATTGCCATTACTTTTTATAACAAGCCTATACACGCCTTTTAACGTGATTTTGGGTTTATATTGATTGCCACTAAACACAGCCTGCTCAACCACCTGCCCAATGATATTTATTATTTGTATGGTGGTGCCTGCAGCAAAGTTTGTATTAAACCTTATGTTTGAAACAACCGGGTTAGGATATATGCTTAACGCGGTTTGCAGTTGATTAATGGTAACCACCTGCACGGTGCTGTAGCGCTGCTGACCATCTCTATCAACCTGTTGTAGCCGGTAGTAATTTTTACCTTTTACAGGGCTATTATGGGTAAATGCATAGTTAGCTGTGGTAACAGAGGTTCCCTTTGCATTTACAAAATCAAGGTTATTATAAGTAATGCCGTCAATACTGTGTTGTACGTTAAAACCTTTGTTGTTTACCTCGGCGGCGGTACCCCATGCAAGCTGTGTTTTGGCGCCGTTGGCCTGTGCCGTAAATGTGTTTAATTGTACCGGCAATATGCTGTTGGCAATACCAATAGCAAAGTCGCTAAATGAGGTTAAACTGTTTGCTGTTATAGTTACCGTTGTGTCATCGGTTGTTGGTAGCAGGTAGGTACCATTTACCGTCCAGTTACTAGTGCTGTTAGCTCTTTTTACAAGCGCGTACCGTGCCACATCGGCCAAGGTATTATTTGAGCCTTTTAGTTTTAAGGTCACACCGTAGTTGCCCGTGGTTGGTTGTGCATTTGGCGTAATAGTAAACCAGCCACCATTTAACGCACCAATAATTGAAACGCCGTTTGTAATTGTGTTTACCGATGTGCCGGTTGTAGCACCATTGGTGCGGCTTACGGCAATACTGCTAACACCAACCAGGCTGTTGGCATTTATTGTAGCAGATTGAAAATTGTTAAACGAACCAACAGGAAACTCGTAAGTACCCGTAGCGTTTATTTTTCGTTCTACTATTGCGCCATAAAAATAGCTGTTTGCGTTTGCGCCTGATATAGCTGTTGTATTGGCATTTGTAATACTTATATTTTTATTATTCAAATTTAATTTACCCGATTTAAATGTTACAGATGGAACAGTTAGGTTATAAAAAGAAGTGACATCGGCATTTAAAATCAGGGAATTGGTAAAAGTTTTGCCGTAGAAAAAACTGACTGGCGTACCTGTAAAGTTTACACTACCCGTTCCTTTCCATTGTAATGAGCCCAGCCCCTGAAAAAAGCCAGCGTTGTTTAGTACTATAACCCCATCATTTTTAACCCCGCCAACCAACGTTAAATTAGCAGGTAGCGATAGTGTAACGCCTGTGCCTATTTGTAACGTTGCCGCTGTTGGCAAAGAAAAAACAACAGGGTAATTGGCCGCACCAGCAGTGAACAGGGCCTTTACGGCATTGGTAGGTACGCCATTGCTCCAATTACCGGGAGTATTCCAATTGTTGGTGGTACCCAACCAGGTGGTTAAAGGGATGGCAGGAAAATTGGGTGATTTAGTTTGGGCAAGGGCCACATCAAACCGTAGAGAGGAACTGGTAGAAAAATTGCCGTAAGCAGTGGTCATATTAGCGGCTGCATTAAAACCGGTTAAGCTGGTGTTCCCAAAAGAAGTGGTTGGTAAAGGTGGGTTTGCAGTTCCATAACCAGGTTGTTGTGCATAAAAACCAGCCCCAAGTAAATAGGTGTCATTAAAGGCTGTTATAAAAGTTTGACCAGTGCCGGGTGCTTTCCCTCCGGTAATAAACTTTTCCATATTCCAATCTGTATCGGTTTCTACAATAACACTTGCAAACTTTGTAGCATCTGCCGGGTAAAATGAATTTACACCAGCAGCATAGGCAGCAGATTTAACAAAATCCATTGCAATTAACAATTTTCCATTGAGTAGCGGTAAAAACTTTACGTCGCTTCCAGTTGCCTGAAATGGATTGTCTAAAACTGTTGAATAATCTTTGGCTTTTATAAAATTCAGATTTTTATCTGTCTCTATCATTCCTGTAAAAGCGTTGGCATAAATTGGGCTTACTGTACCAAAAGGGTGAGGAAGGTTTTGAAATGCCCCAGGGTTGGCATAAAATTGATTCCAGCCGAAAATTAAATTACCATTGGTTCGGTTAACCTGAAAATGCGAAACACCACCTGCAAAGGTTTGGGCTTTGGTAAGTGTTCCAGCTGCGTTTAAAGAAATTAAGGTGGAACTACCGGCAGATGCATTTGCTATTGGATAAGAAACACCATCAAAAGCATACCCACTTGCACTGCTTGTTGAAACAAACAAATGCACATTTTCGTCTTCATCTATAAACTTATCGGATAAATACATTTCTTTAAAAGTATTACCTACAATACTTCTCCCATTTAATGCATCTTTAAACCAAAGCGTGTTTCCGTTATTATCCAATTTATATAATGGTGAGTTGCCGGAATTAAGATTAAGTCCCCAGAAAAAAATATTTCCTGAATTGGCAACAGCTAGTTTTAAAATTTGATTGTTAGAACTCCCAAGTGCCCCCATTTGAAACGTTTTTGCCCAAAGGGTGTTTCCCACTGCATCAAATTTTGCAATTACACCCATTTTAAAAGCCGAACCAGGAATAGTTACACCATTACCAAAATTAAAATCGGTTGTAGTTACACTAGCACCACCAATATAAAAATTGCCGCCATCATCAGTAGCGATGCAGTCAAAATTGATAGGAATATTAATGAAAGAACGAATGATGGTTGACGCACCTGTAGCTGCATCTATCTTTCCAAAAAATTTAATGTTACCGGGAAAACTTAATTGTGGTGGAGCCAAAAGCGTAGTGGAACCAAAATAGGCGGCTGCCAGGGCTTGCCCGCCCATTAAAATCTCCGATCCTGTAGCATTATATTTTAAATGTTTATAAGTGGTACCACCTAAGCTACCGGTATTAAAAGCCCAGTCCCAACCACCACCAATTTGTGCGTTTGAAATTATCCATACCAACCCCAAAATGCAAGTAAAAATCTTTTTCATGGTTAACTGTTTAGACAGTAAATATCAAGGTACTACCACGCTTTACAATACCGTCCATACGGTATATTTTACCAGGAAATAATTTAATTGTTTGGTTTGGAAAACGACCTGGGAAAATTTATTGGGCACCGGCTACCGGCAATACATTATTGGTATAGGCCCATTTAACAAGTGCCAATGCGTTATGGCAACCTGTTTTTTTAAAAATATTTTTGCGATGGGTTTCAACGGTGCGGATAGAAATAGCCAGCGCATAGGCTATTTGTACGTTCGGATAGCTTTTGTCTATCAATTCAACCACCTGCATTTCTCGTGCGGTCAATAATGGCCTTATATCCATAGCGTATTTTAATTGCTGCAATGGTAGTAGCAATTTACCGATCAAAAAATACCATTAATACGGTATATATCGTTTTTAAAATAGGAGGTTACCGCTTTAACAATTGGTGCTCATATGCCCATTTTACCAATGCCAGCACGGTGTTGGTATTGGTTTTTCTAAAAATATTTTTGCGGTGGGTTTCCACGGTGCGTACGGATATATTTAGTTGCGTAACAATTTGCTTGTTGCTCAGGCCCTGCTCCATTAGCTTAATAATTTCAATTTCGCGTATGGTTAGGTTGGTTTCGGTGTTACTTTTTTTTATTCGGCTTTGTTCGGCCAGGGCATCCAAAATTTGCGCTTGAAAGTACTGCCCGCCATTGTATACTTTTATAATGGCCTGTATTAATTCATCCTTACCGGTTTGTTTTAAAAGGTAACCTGTAATGTCGGCGTTGTTTATCATTTCATCCACAATTTCGCCGGCTCCACTCATACTAAGTGCAATAATTTTTATTTTAGGAAATTGCTTCCGCACAGCCCTGGCCAGTTCCTGGCCGTTCATGCCATCCATCATTACATCGCTTAATAAAATATCAACCTCGTTGGTTTGCAGCAATTGAAGCATATTTACGCCGCTGTTGGCTGTTAGTACTATTTGCACTTCTTGTTGCTCTTTTAATACGGCTGTCAATCCATCAATTACAATTTGATGATCGTCAACCAAAGCAAGGCGTATTTTGTTAGCGGGCATTATGCTGTTGGGGGTATATGTATAGCTACAAGTGTACCTTTTCCTAACGAGGAATTCCACTCAACCGTACCTTTTAAATAATTAATGCGTGAGGTAATGTTTTGCAGGCCAATACCGTCCGCTGCCCTTGTAATGGTAGTATCAAAGCCTTTGCCATTGTCTTCAATCAATACGTCAATACCGTCAGCATCCTGGTTAAGCGAAATATCTAAATGAGTGGCAGCGGCATGCTTCACAACATTGTTTACGCTTTCCTGTATTACCCTGTACAATATCGTTTCAACATGGCTTTCCAGGGGCTTTGAAAGTTCCTCGGTTTGTACATTAATGGTAAGTGCGCCCGTGTTTAACTGCCCAATAAATTCCTTTACCGCGTTAACCAACCCTTTTTTCAGCAACGCGTTCGGCATCATATTATGGCTTACCTGCCTCACTTCTTTGCAGCTTTCATCAACCAGCAAAAGCGTTTTATTTAGCAACTCATATTGGCTGTTTTGCGGCTGTATTTGCCGGGTTAAAGCCTGTAAATTTAGCCAGGCCCCGGTCATTAACTGTCCAACACCATCATGCAAATCTTCTGCAATGCGTTTCCGTTCCTTTTCTTCGGCCTGTATAATTTTTATAGTTGCCTGCTGTTGTTGATTGGCCAATGCTACCTGCATTACCGTTTGCTGTTGCAGCGCTCTACGCTTATAAAACGAGTAACCCAACAAGGCCAGTAATACTGTAAAAACCGAGATTGTAACAATGGCAATATTTTTTCTATTTACCTCCAGTTGTTGTATTTGCTTTTGTTTGTTTAAATCTTTTATGCGTTCTTCTTTTTGGGTAGAGTCTAACCTGTTTTGTAACAGCGTACTATTTTTTATGCTTAGTTGTAAACTATCATCGGCAAGTTGAAGGTCGGCAGCGGTAAGCAACAGGTTTTGTTCCGAAATTTCGTACAGGTTTTTATTAATGGACACCAGTTGATTTGCCAACTGCAGCGATTTTATAGAATCAGTTTTTGATAGCAGGCCAATCATCAGTTCCTTTTTTTCCACATCGTATTTAGTGCGTAGCTCGTTTACTTGTTTTGTAACCCTTTCGCCACTGTTTTTATCGGTTATATCAACATATTTGGTGCGGTAAATAAGGGCGCTTTTATAATTGCCCATGGCAGAATCCAACATGGAGCGGTGGTTATAAATTTCGCCAAAGGCAAACTGATCGGCTCCAAATTTTTCGGCCGTTGCCTCAGCATCTTCAAACCATTGTAGGGCAGTATTGTACTGCTGTAATTTGAGGTAGCCATACCCTATGTTTTGTTGCACCAACGGCAGCCCCACCTGCGCCGGGTTTTCTTTGGCAATGGCCAATGAGGTTTTGAGGTAAACAATGGCTGTATCATAGTTGCCTTCGCGCAGGTTAATAGCCCCCAAATTATTTATGCAAATTTGAACACCGCGTTTAAAGCCAACTTTCTCAAAGTTTTTTAAAGCTGCCTGTATAATTTCTCTTCCCTTTTTATAGTTGCCCTGGGTTATGTACACATTACCAAGGTTTAGCTGGGTTATGGCCGTAAGTCTTACATCGCCGGTGAAGGTGGAGGTTTGTATGCTTTGGCCGTAGTACTTCTCGGCTTCAGCATAATTTTTTGTTTCAAGCATTAGCTTGCCCAGGTTATTTTGGATGGAACCTATTGAAGCGAGGTCCTTATTTATCTCTTCAAGCTTGAGGGCTTTTAAAAAATATTCTATGGCAATTTCGCTATTACCTTTGCCAACATACACGTTGCCGGTTGTTTGGTACACCGTACTTAGCCCAATAGTATTTTTATATTTTGTAAAGATGTTAGCTGCCTTTTGCAACTCAGTCAAAGCGTTATCATACCTGGACATAACGTACCACGCCTGCCCCATGTTACGCAAGGTGGCCGCGTACAACAGGTCGTTTTTTTGGGCAACCCAAATTTTTGCCGCCTCGTTATACAATTGTAAGGCTTTAGCGCCATTGGTTTTTGATATAAACAGGTTGGCTTTTGCCTCAAGCGATTTGGCAATACCCCTTTGAAAGTTTAGTGCTTTTGCCTTATCGTTTGCCTGGCTGGCGTATAAAAATGTATTGGCTGAGTCGGAAGCTGAATAAATAAAAGCAATTTTATTGAGGAGATTTACCTGGTTGGTATCAATTTTTTGGGGTAATAGCAAGTGTTTCAGACTATCTAACTGGCGGATGTTTTGCGCATTTGCAGGCAAACCTGCCATGCAAACAAGTGTCAGCATAAACATAACAAAACGCTGTCTTCTATTCATAAGGTTAGCAGGTAATAGCAGTGTCGGCTTTTTATAACGTTGAAGTGTTCAATTTGTTATTATTACAAATACTTATGTGCCAAAAATCATAAACGCTTTTTTAAAGCGTAATAAAAAAATTTTTCATAACACTATAATGTAAAGTTTTGCAATGCCTGCTGGTGGGCAATGAGCAACAGGTTTTTGTTATTTTAACGAAAGCGTTTTATATAAAATTAAAAAAACCTGGAACGATAAGCATTAAAATGCAGGTGGTATTTTATTTATTGCCGTCACTATTTCCGTTTATACAAGGTTAACAACACCAACAATTAAACTATAAAATAGATATTTTGCTTTTTTTGCGTAGTGTGTGCATGGTTAGGGTAAATAAAGAAAGGGCTGTAGTGGACGATGCTATTTGCACAGCATCCCTTAACCGAAGCCTTTATTGGGCGCAACACCAAACTGCCCTATTTTTTTTCGGCATCTTCGTTACTAATGTCTCTTACGCAAATCCATTTACCATTTCTTTTTTCCCAAATAGCCATATACTTACCGGTTGTTATTACTTCACCAGTGGAGTCTTTCCTGGTTGTTTTGCCAACCTCTGCAGCATAGTTGTCGCTACCATATACATCCATTAGGTCGTAAGAACTTGTAACTCCTTTTGGCCTTTTTGCAAATCCCTCTTCCATGTCTTTTTTAATTGCAGCATTACCAATAAACATAGGCTTACCGTTTGACATGCTTATTGCATCATCAGCATAAAAAGCTGCCAATGCATTCGCATCCATGGCATTATCAGCAACAGCCCATGTAGTTTCCAGTTCCTGAATTTCTGCTTTTAGTTTAACCGGGTCTGCTTTTTCTGTAGTGGCCTGTTCGGTTTCCGATTTGCTATCTGTTTCATTTGAAGCGGTTTGAGCATACCCTACCGCGAAGAAAAAAATACTACACATGCTGTTGCACATTTGAACTGAGTGACTTTTTTCATTTTGTTTGTTTGTTAGGTGGTTACAAAAAATTTTTAAGTGTTTGCTCAAGCTTATAAAAACCATTGGTCATTTATGCAAGCAAAACCACATTCCATGTTTTGGCTTTATGTTTATGGGTCCCTGCGTAAGATCGTTGCAGGTGGTAATATTTTAACCGTACCATTTTGTTTTCCTATTGCAATCTGCCTGGTATTGAATAATGCTTCCCCATGTTTTATACACTTTACCCATTACGGGTGTTTTAGCAATTTTACAAGAAAGATAGAAAATAAGGCTGCCAATGACAATACACCACTAAAAGAATTTTATTTTGGCGGCCGAAATTAATTTTTAGCGAACCTGGCAGGGAGGTGCCCAATGCAATGCCCCTATCAGCACAAATAAAAAATGCAGCTTAAAATTTCCAGATTACTTTTTTACAAAGTATCATGCAATGGAAATAGAATAATAAATTCCGTACCCTCCCCTTGCTTCGTATCCACTTTTAACTCACCACCATGTGCCTTTACAATATCATAACTCAAACTTAACCCCAGCCCTGTACCCTGCCCGGTAGGTTTGGTAGTAAAGAAAGGTTGGAAGATTTTACCTACCATGTTTTGAGGGATGCCATTGCCATTGTCGGTTACCCTTATCGTGACCTCACCCCTACCCCTCTCCAAAGGAGAGGGAAAAGAACCTTTTGTAGTAACAGTTACAATAGGGCTATAGCTTTCATCAGCACTTTTCCTTTTTTCATCTACCGCATAAAAAGCATTGTTATATAAGTTCAATAACACTCTTCCAATATCCTGCGGAATGATATTGATTTTGCCAATTGAATTATCAAAATCAGTTTTTATAGTAGCATTGAAGGATTTGGCCTTAGCCCTTAATCCATGATAGGAGAGGCGGAGATACTCATCGCATAAAGCATTAATATTCGTTGGCTCCTTTTTGCCTGTGCCACTTTGACTATGCTGCAGCATGCCTTTTACAATGGCATCGGCGCGTTTGCCATGGTGGTTTATTTTGTAGTTGCTCTGCAGTACATCGTTGGCAATTGATTTTGCTCTGGTTACATTTCCATTGTTAAGTTCAAATGTCATTTCCTGCAGCAACTCGGTGTTTACTTCACTAAAATTATTTACAAAATTCAATGGATTTTGAATTTCATGTGCAATGCCAGCAGTTAGCTCGCCAAGGCTGGCCATTTTTTCGGATTGGATAAGTTGTTTTTGGGTAACCTGCAGTTCACGCACTGCGTCCTCGGCGTGCTTTTTTGCCGTTTTCAGTTTTACCAAATCTTCTTCGGCCTGTATGGCATGCGCTTCGGCTATTTCTAAATCGTTAAACCGGGTAAAGGTTAGGTTAAATACGCCGGCAAAACGTTCAAGCAACTGGATAGTTTCTGCCGGTGGTGGCTAAAAAACTTGTTTGCTTTACCAAATTGGCAGCACAATAATAAAGGCAAAACCTGTAACCAGATTATGCCTATCCTTCCGCCCCAATAAACCGGTAGGGAGGGTATGGCCAGTTTGTACAGGCGGGCGGGCCTTTTTCGTTTCCGCTTTTGTTTCTCAGCCACATGCTTTTGTCTAAACGGCCCACCTTTCATTCGGCCGGGCAAAAATTAAAGCAATAAAAAACTTTGGATCAGTATAAAAATCTACTTGCTTTTTTTCAAAAATGCTAACAAATCTGCCATTTGCTGTACCGATATGGAAGACTCCAAACCAACGGGCATAGCCGATGTGGTCGAAATCTCCATTTGTTTTATATCGCTGCGGGCAATGGTGGTTTGCACGCCGCCAACATTATTAAGCGTAATACTTACCGGGGTTTGCGATGCAATGATTCCGCTGATTTTTTCGCCGTTCTTTCTGTTAACAATCCACAAATCGTACTTAGTAGCAATGGAACGGTTGGGGTTAAGAATGTCGGTCATAATGCTTGCTGCATCGCGGTTGCGGATGGTACCAAGATCGGGGCCAAATGCATAACCATATTTTCCATTTGCATTGTGGCAGGTGCCGCAAACCGTTTTAAATATGGCGACACCTTTTGCAGTATCGCCGCTAAGTGCAAGTGAAGGCTGGTATTTTTTTATCGCCTCATCGCGGCTACCTGTTTCTAATGCAAGTAGTTTACGGGATCGATTGCGGATGTCTGCATCATCATTGTTCATCAGGTTTACTTTATTGGGCCAACTAATAGCCGCGGGCACTATGCTGCTGTTATTTATTGCAGTTAATAAAATATTTGTATTGTCAGTGGAAGAAAGAAAAACATTCATCGCAGTTTCTCTTGTGGCGTAACCAAACGATTTCCAGTTGCGTACCATGTAGTGACAGCAGGCCTTTGGCGATAGTGCGTTGTAAGTGTTGATGGCAGTTTGCTGCAACGCTTCGGAATTGTTTGCATTGGTAATAATTTGTTGAAGCAATGCATTGTAATTATTTTTTTTGTCCATCGCCAACAGCTTCAATGCATCATCGCGAAATGATTCAGTTGCTTTTTCATTTGCTGCTACAGCTTTTGCAGACGTAAGTGTTGTGTTCCATTTATTATTTTGCGGAATGCCTAGCAATGCCAATAATTCAACTGCAGCACTGCGGATCATTGGTGGAGTTGATGGCGCGAATTTTGAAAGAAGCAATAATTTTTCTGCATCCATATTTTGTGGAAAGCCTTTTACAGTTAGCGCGGTGGTTAGGCCTTTGAGGCATGCAGCCTGCCACCAGCCTGATGACGGTGAATTAGTATTTGCAGCAAGGGAGATTATATTTTTTATATCAGCCTCTTTTTGCGATAAACCAACTACACCAGCACAGTTGCCAAAAAATAATGCAGTGCCTTCTGACGGTTTTGATGCCAATGCAGGAATAGTGTTTTTAAGCAATGCCATTTCTTTTCCTTTTGATGAAGTAAGCGCAGCAATCTGCACCCATTTATCTTCTATATCGTGCAACAATATTTTTTGCCGTGCCGTTTCCGCTGCAGCATTATCCATATTGCCTAGTGTGCAAAGCAACTGAAAACGCACTTTTGCATCGGCATCGTTTTGCATGGCTAGTAAATCTTTTTTTAACCGGGGAAACGCTTCCAAATGCAGCTCCGCAATTTGAATGGCATTTTCCCGCACTCCTGCAACTGAATTATTTAATGCCTTCTGCAAGGTGGTAACATTGGTAGCATTATAACCGTCCATCAGCCACAACGCATGTACGGCGGCAGTTGCCGAAGTTGTAGTGTCTAATAGTTTTTGCAGCAAAGGAATTGTTTGTGCATCTTTTCTGTCCATTAATAAACGCTGCGCATTCCTTCGCCACCAGGTATTATTACTGGTTAAATGCTGCACTAATTGTGCGGTAGTTTCTTTATTTAATGATAGCTGGCTGCACCAATTCATTTTTGCGGCATTGGTTGGTGTAATGCGGTAAATACGTCCTTTATCAGAACCATTGTACAAACTGCCTGAGTTGATAACACTATCGCTAAGCCATTCGGGATGTTCAATAATCTGGCGGTAATAATCTATGACATACAATGCGCCATCGGGGCCGATATACATTTGCACGGGCCTGCACCAGGCATCGGTTGATGCAAAAAACTCTTTGCCTTCATACACGCGTGATGCATTGAATGATGCGCCTTTATTTGTTACATAATCTGCATGAATAATATTGCTTTGCGGCTCGCAGGTGAAGGAGACGTTATTAAAACTTTGAGGAAACAAACCCCCGTTGTAATAAGTGATGCCGCAGGCAGAAGTAATGACACCCAAATCGGTAAGTAATTGATTTTCGGGATTGGTGGTAATGGGGTACACTTCACTTGCATCGCCGTGGTCTGAAATATAATCCGATGCATTTGCCACAAGCAAATCAGGATTGCGTAGTAAATATTTTGCTGCAAGTGCTTCAAAAAAAATATGATCTGCATTCTCTACACAAAAATGATGGCCCCAGTTGTCAAACGTATGCCCGTACTGCGTCTCGCCCGAACACATTTCCAGTTGATAGCGGTTAGGGTTAAAACGAATATTACGTCCGTCGGCATTGGGTGGAAGCTGCGGCGCAGCAGCATTATCAGCAAACCGCACCATCTGCCCGCTGTCGCTAAACATCATCGAAACTTTTGGCGTAATGCTGCCCATGTGGGCTAAGTAAATCCAGTTATCCAAACCATACACAGGTGTGTTGGCAATATGCTGCGGATTGGTAAGCGCCAAACCGGTGAGTACTACTTTTCTACTATCTGCCTTACCATCATTATCGCTGTCCTCTATGTACAACACATCGGGCGCATCAACTACGAGAAAGCCTTTTTTCCATCGCATAATGCCTGTGGGCAATTTTAAATCCTCAGCAAACACCACACTTTTATCGGGCATACCATCGCCGTTGGTATCGGTTAGTAATTTTATTTTTCCTGAACCTGCCGTGTCAAGCGGATAGCCATGCATTTCCACCACATACATGTTTCCGTTTTCGTCAAGCTCCATTGCAACCGGGTCCGAAATAAACGGCTCCGATGCCACCAGTTCAATTTTAAAACCTTCGGGTAACTGAAAAGTTTTTAAGGTTTCGTGCGGGGACAGGCCGCCATTAATATTTGTTTTATTGTTACAGGCAAATAGAATAATCGCAACAGGCAATGCAGTCAGCATTTTTTTCATAACAAAAGATTAATTACCTGAATATAAATAAAGTTTGCGATAACATTTTTTTGTTAACGGGCTACTGTATTTCGTGACAGCATCGTTTCCAAAAAACGGCTTATGTAGCACTCAATTTACCAAATTTGACTGTCAATAAATCGTTCAGGTAAATTTTTGATACAATAAATTGTTCAATAATGAGCGCCAATCGTTGTTTTATTACTGCACTGTCAAACCATAAGTATATGCGAAGCCAGCTAATAGCCGACTTCGGTATTTTTGGTAAGGAACAATGGACGTTAAAAAGCGGATAAATAAAAGCCCAGTTACTACTAATAAAATCCTTTAAGGCCGGGCGGGGTACCCTCCCCTCTAAACTTCTAGCATTTATTTTGCAAAACACCTTATCGGGAAATATTGTGGATTGCCATTGTTTGCAAAACGCAGCCAAACGTGGCAAAAAAGACATACCACCATAAAAATTGGCTTCATGTTTAAAAAATGGTTGGTAGTTTAATAATAAACATCGTTCCTTCCCCATCCCTGGTTTCCACCGTCATATCCCCTCCATGCGCTTTTATAATATCATAACTCAAACTCAAACCCAACCCTGTGCCCTGCCCCGTAGGTTTGGTGGTAAAAAATGGCTGAAAAATTTTATCAACCACATTTGATTTAATGCCGATACCGTTGTCTTCAATGCAAATGTCAACCTGATGGCCCTGTTTTCGCGTGGATACTTTTATTGTTGGCTGATAACCCTGCCCGCCAGCCGAAACGTTGTTGGCAAATTGTTGTTCTTTTTCAGTAACCGCATAAAAAGCGTTATTGTATAAATTTAGCAACACCCTTCCAATATCCTGCGGTATAATATATATTTTGTCTATTGACCGATCAAAATATGTATTGATAGTGGCATTGAAAGTTTGGTCTTTGGCTTTTAATCCCTGGTAAATAATTCGCAGGTATTCGTCGGCCAAAGCATTAATATCGGTAGGTTCCTTTTTGCCTTTGCTGGTGCGGCTGTGTTGAAGCAAGCCTTTTACAATGGCATCGGCACGCTTGCCATGATGGTTTATTTTTTGTTCGTTGTCTTTTATATAATTAATTATTTCAATTGCCGATTGCGGATTACCAGTTGCCAATTCCGTTTTTAATTCATCAATCAACTCAATATTAACTTCCGAAAAATTGTTGACGAAGTTTAATGGGTTTTGAATTTCATGTGCAATACCTGCGGCGAGTTCGCCCAGGCCTGCCATTTTTTCGGACTGTATCAGCTGGGCCTGTGTAGCTTCCAGTTCTTTTAAAGTATCTTCTATTCTTTTCTTTTGGTCGTTTACTATCGTATTTTCTTCTCTTAATTGTATGGTAGCCATTTTTACTTTATTTTCCAGCATATTTTTTTTAGCTATAATTTGCCGGTTATTCCATCTAAATAACAAGTAAATAACTGCTATCATTAATATAATATAGACACAGTACATCCACCACGTTCGCCACCATGGGGGCAGCACTTCAAATGCAAAAGCCAGCGGCTTACCCCATACTCCTTCAGGGCTTTGGGCCTTAACCAAAAATGTATATTTCCCCTCGTAAATATTGCCAAAATTCACCAAATTTTTGTAAACGGGTGGTGACCATTCTTTGTCGTACCCCTTAAGCATATACTGGTATTTTACCATAAAATTTTGCCCGGTTTCTATGGCATTAAAATCAAAGTCTATGTTATTAAAATAATAGGGAAGCACTAATTTTTTTGGAATGAAATTCCATTTTGTAATTCCTTCAAAAGATATTTTTTTGAATTTAGAACGTAATGAATCCCTTTCCTCGTAGCTTAACTGACGTCCGTAAGTAATTTGCTCATCAACAATAATTGTCGAAACTGTATTGCTGTCTATCTTTTCGCTAATTTCTTTTTTATCAAGGTCGCTCCAGCTAATATTTTCGTTATTTATTGTTACATTTTTAAGGTCAACTGCAATAGGCGAAAGGTTATTATTAATGGCCGCGTTGGGGTCAAAACGTACCAGCCCGGTTTTATCGCTGCCTGTGCCAATCCAAATAATACCATTGCGGTCTTTAAACATTGCACTCAGGCCTGCATTTACATCTTTAACAGGATACCCTGTTTGGGAATTAAACACTTTACCTACCACCCACTTTTTTTCATTTTTATTTAAAGTATCGCCGGGTATCAATTCGCAAATACCCAGGTTGGTTCCTACATATAATTTACCATTATTACCAGTTATTACCTGGGTAATAAAATTATTGGGAAGTCCATCTTTAGCAGTAAAGTTTTTAAAGTGGGCAACTGGGTTGTGGCGGTCAGCACTATTTCCATTATACGGGTTATTTGGTGCTTTAAGCATAACACTTAAACCCTGCTCTGTACCAAACCAAAGGTTGTCATTAATATCCTGGGTTATAGCCCACACCACATTACTAGCCAGTCCCTGGCTGGTAGTATAATTTGTAAAATATTCGCCATCAAATTTACTTACACCACCACCTAAAGTGCCAAACCATAAGTTACCATTATTATCCTCTTTAATACTAAAAACAACATTATTGGCCAGCCCCTGATCCATGGTAAAATTGGTAAAGCTTTTGCCATTAAATTTACTTACTCCACCCCCGGACGTACCAAACCAAAGGTTTCCTTTTTTATCTTCCAGTATACTAAAAATATTGTTATTTGCAAGGCCTTGCAGCGTAGTATAATGGGTAAAACTACGGCCGTCAAATTTACTCACACCACTTCCGCCTGTTCCAATCCAAAGGTTGCCAGTTTTGTCATTTGCAATAGCGTATACAACGTTATCCGAAAGGCCTTGTATTTTTGAATAGTTATAAAAGGTTTGGCCATCATACCTGCTAACACCGCCGCCAGTTGTGCCAAGCCAAAGGTTGCCAATTTTATCTTCGGCAATACTAAAAACAACCGTATTAGAAAGGCCCTGGGCCGTTGTAAAATTGGTAAAGCTATTACCGGCATATTTACATAACCCGCCTCCATACGTACAAAACCACAAATTGCCTTTCGCATCTTCCACAATGCTTCTTACAGAATTATTGGATAAGCCCTGGGCGGTTGTATAATTAGTGAAATTGCTTCCATCATATTTAAATACGCCCCCGTTTAGCGATCCAAACCAAATATTGCCTTGCCTATCGTTGGTAATGCTTAATATGACATTGTCAGATAGCCCGGTGAAACCGCCGTATTGAGTAAATGTAGCACCGTCAAATTTGCTGGTGCCCTTGTCCGTACCCAGCCATATATTGCCTGAAGTATCTTTGCCTAAACTCCATACGTTGTTATTAGAAAGACCGTTGCCAGCATTGAAATTACTAAAGGTTTTTCCGTTAAATACACTGACACCGCCTCCCAGGGTACCAAACCAAATATTGCCATTTTTGTCCTCAATTATACTTTTTACTGCGTTGTTGGCCAACCCATTTTTAGTGGTATAATTGATAAACTTTTTGCCATCAAATTTACTTACTCCCTGCTCGCCTGTTCCAAACCAAAGATTATTGTGTTTATCGACTGCAATGCTAAACACTATATTACCAGCAAGGCCCTGCAAAGTTGTGTATGTTGTAAATTGCTTGCCATCATATTTGCTAGCCCCGCTTCCATCTGTTCCAAACCAAATATTACCGTTGTGATCCTCGGTTATACACCATATACTATTATTAGCCAAACCATGTGCAGTGGTAAAATTGGCAAACGTTTTACCGTCGTATTTACTAATTCCGCCACCATTGGTACCAAACCAAAGATTGCCTCTTTTGTCTTTATAACTGCAATAAACCTGGTCAAGGGCCAGGCCATTGTCGGTATTAAACGTAGCAAAAAAGCCCCGGCCTTGCGCATTGGCAACAACCGGCGCAGTTGCCTGTTTTACTAACCCGCGGCCATTGGCAGTTTGTAAGCTGCCCTTTGAAACTATTATAGAAACAGGCCCTGGAGCATTTTCAAGAAATACCTCCCGTGGTTGTTTATGGGCGGGCAGTTGAGAAATACTTGTAATTTTTGCTGGTACAAATACTTTATTATCAGCCACATTTGCTTTATGAGATGCGTTATGGGAACACGCCGTTACGAGTACCAGAAATAACAGCGAAGTAAAAAGGCAACACAAAGATTTTGCAGTTGTGTCTTTAATATTTCTGTTTACCATCATAACATTCGCGTTGCGGGCAGCTACACTATTCAGTCCGGGACCGACCAATAGTGTTCGTTTTAAAATTTAAAAGGTAAGATATAACTTTAATTGATCTTCCCTTTTTATTGACACCAGTTTGGTACTCAATTTAAGTTAGATAGTATTTTAGCGGGCAATCCTATCAACATTGATATTATTATTGGAGTAAAAAATTCAAAAAAAGGAAAAAAAATCTTATTTTGTTCCTACGCCGGTTGCAGGGCTTCTGCATTAAAAAGCCGGGATATATTCTTAATACATAAAAACAAAATCATGGCAAATCCCAAAACAACAAGTAAAAAAAAGGAAAGCACCACAAAAAAAACATCGCTGAAAAAGGAAGCTTCCACCAAAAAACCAATTAAATTAGGTGCGGTACCCAACCAGGGAGCTGTTCCCAAAAAACAGGGAACGGTAAGTACCATGGGTTAAAATTGGTTTTAAAGTGTAAAGCGGGTTTTGAAACCAAAAGATGTTATGACTGCAAATCCACTGCTAATACTTTAGGTTTTGGTGTGCGATATAAAAATCATTTATCGTTTATCTATCCACGCAAGCGGGGCAACTTTACCTAAGGCAGTTTTAACAGCTGCATTGGCAGGTTGACAACCTAACGACATTTAGTATTGCTATATTTTTAGCCATCAATACAGTCACTTAGATGGTCTCATCTCCCGCTTTTTTTTTCAATCTTTCAATTTGTATTAATAAAACTTCAACATTGATTTTTGAAGGGGTATGATCATTTTTAATGAAATCTTCGCTAAAAATGGCATAAGCCTCATCCACATAAGTTTCCCAAAAACCCATTGACATAATTATTTCCCTGCCCCAGGTTATCGCTCTTAGCTCGTTGTTTTTATACCCGGTTATTATCATTGCATGCCCACTCCACGAGCCTGGTTCTCCCAAACCTTTTGCACCTCCACGCGGAACGGTCCATTTTTTACCTTCATAAAATTGTTTTTCGGCCGACCTGGGCAGGTTTATGCCAATGTAACAACCCCCGTACAGGTAAACTGCCTGTTTTAGTTCTTGTTTGTTTTTAAAGGCCAGTTTTACAAACGCCGATATTTTACGGCCATCCACACCATTTTTACGCCAGTATTTTAAGGCTTTCAACGCTTCAACAGGTTCACCAATACCATCCGTTTTGGGGTTATAGCCGGTAAGTTTAATATAGGCTTCCACAATTGCTTTTGTGGCAGGCTTATGTATTTTGCCAATATTAGAAGTCCATGTCATTATAAGGTGCCCTGCAGATGCCATAGTGCAATTATTTATTTTTAGATTGCCAAGCGAACCCCATTTATCGGGTTTTATTTTATTTCCCCAATTATGTTGCGTTGGTACCCGGGCCAGGTTTTCCTGCGATAAATAGTCGGCCAAATCAAACGTTCTGGAATCATGTATATAGGGCAGCCTGCCCGATTTAACTTCTACTTTGCGCGGTTTTGACAATTGTTCTTTCATTGATTTAACACCACTTGTGTTTTGTTTTTAAATAAGATGTTTTACAATGTAGTAAAAAGTAAATGGACAATGTTTTCAAACCTTTTATAAAATGTTTGTATACACTTGCGACTGGTTGTCAAATTGCCTTTTAGACTATGCAGGTAAAAAAATAGTAAATGTTGAACCGACCCCTTCTGTCGTCTCAATTTTAATTTCGCCTCCATGTGCTTTCACAATATCATAACTCAAACTCAATCCCAAACCGGTTCCCTGCCCGGTTGGTTTAGTGGTAAAAAAGGGTTGAAAGATTTTATCAAGTATATTTTGGGGGATGCCGTTGCCGTTGTCTGTTACGCTTATTTCTATCTTATCATTAACTTTTTTAGTATTAATGGTTACTGTTGGTTCGTAACCTTCAACTTCAGATTTCTTTTTTTCATCTATCACATAAAATGCATTCGTCAATAAATTCAAAACCACTCTTCCTATATCCTGCGGAATGATATTGATGTTGCCAATGGTTGCATCAAAATCAGTTACGATCGTGGCATTAAAACTTTTATCTTTTGCCCTTAAGCCGTGGTAACATAGCCTAATGTATTCATCACACAAAGCATTGATATCTGTTGGTTCTTTTTTGCCTGTACTTGATTGCGAATGTTGCAGCATTCCTTTTACTATGGCATCGGCTCTTTCACCATGGTGGATTATTTTTTCTTCGTTAGATTCAATATCATTCGCTATTTCTATTGCCAATTGCATATTGCCAATTCAGCCTTCATTTCACCAATTAATTCTTTATTTACTTCTGAAAAATTATTTACAAAATTCAATGGGTTTTGAATTTCGTGCGCAATGCCAGCGGTAAGTTCTCCGAGGGAAGCCAATTTTTCGGATTGGATGAGTTGGGATTGGGTGGATTTTAAATTGGATAGTACATGCTGTATCTCTTCTTTCTGTTGGCTAAGCAGGGTATTTGCTTTACGCTTGTTGCGTACATTTCTATTCAATAAAATTGCGATGATTATAAATACAGCTATTATGGCCAGAAGAATATACAATTTTATTTTGTTTCGATA
>JBBRUR010000058.1:0-30434 GCA_038247635.1 Chitinophagales bacterium
ACATAAAACTGAAAAAGGGCATGGCAGGGCATTAACGCCATATCTGCCAGTTCTCCCACATTCCATGCACTAATAATAATGCGGCGGCTGTCGGGGTTAGTTTTAAGTTGATGGATTGCTTCTGATATTTGATCAATCACCTTACCATCTGCGCCGCGCCAGCTTCGCCATTGCTTACCGTACACCGGGCCAAGCTCACCGTTTTCGTCGGCCCACTCGTTCCATATGCTTACGCCGTTGTCGGTAAGGTATTTAACATTGGTATCGCCTTTTAAAAACCAAAGCAGCTCGTAAATAATACTTTTTATGTGCAACCTTTTGGTAGTCACCATTGGGAAGCCTTTAGCCAAATTGAACCGCATTTGGTACCCAAAACAACTGGTGGTACCAGTACCTGTGCGGTCGGTCTTTACCGTTCCTTCACTTAAAATGTGTTGCAGTAATGTGTGATATTGTTCCACTTAAAAATAGGTTTACCTGGTTGTTGTATGGCTTTTTATTTGGCTGTTATGGCAACTTGTTGTTTGTGATATTTTACTAAACCGCTCATGGGTGCCTGCAATATTTGCCCCATTTCAAGTTCGTACGAATTGCAAAGTTGCTCCACAACATCTCTAAAACCATAGGCAATACCGCCAATAAAATGGATAGGATATTTCCAGCTTTCGTTGTATTTAATAATGTGGGCAAAAAAGAAATCGTTCAGGCCATCTTCAATAATATTTTCAATCATGTAATGCCCGCGATTTTCTGCCAAAAATAAAGCAAAGGTGGCCAAATACCGGTTAGGTAAAGGCTCTTTATACACCCGCTCCAATATTTCGTTGGCCGAGGTTTCGTACTTTAAGTTAAAGCGGTAGCGCAGGTCTTCGTCAAAAGTATCGTATAAAAAATACTGAATTACTTTTTTGCCCAGGTACGATCCGCTGCCCTCATCGCCCAAAATATACCCTAACCCGGGGCTGTTTTTTGCAATGCGCTTACCAGTATAAAAACAACTATTCGATCCTGTGCCCAAAATACAGGCAATGCCTTTTTCGGTTCCGCAAAGCGCCCTTGCAGCTGCCAGCAAATCGTGGTTTACCTCAATGGCGGCAGTGGCAAAAAGGTGCTTCAATGCCTTTTGTACAATTTTTATATTATTGGGACTGCCAAGGCCGGTTCCATAAAAAAAAACCTTGTCAATATTGGCTTTTTTTAGGTTGGGCATAAGCTCAACAGTAAGTATCGTAATTATTTGTTCGGTGGTTAAAAAGTAAGGGCTCAGTCCCTGGGTAAACACCGTTTTCTTTTTTCCATTTTTAATAAGCGCCCATTCGCATTTTGTTGAGCCACTGTCGGCTATTAATATTTCGGTCATTTCAGTTGAATATTTAATGTATGATAGGTATGAATTTACAGAGGTAATGGATAGTTAGTTATAAAACCAGTAGCATTTACCATATCATAATGCAGTACATGGTCGGCATTGTTGGCAGGTACTATCTTTCTAAAATCGGCTACTATTTGTTTAAGCACAGGCGAGGTATGCAATGGCCGCCTAAACTCCAGCGCCTGCACGGCAGCCATCATTTCAATACCCAACACTTTGGCTACATTGTCCACCACACGCAAGCATTTGGTGGCTGCATTTGCCCCCATGCTTACATAGTCTTCCTGGTTGTTACTGCTGCTAATACTATCAACCGAGGCGGGGGTACAAAGTTGTTTGTTTTCGCTAACAATAGAAGCTGCTGTGTACTGCGGTATCATGTAGCCTGAATGAAGTCCCGCATCTTTCGCTAAAAATAAGGGAAGTTTGCGTTGCCCGCTAATTAGTTGATAGGTTCGCCTTTCCGATATATTGGCCAGCCCGCTCATGGCAATGGCAAAGTAGTCAAGCGCCATTGCCAACGGCTGCCCGTGAAAATTTCCACCATTCAATATAAGGTCGTCGTCGGGAAAAATATTGGGATTGTCAGTTACCGAGTTCGCCTCTCTTATAAAAATCTGTAACACATGGTCAAATGCATCGGTGGTTGCCCCGTGTACCTGCGGTATACATCTAAACGAATAGGGATCCTGTATTTCGGTTTTTTGCCAAACGCCTATGCTACTGCCATGCAGGTATTTACGCATTGTGGCGGCACTTTGTACCTGGCCGTTATAGCTTCGCAACGATTGTATTTTTTCGTGTAAGGGTTCAATATTGCAGTCAAATGCATTGTACGAAATAGCTGCTACGGCATGAGCCATTTTTATTAACTGTTCTGCTTTCTGCAGGCAATACAAACCGTAGGCGGTCATAAACTGCGTACCGTTTATAAGGGCCAACCCCTCTTTGCTATGCAGTTGTATAGGTTGCCAGCCAAGTTGCGCATAAACGTCGCTGGTTAATTTTATTTCGCCATGGTACCAAACATCGCCCAGGCCTATTAATGGTAAACTAAGGTGGCTTAATGGCGCAAGGTCGCCACTGGCGCCCAGCGAGCCCTGCGTATACACTACTGGTATAATGTCGTTATTATACAACTCCATCATCCGTTTTACGGTTTCTATGTGTATACCACTGTTACCATAGCTCAGCGACTTTATTTTTAACATCAACATTAGCTTTACCACTGGTATTGGTACATGGTTACCCAACCCGCAGGCGTGGCTGGTAAGCAGGTTGTGTTGTAATTGTTCAATTTGCGAGTTATCGATGCGTACATTTTGCAGGTAGCCAAAACCGGTATTTACTCCATAAAACAATTCGTTTTTGTTTAACAGCTTTTTGTCAAGGTATTCCCGGCACTTTAATATGCCTGCATGTGCATCAAAGGTTATGGATACCAGTTGGTTAAAAGTTAGCAGGTTTTTTATTTGTTGAAAGTGCAGCCATTTTTTATCAAGCGGCAGGTAATTATAACTCATCGGGCATATTTAAAAAACGAATTGGCCCGCCAATGTAGGTATTTTGATCAATCTGCCGGTATAAAATTGCCAGCAATTCAAAATAACTTACATCGTAAAGTATTTAATGCGTTTTGTAACTGGTACCGTCATTTTCCGGCTCGCTGGCAATACCGGTAATTGGGTCGGTGGGTAGGGGCGTGGTGGCATTGCTTAGGTTGCTAATGGCGGTTGGTGTGGCACCAGTTTGCCCGCTGTCGGGGGTGGCCGTTGCCTGTTTATTACCGGTTAACTTTTTATCGGCATCCTTTATAACTATCTGTTGCCATCCGGTGGTTTCGCTGCAAAGCAACATTTCAATTTTATTTACAAATTGTTGCTTTGCATCGGCCTCGCTATAAATTCCGGTTTCCATCAAAAATAAAAATTTTTCCTGCCGCAGTCGCTCAGCAGTAGTGCGATAGGTTACCCATTGTTCGTGGTATTTTCCAATCGATAAAATACCTTCCATTACAGTAACTACGGTTCCTAAAAAGGCCACCAGGTATTTTGTCCAGTCAAACTCCGTAATAAACGCACTTATAAAAGGAAGCAAAGCTGCGGCTAACATTTGAGCAGTTTTGTAACGGTAGTAAAGCGTTTTATTTAGTTTGCTTTTTGCTGAGTAGTACGACAATTGGTTTTCTACCCGGTTGTTTAAATAATCCTGTATTTGCATATTCAATTTTTTTTTTGAAGTGAAAAGGGGATTGAAAATAGTTGGCTGGCACTTTATGAAAAGCCCTCCGAAAGTTGACGATTTTTTATGATACCACACAACAAAGCGGTAAATAGTTGACAATGTGCATTTTACTTTAGCGGTAGGTTAAAACAATCATTAATGAAAAGCAACTTCGTTTTAAAACATGATGATTTTATGCATTTGACATATTTCTTATAAAAATTATTGTTTTTTAAGCCGAATAAAGCTTTTTTCAATCCATATCGCTATTTTTCAGGAAATTGTTAGGTACTGTTACTGTTTAAATCAAAAAATTAATATGACAGATAATTCTCTGCTTAAACAATATCAGCATCAACCTGGCGTGTGGGACGAAATGTTTAGCCAGGATGGTTTGCGTGAGCATTACTCAAATTTTGTATCGGCTATTGAGGGGTTACCACCCCTTGAAATGACCCACAAAGATGAGACAGCCAAAAAGCTTTTTATGAGCCAGGGCATTACCTTTACCGTGTACAACAGTGGCGAGGGCATTGAAAAAATATTTCCCTTTGATATCATTCCCCGTATTATAACCAGCAGCGAGTGGACCCAAATTGAAGCAGGCATAAAGCAGCGCCTCAAGGCACTCAATATTTTTTTAAAAGATATATACCATTCCCGCTTTATTGTAAAGGATGGTATCATACCTGCACATCTTATTTATTCGTGCCCTAATTTTTTAAGGGAGATGGTAAATGTAGAAGTACCCTACGACATTTATACCCATGTGGCAGGTGTGGACCTTATCAGGGATAATGACGGCCAGTTTTATGTGTTGGAAGATAACCTGCGCACCCCATCGGGGGTAAGTTACATGTTGGAAAACCGAAGTATTACCTATCGTATTTTTCCCGACCTGTTGCCCAAAAACAATGTACGCACGGTAAAGGAATACCCTGAGCTTTTGTTTAAAAACCTGGTATCGGTGGCCAACCGCCAAATGAGCAATCCTACCGTGGTGCTGTTAACGCCGGGCATTTATAATTCGGCCTATTTTGAACATACTACGCTGGCCCGCCTAATGGGTATTGAACTGGTGGAGGGCCGCGACCTGATTGTTGACAATCATATTGTGTACATGAAAACCACAAAGGGCCTTGAAAAGGTAGATGTTATTTACCGGCGGGTTGACGACGAATTTATTGACCCGCTGGTGTTTAGGCCCGACAGTATTTTAGGCGTACCTGGTATTTATTGGGCTTACCGAAAAGGCAATGTATCCATAGTAAACGCCATGGGTAATGGCGTGGCCGACGATAAGGCTATTTATACCTATGTACCCGATATGATAAAGTATTATTTAAACGAAGAGCCCATTTTAAAAAACGTGCCTACGTACGACCTTGAAAATATTGACCAGCGGAAACATGTGTTTGCCAATATGGATAAAATGGTCGTTAAAAAAACCAATGAGTCGGGTGGTTATGGTATGTTAATGGGTAACAGTGCCACCGAACAACAAATGGATGAATTTAAAAAGGCAATCGAACACGACCCGCGTAGTTTTATTGCGCAGCCCATAATAAGCCTGTCCTCTACACCCTGCTACATTAACGGGGTGTTGCAACCGCGTAGGGTTGATTTAAGGCCCTATGCTTTGTGTGGCCCCGACGGAATTAATATTGTGCCTGGTGGGCTTACCCGTGTGGCGCTAAAAGAGGGATCGATGGTGGTAAACTCATCGCAGGGGGGAGGCAGTAAAGATACCTGGGTGCTTGCATAAATGGCCCGGCATAGGCTAAACCGCCTAAGTAAACAACCAAAACAAATATTTATTTAAAAAAAGGAGGGAACATATGCTGAGCCGCGTTGCAGATACAATTTACTGGCTTGCCCGCTATATGGAACGTACCAATGGAATATTACAGGCCTCACGTACCAACTTTATTGCTTCGCAGGATGGGTTGCAGGAGTTTGGATGGCGGCCATTATTGGTAACCTATACTGACCTTTCGCCGGAGGAAATTGGTGAAATGGAGTTTGATACATCCCGTGTATTGGAATACCTGATTATGGACCGGGCAAACGGATCGTCGGCATTTAACTATGTAATGCAGGCAAGAGAAAATGCCCGAAGCATACAGGACCATATTACCAAAGAGGTTTGGCAGTGCCTGAACGATTATTACCATTTTATTAGAAATGCAAATATTGCGGGCGAATTAAAACATGGCGACCCGGTATCGGCCATTGATATGATTATGCGGCAGGGCATTTTGTATACCGGCACAGTAGACAATACCATGACCCGCGACGAAGGTTTTACTTATATGAACATCGGTAAGTTTTTAGAAAGGGCCATTCAAACCACCGACATGGTTAGTATGAAGCTGGGCGAGTTTTTGAAAGACACCAAGAACATACTGGAAGGCCCCTCTATGCGGTACCTGTTGTACACGTTGTTTGGTTACGAAATTTATATTAAAACATACAAGGGTAATTTTATTGCCGATAATATTTTACAACTGGTAGTGTACAACCAGCATTTTCCACACTCCATTTTATACTGCCTGGAACGAATTTTTAAATATTTTGAAAGGCTGCAGGCCGATAGTGTAGCCGAAAATTTTGACCAGTTAAATTTTTTGATTGGTAAAACCATGAACAATATTAAATACTCAAATGTGAATGCCAAAGATCCTGAAATGCTTAGCGGTTTTCTTATGCAAACCAAAAACGAAATTTTTGAAATTGGCAGCACGTTGAGCAAATTATATTTTGGAAACTCATAATTCCCTTTCATGACGCCCTATACAGTTAAACATATTACCCGTTATACCTACGATAGTCCTGTAATTGATTGTACCAACCAATTAATGTTGTACCCCATTGCCGACGAACATCTTGAAATTAAAAAACATATGCTCAAAATTTCGGGCAACCCTGCCGTGGAGATTTTTGTGGATTATTTTGGCAACCGTGTCGGCGTATTTTCGGCCATTAAGCCGCATAGCGAACTGGTAATAGAAAGTATAGTAGAAGTGAATACAATAAGTATAAATATGCCCGACGATACCGGGTTACCCGCCGATCAATGGGCTTTTTTAGGTGGTTTAAAAAATTCCTTTCCGTACATAGATTTTTTGGGAAAGGAAAGTTTTGAAGCAGTTGCCCAGGTAAAGGTTGTATTGGAACAGTTGCTCGATTATGATAAAACGCCGCTACAAAACGCCATGACTTTTATGCAGTATGTGTATAAAAATTTTGCATATCAACAAGGCGTTACTACTAATGATACCGATATTGACGAGTTGTGGAAATTAAAAGCGGGCGTTTGCCAGGACTTTGCACACATGCTACTGGTTTTTTTACGCATGGCTAACATTCCGGGGCGCTACGTTAGCGGCTATATATGCCCTAAGCAAAACGAAATGCGTGGTACAGGCGCCACCCATGCGTGGGTGGAAGTGTACCTGCTAAACTTTGGCTGGCTAGGCCTTGACCCCACCAATAACTGCATGGTTAACGATCAACATATACGGCTGGCAGTGGGCAGGCAATTTTCAGATTGCACCCCTGTAAAAGGCACCTACAAAGGCTCGGGCCACCATACATTAGAGGTATCTGTTGATATAGAAGCGGGCCACAGCTCCGAACAGTTTGCCGAAGCAACCGCGCCAGTGTTTAATTACACCCAAAAAACCAAACCGGTTCAGGTAAACTCATACCGCAGTTACCTTGAAATGCAACAGCAGCAACAGCAGCAATAACAGCAGTAAATTTTTAATCAAATAATCCGTTTCCATATACAGCGCAAATGGACGTACCTAAAACTTGCCAACAGGTATCTTTTTGTATAAAACAACAGTAGCCTCCTTAATATAGTTTAAATGCAATTACTTCGCGGCTTATTCTCTTAACATTAAAAGGCTTTTGTTATGATCATTTCGCTTATTGCTGCCGTTTCTGAAAATAATGTGATAGGAAAAGACAATAAACTGGTTTGGGATCTGCCTATCGACACAAAGTTTTTTAAAAACACTACCTGGGGTTTTCCGGTAATAATGGGGCGTAAGTCGTACGAGGCTATTGGCGTTAAGGGTTTACCCGGCAGGCAAAACATTGTGTTAACCAAACAAAAAAACTTTAAGCACAAAGGCATAGTAGCAGTTAATAAACTTGACGATGCCTTATTTGTGGCAAAACAGGCCGATACCAAAGAGATTTTTATAATTGGCGGCGGCGAAATTTATAAAGAAGCACTTAGCAAAGCCAACCGCATGTACATTACCCGTGTGCATACAACGGTGGAAGGCGATGCCTATTTTCCCACGTTTGACGAAAGCAAATGGAACCTTACCAGCGCAAGGCAAATTAAGGCCGATGAGAAGCACGCCTTCGATTTTACCTTTCAGCAGTGGGATAAAAAATAGGCTTCCATAACTTTTGTTGTAATAAACACCTTAATCCTTCATGTATTCTCTCGCTGTTATTTCCTTAAAATATGTCAGGTATTTTATAACTGCTGCCAATGGTCGTGGGCACGGAGTCCATTCGCCGTTTGTATTTGATTTTATTAAGAACGTGCTAAACGACAAACGACAGTTTTACGCTTTTGACACAATTGAAAATGCACGCAACAACCTGTTGGCAAGCAAGGCCGTTATACTGGTTAATGATATGGGCGCAGGTTCGGCAGTAATGCCAACAAGCAAACGCAGGGTAAGCGCCATTGCAAAGTCGTCGCTTAAGCCTGCACGGTTTGGCCAGCTTATGTTTCGCATGGTTAATTATTACCACTTTAACACTATGGTTGAGCTGGGCACCTCGCTGGGTATTACCACCTCGTACATGGCATTGGCCAACACAAGCGGCCGGGTAATAACCATGGAAGGTAGCAGCGAAATTGCGGCACTGGCCCAACTAAATTTTTGGCAACTGAAGGCACACAACATTAAACTGGTAGAGGGCAATTTTGACGATACATTGCCCAATGTAATCGCGTCACTCAAAAAAGTCGACCTCGCTTTTATTGATGGAAACCATCGCAGGGAACCAACGCTTCAATACTTTACCACACTGCTTTCCAAAACGCACCAAAACAGCATCCTTATTTTCGACGATATCCACTGGAGCAGCTCTATGGAAAACGCATGGAAAATTATCAAAAACCATCCATCGGTTACCCTTACCATCGACCTGTTTTTTGTTGGCCTTGTTTTTTTTAGAAAAGAACATAAGCAAAAGCAGCATTTCTCCATTAGATTTTAATTACAGGCGGGTACAATTTTTTAGCCTTTATATTCCATTAACCTTACGCCCGCTTTGTTTAAGTAAATTGCATTGCCATACATAAACTTATTTAACTTAACGGCCTATGACCATCGGTATTTTAAAAGAACCAGCCCCCGAAAACCGGGTATCGTTGCTACCCGAACAAGTAGGCTTACTGGTTAAAAAAAATGTAACAATATTGGTAGAAGAGGGTGCTGGCGAAAATGCCTTTGCATCAAACAATAGCTATGTAAATGCAGGGGCCGGCATAACGGCACGGGTACAGGTAATACAAAAAAGCGATCTTATATTAGCTATTCAGCTTTTGCCCCATGCCGATATTGAACTGCTTACACCGTCTGCTGCGTTACTGGGTATTTACCAGCCGCTACTGCACCCGCAGGTTATGCAACACTGGGCCGCTAAAAAACTTACCACTTTTAGCATGGATATGATACCCCGTACCACCCGTGCCCAAAGTATGGATGTATTAAGCAGCCAGGCCAATATTGCCGGCTACCGTGCAGTGGTATTGGCAGCCTCCATTTTTCCGCGGTATTATCCTATGTTAATGACAGCAGCCGGTAGTATTGCCCCGGCAAAATTATTAATACTTGGTGCGGGTGTAGCAGGTTTGCAGGCCATTGCCACCGCCCGTAGGTTGGGCGCAGTAGTGGAGGTTTTTGACACCCGGCCCGCCGTAAAAGAAGAGGTGATGAGCCTGGGCGCTAAGTTTGTAGAAGTTGATGGCGCTGCCGATGCCTCGGCCGCCGGTGGTTATGCTGTTGAGCAAACCGAAGCATATAAACTAAAGCAGGAGCAACGTATTGCAGAAGCTATTGCCAAAGCCGATATTGTCATTACCACTGCACAAATACCCGGTAAAAAAGCGCCTATATTAATAACCCAACCTATGATGGATGCAATGAGGCCGGGTTCGGTTATTATTGACATTGCCGCAGCTACCGGCGGCAACACGCCCTTTACCCAAAATAACCAAACAACCACCTACAACCAGGTAACTATTGTGGGCAATAGTAACCTGGCAGCCGGCATGCCTGTTGATGCAAGTAAACTGTACGGCAAAAACATAAGTAACTTTTTAAACCTGCTTATTGATGCTACAGGCACTTTTGCCCTTAACTGGAACGACGATTTGGTAAAGGGTACGTGTATTACTTTTAATGGCGAAATAGTAAATGAGCGGGTGGGGGAGAGGGAAATTAAAAATTAAAAAAGAAGAAAGCACATGTTTTCTGACATTTTTTTGGGCCGGGCATTTTCGCTTTAATTAATCATTGTTGCGTCGCACTCTTGTACCGCATCACAATTTTCACCTGTTGTATAAATCAACCTTATTTTATAAATATGCAAACTATAATTGATTGGATAGCCGCCTACGAGCAAATAATTTTTATAGTAATACTCATGATTTTTGTGGGTATTGAAATAATTGGCAGGGTGCCCAGTGTACTGCATACACCGCTTATGAGCGGTGCCAATGCCATTCATGGGGTGGTTATTATAGGTGCCATTATTGTTATGGGCAAGGCGGAGCCTGACAATTATGTGGCGCTCATACTTGGTTTTTTAGCGGTGGTACTGGGTACACTTAACGTGGTAGGTGGCTTTGTAGTAACCGACCGTATGTTGGAAATGTTTAAGAAGAAAAAGCCATAGCCTCATCGCTCTAATTAACACACAATTTTATTTCGTTACTATATGAATCTACTAACCCTTGTTTATCTCATTGGCTCTGTAACTTTTATATTGGGGTTAAAAATGCTGTCCCACCCGCTAACGGCGCGTAGGGGTAACCTTATTGCTGCCGGGGGTATGGCCTTAGCCATTATAGGAACTATTTTTTTTTACACCGACGAACAAGGGCACCGTACGGGTAACTATGCATGGATATTATGCGGCCTTGCGTTGGGAAGTGTTATTGGTGTATTTGCAGCCCGCAAAGTTAAAATGACCGCCATGCCCGAAATGGTAAGTCTGTTTAATGGCATGGGCGGCGCCTGCGCTGCCCTTATAAGTGTAGTTGAGTTTAACCATTTATTTGCTCAAAGTAATTTAATACCCAATGCCACCCCCGATGAGCTGATGCGAAACTTTATTAATTCCGCACCACCCACCGGTAAACTGTTGATCATTTTGGTGGGCCTCATAATTGGTTCAGTTTCCTTTGCAGGAAGTATGATAGCCTTTGGCAAATTGAATGGAAGTATCAAAGATTTTTCGTTTAAAGGGCAGCAAACGTTCAATATTGCTTTGCTGGTTATGATTGTAGTATTGGCGGGCCTTATGTTATTTAACGCCGATAAGTTGTTGCCCCTTATGTTTTACAGCATCTTTATTTTATCAATAGTGTACGGTGTATTTTTTGTGTTGCCAATTGGTGGGGCCGATATGCCGGTGGTAATATCGCTGCTTAACTCGTTTACTGGTGTGGCAGCAGCCTGCGGTGGTTTTTTATACAACAACCAGGTTATGCTTACCGGTGGTATTTTAGTGGGTGCGGCAGGTACCTTGCTTACCATTTTAATGTGCAAAGCTATGAACCGAAGCCTGGGCAATGTATTGCTGGGCGCCTTTGGTGGTAATGCCGCAGGTGTAACCGAAAGCGAAGGAGGAACGTACAAAGAAATTAATATTAACGATGCGGCGGTGGTAATGGCCTACGCCAATAAAGTAATGATTGTACCCGGCTATGGGTTGGCTGTAGCACAGGCACAACACGTTTGCCACGAACTTGAAAAACTGCTGCACGACAAGGGTGTTAAAGTTGAATACGCCATACACCCGGTTGCAGGTCGTATGCCCGGCCATATGAACGTTTTACTGGCTGAGGCCGATGTTGACTATGAGCTTTTGTTGGAAATGGAGCATGCCAACGAACAGTTTAAATCGGCCGACGTAGTTTTAATATTAGGCGCCAACGATGTAGTGAACCCGGCTGCTAAATCCGACCCTGCATCGCCCATTTATGGTATGCCCATTTTAGAAGTTGAACAATCAAAGCTGGTAATAGTAAACAAACGTAGCATGAAGCCAGGCTACGCCGGTATTGAAAACAAGTTATTTTTTCAACCTAAAACCAGTATGTTGTTTGGCGATGCAAAAGGTGTACTTCAAAAACTGGTGGCTGAAATAAAGGCGCAGTAACAAGGTGGCTGCCCAATTGTCATGGCATTGTACCTTGCCGCATTCTATTCACTTTATTTAACGTTACCGCTGTTTGTTTACTGCTTTACCACCCCAATTAATTCAATCGTTACAAGGCGCCACGGGCTTTGATCAACAAGCTTTTGAAAACGTACACGCCAATCCCGAACAGGTTACGTCTGTGCGCGCCAACCCGGCTAAAATATCCGCTCAGCAGTTTGCAGCGCATTCGTTTATGGGCACCAACAACCTGCCGGTTAGTAGTACACTTGTACCGTGGTGTGCCGCTGGCCATTATCTTTCCCAAAGGCCCTCGTTCACCTTTGACCCATGGTTGCATGCCGGTGCATATTATGTGCAGGAAGCCAGCAGCATGTTTTTGCACCATGCACTACAAGCCATATATAAAACCGAAGCAGCACCGGCAACCGTGTTGGACTTATGTGCGGCCCCCGGAGGCAAAAGCACGTTGCTAGCATCGGCCCTGCCAAATAGCTTTATTGTAAGCAACGAGGTAATAAAAAACCGGGTAACCATTTTAGCCGAAAACATAAGCAAATGGGGCAGCGATAACGTGGTGGTTACCCATAACGATCCCCGCGATTTTGCCCGGCTGCCAGGTTTTTTTGATTTGATGGTGGTAGATGCACCTTGCAGCGGCAGTGGCCTGTTTAGAAAAGATCCTAAAGCAATTAATGAATGGAGTGAGGACAATGTAACGCATTGCAGCCTTCGCCAGCAGCGAATTTTGGCCAATGTATTACCTGCGTTAAAAACTGGCGGCCATCTTTTATACAGCACATGCAGTTATAGCCCCGTTGAAGACGAAGCCATTTGCGATTGGCTGATACAACAGTTTGGTTTGGAAAGTGTGCCGTTACCCACTCAACCTACATGGGGTATTGTGGAAACGTTTTCAAAAAAAAAACAGGCAGCCGGCTACCGCTTTTATCCCGATAAAGTAAAAGGGGAGGGGTTTTTTATAGCCTGTTTTGTGCAAACGGCCAAGGTGGAAACCGCAGCAATTAATAGTAAGTACTCCCTTACCAAACTTAGCAAAACGGATGCTGCAATAGTGGAGCAATGGTTGACCGATGCAAGCCTTTTATCCATCTACAAACAAAAAGAAACCATTATTGCCTTTCCCCAAAAATGGTTAGGTTATTTTATGATTGTTCAACAATTTTTACACACCCGTAAGTCGGGCGTGGCCATTGGGGTTATAAAAGGCAGCGGGCTGGTGCCGCATCACGAACTGGCACTATCGCAGTTGGTAAGTAAGCAACTACAAGCCGTTGAACTTGATTACGATAATGCAATAAAATACCTGCGCCGAAGCGACCTTTTACTACAGGAAAGTTATACGGGTTGGACGTTGGCGTGCTACCAGCACCTTGCCGTGGGCTGGATGAAGCTACTTGGTAACCGTATTAATAATTATTACCCCACAGAGTGGAGAATTTTAAAACCTTACCTTAGCGGCTGTTAAAATATCACCGCTTTACACAACCTATAATCGCTTTAAAATATGAGGACATTGATCAGTTTCCTGTTCATTTTTTATTCAACCATTTCGTTTTCGCAAAGCAGTATTTTAAAGGTAGAAGGCAAAGCGCCGGCAATGTATGTAAGCCATATTGTAGCCGCAAAAGAGAGCCTTTACAGCCTTGCACGGCAATACAACTTACCACCGGCAACCCTGGCCGCATTTAACGGAAGCACCTTGCAAACCGGGCTTCAAATTGGGCAGGCGTTTAAAATTCCATTAATAGATCAAAACTTTTATGCACAAGGCCAAAAGCCCGCCGACGAGAGCCTGGTACCAGTGTACCATACAGTGGATAAAGGCGAAACCCTTTTTAGATTGGCCACCAATTACAATGCTCCGTTACAAGGTATACGCCAATGGAATAGCTTGAACGGCGATAATATTTCGGTAGGTACCGATGTGGTAATTGGCTATCTAAGGGTGAAGAACGAGCAACTGGCAAGTCTGCCGTTTAAAACAGCATCCGCTGTAAAAACAGTTGCTACTCCCGCACCAGCGTCAGAGGCTACCGCTGTAGCGCCAGCGCAGGTACCTGATGGTACGGTGGCAAAAACATCGGCCATACCCGCCAATGAGTTGCCCGAGGCCGTAAAAGCGGCCAAACAAACAGCGCCTGCTGCTACAGCTCCATCGTCGGCAATTGTTGCGCAAAGTGTGGTGGCCAAACCTGCCATAACCAATGTAACGGCTACCGTAAATAGTCAAGTACCCACTCAGCCGCAACAACAGTCTGCCGCAGCAGCAGGCTATGGCCGTAAGCTACCCGACCTGCTTGCCGAGCCACCAAAAAGGGTAACCGATGAAGGATTTTTTATTAATGGCTACGATGCAGAGTCGGCAGAAAGAAAACAGGAAATGATTTTGGGGGACGCCGCTACTTTTAAATCGACCAGTGGCTGGCAAAATAAAAAATATTATGCCTTAATCAATAACGTACTACCCGGTACCATTGTAAAAGTTACCAGTGGCGACCGTTCAATTTACGCAAGGGTATTGGGCGCCATGCCCGAAATGAAGGAGAACAACAACGTTTTAATTCGTTTAAGCAATGCCGCTGCATCTTACCTCGGCAAAATTGATCCTAAGTTTGCTGTGCAGGTGAGTTATTACCAATAATATCCATCTACTTTAAAAAATGTTGCAATCGTTTATTTACGGTTGTCCATTTCATGCGGGGGTGCCAGAACTTTGGAAAGTTACACAGGTAACCCTTTTGGTTGGTTTAAAATAAAGTAGCACCCTTGTAATGTTTATCTATACCTTATATCCACGTAAAAAATCGTCCACTTTCATTCGTTTTTTCCCTTCCAACTGCAGGTCGGTCACCATAATAAAATCATCGGTAGTGGCAATTTTCAAAAAAGTTTTATTGTCGGTTACTACGGTTCCCGGGGCCACGGTAGGTGTTGCCAGTTCAACTTTACCTTCAAAAACTTTAAGCATTTTGCCATTTAATTGCGTAATAGCACCGGGAAAAGGAGAGAGGCCCCTGATTAAATTATAAATTTCGCGGGCAGTTGTGTTCCAGCAAATGGTGCAGTTATCGGTAAATAATTTGGGGGCATGTTGTAGCTTTACGCCTGCAGCAATAGTTGGTTGGGGTTGTTCCTGCAACGTTTTGTTGGCAATACCTTTTACTGTGTCAGTCAACAGGTTGGCACCAATTACCATCATGCGGTCGTGTACTTGGCCTGCTGTTTCATTCGGGCCAATTGCAAAACGTTGTTGAAGTAAAATATCGCCGGTATCTATTTCGTGCTTCAGTTTAAAAGTGGTAACCCCGGTTTCAATTTCGCCATTAATTACGGCCCGGTTAATAGGTGCCGCACCGCGGTATTGCGGTAATAAGGATCCATGCAGGTTAACCGAACCCATGGGTGGCATGTTCCAAACAACTTCGGGCAACATACGAAAGGCCACCACTAATTGAAGGTCGGCTTGCATAGCTTTTAGTGCTTCTAAAAAAGCCGGGTTCTTTAATTTTTCTGGTTGAAGTATTTGCAGTCCCTTCTCCACTGCATATTTTTTAACAGCGCTTTCGGTAAGTTTCATTCCCCGGCCAGCTGGTCTGTCGGGTGCAGTTATTACGCCCACAATATTAAAGCCCGCCCTTACCAACGCATCAAGCGATGCCACTGCAAAGGGTGGGGTACCCATAAAAACAATACGCAATTCTGTAAATTCAATCATGAGTGCAAAAGTATACAACATAACTACATGCGCTCACTTCATACCATCGTTTACTAAACTAACGCTAATGCATTTCAATATTATCAAAATTCAATAACTATCCGCTATCTGGTTCAAATATTTTTGGAACCGGGCTTTATAGCTTTTTTCAGTAGTCGTAGCAGCCTGCCTCTATGACCGTAGAGGTCGCACACTTACTATTGGTAATTTTATTCAGCCTTTTTATCATGGTTTTATCCTCAACAATACGTGTACCAAATAGCGGATAATCCTATCAAAAATCTTTATACAACAAATACTTTTTTCTGATGGCTTTAAAGCGTAACAGACCAGGTTGCCACGATTGGCGAATGTCCGTTTCAGAAAGTCCTTGCTTTACCTGCGTCATTAATACACTGTTGCCAGCCAATTTATTAAAAAAGTTATTTTTTAAAAAAAAGGTATCCTTGCCAGGAAATAATCGGTAAGCCTCCAGTAAGTATTTAAGTTGAATTTGTCCTTCCACCTTTTGCAAAACTTCGTTTACAGTACCGCCAAGGTTCCACCCATAGCACTGCTGGTAAAAACACTTGCTGCTTTTGGCGCCATCGTTAGGTTTTGGGGTAAAGGCGTACATGGTTGTTGGATATACAGGGTGGCCAAACACCTGGAAAGGTTGGTCGGTGCCGCGGCCCTCGCTTAACACTGTACCCTCAAAAAAACAGGTAGAGGAATACAGGTAGATACTTTGCATTTGCTTAAGGTTGGGCGATGGAATTTGTGGCAACTGGTACTTACTGGTATGGACGTAGTTAGTGCATGGTACCACGGTAAGTGTAAAACCGCCGCTGTTTGCATTTGCCAAAGTAATGGCTGCTTTTGCATTTGCCTGCGGCGAAAGCCATTTTTCGCTTAGCAACATTTGGGCATATTCGCCTATAGTCATACCGTACACAATAGGTATGGGCTGCATGCCAATAAAGCTTTTAAAGGCAGTGTCAAGTATTGGTCCATCAACATAAAAACCATTGGGGTTTGGCCTGTCCAGCACAATTAAAGGTTTGTTATGTTCTATAGCACTTTCTATAAAATCCTGCAACGACGAAATAAAGGTGTAAAACCGCACACCCACATCCTGGATGTCAAAAACCATTACATCCACATCGGCCAGGTCGGCAGCCGATGGTTTTCGTTTTTTTCCATAAAGACTTACCACTGGTATACCGGTTTGTTTGTCTATATAACTTTCCACCTTTTCGCCAGCGTCGGCGGTACCTCTAAAACCATGTTCGGGCCCAAATATTTTGGTAACCTTTATGCCTGCACCGGTAAGGCTGTCAACAAGGTGCTTGCTGCCAATGGTTGCCGTATGGTTGGCAAATAAACCTACCCTTTTACCCGTCAATAAAGTAAAATATTTACCGGTATTAAAAGCACCGGGCAATATGACTACCTGGTTGTTTTTGTTAATTGTTTTACCGGTCTGTGTAGTTTTTTTCCAATTACCACCGGGGTAAGGCTGTGCACACGACAGATGTACAATCGCTAATAGTAAAATGGGTATGCATGTTAAATGCTTCATAAGTAAAATGTAAGTATAGTTATGTAAGGCAAACAATATTTGTCGGTTGAATAATTATGGGTTTATTTTGAAAATATCACAGGTAATTTATTAATCCTTATCCCTTTAAAATTTGGGTAATATAGGATAATAACCAACCCGAATAATTTAAAATAATCAATATGCAACAAGTAAAAAGTGGTGATACCATAAGGGTGCACTACCATGGCAAGTTAACCGACGGTACTACTTTTGATAGCAGCGAAGGCCGCGAGCCACTTGAGTTTGAAGTGGGTAGCGGTATGGTAATACCCGGTTTTGACGATGGTGTAACGGGCATGACCATTGGCGAAAAAAAGACGATCAATATACCGGCCGATGAGGCATACGGGCAAAAGGAAAAAGAGCGGATCATGGATTTTCCCATAGATCGTTTTCCGCCCGATATGGTGCCTGAGGTTGGTATGCAGTTAAGCATGAACAATGGCGAGGGCGGCGAAATTCCGGTGATTATAATCAGCGTTAAGGAGGAGTTGGTTACACTTGATGCTAACCATCCGCTGGCTGGTGAAACGCTGATATTTAACCTTGAATTAGTGGAAATAGTAAAAGGCAAGTCAATGATTATTATGCCATAAAACAGGTGTTTACTAAAGAAAAAAGTTCAGGGTTAACGCCTGAACTTTTTTTATGTCCCATATATCCATCAACAGCCATTGTGGGCGCAAGGCAAAACCGAAGGTTTAACAGTTAAAAAGGGCGGTAGGAATTGCGGTTACACAGTTTGTTGCTGGTTATGTTAATCTCTTTCAACCACGTTTTCTGGCTATAATTTTTTAATAGAATTTTAAAAAGGAAAATAAGAATACTTCATTTTTATATTTTAATTATTGCTTTGTCAGCTTGTAAGTATCTGTGTATTGCCCGGGATAATTACGGGTTAGTTCAAGTTTTTTTTCGCTTAACATTAGTTTATAATTTTGATTTAAAATAAGCGACCAATCAAAGTCAGCCGTCCAAAAACAGGCGTTTACAAAATTAATGCTGTCTGCACCAATGCTTTTATATGCTCCGTTGCACAAAGCAGGATATTGAGCATATTGGCTTTGTCCTGTGTACTTGCCAGCTAAAAAAGTTATTGACACATTTGAAATTTGCCCGCTGGTGTCGGTTAATCTTTGGAATGTACCAATATAAGTTCCCTCTGGGATTGATAAGGGTAAGTTTGTTTTTTTACATGCGCTAAAAAATAGTAAACTTAAAAATGCTAAAAGAAAGTTTTGCATAACGGTTTTTTTTTCTGACAACTGCTTTAGCTATTGCGTTGCACGTGCATTATGGCAACAGCGGCGCAGTAAATGCAAATTAACCCGTTGCATACTTTTTTGAAAAGAAACGGGCCAGCAACAAGACGGCTATATTTGCTAATATGAGGCATAGCAGCGAGCCCTCAAAACCAAACTGACCACCGGTCCATAACGCAGGGCCGGTCGAAAATTGCTGAAAAAAACCACTAAACGGAATGCCACTTACTTTATAGCCATATACAGGCCCCTGAAAAAAATTCCACGTAAAATGGAAACAAAGGCCAAACCATAGGTTTTTAGTGTAGATGTAGTTAATACCCAGTAAAAAACCTGCTGCCAGTATGTTTATAAACGATAAAAACGATACATCGGGATTGGCAAGGTGCATGGCGGCAAAAAACACTGCTGTTATTGTTAGCGCTACCCATCGGTTAAGCGATTCCATAAGGTTATTCAACATATATCCCCTAATCACCACCTCCTCGCTAAACGAAATAATCATCATTAGTACTGCTTCCAGTAACAAATCGGCAATATCGGTATTTAAGGAAGTAAATTGTATATACCCCGCTAAAACCAGTAATAACGATCCTATACCTAATATGGCGGGTGCTGCAAAAAAGCCTATACCGGCATCGCTGGTAAAAGGCCTCAATGCAAAACCCAAACTTTTAAAAGACTGTTTGTCTATGCCCACCCTGTAAATCCACACCACCAGCGTAGCTCCCACACCGCCAACGGCAAACTTTATAAGCGACGGTATGTTGCCGCCTATGTTAAACTTTACATCGCCCAAAAGTTGCTTAATAATCCAATTGCTTACCAGGTCAAAAATATATATGGTAGTTACCCATGGTATTAAAAACAATAAAACCCTTAATCTTCCCTGCTTAAGTACTGGTGGTGTAGCAGCGCCCTGAGTTGTCATTTTTTAAACATATTTGCTGGTTATCAATACTGGAACACTTGTTTGTTGCTTAAGCCTTTAGCGCTAATTTGCCGCAAAAAAAATAGCATGATTAACAACTACCGGCACACCTGTGTTGAACGATTTTTGAGGTATGTGCAAATTGACACTCAAAGCGATCCAAAAAGTATGACACAGCCAACGACCGATATACAAAAGAACCTTAGTAAAGTTTTGGTTAAAGAATTATTAGCCATGGGCATAACCGACACGCACATGGATGGATTTGGCTATGTGTACGCAACCATACCTGCCAATACCGATAAAAATATACCCGTAATTTGCTTTTGCAGCCATGTAGATACAGCGCCCGATTGCAGCGGTAAAGATGTAAAGCCAATACTGCACGAAGCATACGACGGAAACGATATTGTGTTGCCCGACGATACCACACAAGTACTAAGCAAAAAAGAATTTCCGTACCTGAAGGAACACAAAGGGCATGGTATAATTACCGCCAGTGGAAACACCTTGCTGGGTAGCGATGACAAAGCCGGCCTTGCCGAAATTATGGATATGGCCAACTACCTGCTTACTCACCCCGGGGTAAAACATGGAACCATTAAAATACTTTTTACCCCCGACGAAGAGGTAGGCCGCGGCACTGCTAAACTTGATATGGAGAAGTTAGGAGCCGATTTCGGCTACACACTTGATGGCGGCGAGGCCGGTGTTTTAGAAGATGAAACGTTTAGTGCCGATGCAGCCGTTGTAAACATATTTGGCGTTATTGCTCATCCCGGTTATGCCAAAGGCCATTTGGTAAATGCCTTAAAAATTGCTGGTGAAATATTGGCGGCATTACCAACCAAAAAGTTCAGCCCCGAGACTACTGAAAAGCGCCAGGGCTTTGTACACCCAACAGGGGTGCATGGCATTGCCGAAAAAGCTACTATAGAGTTTATAGTACGGGATTTTACCCGCGAAGGTCTAAAACAAAATGCTGAAAAGCTACAGGCAATTGCCGAAAAGGTATTGCACAAACACCCCAGGGCACGTATGGAATTTACAATAACCGAGCAATACCGCAACATGAAGGAAGTACTTGACCAACACCCGCAGGTCATAAAATTTGCGGAGGTTGCTTATAAAAAAAGCGGGCTAAAAGTGCGTAAACAAAGCATTCGCGGTGGTACCGATGGTAGCAGGCTAAGTTTTATGGGTCTACCCACTGCCAACCTTTTTACCGGTATGCAAGGCATACACAGCAAAAAAGAATGGATAGGCGTAAAGGACATGCACAAAGCGGTTGAAATGCTGGTAAACCTGGTGCAGGTGTGGGAGGAGAGGAGCGATGTTTAGTTCAGAGTTATGAGTTTAGAGTTATGAGTTTAGAGGTGTCAGTAGTGAGTTGTCAATTGTGAGTTGTTAGTAATCAGTAGTGAGTTGTGAGTTGTGAGTTGTTAGTTGTGAGTTGTTAGTAATCAGTTGTGAGTTGTGAGTTGTGAGTTGTCAGTTGTGAGTGAGTTGTAGATTTAAAAAAGGTAAAAAATACAGCTTATTAGTAAAATAATAAACTAATCCAGCCGCACTATTAATAACTCATAATTCATAACGCATAACTCATAACGCATAACTCATAATTAATAACTTATTATTGATGATTTATAACCCATAATTAATAACTCATAACCCATAATTCATAACCCATAATTCATAACCCATAATTCATAACCCATAATTCATAACCCATAATTACTAGCTCATAATTAATAACTCATAACTAATAACTCCCTTCACTCCAACAACAACTTGTCGTTATCATCTAACTCTAAATTAACTGCGTCGGCGCCGGCAATGCCTTCTATGCTGCCGCGGATGTGGGCTGCGTTGAGTAACACTTTTTCCAGTTGTTTTTCCCTGGCCTTCCATAATTTTTCCATGGCGTCGCGTTCTTTTTGTATGCTGAGGCGCATGCTCATAAAACCTTCGCGGATGGCTTTCCATTGTTCGGCAAACTCGTTGCTGGTAAGGTAGTCGTACAGCAGGTGCATTTTATCGCCTTTATTCACCTGGTTTTTGGTAAGGGTGGCAATTTTTACTACACCTGCCCTAAGCACCATGGCAAGGCTGATAGCTTCGGTAAAACTACAGACATACACGCCATCTTTTTCGCCAAAGCGATACATATCCTTAGGCATGGTTTGAGTAACTATTACGGCTATGTCGGCACCCTGCGACCGCATGTCGGCCTTTAGTTTATCAATCCAATCAGGGCCAAAGTTGCTGGTGCGCTTGCTTTCGTAAATTATTTTTCCGCATTCGTTTCCAAAATTATTGCATACAATTTGTATGCAATCGGCACCGCGAACGCCTTTGCCAACAGGTACTACTTTGTCAAACGGAAAGCTGCTGCGCAAAAGGTCTTCCAGCAACAGCTCCTGCACTTCGCCCTGTAGCTGCATGCTGCCCTGCTCGGCTTTTTTACGCATTTCTTCGGCTAGTTTTTTCTGGTCTTCCAGTTGCTTATCTTTTTCGGCCATCTTTAATTTAAATTCGTTTTCCATGGTTTGCAGCCGCTGGTTTTCTATATGGCGTATTTCGGTCGACAGCTTTTCCCGCACCTCGTTTAGCTTTTTTTGAAGGGTTAGTTCCTGTTCGGCCTCTTTGTTTTTAAAGGCCTGTTCTTTTTGCATAAACTCCAGTTCTTTTTGCCGCGCAAGTTTCAATTTACCTTCGTTGTCGGTGGCGGATTGCTGCAACATTTTTAGCTGATTTTCATAATCGGTAGCCACCGATTTGCGGATGGACTGCTGCAGGACTACCTCTAATTTTTGCTTTTCTTCGGCAAGGCGTTTGTCAATTTCATGGTCCTTATCGGTCAGTTGTTTTTGAAGAGCGGCTTCCTTTTCTTTAAACTTATCGTTCTGCGTTTTTTGCCAGTCGGCCATTTTTAGCCTCAGTTCCTTTTGTACTTCTTCGCGTATGGCATCGGAAGGTTCAAATTGGGTATTGCAATTAGGGCAGGTGATTACGGATGTGGCCATATAAACGTTTTTGGTAAAAATAAGGGTTGAGGGAAGATGGGCAAGGGCGATATGCGAGGTATTTTTAAGCCACTAAGGCACTTTGGCGCAAAGGGACGCTAAGGAAGAGCGGCTTAGCTGTTGAACCACAAAGGCACAACAAACACGAAGCCGCACGACGAAGAAAAATACAATAAAGTGGTGTTTTAGTAAAGCCGCCAAAAGGTTTGCCGTAAAAGGGTGCGACGCAAGAATGAAGCATCAAGGTTCAAATGCCGGTCACCAAAAAAAGCTAATACCCTGCCACACTATCATCGGCACGAGTGTCGGCAGCGGCGTTGATTTTGCCGTCTTTTACTAGCAATAGTTCTACCCGGCCAATAGTGAAATCGTAGCCGGCTATACCGTAGTTGCGCACTTTGTAGCCCATGGCTTGCAGTTGCTTTATTACTTCGGGGTCAAAGCCTTTTTCCAGCACCACTTCGTCGGGTACCCATTGGTGGTGAAAGCGGGGTTTGTTGACAGCTTCGGTGGCGGTCATATTGTAGTCGGCCACGTTTACTATTATTTGAAAAACGCTGGTGGGGATGGTGGTGCCGCCGGGTGTGCCGACTACCATAAATGGTTGATTATTTTTTAGCAGCAGGGTGGGCGTCATGCTGCTGAGCATGCGTTTGTTTGGGGCAATGGCGTTGGCCTCGCCGCCTACGGCGCCATACATATTTTTTACGCCGGGCTTTATGCTAAAGTCGTCCATTTCGTTGTTCATTACAAAGCCGGCGCCGCCTATTATTGTTTTACTGCCAAAGGTGCCGTTTAGGGTGGTGGTAATGCTTACCATGTTGCCATCTTTGTCCATAATGCTTATGTGGGTGGTCTCCATGCTTTCGGTATTGCCGGCCTTCACGTCGCTGCTTTTGCTTGCTTTGGTGCTGTCGTAACCGGCCATGCGTTTGGCCAGGTACGCCGTACTTAGCATGGTGTTGGTGGGTACCTTCCAAAAATCAGGATCGGCCATGTGTTTTGCACGGTCGGCAAAGGCACGGCGCTCGGCCTCAATAATCAATTGCATACTTTTTACGCTGCCAAAACCATAGTTGGCCAATGGCCTGTTTTCCACCATTTTTAGCATTTGGCCAATAATGATACCGCCGCTGCTTGGGGGCGGCATGCTTACTATGGTGTACCCTTTGTAATTAAACGTAAGGGGATCGCGTTGTTTGGCTTTATAATTTTTAAGATCGTTTAGAGTTATAAGGCCCTTGCCGCGCTGCATTTCTGCAACAATAAGTTTGGCGGTTTCGCCTTCGTAAAAACCTGCCTGTCCTTTATCGCGTATGCGGCGTAGGGTAGCAGCCAGTTCCTTTTGTACCAGCAGGTCGCCTTCTTTCCATTTATCTTTTATAAAAACAGTTGGCGCAGTGTTATATTTTTTAAAATCGGCCAGGTTCTCGTTCATTTTTTCGGCCTCTTTGGCGGTAACCATAAAACCGTTTTGGGCAAGGTCGATGGCTGGCTGTATGAGCGTTTTAAAAGGAAGTTTTGCATATTTAGCCGTAGCAAACAAGCCGCTAATTGTACCGGGTATGCCCGATGACAGGTGTCCTTTTTGCGAAAGATTGGTTTGCGCTTCACCTTTATCGTTTAGGTACATATCGCGGCTGGCATTGGCCGGGGCAGTTTCGCGATAGTCGAGGGTTATGGTTTTGCCAGCTTTGGTACGGGCTACCATAAAGCCACCGCCACCTATATTGCCTGCGCCGGGGTACACCACGGCAAGGGTTAATTGTATGGCAATTGCCGCATCAAAAGCGTTACCACCATGCTCTAAAATGTAGGCGCCCACCTGGCTGGCCAGCGGGTGTGCAGTTGCCACCGCGCCATTGTTGTATACCTGGTGTTTTTTTATTGAAAAAGAAAAAGGATTGATGGCTTTGCCTTTTCCTACAATCGATTGGGCACACCCAATGTTTAACATACAGGTGCAACTTATAACGAACGAAATAATGATTTTCATAAATGAAATATAAGTGATTTTAACGGCCACCACGTTGAGTGGCAATGGTATTTGAAAATAGGCAGGCTGTTTGCACTGATAAGACAATCATTTTCTGTTAGTTGATTTTTATTGGTTGGGTATGGACGGTAACCTTGAAACGGAGGTAATTGCCATTATAGGGTAAGCATGTAGCTGACACTTAACCCTTTTGCCCGGTGATTTAATTAACTGCGCTTTATTTGGTTGAGCAATTAAACGGTAATAATTGCCGTAGTGGTAGGTTTTGGAATAGTAAATATGTAAAAAATAACAAACACTGTTGCACCTGCAGTTATAAGAAAAGTGATTGTTGCGCCAAACTGAAACCATAAAACGCCGGTAATTGAACTTGCCAACATGGCGCAAATGCTTTGAAGGCCCGAGTAGGTGCCAATAGCGGTTGCAATATGTTTTTTGTCAGTAATATTTGAGATCCACGCTTTGGATATTCCTTCGGTGGCCGCTGCATAGATGCCGTACAAAAAGAACAGTATAAAAAAAAAGTACAAATTTGTGTTTACGGCCATGCCAGCGTACACCGCTGCAAAAAATGCAAGCCCGATAACGAAAATTGTTTTAAGGCCAATCTTATCTGCAATAATGCCAACAGGAAAAGCAAGCAAGGCGTAAATAAGATTGTAAAAAATATATACGCCAATTATCATTGTGTCGGTCAAACCCGATTGCTTTAGTTTAAGTAGAAGGAATACATCGGAACTATTAAATACAGTAAAAACCAACAACCCCGCTACTAATTTTTTGTAAGCTGCGGGGCTAACTTTCCAATACAATAAAAATGAAAAAAACGATGTTGAAATTTTTGGCCGGGGGTTATTTTCCTTTCTATTTTTTAATAACAATGAGGCAAATACCGCTAATATGCCGGGAACAAAAGCTATGATGAACAGGGTTTTATATTGTTGCGGATAATAGTACAAATAAGCCAATGCCAGGGCCGGACCGATGGCCGCACCTAACGTATCCATGGAACGGTGAAAGCCAAAAACTTTACCTTTTGTTGACGCGGTTGCTTCGTCTGAAAGTAGGGCGTCTCTTGCCCCGGTTCTGATACCTTTTCCAAAACGGTCTATTGTTCGTGCAAAAAAAATCCAAAGCGGGTAGGCAAACATAGCCATCATTGGTTTTGAAATTGAGCTAAAAGCATAACCAAGTTGCACAAAGGGAACCCGTTTGCCAGTAGTGTCAGACAGCTTTCCAAAATAGCCTTTACTTAAGCCCGCAGTGGCTTCGGCCACACCTTCCAGTACACCTATAAGTACAATTGAAAATCCAATGGTTTTTAGATAGATTGGCAGAATGGGATATATCATTTCGCTCGCCATATCGGTAAACAGGCTCACTGCTGATAAAATATAAACCGGCCGGGTTATGTATTTCAAAACATTTTTGTGTTAATGGTGACCTACAATGTTGACATTGTCGTCAATTATTGCTGGCTCTATTAAAATTAACCAATGATTGCCGCTATTTGGTTCTAATATTTTGGCTGCGGGCTTTATAACTGTTTTCATAAGGCGTTGCCCGCCCGGCTAACGCCCCGCCAAAATGTTTTGTCGGGCTTGTAGTCGGACGGGCGACGTACACTAATACCCTTGGTAATTTTATGCAGCCTTTCGTGTCAAGATTTTATATTCAGCATTGAGCGTACCAAAAAGCGTATACTCATTAATTAACGCCTATTATAATACCCGTTATCGCTACTGGTAGCCAGCCCTCAATACCTAGGCGACACCCCGGTATAATTGGCCGGGCTAATTGCCTTCAACTCTTTTTTAATTGCCCCGCTCACCTTTAAACCGGTTATAAATTGTTGAATATCGGCCCTGGTAATAGATGTTTTGCCACGGGTCAGTTCTTTCAGCGCTTCATAAGGTTGGGGGTAATTTTCGCGGCGTAAAATGGTTTGTATGGCCTCGGCTACCACTGCCCAGTTATTGTCGAGGTCGCTACTTATTTTAGCCTCGTTTAGCAATAATTTGTCCAGTCCTTTTTGCAGCGATGCAAAGGCAATGAACGTATGCGCTACCGGTACGCCAAGGTTGCGCAATACGGTGCTGTCAGTAAGGTCGCGTTGCAGGCGGCTGATGGGTAATTTGCCGGCCAGATGTTGGAGCAGGCTGTTGGCCATACCGAGGTTTCCTTCGGCATTTTCAAAATCAATCGGGTTTACTTTGTGTGGCATGGCGCTGCTGCCCACCTCGCCTTTTTTGATTTCTTGTTTAAAATAATCCATGCTTATGTAGGTCCAGATGTCGCGACATAGATCGATGAGAATGTTGTTGATGCGTTTTAAACAGTCAAGGTGTGCAGCCAGGTTGTCGTAATGTTCAATTTGCGTGGTAAACTGCTGGCGTTGCAGCCCCAGTTTTCCTTCTACAAACTGATCGCCCAGTTTTGGCCAATCTTTGGTTGGAAAGGCTACGTGGTGTGCATTAAAATTGCCGGTAGCGCCGCCAAACTTGGCCGAGTAAGGTATGTAGCCAAACAACCGGATTTGATTGGCCAGTCGCTCTACAAATACCATCAATTCCTTACCTAGTGTTGTAGGCGAAGCTGCCTGCCCGTGGGTACGTGCCAGCATGGGTATATGCCGCCATTCGGCCGCATAGCTATGCAATGATTTTTGAATGTTTACTATCCATGGCAGGTATTCATTTTCCATACAGGCCTTCCAACCTAGCGGAATGGAAGTATTATTGATATCCTGGCTGGTAAGCGCAAAATGGATCCATTCTTTTACTTCACCAGCACCGGTTTTCTCCAGTTGCGCCTTTAGCCAGTATTCTACAGCCTTTACATCGTGGTTGGTGATCGCTTCAATTTGTTTGATGGCTAAGGCATCGGCTTCGCTAAAATTTTGGATTACCTGCCGTAATACCTTCCGGCTTTTAAGTGGCAGGCTAAACAATTTTTTATCGGCCAAAAAAAGAAAGTATTCTATTTCTACCTGTACCCGGTATTTTATAAGTGCGTACTCTGAAAAGTAATTGTCTAAAAATTGCACTTTGTCGCGGTATCGTCCGTCGATGGGGGAAATGGCGGTCAGTTGGTTAAGTTCCATTGAAAGTTTTAAGAATTTGTGTTTGAACGGATTAGTATAGTTGTTCGTTTATAATGGGTATCATTAACGCATTGTTTGCCAATAATCATCCAAAAATATTTTTCTTTACACCCAAAAGTAGAGCAATTGAGTAAGACCATTAGAGTAGGAGCGGTTAGTTATTTGAATACCAAGCCATTACTGTTTGGTTTAAAGCATGGGTTTACTATCGATAACATGGAGTTGATTGAGGAATATCCATCGAAAGTGGCGCAGATGCTGCTGAATGATGAGATAGATGTTGGGCTGGTTCCGGTGGCTATCATTCCCCAGTTAAAACAAAGTCATATTATAACCGATTATTGTATTGGCGCAGATGGGCCGGTGGCCTCGGTTTGCTTGTTTAGCGATGTGCCTATTGAACATGTGGAAACCGTACTGCTTGATTACCAAAGCCGCACATCGGTATCGCTGGCAAGGATATTATTGAAGGATTATTGGAAACTTTCGCCGGTTTTTAAAAATGCCAAGGAAAATTACCGACACAAAATTGCAGGCACTACTGCCGGTTTGGTAATTGGCGACCGGGCTTTTGAACAACGGTTAAAGTCGAAATACGTGTACGACCTGGCAGAAGCGTGGAAAGCATACAGCGGCTTGCCGTTTGTGTTTGCAGCGTGGGTAGCTAATAAAAAATTGCCCGACAATTTTATTGCTGAGTTTAATGAAGCAAATGCTATAGGGCTTCAAAAAATAGATGAGGTAGTAGCCGAAAATTCGTATCCTCTCTACGATCTTCATACATATTACACCGCTAACATCAACTTTACTTTATCGGCCAGGCATAAAGACGGATTAAGGCTTTTTTTGCAACAGGCGGGTAAGTTGGAGATGAAGGAACTGGATGCTTCTACCTCACAATAACCAGTTTTCCAAAATAGCTTTGCGAAACACTTTTAATTGAAATAAAATAAGTGCCCGGCATTAACCCCGTAGGCTCCATCCCTACAATTGTTGAGGCAATATTGGTATTTTGAACGCTAAATACAACTTTGCCCAATACATCAGTAATGTTGATGATGTATTTTTCTGCTATTGGCAGTTGACTAAAAAATATATTGAACGATTGCCTCGCCGGGTTTGGGAAAATAGCAAACTTATTTTGATATTGACCTTTTAGATCAGCAATATTGCTGTAGGTAGTTTTACCATCCAGGTCAACTTGCTTTAACCGGTAGTAGGTAGTACCTTCAAAAGGGTTGAGGTTTTTTAATGAATAGCTAATTTTTTTAACAGAATTTCCGGCACCAATTACAAAGCTAATTTCTTCAAAACTGGTTGTTGAACCCAATGACCGCTGCACAGCAAAACCCTTATTATTTACTTCGGTTTTTGTGTACCAGGTAAGCAATACATTTTGCTGATTAAGGCGTCTTGCTTCCAATTTTAATTTGGTAACTGGTAGGGTAACCTGGCAATTGGTATTGCAGTTTTGTTTACTTAACAAGTTGCCTGCACCTATCTGTGCCAAAAAAGCCACTGTGTCGGTTCCAATAATTGAACCAGACCCTACTAATGCATTTCCTATTTGCGAAAACGAACTGGCTGCCGTTAACAATAAACAGTAAATAACTAATAATATTGTTTTAATATCGGGCATTAGTTGCCTGTGTTTTGAAGTATGTCCCAAAACCTGCTATCAGCCACTTTAATTACCCCTTTGTTATCCTGTGTATACCCGATCCATTCAGTTTTGCCATAGGTTAAATGAATTTCTTCGAAAATGTTTTGGCAATTGCCGGTTGTACATTCGGGAGAAAGAATAGCCACATAGCTGATCAATACGTTGGTAAGCTTTACCTGGTAATACGTCATGAACCCTTCTCCCGATTGCTTTGTCCAGGTAAACAAAACGGAATCAATCATTGTTGATTTACTTAAGCTCAACATGATATTCGGGTTTGCAGCAGGGGTTAGTAATTTTTTGATTTTTATTGTATTATATTTTACTCTTATGGGCCCAGTACTTGTGACGCCGCTACTCAAGGCTGTTTTATTTTCGCCTGATTGCTCAAAGGCTACTATTTTAAATTGTTTTTCAAAACCTTTTTCGGTAGCGTCGCCATCAATGCCAGTAATTTTCATATAAATGGTTTGGGCATTACTGCTGCCAATTATTGTACAGCAAAACATCGATAAAAGGAAAAGGAATTGCATAATGATATTTTTAAGTTTTTACCAGCGAATAACTTTTATTAAAAATTGGTTGTAAAGTGTCAGATATTTTTGGAAGTTAACTATTGTTTTGAAATTATAAACTTTTAAAATTAATGTTTAATAGGCTATACAAAGATGTTTGAAATTGACAACCTGTCAACCTTTATCGCCAAAACCAAAAAAGTAATCGCTTTGTCAAACCAGCGAAACAAATCATTCGTCGGCTGGAAAAAAGTAAACGCTTTGTCCAACCAGCGACACAAGTTAAACCAGCCATAAAAGTTTTGGCGGGTAAAGTCAAAGCGGGATTTTCAAAACCTGTCGAACGGCGAAAAAGATGGAGGAAACTACCTCGCAATTTCTCTCCCACAAGCGAACCGAAAATGTAGTGAGCCACTCTGCATAATTTTTCTCCAGCGAGCTAAAAGGGTAGTAAATCGCCCTGCAAAATCTGTTCCGCGAAACCTGCCTAAAAGTTGTAAACCGGCCAGTGCAGTGGTTTTGTCTTACCCTGATATAGGTTGACCATTTTTTGGTTAGTAATGAAGTTAGCGATTTTCATTTTTGTTGGTCGGAATAT
>JBBRUR010000059.1:0-30202 GCA_038247635.1 Chitinophagales bacterium
AGGTGGATTGGGTTCTACCTTGTCCAGTCTCCTCTGGATGGTTTTTGAAGAACAACCATACCTGGCGGCCAATTGTTTGTAGGTCTGCTTCCCTTCAACATATTGTTGCCAAAGCACAGCATTGTCCAACCTATTGCCGCCGATAAATTGCCTGCAGCACGCAGCACATTTATACTGTTGCACTCCCTTGAAAAAGCCGTTTTTTTTGGTTATTAAGCTATTGCAGTAAAAGCAATTTTTTTAGCCATCGTCATAATTTGCTTCAAAGCTAGTTCCAGAAAGACTTTCAAGCGATTTCAGCCTGATTTATGTCCATTAGGCCTAAAAATGCCTTTAAATATACTTATAATACGGCGCAACAACCAGTTGAATTAGTGATGATTACAAGTAAAATAATTAGGTTAATGAAAAGATATGAGATATTGCGAAATATTTAAACCAGTGTTATTTTTTGACCACCTACGCCGTTACACTACGTTTAATCTGCCCAAAAAAGCTTAATGAAGCTATCCATCTTTTGTAAAAAACGTGGTAGACAAAAGGCGTTTAAAAGCGCTTAACAAACTAACCGAACATTACCATAAAGTAAACAAAAAAAAATTTTAATAATAAGAGAGGATTATTGCCCGGTATTGAAAAAATGCAGGCACTATAATTTAAATAAATATTAGGTAATACACACTAACCAGCTGCCGGTTGAAAAATTGGATAATGCTACCAGGCTGGCTGATAAATTAACCAGATACCGGCACCATGAGCCTCCTTTTTTGAAGCCACGGTTCTGTACCTGTTTTTAATAATGCCGGGCATCACTTCTGCACGGGCAAACAGGCGGTTTTGGTAAAGCGCTACTTCAATACCCAAAGGCACCATGGCCTGCCATTGAAAATAGTTGGTGCCTTTTAAGGCAGGCTCGCTGGTAATGAAATGTTGCCGTTTACCAGTACCGTTTTTAATAGTAATAGTTGAATTGTCGGTTTGTGGATAATATTTATGCAACAATGCAAAACCGCCCTGCAAATGAAGGCCTGCCAGCAACTGCACCTTTTTGCCTAATCTATACCGCCGGTTTAGCCCTGCATTTAACCCAACAAACTGTACTCTTCTACTTAGCGAGTATTCGGTTTTATGTATAACTGTATCTGGCAAAAAAGTAACGTATTGATTGCTGAGTGAACCAGTGGGCTGACTGATTAGTTGAGATACCTGCAGTCCCATCTGAAGACTGTACTTTTTCCAAAACCTCGGTTCGGCGGTGGGTTTATACCACTCCGTGTTTATATAATAATTTTTAACAACGCTAATACCCGGATCGCCTCTCAACCCATTATACTGAAAGTTGTTTACCTGCTGCTGGTAAGCCACGGGGTCTTTTAAAAACGCAGTAATGGTTAAAGGATTGTTGCCAACATCGTTCTGCTCAAAAATGCGGATACCTACACTGTAATTCTTTAATTGAAACTTTTGTGCCGATAGTTGCCCAATTATTAGTACAAAACCTGCCAGCAGGTAAATATTACGGTATGCCTTACTCATAAAATTTATAAAAAATAAATATTGCGAAAATATATTTAAAGCAACCGTTTTACCCGCTAACCTGTAAATAATAGTGGTAAGGTAATGATAACGCTTTAGGCATATTTTTTAAAAATAGCTGTAGCTATATGGCCGCCAAAACCAAAAGTATTACTCATGGCATAGTCAATGTTTTTGTATTGGGCCTTACCCAATGTTACCTCAAACACCCCACGCCATGCAGGCTCAACCTCGGTGGTATTAATGGTAGGTGGCACAACCCCCTGCTGTATAGCCTTTAAACATATAATGGCCTCAATTACGCCGGCAGCGCCCAGCAAATGGCCGGTCATGGATTTTGTACCGCTTATGTGCAGGTCTTTATTTTGGCCAAATACCCGGCTAATGGCTCTAAGTTCGCTTTCGTCGCCCAGCGGCGTAGAGGTTGCATGTGCATTTAAATAATCAATGGCCATTGGTTCAATGCCCGCATCGTCCAGTGCATCCATCATACCAAGGTAAGCGCCTTCGCCTTCGGGGTGCGTACCTGTTAAATGGTAGGCGTCAGCAGCCATACCGCCACCGGCTATTTCGGCAATTATAGTAGCCCCCCTGGCAAGGGCCGAGTCCAAACTTTCCACTATCAAAGCCCCTGCCCCTTCGCCCATTACAAACCCATCACGTTTTACATCAAACGGCCTCGATGCCACTAAGGGGTTTTCGTTATGGGTAGACAGTGCTTTGGCCGCATTAAATCCCCCAATTCCACTCTCGTTTATAGCCGCTTCCGATCCACCGGCTATAATAATGTCGGCCCTGCCCAACCTAATATAATTATAAGCGTCAATAATAGCTGTGTTAGACGATGCGCACGCCGAAATAGCCGAAAAATTTAAGCCACGTAGCCCGTGCCTTATAGATATAACGCCCGACGGAATGTCGGCAATAATTTTTGGTATGAAGTACGGATTAAACCGCGGGTTTTTATTACCCTTAAAAAACGACTCTAATTCGTTCTGAAAGGTTTGAATACCGCCATTGCCCGAACCCCATATTACCCCAATTTTATTTTTGTTTAAGGCCGTAAAATCAAGTGCAGCATTCTTAATGCCTTCATTAGCGGCGGCCACTGCATATTGAGTAAATAAGTCGTATTTACGGGCATCGTTTTTTTCAAAATGGTCATTGGCATTAAAGCCCTTAACCTCGGCTGCAAATTTTGTTTTAAACAGCGTAGTATCAAATTTGGTGATCATGCCAATACCGCATTTGCCTGCTACTATGTGTTTCCAAAACTCATTTACCGTATTGCCTAGTGGCGTTATTGCGCCCATGCCGGTAACCACCACTCTTTTTAATGTTTTTGTCATAAGTTATTTTCAAATAATACCCCGTTTCCGCTACTATTATTGTTTAGTTCAATGGTTTTAAGCGGCGTAAATTAAGGCATTAACCGTATGTGTGCGGTAGGTATGTTTTGTTTACAGTACAGGTACCGTATTTGCCTGCATTTGCTGCCCGGTTATTAACCTGTTGTAGCCATAAAAGCCTAACATAATAAGCTGTGCCATGCTTGCATAATTAGCGACAGGTAGCTGTAAAAATTTTTTTGAACCAGGCTTTGGTGCTACTATTTTGCTTTACTTGCGTCGCACACTTTTACGGCAGTAATTCTTTTCATCTTTTTTTAAATACAAACAAACATTCACGTTTATGTTCAAATATTAATAGTAAATGAACATGAAAAGTGAATGGTCAAATAGTGAATGGTTAATGATGAATGGTCAACAGTGAGACGTGAAACGTAAAACGTGAAACGCCATTGACTGAGCGTTGCCGAAGCAAACGGAGATAAAAGGGCAATTGTGAATGGTGAAACGCCAGCCGACAAACATTAAACACGATAGGCCGTTGGCTGAGCGTAGCCGAAGCCTACGGACGTTAATAGTCAATAGTGAAACGTAAAATGTAAAACGTCAATCGTAAAACGTACTACGTAAAATGCCGTTGGCTGAGCGTAGCCGAAGCCAAGGGATGGGAATGGTTAATTGTGAATGGTGAAACGTCAGCCGACAAACATTAAACGCGATTGGCCATTGACTGAGCGTAGCCGAAGCAAACGGAGATAAAAGGGCAATTGTGAATGGTGAAACGCCAGCCGACAAACATTAAACGCGATAGGCCATTGACTGAGCGTAGCCGAAGCAAACGGAGATAAAAGGGCAATTGTGAATGGTGAAACGCCAGCCGACAAACATTAAACGCGATTGGCCATTGACTGAGCGTAGCCGAAGCAAACGGAGATAAAAGGGCAATTGTGAATGGTGAAACGCCAGCCGACAAACATTAAACACGATAGGCCGTTGGCTGAGCGTAGCCGAAGCAAACGGACGTTAATAGTCAATAGTGAAACGTAAAATGTAAAACGTCAATCGTAAAACGTCCTACGTAAAATGCCGTTGATGGAGCGTAGCCGAAGCCAACGGATGTGGAATTACGACATTTTGCAAATAAAATGACACTGGTAGCATAGTACAGTATTTATAGATTATTTAAAATAAACAGGAAGTTGGCGCACACAAACCGTTTTTGTTTTATTTGCTTTGCGGCAAGCTATGGCAACGCAGTTCCACAAAACCGGGGCAAACAATTTGTTATCCCACAAACCCGTGTTCAACCCGTTGCGCACTTCGCCCCCCCTTATTCACCCTTTGTAAAATACAGTGGGTAGCTTTTTTTTGCCCATAAAAATTATTTGCAAACACCGCTGGTAAATAAACAATATGTGCCGCAACGCTTTGCAGGCAAAGGCGGGTGGACCAATGCCCGCATACCTGAAATACTGCCCGACAAACAGGCACAATTTGGCCGGGTGCGTGTGCGCCGCACAAAAGATGGTGTGGAGATAAATAAGTATTACCCGATGCCAATGGGCAATGGCGATTTGTTTTTACCTGTGAATGCTGTTATAAGAAAAAAGATCGAAAAACAGGCGGGCGACATAGTGCAGGTGGTATTATACAAAGACGATTTGCCGGTAAGCGTGCCAGCAGAACCAGAGGCCTGCCTGTGGGATGAACCGTTGGCTTATGCCGCTTTTGTAAAATTGACCGAATCCGAACAGGTGGCCGCAATAAAGCAGATGTACAGCGCTAAAAAGGAGCAAACTATTGCAGAACGAATTGCTGTAGCTTTATACGGGTTATTACGAGGAAAGGTGCCGGGTAATAAACTACCATAGCTAAGTAATAAAATGCTTCTTTACCCCACAACCAACGGTAGCAAGGCATTTTAATTAAACGAAGTAAACGGAATGCAATAGTCTAAAATATGCAGCAGCTATACTTTTTTTGCTGTTGCTCTATCCTAAACAGGCCTTTCACCTTTTGCCAGTTAAACGGGATGGTCACAACAAATGCCATGAGGGGTGGCGTAAAAGAGGTGATAGCCTACAAAGCGTTGCTCATTTAATATAAACCGTTTAAATACCAGCCATATTACAAACCAATACACCCGGCGTAATGCAAACGCCAGCATTAGTTTGTGTTGGGCACGCAAGCCGTTGTACCAATTTTTACCTTGCTGAAACATGGTGCTGAAAAATACGGTAATTCATTCAACTTTTATTGTGGTATTTGGCAAAAAGGTGCACGGCAAATTGTGGCAATAATATTTGAGAAAAGCCCCCATGAAAAAAGGCGGTATCCCAATTAATTGCATTGGCGTAAACTTAAAAAACAGATAATTTCGCTGACACCTTTACCAAATAATCTTTATGGCCGAATGGATAGTTAAAAATATCAATAATTAATATGGATTTTATCCTAAAATAATTGTGCTGTCAAAGCTGCCATAAAAAGATGCTGTACAAGGGAGCCCCGCCGCGGCGGGGAGAATGTAGCTTGAAAATAAAATGCTCGTAACAAAAAAAAATCCCGTCAGTTGACGCGTATTCCTTTAATTGGGGTAGTGACACACGAGCAAACAAATGTTTATTTTGCGCAGGCAACCGGAGATCCACAAAATGCAGTGGTCGGTTAACAAAAAAACTCAATTTAAAATGCACCCCCGGTATCACCAGTGTCCCGGTTATGCCTGGTATCCTAAGCAATTCATCATTACGCTTGTGCTGTACCTCTTTTGTATTTTGTAAAAAACGACGGTTTTGCTCAGGGCCTTGAGCGTTTGTTTTCCTGTGATTTGTGATCCCGAACATTTTGCCGGTTTATAACAAAAGCAATTAGTAATGTTTAATTAATCAATGTGTTGTAAGCGCTAACCTTGTCCACTCATTAAACTAAAAAAGGTTTGGCTGGCAGGATTTTTATGCACTAAAGGTTAACATGTAAATATGCTTATAGCTGTACTCTCGGGTTTTATTGTAGCCTTGCTGGTGCTTTTGGCCGGTCGCTTTATTAAAGGTGCGGGTTCAATAATGGTATCTTTTCTACCAGTAGCTTTATTCATTTATTTTCTTCAATTGGCTCCCGCAGTTGCTGTGGGTAGCCTACCATTTAATTACCCCTGGGTACCTGCCCTTGGTGTAAATCTTAATTTTACCCTTGATGGATTAGCGTTGCTATTTTGCCTTTTAATAACGGGTATTGGCACCCTTGTGTTTGCCTATACCGCTGCCTACCTTAAGGGGCACAAGTATCTTGACCGGTTGTTTTGCTACCTGTGCATATTTATGGCCAGTATGCTGGGGCTTGTGCTAAGCGATAATGTAATTACCCTTTTTGTGTTTTGGGAACTTACCAGCATCAGTTCTTTTTTTCTTATTGGGTTTAATAACGGCGAAGCTGCTGCGCGGCGCAGTGCCTTGCTTGCGTTGGCTATAACGGGCGGTGGCGGCTTTTTACTGCTGGCAGGTTTTGTACTTATGGGCAATATAAATGGCAATTATTCCATAGCCGCAATGGTAGCAAACAAGAATGCCTTTGCTGCACACGAGTGGTATACAACCACAGCGGTGTTAGTGATGGCCGGTGCCTTTACCAAGTCGGCACAGTTTCCTTTTCACTTTTGGCTACCGGGCGCTATGAAGGCGCCTACACCCGTTTCGGCCTACCTGCATTCGGCAACAATGGTAAAGGCAGGCATTTACCTGCTGGCAAGGCTTACCCCTGTGCTTGGCTGTAATATTATATGGAACAGTACTTTATTAATTGTAGGTAGTATAACTATGGTGTATGCTGCTTTTCATGCATTGTTCAGAACTGATTTAAAAAGTATTTTGGCGTATTCTACTATTTCAGCGCTTGGCATTATTGTGTTTTTGCTGGGTATAGGTACCACCGCAGCTATTACCGCAGCTACTGTTTTTATATTGGTGCATGCCTTGTATAAAGCGGGGCTTTTTTTAATAGCGGGCATTATTGATCACGAAACCGGAACACGCGATGTGACCGTGTTGCGGGGTTTACGTAAGGTGTTGCTGCCGGTAGCTGTTGCAGGTGTATTGGCCGCTATTTCCAGTGCCGGACTACCGTTTTCAATTGGTTTTTTAGGCAAAGAACTTATTTACGAAAGCACCCTACATGGGGGCGATGCCTACCTGGTGCTTACCATTGCGGCGGTGTTAACCAATATAATGTTGTTGTATGCAGGGTTTGTTGCTGGTATTACCCCGTTTACAGGATCGTTGCCTGCTGCTATGCAAAAGGTACACCTGCCGTTGCCACTAATGTGGGTGCCGCCCTTATTACTGGGTATAGCAGGTATAGTGGTCGGCATTTTTCCGTCGGTTATTGACGCGCCGTTGCTCAATCCCGTAGTACTTGCGGTAGCGGGCGAAAGGCTGGAGACATCGCTAAAGGTATGGCATGGGTTTAATACCGTTTTGCTGTTAAGTGCAATTACTGTTACTGCCGGGGTAGCATTGTATTTTGTGCTTAAACCTGCTACCCGGCTCATAGATATTCTTCAACCTTTCAAACATTGGTCGCCACAATACCTGGTTACCACCTCAGCAAAAAAAATCATTTATTTTGCCGATCGTTTTACTGCCTTGTTTCAAAACGGTTACTTACGCAACTATGTATTAATAATTGTGTGCTTTATTGTTGTGCTTCTGTCGTATAAGCTATATACGGGGGTAAACATTTACGTTAGTACAAAACAGCTACAGCAAATTACCGTATACGAAGGGGCAATAGTGGGAGTAATGATAGTGGCAATTATTAAAACCCTTCAAACCTCGTCGCGGCTTATAGCCGTTAGTTCAATGGGCGTAATGGGCTATTGCATTTGCCTGTTGTTTGTTTTTTACAGCGCCCCCGACCTGGCCATGACCCAATTTTCTATTGACACCTTAACGGTTGTATTGTTTGTGCTGGTGCTTTTTAGGTTGCCCCCTTTTTTAAAACTTACACAACCCCGTACTAAAATTCGCGATGCAATTGTATCGGTGGCCTTTGGGGGTTTATTATCCATTATTGCCCTTGAGGTGCTAAATGAAAAAGTGAGCAAAGAAACAAGTCGTTATTATGCAGAGAACGCTTACTTACTGGCCAAAGGAAAAAATGTGGTAAACGTAATATTGGTTGATTTTAGAGGATTGGACACCCTGGTGGAAATAACAGTGCTTACCATTGCCGCCATAGGAGTGTATAGCATGCTTAAATTAAAAATAGGTGTAGAAGAAAAAGAATAATAATTGCTCTTTCGGGCGACAGCGCCATTTTGCCTACATCTTAAAAAAAAGAAAACTATGCGTTCTATCATTCTAAAAACAGCTTCCAACTACCTTTTGCCCTTACTGCTGTTGTTTAGCGTATTTATTTTATTACGCGGACACTATGAGCCTGGCGGAGGGTTTATTGGGGGCCTCATTGCTTCGGTGGCTTTTGTACTGCATGCATTTGCCAACGGGCTTGAAAAAACAAAAAGGTTTCTGAAATACCCTCCCGGGGTGCTTATACCTATCGGGCTTTCCATTTCGCTCCTAAGTGGGTTTGCACCCATGTTGTTGGGCAAAGCGTTTATGAAAAGTTTATGGTTTAGTGAACCCATGCCAGTTGTTGGAATGATTGGCTCTGCCCTGTTTTTTGACATCGGCGTTCTTTTGGTGGTCATCGGGGTTACCCTCACCATACTTTTTACCATTTCTGAAACAACAGATACCTGATGGAGTTAGTACTTACTTTATTAATTGGTGTGCTATACAGTGCAGGCATTTACATGCTACTGCGGCGTAGCCTTGTTAAGCTTATTATTGGCCTCATATTGCTTGGTAACGGGGCCAACCTGCTTATTTTTTTATTAGGGCGCATTGTAAAAGGGAAACCTCCGGTTATTGGTGAAGCCTCAAAAATGCTTACCGATGTATATGCCGATCCTATACCACAGGCGCTCATACTTACTGCCATTGTTATTAGCTTTGGGCTGCAGGCATTTGCCATTATTTTAATAAAGCGGGTGTATACCGTAATAGACAGCGACGACCTTGATGACCTAAACTCAACCGAAGACGATCTATGACCGGCAACAACATTATATTACCCATATTGGCCCACATGTTTACAGCAGTAGTGCTAATGTTTTTGTGGCGTTTTGTAATGGCCAAGCGGGTGGTTAGCGTGGCAGGCAACTTGCTGGTGCTAATATTAAGTGTATTACAGTTTAAACAGGTTTGGTACCATGGTATTGAGACCATGCAGGCCGGTGGCTGGCCGGCGCCATTTGGTATAACTATGGTAGCCGATGTATTTAGCTGTACCATGATATTACTTACAGCCATTGCAGGCCTTGCGGTCAGCATCTTTTCAACTGTTGGGGTAAGCAAATCCCGAATGAAATTCGGCTACTTTCCTATACTACATTTTTTGTTGATGGGGTTAAACGGGGCCTTCCTTACCGGCGATCTATTTAACCTGTATGTATGGTTTGAGGTCATCATTATTGCTTCGTTTGTGTTGCTTACCCTTGGGGGCCGCAAGCCACAAATTCAGGGTGGTATTAAGTATGTAACCATGAACCTGCTGGCCTCGGTCATCTTTCTTACCGCCATAGGTATTTTATACGGACTAACCGGTAGCCTTAACATGGCCGACCTTGCTTTTAAAGTTTCTCAACTAACCAACAGGGGGTTGGTAAATGTAACTGCTTTGCTGTTTTTTGCAGGTTTTGGCATCAAGTCCGCAGTGTTTCCGTTGTACTTCTGGCTACCTTCATCGTACCATACCCCACCCTCTGCCATTGCTGCCATTTTTGGAGGACTGCTTACCAAGGTGGGTGTGTATGCTTTACTGCGGGTGTTTACTATTGTATTTGTACCCGACCTTTTTATTCAAAATACCTTTTTAGCTGTCGCAATCGCTACCCTTGTTGCAGGTGCTTTTGGAGCAATGGTTAAAATTGATATACGTAAAATATTCTCTTACCTAATAGTGTGCCACATAGGCTTTATGATGGCGGGCCTGGGGCTATTTACCCAACTAGCCCTTACCGGGGCTATCTTTTACCTCATTCATGATATTATGGTAAAAACCAACCTTTTTCTTATAAGCGGGCTCATTTATAAAATACATGGTACCGTTAAACTAAAAGCCCTTGGCGGCATGTATACAACGTACCCCATGCTATCGCTGGTAATTGCGGTGGTGCTTTTTTCGGTTGTGGGCACGCCACCGTTATCGGGGTTTTGGCCAAAAATATTGTTACTTAAAGAAGGTTTTGCCACCGGCTCGTATGGTACGGTTGCTGCAATAATATTTGCCAGTTTTGTAACCATGTATGTAGTGGGTAAGTTGTGGGTAGAAGTGTTTTGGAAAGACCAACCGAAAAGCGGGGAAAGCGGGCCTGATGATTTTAAAACAATGCCCTGGGTAAAAAGGGCACTGCTTATTGGCCCGGTAATATTACTTGCACTGGTTACCGTGTATATAGGCCTTGGGGCTGGCAGCGTCATGGCTGTTTCTAATCATATTGCAGACCAGTTAATTGACCCAACCCCATATATACGTGCTGTGTTGGGTGGTACGGCGCCACGCTAAAAATAAGTTCATGAGTAAACCTTTATTGCTTAACCTGCTGCTATCCCTGGTGTGGATGGCGCTTACCGGTAAATTTTTGCTGGTAAACTTTGTGTTCGGATTTGTACTAAGCTTTTTTATTTTGTGGCTGCTGGGGCGCCGGGGCGAAAATAATAAGTACTTCAGCCGGTTCCCGAGGGTCATCGGCTTTATCTTTTTCTTTTTGTACGAGTTAATAAAGGCAAACTTTGAGGTGGCCTTTGACGTAGTCACGCCAAAGTTTTTTATGAAGCCAGGCATCGTGCGCATTCCGCTGGAAGCGAAAACCGACCTTGAGATTACACTACTGGCCAATTTAATCAGCCTTACCCCCGGCTCATTGTCGCTTGATGTGTCGGACGATAAAAAAGTACTGTATGTACATGCCATGTACATTAAATCAAAAGAGGCATTTATTAGCAATATAAAAGATGGTTTTGAAAAACGCTTACTTGAAATATTACGATGAGCCAATATCAATTTTTATATTATGGTATTTTACCCGTGCTCAGCATTTCGGTGGTGCTGGTATTCATCAGGTTTATAAAAGGGCCGGGTGTGGTAGACCGTGTAATAGCATTGGATTTGCTCATTACCATTGGCATTGCCATTATTGCTATGTACAGCGTAATTACTAACCAGCCAACCTTTTTGGATATAGCCATGATTTTGGCGCTGATTGCCTTTTTGGGTACAGTAGCCTTTTCGTATTACCTGCAACGACGAAAAAAAAATGACTGACATATTAATTATGATATTAAGTGGCACTGGTGCCCTGTTTATACTGTTGGCAGCCATAGGTTTTGTGCGCATGCCCGATTTTTTTCTTCGCGTGTCGGTAACCACCAAAGCTGCAACATTAGGTGTAGGGTTGATGCTGGGCAGCGCAGCCGTTTATTTCTACAATTCGTCGGTTACCTCGCGGGTATTGGCCATTATATTATTTTTATTACTTACTGCACCAGTAGCAGCGCACATGATAGGCCGCACAGCTTATTTTATTGGTACAAAGCTGTGGAAAGGCTCAATTATGGACGATTTAAATGGAATGTACGAGCAGGATACGCATGAACTAAACAGTTCAGAAGAACAGGCTATGGAAGGGCCTATGAGAGAGCGGAATACTGAAGATGATACTGGGTTTTAAAAGTGAATGGTGAATGGTCAATGGTAAATGGTAAATGATAAATGGTCAATGGTCAATGATAAATGGTGAATGGTCAATGGTCAATGATAAATGGTCAATGGTCAATGATAAATGGTCAATGGTTAATGGTAATTTGCCAGCTTCTTTGGGCCAGCGGCCCAACACGCTGGTAGCCAAACATAGCACGCAATCGCGGCAAATTATCCATCGTTCAACAATTTATCGACGCAATCTTTTATAAAAACATTTAATAACTATCCCCACTCTGGTGCTTATATTTTGAAACCGGGCTTTCTAACAGTTTTCATCAGCCGTTGCACACTTTTATACTGTTAGTAATTTTATTCATCCTTTTTTTATCATGATTTTATATTCAGCATTGAGTGTACCAAATAGCGGATAATTATTAAAGATTTATAGTTAAATGAAAGGCCCGGCAATATCTTTAGTAATAAAATAAATAAATGATTGTTACCCATGCCGATATCATTATAATTGGAGCTGGTTTGTCGGGTATAGGGGCTGCGTGTCATTTATCAAAAAAAAACCCTGGTAAAACATATATTATTTTAGAAGCACGGAACGAACCTGGTGGTACATGGAGTTTGTTTAAATATCCCGGCATTCGTTCGGATTCTGATATGTATACTTTTGGTTACTCCTTTAAAACATGGGATAACCCAAAGTCTTTTGCTGATGCGCCTTCCATTTTAAAATACCTGAACGAAGCCGCCAATGAGTTCAATGTTACCAACAACATCAGGTATCAGCAACGGGCTGTTTCATAAATTTTGATACTAAAAAAAAATTGTGGACGGTTACAACCTCAAAGGTTGCAACCGGGCAAGAAACAGTTTATACGTGCAGTTTTATTTTTTGTTGCAGCGGCTATTATAGCTATAATGAAGGCTACATGCCGGCGTTTGACGGCCAATCAGATTTTGAGGGCCAAATCATTCATCCTCAAAAATGGCCTCAAAACTTACATCATGCCAATAAAAAAATTGTTGTTATTGGTAGTGGAGCAACCGCTGTTACCATTGTGCCCGAGCTTGCTATTGAAGCCGCACATGTTACCATGTTGCAACGATCGCCTACGTATGTTGGCGCTTTGCCCAACAACGATAAGGCTGCTGCCTTGTTAAAACGGATGTTTCCAAAAAAGGTGGCGCATAAACTTATCCGTGTTAAGAATATCCTGTTCGGGATCGTCTTTTTCAATCTTTGCCTATCGTTTCCTGAACAATTGAAAAAGTTCATTATTAATGGAGCTAAAAAAAAGCTGGGTAATTTTCCCATCGACCCTCATTTTATACCAAATTATAATCCATGGGAGCAACGCTTTTGTATAGCCCCCGACGGCAATTTCTTTAGAGTTATTAGAAAAGGAAAAGCATCCATCATTACCGACCACATAGACCGTTTTACAAAAAATGGAATTGTATTAAAATCCGGCAAAAGCATAGAAGCGGATATTATTGTTACGGCAACAGGCCTTAATTTATTGGCCTTTGGAGGCGTTAAAATATTAATCAACTCCAAACCATTTGATGTTTCAAAATCTTTCGTATATAAAGGTTTAATGTTAAGCGACCTGCCGAACTTTTTTGTTTTTATTGGCTACACCAATGCTTCGTGGACCTTAAAAAGCGACCTTACAAGCCAATACATTTCGCGGGTTTTGACCTATTTGGATAAGCACCATTACAAAACCTGCCAGGCAAAAGTCGTTGAAACCGGTTTAACACCCATGCCACTGCTTAATCTCAGCTCGGGATACATTACCAGATCAGCCAATACACTACCCAGTCAAGGCAATAAAGCGCCCTGGCGGGTATACCAAAATTATATTTTGGATTATAAAATGCTCCGTATAGATACAGTGAAAGATAAGCGGCTGTTATTTTTTTAGAGGTGTTTTACCAGGGAAAAGAGGGTATGTTTTTTACAAACGGAATAGAAACTTCTTTATTGGTTCAAAACCATTTTTTTTATTTTTTACTCGTTATCTGGTGCGTATAGGTTTGGTGTTTACGTGTCCCATGCCGGGTTCTCTTAGCTGGAGCGCAAAAGCTACGGAGGAAAACCCAACGGGACGAAAACCCTATTTTACCGTTCACAGTCCTGCAACCATTGTAGGTTTATGTATGCCGCAGAACACTTAAACTAACGGGGACCGACGCACATAAAATAAAGATGAGTAATTTTAAAAAATATTATCTGCATATATGAGCAACGAGGATAAGAGGTGGAAGCAACGATTTCAAAATTTTGAGATGGCAATTCGCCAATTACAGGAGGCTGTCAACACCGAAAAACCATCTATGTTGGAGAAGGCGGGTATTATTCAAATTTTTGAATTTACGTTTGAACTGGCATGGAAAACAGTAAAAGATTTTCTGGAGGAGAAAGAAGTAGTGGTAAAATTTCCAAGGGACACCATTAAGGAAGGATTTATGTATGAAATTATTAAGGATGGCGATTTGTGGATGGATATGCTACAGAAGAGAAACCTGATGGCCCATACTTACAACCAACACAATGCAGTACTGGCTTACAACCTGATTGTCGATCAATATTTTGATGAATTGTATGACGTTTATTTAACGCTAAAAAAGGAAGCATGAACGCTTTAGGTATCACTGACAAAAGCTACCAGCATCTTATAAATGCCATTTCCAACTATCCTGAAATTGAGCAGGTATTGGTGTTTGGCAGCAGGGCAAAGGGCAACTATAAAAATGGAAGTGATGTTGACCTGGCTATAAAAGGCAAACATTGTAATGATGCAATTGTATTAAACCTAAGCGCTCTTTTAAATGAAGCATTACCTGTTCCTTATAAATTTGATGTCGTGTTGTATGAAGGGATATTAAATACACCTTTGAAAGAACATATAGACCGTGTTGGCAAAATATTCTATGATCAAAATAAGCAGGTGGTTTTAGTAGAGGTCGGTGGTGATTAGCATTTCTGCTACAGCTAATCTTTTTTGTCCTGCTGGGGTTTCCTTATTAAAGCCTTGTGGGTGGCAGGGACCCTGGAAAATCACGGAGGCAACTTGTCTACTTTGATTACGCTTCCATGCCGGGTTCCCTTGGCAGGCGCACAAAGGCTATGAAGCAGAACCCAGCAGGACGAAGACTTTCTGTATTAATTTCTGATACATAATCGCTTTATAACTCTACCGACATTAATTCCTTACCTAAACTGTGCATTGCACTTTCAATTTTTTTTATTTGTGCTAAACGTGGCTTTTTTAATCCAGAAGCGTAGTGTTGAAATTGTTTTTGATTTATGCCGGTCATACGTTCTAAAGCTGCATTTGTAAAAATCTTTTTGTAGAAGTTTAAAAAACTTTCAGCATCAAATTTGAAAACTATTTCATAATCTACTTTCAAAATAGAAGGAAGATTCACATCTTCGTTATATTTTTTTAATAATTCGATTCCAGTTAAAGCAGATTGTTTCGCTTCTTCAACTGTATCGCCATGTCCGTATACTCCTGGAACATTTTCCGCATAGGAAGTATAAGAGTCATCGCTTCGTTCGATGATTATTTTAATTTTTTTGTTTTTTATCCTTGGTTGTGTAATCTGACTTTTTGTGAGTTGTGTGTTCATTTTGCGTTTGAATTTTGCGTTTATATTGCTTTAAAAAGATGAAGAATTTAATCTCCATCTGTTTCAGTAAGCAACGAGATAATTAAAATCTCAAGTTTAACTTTGAAGAAGCTATTTAAGCTTCATTTCCTTCCTAATTTTCTTTTCCAAACCTTTTCCAAGCTCTTTACTTCCGTGAAAAGGAACGGGATATACTCGCCCGTTTTTCCCATAAATATAGTGGCTACCTTCTACTTTAATTAAGTCCCAGTCATTCTTCTTAACGATTCTGTGAAATTCTGAACTCTTCATTAGTTTTATTTAATTTATTATCTAATGGTCATCTCCTCCCTTAATGCTTTTTGTTTCGTGATTAATATTGTTGCAAGGCAAAGGTAGTATTATTACTATCATTTTACCAAAATAAAAGAAGATCTTTTGAAAAAGGCAATCAAATTAAAACTATCAGTTGAGCGGGTAAAATATCGAACACTCATAAAATAGTAAATCAGAAATTGCCACCAATTTAAAAATAGACGAATCTTTTCTCCTAAAACAATTTTTTATCACTGCTGATAATCAATGAATTATTCTTAAAATGCCAAATCGATCATTTCGTTTTTTTCAATTGTTGGCTGTCTGGTCATTAGTCCCGATATATCCCTTGTTCTTCTGCTGGGCGGTCTCCTATTCCTTGCCATTGTGTGGGGCAGGGACCCCGGCATGCATGTCGGCAATTATGCAACCCTTAACTTAACTCCTCATAACGTACAGGCACAAACCTTATAATGTTGTGCACCAGTTTGAAACCATCTTGTTTTATAGACCAACTGTTGCGTAAAGGTCTGGTGTTTACGTGTCCCATGCCGTTTTCCCTTGGCTGGCGCACAAGGGCTATGAAGGAGAACGCAGGAGGACTAAAGATTTTCAACTATCGGAGACTCTTCGTTGCGGCTCTGCACTTAATGGAGTATTATTTGCTCATTGTAGTTACTCTTTAAAGTCCCATGTAAATAACTCTCGAGGTATATTTTTATCAATATTTTCATATTTTATATTGTAATTTTTATCAAATATGATTGTACCCGAAAGCCATTTTTTATCTTTTTTAAACAATCTAATTAGTTGGTATTGTATGCCATTCCTAGCATTGAGAAAAATATTGTAAGATTTTTTATCTATGGTCGAGTATGAATCAGTGAAAGATCCCTGCGCAATAATGGAATTGGGAAGAAGCGTAGAACACTCAAACCTCAAAGAAAACTCTGCCTGTTCATCGATTGTAAAAACATTAGTTCCCCTCGCTTTTACATTATTAGCTAAGATGTCAAGGTCAGTAATTGTAAGTTTTACATCGAATAATGGATACTTACCATGATGTTTCAAAAGTATTTGAGCATGCGTCGTTTTTTCAGGAAGAGGTAATATTATTACTTCACAATAGCTATCGCCTCCAGTTGTTAAACCGATTACTTCTGACTTTAGGTCGATAATCTCATCTGATTTCCTTTCAAGCTTTTTATAAACTGAATTCAATTCTATTTCTTTTTTTAGTGCTTTTTCGGAGCTTTCAACTTTCTCTCTATATTGCAGATAACCCGAAGTAATCGCTAGGATCGCCGTAGCAATCGATACTATAAACATCAAGGTTATACGTGTCAATTTTAAGGTTCGCATATATCTAATTCAAATATTTCGTCCTGCTGAGGTCTCCTACTCCCAGCCATTGTGTGTGGCAGGGACCCCGGCATGCATGTCGGCAATCGTAAAGCCCTTAACTCAACTCCTCATAACTTACTGGGTCAACGCCAGTATTGTTGTGGACCAGTTTGAAACCATTTTGTTTAATAGAATAACTGTTGCGTATAGGTTTGGTGTACACGTGTCCCATGCCGGGTTCCCTTGGCTGGCCTACAAATGCTATGAAGTAGAACCCAGCAGGACAAAGTTATGAAGGATAACCTAGCAGCACGAGAAACCTCGCACTATCCAGCAGGACGACATGATTACGCTTCTATGCCGGGTTCCCTTGGCTAAGGCACATAGGCTTTGAAGGAGAACCCACCAGAACGAAGATTTTATTAATGTTAAAATAATTTGATGATTAAATCTGCTATGACCCCTATGCATATAACGGCCATTGTCATAAGTACCGAACCAAATACAAAAGCGAAGAGTGCTTTTAAATAGGTACTTATTTTTTTGGTTCCGTCAAAATAAAACTGCCTAATAGCCCATGTAGAATAAATAAAGCTTACAATTCCAACAGTGAAATTCATCCATTGTGTATTAAATATTCCGAATAATAAGTTTACAAGGGAAAGTAACAACGTATTTAATCCAATAATGAAACAAAGAAGTATAATGATTTCAAAAAAGTTGTATTGATACTTTCTATATAACAATTTGCAACTTAAGGCCGTAAAAAAACCTGAAATTATATTTCCATAGCCATGATGTGCTAACATCCAACTCATTATTGCTGCGGATACTTTTGATATTTTAATATATACTGACTTGCTTTGATCGTTAATAAATTGGTCAGCATGTGTTAAGTAAGCAGTTAATGTAAAAATCAATGCGGTCAAAATTAAGAAAGCAACGGGTTTCATAAGTTTGCTTCTGTCTTCGCTGATAAATTCCTTAGCACTTTCACCAGGTCTTATGAGCATTTCTTTTACTGTATAGAAAAACCCTTTCTCAAAATGAAACAAATGCAGCAGTTCGTGTGAAATATAGTGTTTATCTATTCTTTTTAGCATTGCCGGTTGTCCGCAGTTAGGGCAGAACTTCTGAATAATTAGCTCGTTACAATTCCTACAATTTGTCATTTAGTCTTTTAAAGTTTAGTTTATAATTATCTTTATCCTGGAAGGGACGCCTATTTATAGATTTGTGGGTGGCAGGAACCCATGGCAAATAACGCATGCAACTTGTCAACTTTCATTACGCTTCTATGCCGGGTTCCCTTGGTTAAAACACACAGGCTATGAAGGAGAACCCGCCAAAACGAAATGGGCTGGTGTTCTATCTTGTTGTGAAGGAAATGTCTTTACCTCCTGCCCTGGCCTGGCGTACAGCAATTTGTTACTGTTCTGGCAAACTATCAATCGAAACAATAAGCCCGTCAACCAATACAAGATTTGCAAATGGATTGCTATTTCTCATCCTTTTTGTTGAAAATTCCATGTCCCATCTATCCAGTTTCAGTAGTTCCCGAATTTGTTTTGATTTAGAGCCGGTTGAGGTTTTGTTTGTCCCAAAATAGTTGTTGATTACATCCATTGAAACTTAAGGTATGGAAGACTTGTCAAATAAAAAAATGATTGTTCCTAATGCTTGTATTACTGCAGCAGCCAATATTTGAAGTTGTCCTGTCGCTAAAGGCTGAGTTCTTTTGCATCCAAGTTTTTGAACAAGCCGTTCGGAAAGCTCAAAATATTCTTCGTTCAATTTCTTTGCACAAAAATCTCTTACAAGTTCAAGAATTTTTTGCTGTCTTTCCTGTATAATTTGTTTCTCCATTTTTCCTGTCATTTAAAGTTATTACCGTCGGCGTTACCCTTGCCAACGACTCCCAAATTTACTAATCTTTTGTCCTGCAAAGGTCTTCAACTTATATCCTTGTGGTTGGCATGGACCCTGGCAAGTCACTCATGCAACTTATCAACTTTCTTTACGCTTCTATGCCGGGTTCCCCGTGGCTATCGCATAACGGCTATGTAGGAAAACCCTGTAGCACAAAAAACCACCAAGCCAATCATCTTAATTTCCTCCCACCAACAACCAACGCTTCACCTCACTTCATCCCCTCCAACTCCTTCTGCATTTTAAACATTACGTCACGTAACCGGGCGGCTTCCATAAAGTCAAGGTCTTTGGCGGCCTTTTCCATTTGCTTTTTTATTTGGTTGATGGCCTTTTCTTTTTGTGGTATGGTTTGGTAGACAGCTTCGGGTTCGGCGGCTAATAGCGGTGCGCCTTCATCAACAACGGCATAAGGGCTGTGTTCGTTAAACCCTTTTATATCAAGCACCGACGTTTGCTGCATAATCTGCTCTACCGATTTGCGGATGGTCATTGGCGTAATTCCGTGCTCCAGGTTATAGGCTATCTGTTTTTCGCGGCGGCGGGTGGTTTCGTCAATGGTGCGTTGCATGCTTTCGGTCATGGTGTCGGCGTAAAAAATTACCAGTCCATCTATGTTACGGGCGGCACGACCAGCCGTTTGTGTTAACGATCGCTCGTTGCGTAAAAAACCTTCTTTATCTGCATCCAAAATAGCCACCAGCGAAACTTCGGGCAAGTCAAGTCCTTCCCTTAGCAGGTTTACGCCTACCAGCACATCTATCTCGCCTAACCTTAGCTGTCGTAAAATTTCTACGCGGTCAAGGGTTTGTACTTCGCTGTGTATGTATTTACTTTTTATGTCTATTCGGCCAAGGTATTTATCCATTTCTTCGGCCATGCGCTTGGTAAGCGTGGTTACCAGCACCCGGTCGCCTTTTTTTACCCGCTTGTCTATTTCATCCAGCAGGTCGTCTATCTGGTTTACGCTGGGGCGTACTTCAATTGGCGGATCGAGCAGACCGGTTGGGCGGGCAATCTGTTCAACCACAATACCACCGGTTTTTTCCAGTTCGTAATCGCCGGGGGTGGCGCTTACAAAAACGGTCTGGTGCAACATTCCCTCAAACTCGTGAAAATTTAATGGGCGGTTGTCCAGTGCGCTGGGTAATCTAAATCCATAATCTACCAGCGTAAGTTTTCGACTTCTGTCGCCGCCATACATGCCAGCTACCTGCGGTACCGTTTGGTGGCTTTCATCTATCATGCACAAAAAATCTTTGGGAAAATAATCCAGCAAACAGAACGGCCGGGTGCCGGGGCGGCGGCGGTCAAAAAACCGCGAGTAGTTTTCTATACCATTACAAAAGCCCAGTTCGCGTATCATTTCAAGGTCGTAGTTAACCCGTTCGCCCAGGCGCTGTGCTTCAATATATTTACCGGTATTTTTAAAATATTCTACCTGTGCGGCCATCTCATCCTGAATTTCGTACATCACTTCCTGCATAATGTCTTTTGGGGCCAGGTACAGGTTTGCAGGAAAAATGGCGGCATCTTCCATCAAGCTAATTCTTTTGGCCGTACTCAATTCCAGGGTTTCAATACTCTCTATTTCATCGCCAAAAAAAGTTATGCGGTAGCCATAGTCTACATAGGGCAGGTTAATATCAACCGTATCGCCTTTAACCCTAAACGTGCCACGGCTAAAATCGCCCTGGCTACGGCTGTAGAGGCTGTTGACCAACGCATGCAAAAAGCCCTGGCGGCTAATACTTTGGCCCACCTTTATGCGTACAATACCATTTTCAAATTCAACGGGGTTACCCATACCATAAATACAGCTTACGCTGGCCACTACCACAATATCCCTTCGGCCGCTAAGTAGTTGGGCAGTTGCCTGAAGCCGTAGTTTATCCAGCTCTTCGTTTATGCTCTGGTCTTTTTCTATGTAGGTGTCGCTTACGGGCATGTATGCCTCGGGCTGGTAATAGTCGTAATAGCTTACAAAATAACCCACTGCATTTTCAGGAAAAAACTGTCTGAATTCCCCATATAACTGCGCTACCAATGTTTTGTTGTGCGTAAGCACAAGGGTTGGCCGCTGCACATTTTGAATAACATTGGCCATGGTAAAGGTTTTACCACTTCCGGTAACGCCCAACAGGGTTTGGTACCGCTCACCGTCCAATAATCCATCGGTAATTTGGGTAATGGCCGAGGGCTGGTCGCCAGCGGGACTGTAGGGGGATACTAATTGAAAAGGCATTCTGCAAGATATTAAACACTGGTGTTACTAAAAACGAAAGCTACTACCAGTTTTTTCTTTGTAAAAATATTATGAATATTAGTCTTCTGTTGCTTTGGGGGTTTATTATAGGGTAACATTGACCAACTGACACTGTAATAAAAGTGACATGGAATATGTAGAAAAGCCGTGCCGCGATCGTAAACACTATACCTTTTTAAATGACTTTCCGCAATTCGGTTTTAATATTTTTGAACCCAGCTTTATAGTTGTCTTCATCATGCGTTGCAGCCTGCCTGTATGACTTTAGAGATCGCACTCGTGTACAGTAGGTATTTTATTTAGATTTTTTTTAATGATCTGGTGTTCAGCATTGATGGTACCAAACAGCGCAAAATCTTATCTTTTTAAAAGTGCGATGAAAAAGAAATATTAGTTGTTTTACCACACAGGAGGTAAGCACCAAACAATAAAACAAACCATGTGAGAAATGTTTACAATAACATTCTACAATCTAAAAAGGCGATGGGCTGATACACGACCATCCCCCATCAACCACCAGGCTTTGGCCGGTAATTTGGCGTGCCTTTTGCGAAACTAAAAACAACACCGTTTCGGCCACATCGGCTACGGTACCGGGTCGTTTCATGGGGGTAAGTTTACGCCAGGTATCTTCGTACCCTGCATCGTTTTGGGTGCGTTCGGTTAAGGTGGCGCCCGGGGCAACAGTGTTTACATTTATTTGATATTCCGATAGTTCAATAACAAGGTTCCTGGCTAGCATTTCAATGGCCGCTTTGGTCATACTATACGCTGCCAGGTCTTTATGTGCCTGGTGGCCGGTTACCGACGACATAAAAAGAAGTGAGCCACCGTTTCCCTGTTGCTTTATTTGACTAGCGGCTGCCTGTGCAAGCAGAAATGTGCCACCGGCATTTACCCTTAATACTTCGTACAAATCGGTTGGCTGGTAGGTAAAAAAATTTCCAAACAGGGTAATGCCTGCATTGGCAATGGCAATATCCAGTTTACCAAACTTATCAACAGCGGTTTGCACCATTTGGTTAATGCATTCAATGTTGCCTGCATCGCCCGGCAGGGCAATACAACTACCTGCAAATGCACGATTTATTATTTCGGCTGCCTTGCTGCAAACCTGCCCATCCACATCGTTCAAAACTACCTTTGCGCCCTGCATGGCCAGCTTTTGGCAAATGTCGAAACCAATACCGAGACCGGCGCCGGTTACAATCGCTACTTTTCCATTAAAACTCATAGATGGCTTTTTTAAACAACAATCGATCACCGATGGCAAAAAATAAACCTTGAGCCGGTAGTAATTTAATGCGAGTCCCTTAACACCTCGCTACCCGATGCGCCTACTAAAAAGTCCATATCAGCACCTAAATGGGCTTGTTGTACATGTTTTATATATAAACCTGCGTATCCACGGCTAACTGCAGGCTCTAGTGGCTTTATATGCTTTTTGCGCTCCTGTAGTTCGGCATCAGTCAGTGCTACATTTAGGGTTCGGGCGGGTACGTCAAGGGTAATAACATCGCCGGTTTGCAATACTGCAAAATTATTGCCGGTGGCTGCCTCCGGCGATACGTGCAGCACCACGGTACCAAACCCGGTACCACTCATGCGCCCGTCCGAAATACGTACCATGTCAGTAACACCTTTAACCAACATTTTTTTAGGTAGCCCCATATTGCCAACTTCGGGCATGCCGGGGTAACCGCGGGGGCCAACATTTTTCAGCACCAAAATGTTCGTCTCATCTACCTCCAACTCATCGCTATCAATACGGGCTTTAAAATCTTCAATATTTTCAAACACAATGGCCCTGCCCGTGTGTTGCATTAATTGCGGGCTGGCGGCAGAGGGTTTTATTACTGCGCCATATTCGCACACATTTCCGTTTAACACGGCCAGGCCTGTGGCGGTGTTAAAAGGTTTATCTAAACAGGCAACCACCTCGCTGTTGTAGCACGTTGCATCGGCGCAATTTTCGCCAATGGTTTTTCCGTTTACTGTAAGGCAATCATTGTGCAACTCGCTTTTTAGCGCATTTAGCACCACCGGCAAACCACCGGCATAAAACAAGTCTTCCATAAAAAACTGGCCCGACGGCTGCAGGTTGGCCAGCAGCGGAATATTGACGCTAAGCCCGTTAAACTCCTGCAACGTAAGCGGAACGCCTATGCGCCCTGCAATGGCCAGCAGGTGTATTACAAAATTGGTAGAGCCCCCAATGGCGGCATTCACTTTAATAGCGTTTTCAAATGCCTTTTTCACCAATATGTCCGACGGTTTAATGTCTTGCTTTACCATGTCAACAATGCGCAGGCCCGACAATTGTGCCAGCACTTTGCGGCGTGCGTCAACGGCGGGTATGGCGGCATTGCCCGGAAGCGTAAGACCCAGCGCTTCCACCATACAGGCCATTGAGGAGGCGGTACCCATAACCGCACAGTGGCCACGACTGCGGCACATGGCAGCCTCTATAGTTAATAGTTCTTCTTCTAAAATTTTGTTGGCCCGCAGGTTGTCGTGGTAGCGCCACACATCGGTAGTGCCAATGCTAAGGCCCTTATGACGGCCGGTAAGCATAGGCCCGCCCGATACTACAATGCTGGGGATATTTACACTACAGGCACCCATAACCAGTGCAGGCGTAGTTTTATCGCAACCGCATAGCAACACCACGCCATCTACCGGGTTGGCACGTATGCTTTCTTCCACATCCATACTTACCAGGTTGCGGTAAAGCATGGCGGTGGGCTTTATCAATGTTTCGCCCAGCGACATTACCGGAAACTCTACCGGAAAACCGCCAGCCTCGCTAACACCACGTTTTACCGACTCCGCCAACTCCCTAAAATGGGCATTGCAGGGAGTGAGTTCGCTCCAGGTGTTGCAAATACCAATAATAGGTTTGTTATTAAACTCATAATCGGGTATACCCTGGTTTTTCATCCATGCACGATAAATAAAACCATCTTTTCCTTTGCGGCCAAACCATTGGGCGCTGCGTAAGGGTTTGCTCATATTGTAGTATTATCGGGTGTTATTAAAATTGGCAGGCTTCGATACCAGCCCACGCAATCGGTGGTAAGTTACTTAGAAGCTTTCTAAATTTGATTGATAACATTCACTTTAAAAAAGAGAAATGAAAAACATTTATTGACCATCATGTTTTTTAGCATTACATGGCAAATTATAAACTGACTGTAAACATGACTACTTACCATCTAAATAGGAGATTATTCATATTATTGTAAGCAAAAATAATATCTATGAAATGTTACCTTGTTCTGTTTCTATTACTTTTAAAGATCAGCTTTGGATATTCTCAAAATACTATTTCGCTCCAACAGAGAGCCAATTCCGTTTTAGTTAAATTATCGGAAAAAATAAGCAGCTTTAAAAATATTAGGTACGACAACACCAGGGAACTTAATTATTCGTCAGAGAACTATCGGTATATCTCAAAGTGGACTGGCTATTATGATTTCCAATCCAACGACACAATAATTGGATTTAAATATCAAATTGATGACACTACCTCAAAACAGATTTTTAATGGAACCGAAAGATTTGATTTAAATAAAAAGGCTAAAACTATTTCAGTAAACGATCATCCTGATAAAAGCATATTTAATAGCCTGCAAGTATTATACAACTCAATTATCACTTTTAGGAGTGTGTTGCCTTTATTAATAAGTGATAATGCCGCCATAAAATATGTTAGCGACACTTTAATAAATAACACCTTATACAATGTAATTAGTATAAATACAGGAAAACGTAGAATACAAAATTTGGGTCTTGGCTTTGATGCTATGACAACAAAAAGCAACTTCATTTATAAAATTATTGTAGCGAAAAATAGCGGCTTGCCATTTCAGGTAATACAGACAAATGATTTGAATAGTGATTACATAAAAACGGTTTTTACAAATATTAAAACCAACATCACTACTCCATCTGAATTATCGTGGTATTATTCAACCTATAAAAATGATTATAAACTGGCTGGAGAGACACCTAAGAAACAATTGTTATCGAAAGGTTCTTTAGCACCACAATGGACGCTAAACATTTATAACAACAATAAATCAATTTCGCTAGGCCAATTAAAAGGACAAGTTATTTTAATAGACTTTTGGATAAAAAATTGTGGACCATGTATACAGAGCGTACCTTATTTAAATGAACTACAAAGTAAATTCAAGGATAAAAACTTTACACTTATTAGCATCAACTCTTACGATTCCAAACAAGACGTACATTGGTTTTGCAAAAAGTATAAAGGTAATTATACTGTATTGTTAAATGGAAAATCTGTTGCTGAAAAATATGGTGTAAGTGGTTTTCCAACATTTGTTGTTATTGACAAAGCAGGAAAGATTATTTACAGTAACGCTGGCTATAGCGGGTCAATTAAATCAGAGGTTGAAAGCGTAATTGCGGCGGCCTTGTGATTTATATTAATAACATGACTATAACAAAAAATACCAGCCGCCAACAAAAGCGTTTGCAGCAGTGAGGTTGGGCAGTTTGCTATAAGTTATGAGTTACAATCAATAACGGTTAGGGCGCAGCTTAATAAATTACGTTTTAAAAAATCCTCCTGGTGTTTTTGGTAATAGAAAGCATGTCATTGTTAAATACACCCGTAATAAAAAATGCCCCGCTGGTACAGGGCATTTATTTTTTTATAAAAAGGTGAGCAGCTACCTGGCATTAAACTGTGCCGACCTTATACCCGCCTGCATAGTTGCATTAACATCAGCCGGTTTGTATACAAAATAGATGGTATGCATTTTACCATCGGTTACCGATGCTATTGGTATGGTAATGGCGCCGCCGGATGTTGCGCCTGTAGGTGCAGCTATAGATCCGGTCCCCAGCAATTTACCACTGGTTCTATCCAAATGTGCCTCAATGGTTACCTGTCCTTTTGGAGGTGTTTGCCAGCCGGCAACCATGGTAACCGAGCTTACGCCTGCAAGGTCTACATTGTCCATAGCAAACCAACCTTCGGTGGCAGGAAAAACCACCAAATTTGTACCATCGATTTTGTAAAAGGAGAAACCTTTTACAGCTTCACTACCGGTAAAACCCATGGTATTATTTTTTAACGCTACCGTGTTATTACCCGTGAGTGCTTTAATATTGTTGCCCCCTTTATCGGTATAACTGGCCGATATTACCATAGTAGTTCCGGGCTTTTTACTTGCCTCGGGTATAATGGTGCCTGCCATTGGCAACGATTTTTTACGGGGACTTTTATCTGCCAGCGACATAATCCAACCTGTTATTTGTTGCAGATCGCCCTGCGGAATACTGGCATGTGCCGGCATGGCTACTTCGCCCCAAACCCCCGCGCCGCCTTTCATTATTTTGTTGGTAAGGTAACTCATGGCCTTTTTATCGCCCTGGTATTTTTGCGATACCTGCTGGTACGATGGACCAATAGAAGCCTCGGCTTCTTTATGACAGCTTTTACAATCGAGCGACGCCATCAGGCCTTTGCCCGAAATGGCGGCCACGCCTTGCTGGTGGCCCATTTTGCTGGCCGATTTATCAAAACCCTCAACATACTCTACCGACACAAAAAGGTTCGCCATATCTATTTTTGCCGTATCGTTGTCGTTAATTGACACTGTATAGTTTATAGGTTTTCCCGGCATGTAAAACGAACTATTGCCCCCGGATACGGCAATACTTACATCAGGTTCTTTATTGCCGGCATACAGGCTTACTGGCTTACTGGTTGCTGCGGCGCCCTTATTGTCTTTAGCCTCCACGGTAATCACGTAGTCGCCAGGCGTTTTGTACTCATAAGTAATTTTGGGTATGGTAGTCTGTTTGGTTGTGCCATCGCCCATGTGCCAGGTGTACGATATTTTATCGTTTTCTAAATCGACTGCTTTGGTGGTAGCGGTTACTTTAAAGGGTAGTTGGCCAGATGTTTTGTCAAGAGCCACCTCTTCAATTTTAGGAGCGCGGTTACCGCCATTAAAGTCAATACGTGACAGGCCAGCATCGGGATTTTTACTAAACCAGCCGCTACCATACTCCAATTGGTACAACTTTCCATCAGGTCCCACCTCCATGTCTATTACAGAATTAAGTTTGGTGTTGGCCATAAATGGTTCCATTTTATCAAAATCGCCGTTGGGCAGCATGGTTACTACTTTTATCCAACCCCTAATCCAATCGTACATAAACAATTTGCCGTTGTAATAATCGGGCATACGGCTTTCTTTAGGAAACATATCAGTATAATACACGGGCCCTGCCATGGCATTGCGGCCCCCGGAGCCTACCTGCGGAAAATCGGGGCTGGCAGCATAAGGATACCATATAAATGCAGGCGCTACCGGCGGTAATTCGGTAAGGCCTGTATTGTTTTTTGACTCGTTCACCGGTTTGGCTGCATCGTATGCGGGCCCCGATTGGCCGTTAGCATAATCGTACCGGTTGTAAGCATAATTGTTGCCTACAAATAACGGCCAGCCAAAATACCCTGCCTTGCGTGCCTGGTTTAATTCGTCGTAACCCCTTGAGCCTCTGATGCCAAGGCTGTCCTTGTTAGCATCGGGACCAACTTCGCCCCAATACAAAAAGCTGTTTTTGGGATCTATTGATATGCGGTATGGGTTACGGTTGCCCATTACATAAATTTCGGGGCGTGTTTTGTCGGTGCCTTTAGCAAACAGGTTGCCTTCGGGTATTTCGTAACTGCCATCGTCTTTTACCCGTATACGAATAATTTTACCGCGCAGGTCGTTGGTGTTGCTCGCCGACCGGCGTGCATCGTATTGGGCGTGACCGGGAACATCGTTTAACGGACCAAAGCCATGGTTTACATATTTTACGCCAGGTTCATCAAACGGAGTGGAGTTATCGCCGGTAGATACATACAATAATCCATCGGGACCAAAAGCAATACTGCCACCGGTGTGGCAACAAATTTCGCGGTCCGATTTTACATCTAAAACTACTTTTTCGGTAGCCTTATTAAGCGTATCGTTTTTAAACACGAAGCGGGAAAGGCGGTTTACCTCTGCTTCGGCGGGACTGTAAAATATGTAGACAAAATTGTTTTTACTAAAATTGGGGTCTTTTGCCATGCCAAGCATTCCCTCTTCTGCGTTTACGCCCGGCGTGTTAACGGTTTTGTAGTACACATTAAAAAAGCCCACCTGCTTTACCTTTTTTGTTTCATTTTTATATAGCATGATTTCGCCACGACGCTGTAACACCAATACATCAAAATTGGGCAGAATGGTCATTTCGGTTGGCTCAAAAAACTCGCCCTCTGTTAAAACTGTTTTGCTAAAGCGGTCTTCGTCGGGTGCATATTTGCTTTTGGCTTTTGCATAATCAAGTTGGTTATTGTCACCAATTGCATATTGAATACCGCCCTGCAACTGTTTCAAAAAATTTTCGTCGCTATAGCCGCCGTCGGTGTGGCCAAGGGCGGTGTAAAAGGCACGGCCACCATCAAAGTCGTGATACCAGGCCATTGGGTGAGTGCCCATTTTAACACCGCCTTTGTAACTGGCCTCATCAATAGTCATAAGCACCTTTGCATCGGGATTTAGCTTTTTATAGCTATAAAATTCATCGATGCGTTTCCATTGTTTGGGCAAATGTTTAGTTGCGGGGTTATTGGCATCCTGCACCACCATTACGCCTTCCTGTACATTAGGAAAGGTATCGTTAATACCAGGGTGGTCCTGAAAATAGCCACCAACCAGGCGGCCATACCAGCCCCAATCGTACTCAGTATCGGCCGCTGCGTGTATGCCCACATAGCCGCCGCCTGATTGTATGTAGCGCTCAAAGGCAGTTTCCTGTTTTGCGTTCAACACATCGCCGGTAGTGCTTAAAAAAACTACCGTGGCATATTGCTGCAACGAGTCGTCATTAAAAATATCTGCGTTTTTGGTAGTGTCAACATCATATCCATTTTCGGAACCTAGTTTTTGAATAGCGGCAATGCCATTCGGGATGGAACTATGCACAAAGCCTCCCGTTTTGCTAAAAACCAATACACGGGGTTTGCCGGTTCTTTTTTTACTACAACCAACATACAACAGAGACGCTGCTACCACAAGTAGCCACAACAATTTTTTCATATAACAAAAGGGTGTTTTATACACTTATTTTAGAAAAGTAAATGTAAGGTGTAACAGTCAATTTTAAACATCTTGATCGGCGTACGTCCAAAGTAGCCTGCTATTTATTTACAATGGTTATGGCGTTGGGCAGCCAAATGGTATCAATGGCAATTTGTCAATTTATAGATAGGGTATATTTTGTAAATTGATAGTGTTAAAAAATTACCGACAATGGAACGAAGTGGAAAAACGGTGGCTGTTGACTTTGTTGAAGGTTCAGAACGTTTAGCAAAGGACGAAGTGAGGATGATAAGTGAATTTATGAAAGTAGGTACAGGTATTAGTCAATAACACCAACAACCCGGTTTAAAGCTGGAACAGTTTACTAATAAATTGGTTTGGAAGCAGTAGACAAATGACACCTAAGACGTACAAGTGGGTTGAAGTTCCCGCACGCATAGCAAGAGGTTGCCTTAAGACCACCCAACCGTTTGACAGCGAACACTTAGAAGTTTTTTAAACCTATTTATACCGGTTTTTAGCAGCCTTTACTTTTTAAGAGATTACCTTCCATATTCGTAGGCTGGAATCACAGCCGAATAGCGAACAAAAAGCCAGTTAAAGTGCGTGGGCAAACCACATTGCCAAACCGACCTTGTGCTGTACTATTTCGTGTAAAGTTTGGCACTATTTGATTTCAAATATTCTTTGATTTGCTCAAAGTTCATATCAGACATATCTTATAAAATTTTGTCCTTTATGGCTCTAAAGGTTTTGACTGTGTCAAACTCTTTTTCTTGTATGGGCTTTTTAGTTTCAGTCTTCATATTCTCAGAACTCCTGACCCCACCCGTCAAAATCAATGATTTGCGCTTCGTTGTTCGCAAAGAAAAAATGACGAAATTTCCGGTTCAGTCAATGCTTTGCGATGCAACTAAAACTTCCCATCTTCCCTTCAGATACTAAACTAT
>JBBRUR010000060.1:0-29518 GCA_038247635.1 Chitinophagales bacterium
TAAACTTACCTACGACGGGGGAAAATGTGTTTATAATTCAGGAAATATTTTTAATGTGCAGATAAGCAATGCATCAGGCGTATTTGCCGCCTCACCACCTGTAATAGGCACTTTAAATACCACAGCAAAATCCGGTATTATCAATGCCGTGTTACCTTTTAGTTTTAGTTCAGGTACTTATAAATTAAGAGTAAGCAGCACCAGCCCTATTGTTACCGGAACGAATAACGGATTAACCGTTACCATTGTAAAGCCCGTAACAAGTGCCATTACCGGTACCATAGAAACCAACCGTGGTGCGGTTTATCCCTACAGCGTTACCAATGCCACCGGAAATACTTTTGCATGGGCATTTACTAACGGCATACAAAATAGCGGCACTAATTCCAACAGTGCTACCGCTACATTTAATGTGGCCGGCACCCAAAGTGTGAGTGTCACCCAAACCAATGAGTTTGGATGTGTAGGTGATGCAGTAAGTAAAAATGTAACCGTGTACGAACTGGCCATTTCCAATAACCCGGCCACCCTTACCCCATGCAAAGGCAGCACCACTAATATACCCTTAACCAGTACAGGTGTATTTGATGCAGGCAATGTGTTTACCGCACAGCTAAGTGATGCAACCGGCAGCTTTGCCAGCCCGGTAAATATTGGTACCCTAAATGCCGCCCCCGTTGGTAGCGTTTTACCCAATACTATTTCGGCCACTATACCAGCCAATACACCCGATGGTACCGGCTACCGCATACGTGTAGTAAGTAGTTTGCCAAACTTTACCGGCGCAGGCAATGGTACAAACATCACGATTTTAAAGCCTGTAACCAGTGCCATAACAGGTGCCGTAGAAACCAACCGTGGCACGGCATATCCTTACAGCGTTAGCAATGCCCTTGGAAATACTTTTGCCTGGTCATTTGCCAACGGCACACAAAACAGCGGTACCAATACCAACAGCGTTACCGCTACATTTAATGTGGCAGGTACCCTGAACGTAAGCGTTACCGAAACTAATCAGTTTGGCTGCCCCGGCGATGCAGTTAGCAAAAATGTAACAGTGTACCAACTGGCCATTGTCAATAACCCGGCATCTCTTAACCCATGCAAAGGCAGCACTATCAATATACCCATAACCAGCACAGGTGTGTTTGATGCAGGCAATATGTTTACCGCACAGCTCAGCGATGCCACTGGCAGCTTTGCCAGCCCGGTAAATATTGGTATTGTAAATGCCGCCCCCGTGGGTAGTGTATTACCAAATAATATTTCGGCTACATTACCAGCAAATACACCCAATGGTGCCGGCTATCGAATACGCGTCGTGAGCAGTCTGCCCAACTTTACCGGGGCAGGCAATGGTACAAACATTGCGATTATAAAGCCTGTATCAAGCGCCATTACCGGCCCCATAGAAACTAATGCAGGCATTGCTTACCCGTTTACTGTTACCAGTACCGCAGGCAATACATACGCATGGTCATTCGCCAATGGCACCCAAAATACAGGCGGTACCACAAGTAGCGTAACCGGTACATTTAATACGACTGGTACCCAAAGTGTAAGCGTTACAGAAAGCACACAGTTTGGTTGTTCTGGCGATGCGGTTAGTAAAAATGCAACCGTGTACCAACTGGCCATTTCCAACAATCCGGCAACCATTACTCCTTGCAAAGGCAGCACCTTTAATATACCCATAACCAGTACAGGTGTGTTTGATGCGGGCAATTTATTTACTGCACAGCTTAGCGATGCCACTGGAAGCTTTGCGAGCCCGATTAATATTGGTACTGTAGCTGCAGCCCCCGTGGGAGGCATTTTAAATAATAATATTTCTGCGACCATACCAGCCAATACACCCAATGGTGGTGGCTATCGCATACGAATCGTGAGCAGTTTACCAAACTTTACCGGAGCAGGCAATGGTACAAACATTTCGATTATAAAACCTGTAACAAGCACCATAACAGGTACCATAGAAACCAACACAGGCATAGCTTACCCGTATAGTGTTACCAGCACAGCAGGCAATACATACGCATGGTCATTCGTTAACGGCACCCAAAATACCGGAGGCACCACCAGCAGTGTTTCAGCAACATTTAATGCAGCAGGCACCCAAAGCGTAAGCGTAACCGAAACCAATCAAAACGGTTGCCCTGGTGATGCAGTTGCCAAAAATATAACGGTGTATCAATTGGGTATTACTAACACGCCCACTATTTTAAATCCCTGCCCCGGCACTGGCTTTACGGTTAACTTTAGCAGTACGGGTGTGTACGATGCAGGCAACGTATTTACCGCCCAATTAAGCAATGCGACAGGCAGCTTTGCCAGCCCGGTAAATCTGGGCACTGTAAATGCAAGCCCAACAGGCAGTAGTGTTTCCAATAGCATCAATGTAACATTGCCGGCGAATACAATAGATGGAAACGGTTACAGGATAAGAATTACAAGCAATACCCCAACTGTTACTGGTACCAACAGCGCAGCTATAACCGTGACTACCACTGATGTATTTACCCTTACCCAAAACATTACCGTAAATGGTAACCTGGACATGGGTGTAGCCAACCCGGTATTATTCCCCTGCTGGCGTGGTGGCAAGCTGTTACTCGGTAATTTTAACCTGACAGTAAATGGCACTATTGTTGGCTTTGACGCCAGTCATTTTGTAGTGACCAATGGTAGTGGCATTTTTAAACTGGTAAATGCCAACAGTGCCAATACCTACCCTTTGGGTACTGCCGTGGGCAGCCCCAACTTTGTTAGACTTACCAATACCGGAACTGCTGATAATTTTAGTGTAAGCGTAAAAGAAGGAGTGCTGAGTAATGGCACAACGGGAACGCCAATAACCGACAATTACATTAGCCGCACCTGGAACATTATTGAAGATGTGCCAGGCGGCAGCAACGCATCCGTAACCATGCTATGGAGTGCTGCCGACGAGCTTCCCGGTTTTAACCGCACCAATTGCGCTACTGCACACTTTACCAACGGCCCCGCCTGGGATTTAGGAACGCCTGGCATGGCTACAGCGGAAGGCGGCGGGCAGTTTAGCAAAAGCCAGGATGGTTATACATCGTTCTCACCATTCACAGTCACAAGTGACTTTGGACCATTGCCCGTGCGTTTGCTAAACCTTAAAGCACAGCTAAAAAACAATAAGGTATCAGTGCAGTGGCAAACCAGCAGCGAAGCCAACACCAGCCACTTTATGGTGCAGCGAAGCATAGATGGTATAACCTTCGAAAACATAGGTAGGGTAGAAGCAGCGGGTTATAGCAGTATACAACGCAATTATGTATTTAATGATGGATCTGCCCTGGCATTAAATAAGAACGCTATCTATTACCGCCTGCAACAGGCAGATAAAAATGGAATTAATACATACACTAGCACAGTTAAAATCTTGATCAGCGACTTGCCGATTGTCATTACAGTGTATCCAAACCCGGTACACGACATCATTACCATCAGCTTCAACAGCAAGCAACCCGTTTGGTCTGTTAAACTTTTAAGTGTTCAGGGCAGCTTATTAAAAAGCTACAGGGTAGAGGCAAAATCGCCTATCCAAATTCCGGTGCAGTGGCTTCCATCAGGTATATATTTTCTTCAAATAATTGATGGTAAAAATCAATACCACAGTCAGTTTATAAAGCAGTAGTGTAAACTTTTGGGGTTTTTAATAACAGGTTAAATTAATGATGGTAAAAATCAATACCACACTCAGTTCATAAAGCAGCAGTGTAAACTTTTGGGGTTCAAATAACAGGTTAAATTAATGATGGTAAAAATCAATACCAAACTCAGTTCATAAAGCAATAGTGTAAACTTTGGGGGTTTTTAATAACAGGTTAATTTCTTAATTGGAGTTAGCCTGTTTTGCTTTAAAACATAAAGTGGAATTGTATTGAAAAATGGTTGTTGACAGCTTCCAACAAAACAGGAGGAAACCTTACCATACTAATTTTTTCCCATCACGTATAAGAGGCTGTCCAAATTGGGTTTGTAACAGCTATCTTCAAGGCAGGCAATGCCATATAATCAATAGATGAAAGTCTGCCCGGCTGACGCAAGAGGGACGGGGATTGCGACACCCGTCCGATACCAATCATCCGGGTGGGCAACTATGATCCTATAAAAAACCGTAGCTGGTATTTAAATATTTCATTTCTAAACAGTTGCTAAGTCAATATCCCACACATTACGTGCTTATATCTATTGCCAACCCAATACATGTTGTACACATTTGTTTTCTGTGAACCAACTACAGCTACCATGTAGTACCACAAAATAAATGGTAATGATTACCAGCCAGGAAAAAATTTTCCGGTAATCCCACTTTTAGTTAGTACAATCGCGGTAGTTGATGTTCGATGGTAACATTAACCTGGACCTTTGTATTGCAGCTGCCCAAACCGCTCCCGACAATAAAATTCATGACCTTCAGGCCGATTTTATGGCCATCAACCAAATTATTGCAACACAAAGCCAACAGGTGCAGACAATTTTGGCCAACATATGGCCGCCTATTCGTTTGCTGCAAAAGCTAAGCAACAAAAACGAGGAAGCAGTTTTGAACTTTAGTATGGCCACCGCCCAAAAAACCAGTTGGACCAATAGAGTGGCGTTGGCTACCATTTCGGGACAGGCACATACCAATTACATAAGCGCCATTGATAACAGCGTACTAAAAATTGCCGGCAGGGTGGTTAGCCCCGGCTACCTTTTGCAGTTAGTAATAAAAGCTATTAAACTTACGGAGCGGCAGCAGGCAAAACAAAATATGCTGCTGTTAAGCCAGTAATTGGCTACAGCAATAACTTTATTTTACCCTGATAAAGGGGTTGTTTTATATTGGACTGGCCCAGGGAAGCACTGGTTTCTGCAACACCCAAACCACCTATCTTGCAGCCTCAAAATTAACTTATGGCCACTATACTTATAATAGACGACGAGCGCTCAATACGAAAAACACTGGCCGAAATATTAGGTTTTGAAGGATATAAGGTTGAAGAGGCTGCCGATGGCGAAGAGGGATTAAAGAAGTTTCAAAATGGAAATTTTGACCTGGTTTTGTGCGATATTAAAATGCCTAAGCTGGACGGTATTGAGTTTTTAACCCAGGCAACTGCGTCTAACAGCGATACGCCCATTATTATGATCAGCGGTCATGGCAACATTGAAACCGCTGTAGAGGCCGTTAAAAAAGGTGCCTTCGATTACATAAGTAAGCCACCCGACCTTAACCGATTACTCATTACTATACGCAATGCCTTAGACCGTACCACGCTGGTAAAAGAAACCAAAACGCTTAAGCGCAAGGTTAGTAAGGTGCAGGAAATGATTGGCGAGAGCGAAGGCATTGCAAAAATTAAGGAAACCATTGAAAAGGTAGCACCTACCGATGCCCGGGTACTAATAACAGGCGAAAACGGAAGCGGAAAGGAACTGGTGGCGCGCTGGCTGCACGAAAAAAGCAATCGGGCCAACGGGCCTATGGTAGAAGTAAACTGTGCTGCCATACCCGGCGAGCTGATAGAAAGCGAGTTATTTGGTCACGAAAAAGGCTCTTTTACCTCGGCCATAAAACAACGTATAGGCAAGTTTGAACAAGCCAGCGGAGGCACTTTGTTTTTAGACGAAATTGGCGACATGAGCCTTGGCGCACAAGCCAAGGTACTGCGTGCCTTGCAGGAAGGAAAAATAACCAGGGTAGGGGGCGAAAAAGAAATTTCGGTAGATGTTAGGGTAGTGGCGGCCACCAATAAAAACCTGTTGCAGGAGGTTGAAGATAAAAATTTTAGGCTTGACCTTTACCATCGCCTCGGCGTAATCATTATTCACGTGCCCAGCCTTAACGATCGTATAACCGATATACCCCTTTTAGTTGATAAGTTTTTGAACGACATAGCCGCCGATTATGGTCAGGCAAAAAAAGAAATTGAACCGGCTGCTATGGATACCCTGAAAAAACATAATTGGACGGGCAACATCAGGGAGTTGAGAAACGTAGTTGAAAGGCTCGTGATTTTGTCGGGTAGGGCTATTACGCCAGCCGATGTAAAAAGTTATGTGTAACCTTCGGGTATTTGGGAGCGAAAGGACTTCCGGGTTTCTTCCGACAAAGTCAATGAAATACTTCTGTTGTTTGTGGTGCTAACTTTTTTGAAACATCGGTTTGTTATTTTCTACGGTAACCTCATGTAAGTTACTGGTTATTAAACATTTCAATACCTTTTTATATAACAAAGCTTTAGTTAGTCATTAATGTTTTAAAAACCTAACGAGCCTGTTTTTGGATTAGGGAACATTAGATAAACCTTTTTATTTTTTATGACCAGCAAAAAGTAAACGCTAAAACCCCCGCTGCCGTTTAATCTTTTGTTTATGTAGAGGGTTTTGGCACTATTATTTAATCTTGTAGCCGAGGTGATTTGCTTTAAATCTTTATCAAGACAATAGTCAATAACGTCCTTTTAAATCGATGAATAAAAAACTTTTTTCTTTAAATTCTCAAATTGAATTTTAAAACCCTCCAGGCAAAATGTTATCACTAAACCAGCGATAGTTCTTTAGTGGTTTTTTGAAAGTCTGCAACATTTGGAAGGAAAAAAAAGGAAAGACTCCAGGTCAGTTGCTACATCTTGTAAATCATCCATTGCATTTTCAAGTTTTTTTTCGTTAGTAGTAATTCCGTTGGTACCAATCATATTTAAAGAAGAATATTGTATGAATGATGATGAATGCAAATTTTTAATCGAAGCAACCAAGCGTTAATTGACATTAGTGCTTCGTTGGCAAGTTTGGTATACAAGGTAATTTTTCTAATTTTTTTAATCAGCGTGTTTATTCTATTTGTTTTGTCGGCAAACCTTATTTTAAAATTTAAAATTTTGTTTAACAAATTTTTGATTTTTACTTCATCAAAACCCAATTCCTTTTTTTTCTCTAAAGAAAGTTCCTTACATTTTTAAAAGTTTTGATAATTGTTAGCTTATGGGTTTAAGAGTCCATCTGCTAAAATTTAAAGTCAGTAAATGCCCTTTGGGTAACATAATCTGTTTTAATCGGTCATACGGTCATTTTTTAATCAATTAAAATTACCGCCAGGCTGGTTATTAATTTTGGATACAATAATCGCCTGCATCTACCCTTAATTTTTAATTAGCTTAATAAAATCAGCGGGGTTGTGTATTAGCTGAATGTTGGCAGGTGTATGTGTTATTGACTGTACCGCACGTCCCGAACCAATGATTTTTTTACTGCTAAATGTTTCGGCCAACTGTTCCAAATAAGCATTAACGGTTAAAGGTAAAAAATTGGTGGTCAGGTGAAACTGTAATACATCAACCGGGGTATGTTGGCATAAGGTCACCAATAATTCAATTGATACATCCAGCCCAAAATAAATACAGCGTTTGCCATACTTTTTTAACAGGTAGTAGATATAAAGCAACGATATCTCGTGGTATTCATTTTCGGGTGTAAACAATACCCAGGTAGGTGCATTGGCTGGCGTAAGGTTTAGTAAACCATCAATGGCCACCAATAGTTTTTGCTTTATAATACTGCTCGAAAAATGTTCCTGTGCGGGTATGAAATGCCCGGTTACCCACAACCAACCAATTTTTTCCATGTACGGAAACAGTAACCTCGTCATTCCATCTTCTATCCCAAATACCCTAAAAGCGTATTGCAGTGTTTCCGAAAATTTTTGTTCGTCAAAATCAATTGAGGCCTCCATTAGTTGGTTTATCGAATAGTCGCTGTTTTTAAGGTCGCCCTGTGTTTCAACAAGTTGATTAAGGCTATCATCTCTCAGGCTGGCAATTTTTGATATTTTTACACCGCGGTGGTATAAAAAAGCTACCCGTAATATTTTTTTCAGATCGTTGTTATTGTACACCCTATGCTGGGTTTCTATTCTAAGGGGTTCAAGTAAGTTGTATCGCTGCTCCCAAATGCGTATGGTGTGGGCCTTTATTCCGCTTAAATTTTCTATATCGCGAATAGTAAAGTGATGCATATGGCAAGGTCATTAACCCAACAAGTTAAACGGTATTTTTATATGTTACTGTTTGTCACTGTATTAAATTTTACGTTTTGCTTTGCAAACTATTTTTAAGTAACATTTTACCAATAGATTATAACTGTACTTTTGCCCACATCAAAATTTACCTATGGGCTGGTTTTTATTTATTATTGGTACGCTTGGTTGGCATATTGGTATGTATGGTATGTTTAAAAAAGCAGGTATCACCGCATGGTACGCATTCATTCCTTTTTTAAATACCTGGCACATTGTAAAAAAATCAAATATCCGCCAAATATGGTTTTGGCTACAGCTAATCCCTATAGCTGGCCAGTTTATTACTATTTGGATCACCATTATTTTTGTAATGCATTTTGGTCGTTTCCAGTTGTTTGATCATACACTTACCGTGTTTTTTCCCTTTGTATATTTTCCGTTTATAGGTTTTTCAAAAGATACCAAATTTGTAGGCAGCGAAGTAGTTAAACGTTATCGTAAGTCGGCCGGCCGCGAGTGGATCGACGCCGGTGTGTTTGCAGTAGTAGCCGCCACACTTATTCGCACTTTTATTTTTGAGGCCTATACCATACCTACAGAAAGTATGGAAAAAACCTTGCTGGTAAACGATTTTTTGTTTGTGAACAAAATGAGCTACGGCCCCCGCATTCCGCAAACGCCCATCTCTTTTCCCTTTGTGCACAACATAATGCCTTTTTCGGCCACAACGCCATCGTACACCAAACTTGTACAAATTCCTTACACCAGGCTTCCAGGTTTTGTAGCGGTAAAACGTAACGATGTGGTGGTGTTCAACTTTCCTGCTGGCGACACCATCATTAATCTGCCCGACTTTGGCTCAAAGGTGCCTTATTACGATGTGTTGCGCCAAAGCTATAATGGCAACCGCGAAGCGTTGTTTGCCGAGTACCCGATACTGGTACACCCAATGGATAAAACCGATAACTACATAAAAAGGTGCGTGGCGGTGGGTGGCGATACCCTGCAGGTAAAGGATGGCGTAGTGTACATAAACAGCAGCATAAATGATATACCCGAATTTTCGCAAACCGAATACGTAGTTCAAACCAATGGCCAGCCCTTCGATCCCGAATTTTTAATGACTAAACTGCACATTGATATTGATGACGATACAAAACAGCAATTATACCCTTACGACAGAAAGACCGGGTCTTACATAATTAACATGACCCCCAACGAGGCCAAACTGGTGGCAAAGCAGCCCAATGTTGTATCGGCACAAATGACTTCTATTAATGCCACTAATCCTGTTTTCCCCTACAATGCCAGCCTGCCCTGGACACCCGATAACTACGGCCCCGTGTATGTTCCCAAAAAGGGCATTCCCCTCAACATTTCCACCACCAATATTGATGTATATCGCCGACTTATTTCGGTGTACGAAGCGCAGCAATTGGTTGAAAAAGAAGGGAAGTTTTTTATTAACGGAAAGGAAACCACCACCTACACACCCAAATACAATTACTATTGGATGATGGGCGACAACCGCCATCGAAGCCAGGACAGCCGCTACTGGGGTTTTGTACCCGAAACCAATGTAGTAGGCAGGGCATCGCTCATATGGTTTAGTTGGGAAAAGGGTCCCCGTTGGAACCGCTTGTTTCGTAGTATAAAATAAACATAAGCGGCTTTTTTTTTGGGCCGGGCGATATACTTCCATTTAGCTTTAGTGGCGTCGCACTCTTATACATTTGTAACATTACTCAGCACGATGTAGCTGGCTGCAACCCGGTCTATACATCGTTTGTTGACATCATTAAGGGCATATCAAAAAACATTTTTTTAAAATAATAACAACTTTATCCTGTTAAAAGGTAAAGGGCGTATTAGCCATCTTCAATTATATTGTGGAATGAAACACGAATTTAAGTTTGAATTTGAGCAATTTAATAGTGCCGATGAACTTAACGCCGAAGATGCACAACTGCTAAACAAAGCCCGCGAAACTACACAACATGCCTACGCACCATATTCAAAATTTAGGGTGGGTGCGGCAGGTCAGCTTAACAACGGGCAGGTAGTAAGCGGCACCAACCAGGAAAACGCAAGCTACCCGGTAGGTATTTGTGCCGAAAGGGTGTTGTTGTCAACCGCCGCCACCGTTTACCCCAACATACCCATAAAAACCATTGCTATAAGTTACCATAACCAAAATGGCGATAGTAGCCGCCCAATATCACCCTGCGGTATATGCAGGCAAAGCTTATTGGAGTATGAAGTACGCACCAACCAGCCAATTAGGGTAATATTAAGTGGGCAAACCGGCCTGGTGGTAATTATATCCTCGGCTGCCCAATTGTTGCCACTTTGTTTTTCGGCCACCGATATGGATAGTTAAGTAAAGCAGTTAGCATTAATCAAACCTGTAAGTTGTGGTATCAGCCACCACCGTTGCCCCTTTTCTAAAACAGGGTTTGTACGCCATGTGCTATTTTGTTTTCGTGGTTTAGCAACCATTTTTTGCGGGGCAAACCGCCTGCATAACCAACCAGTTTTTGGTTAATACCTACCACGCGGTGGCAGGGCACTACAATACACAACTGGTTTTTGCCATTGGTGCTGGCAGCAGCTCTTATGGCTTTGGCATCTCCAAGGCGTTTGGCAAGGTCAAGGTAAGTAATGGTTTTGCCATAACATATGTTTAGTAACTCGCTCCATACACGGCTTTGAAATAATGTGCCCTGCTGGTATACCGGCACATTAAACTGCTGCCGGTGGCCGTTAAAATATTCAATTAATTGATCAACGCATTGCTGCAATATCGGCGTTAATTCGTAGCCCGGCTCGGTGTAAGCAGCAGCATTTACAAATACAATTTCGTGTATTACCTGCTGCGATGCGGTAATTTTTAAAATACCAATGGGGGAGTAATAAAAGGTATAAAAAACGTTTGTCATAATTAACCCACTTTAAGCCCGTTATTTACCGGTTGGCCAGGTTGTAATAAAATTACTTCATTATTATCATCGTAAATACCCAGCACAAGGCATTCGCTTATAAAATTACCAATTTGCTTATCAGCAAAGTTGACTACCGCTATAACCTGGTGGCCTAAAAGTTGTTGTATTTGATAGTGATGTGTAATTTGTGCCGACGATTTTTTTATACCCAGCGGCCCAAAATCAATGGTTAACTGGTAGGCAGGTTTACGTGCTTTGGCAAATTCGTTTGCGTGTATAATGGTTCCTACCCTGATGTCAATTTTTTCAAAGTCGCTCCAGGTAATCATTTCTGTATTTTTTTCAAATCTAAATAATATAAAATTATGACACGTCAGGCAACAGCAGTTTGGAACGGATCAGGCAAAGAAGGGTCCGGTAAACTATCCACTCAAAGTACCACGTTAAACCAAACGCAGTACTCTTATAAATCGCGTTTTGAAGAGGGTGTTGGCACAAACCCCGAAGAGTTAATGGCGGCCGCACATGCGGGGTGTTTTGCAATGAAACTAAGTTTTGTAATTGGTGCCGGCGGCTTTACCCCCGAAAGCATTGACGTTAATTGCGGTATTACCCTTAGCGAAGGGGCCATAACCAAATCGCACATTGTAGTTAAAGCGGTGGTACCCGGCATGTTGCCTGAGCAATTTGCCGAGGCAGCCGCCGATGCAAAAACAAACTGCCCCGTTAGCATTGCCTTTGGTAAATTAGAAATTACCATGGAGGCTACTTTATCATAACCACCTTGTCAAAAGTTGTTGAAGACCGCCCTAAAACAATACACCCGGCTTTTGGCCGGGTGTATTGTTTTAAAATAAAGCTTGGCGTTTTTGCTTCTTTATTTTGTGTAGGCACGTAACATCCATGCCATTTTTTGGTGCATTTGCAAAACGCCCGTTATAAAATCGGCAGTAGAGGCTGATTTATAATCATCCTGAAAAATGGCAATTTTTTTGTTTAGCCATTTAATGATGGTCTCATGATCGCTTAACAAGTTGCTTATTTGGGTTTTTTGAACGGTGGTATATTCTTGCTCTTCCAGGTTTGTCAATTTCAAATAGTCTTTCATACGTCCTTCGCTAAAGTGTCCTAAGTACCGTATGTTTTCCGCAATTTCATCAATTTTTTCGGCCAGGGCAGTGTATTGCTTTTCGTAAAAAAGGTGCATTTCGCTAAAGTTAGAGCCCTCCACGTTCCAATGATAATTGCGGGTTTTTACATACAAAACATGCTCATCGGCTAACAGTATATTCAGGTCTGAAGCCAGTGATTGTAAGTTTTTTTCTGATAATCCAATGTCTGCTTTCATTTAAAGGGATTTATATTTTCGGTTACAAATAATTGATGGTTAATAATTATCCGGTATTTGGTACGCTCGATGCTAAACATAAAAACATAATAAAAAAGGCTGAATAAAATTACCAACAGTACAAGGGTGCTACCTCTATGGTCATAAAGGCAGGCTGCAACAACTAATGGAAATTGCTCTAAAGCCCGGTTCCAAAATAGTAGCATTACATTGCAGATATTCATTTCAAACTGAGCCTAAAATGCACAATTTGCACAAAACTGTCTTAAACCTCTGTTTGTTATTTAACAAATAATAGAAAATTTCGCGCCATCATTGTGTAGGCTGGTGGGGGGTAATGCTAATCATCCAGCAGGTTGCTAAGTTTCATTAACTCATCGTATTTATAGCGCTGTTTTTTATTGTCAAAACACTTGGCAAGTTCTTCTAACTGAAGTTGAATAATGCGCTTATGGCTAAGCGGCTTAAAATACGATGGAACAGGGGGAACTGATATTTTTTTAAAATAGGCTTCAAGATCCTTGTGGGTAAAAATATGCCCACTAATAGCATCAATATAAAAGTGAATTTTAGTTTGTGGATGGCCTTTAAACTCGTACTGGTCGTAATCGGTATGAAAAAAGGCCAATATAAACTGTCGGGGAATGTTAATCACTTTTACGTTAATGTCTAACAACTCGCAAAGCAACAGGTATAATACGCCGTTGCTTATGGCATTTCCCTTTTTACTTTCAATAACCTTGTGTATAAAAAAGTCGTCGGGGTTTTTATAGCCTACCTCAACCCCTTTTAAATTATAATAGTTGTACACAATGCTGCTAATTACATTTGCCTGCTCAAGCGAGGTAAGAAAGCTGTTTAGTTCAAGCCAAACGTTGCGCCTGATGCGCTCCAGCTCCTGCAATACCGGCGAGGTTGACAACTCGGGGTATTGAAACTTAGCCACCAGAAGCGACCCAAACAACAAGTCGTGGTAAGGGTTATTTTTCCAGGCGGTAAAGTCGCCTAACAGGTCGTTAAAGTGCAATTTGTGAATAAGTAGTTCAATGCGCTCCTGTACATCTTCGCTTGTACTATTTTCCCAAAGGTTTTCAAGGTTGGGTATAATGCTTCGTCCAAAATCTACAATACGATTGCTAACGGTACTGAAAACCTCGTTATCCGGATCGTCCATCAGGGTAAAAAGCGCTGATATTTCTTTTGTTTCGTGCATGAGGTGTTGCTGAAAGTACCGGGATGTTATATCGTTTTTTTTTACACGCAAACTAAATTAATATTTATAAAATTGGCAAGCCTAAGTTATTAAGCAATGTAAATTAATAATTTGTATTTGAAAATAATTGCAGGTTTATGCATAGCCTACCATGGTACTTTGGCCTTGGTGGGCAGCCACATTACAGCAGTGGTTAGACTGTACAACCGTTTAAATAGTTGTATGCAAAACAACGGTACCAAAAAAAACCGTACGGGTTGCCAGGTAACAGTTTAACAGGGGCAAAAGTATTATCAGGCCTTTTTTTTACGGGCTATTTTTTTAGGTGGATTGGCCTTTAGTTCCTCAATAACAGCTTTAACCTCCTCAATAGTCAGGTCGGCTACTTTATCCTGTTGCGGTTTAGTTAGTTTATAATTGCGCAAGCCTTGCTTTATGTAAGGGCCGTAAGGACCTTTTAACAACTGTATTTTTTCTTTTTCAAAAACTTTAATGGTTCGCTCATCTTTTGCCGTACGCTTTTCGGCAATCATGGGTGCAATATCTTCCATGGACACATCGTAGGGGTCCATCTCTTTGTTAAGCGAATAAAACTTTTTATCGTGCGAGGCATACGGGCCAAACCGCCCAATATTTACCAATACATCTATCCCTTCAAATTTACCCAAATTGCGTGGAAGTTTAAAAAGATCCATAGCCTCCTCCATCAAAATGGTTTCTATGCTTTGGCCCGCTTTTAATTTGGCAAACTTTGGTTTGTCGTCATCGTTTCCACTTTCGCCAATTTGTACCATGGGCCCAAAACGCCCCATCCTGGCTATCACTTTTTTACCGGTAGTTGCGTCGTGCCCCAGTTCACGTTCGCCTTTGGCCCTTTCTGCAGTTTCAAGGGTTACTTCAATATTTAAATGAAAGGGTTTGTAAAAGTCGTCAATCATTTTGCTCCACTTCATTTTGCCACCAGCTATCTCGTCAAATTCGGCTTCAATTTCGGCAGTAAAGCCGTAGTCCATTACCTCTTTAAAATGTTGTTTTAAAAAGTCGGTTACTACCATGCCAAGGTCCGTTGGAAACAGTTTTGATTTTTCGGCCCCGGTATTTTCCTGGTACGTTTTCTTCTCTATATTATTTTTTACATTAAGCGTTAGTTGGTTCACATTCCTTTTTACTGGTTCCTTATCGCGCTTTTCTGCATAATTGCGCTTCATAATGGTACTTATGGTAGGGGCGTATGTAGAGGGGCGGCCTATGCCTAACTCTTCCAGTTTTTTTACCAGCGATGCCTCGGTGTACCGTGGGGCAGCCCGGGTAAATTTTTCGGTGGCGGTCATTTCCCTAAAATCCAGTGTTTGGTTAACTGCCAACGGGGGCAAAATACCTTCGGTATCTTCCTCATCCTCGTCGTCTTTACCTTCCAGGTACACTTTTAAAAATCCATCAAACTTCATTACCTCACCATTGGCTGTTAGCTGTTCCTTGTTAGTAGAAATATTTATTTTGGCGGTAGTTTTTTCAAACTGTGCGTCACTCATTTGCGATGCAATGGTGCGTTTCCAAATCAATTCATACAACCGGCGGCTATCTTCATCGTCGTCACTATGGTTTTCAATATAGGTAGGCCTGATTGTTTCGTGTGCTTCCTGTGCACTTTCGTTTTTGGTTTTGTATTTGCGTGGCTCAAAATATTTTTTGCCATAGCTGTCATTTATTTCTTTTTCAATGGTTTCCATGGCAGTTTCGCTAATATAAGTGCTGTCGGTACGCATGTAGGTAATTTTTCCGCTTTCGTACAGGCGTTGTGCAAGTAGCATGGTTTTGCTTACACCATAGCCTAGTTTTCGGCTGGCCTCCTGTTGCAAAGTACTGGTGGTAAAAGGTGCAGCAGGGCTACGCTTGGTAGGCTTTACTGCTACATCTGCAACAGTATAAGCGGCATTTTTACAGCCTTCTAAAAATTGTAAGGCTGTTTGCTGTTCACCTATTTTTGAAGGTCCATCGGCTTTAAAGTTTACTGCTTTTTTGTTTATGTCGGGGGCATTAAAAATTGCCTCTATTTTATAAGCGCTCTCAATAGTAAAACCGTTTATTTCGCGTTCACGCTCCACTACCAGCCTCACTGCAACGCTTTGTACCCGGCCGGCGCTGAGGCTGCGTTGCATACCAATTTTTCGCCACAATACGGGGCTAAGTTCAAAACCCACCAACCTGTCTAAAATACGGCGGGCCTGCTGTGCGTTCACCAAATCCATATTTATTAAGCGGGGGTTGCTTACTGCTTTTTTTATAGCAGGGGCAGTAATTTCATGAAACACAATGCGCTTGGTTGTTTTAGGGTCAAGGCCCAAAACCTCGGCAAGGTGCCAGCTAATGCTTTCTCCCTCGCGGTCCTCGTCCGATGCAAGCCACACCTCTTTGGCTTTTTTAGCTGTTTGTTTAAGGTCTTTCACCACCTTTTCCTTGTCTTCGGGTACCTTGTATCGTGGTTGATAGTTGTTATTAAGGTCAATGCCCATATCGTCTTTTTCAAGATCGCGAATGTGGCCATAGCAACTTTTTACTTCAAAATCGCTACCTAAAATTTTTTCAATCGTTTTCGCTTTTGCTGGCGACTCCACTATCAATAAGTTCTTGCTCATCTTAAAATTTTAAGTATTTCGTGATCCGCATTTTGTTTTAACCCAGCCAAACAGGATACGTTTTTGGTGGTTGTAAATAACAAAAGTTTTACTAATGCATTGGTGCAATATTACAGTATAAGTTGAAATAGCAAAATTATGCTTAGGCGTTAGTAAGCTAATTTACCGTTGCTTTAGTAAAGGCTATTTGCGTTAAGTTACAACTGCTATAACCCGCCCCATCTTTTACAATCTCTAACATAAAAAATAGCAGGATTGTTATTGCTACTCAGTTTTTTAAGTTTCCAATGTATTAAAGGTTTAAAAATGGGTACTTAATATTAGGCTGGTTGTTTATTATATGTGCGCAGAAACAAACTGAAATATTTTTTGCATAACGTCTTTGTTGCGGTAAGGGCTATGCCCAAGGCCCTCGGTTATACTAAACGAAATGTGCGTTGGTGCTTTTTGTAAAACTGGTTCAACATCTTTAAACGGAGTAACGTTATCCATTTTATCGTGTATCCAAAGTGTTTTTACCGATAATTGTTCAATGGCCCTTGCTACCGAAAACCAGGTTGGGTGTTTACCGCTAAGTGTTTCTATCAATTGGTAAAAGTGCGTTTTTACTGTATTGGGGATGGATAAAAATTTCAAAAACTGCTCAATTGCGCTAATTGTTTCGGTGCTTGGCGAAACCATTACAAGGTATTGGCATACGGGCGTTTCAAACCTTTCCAATGCCAAAACAGTAGCCAAACCACCAAAAGAGTGACATATAATTCCGTGCAATGGCCCGTAGTGTATAAGTATCCGCTCAATTAAATCGGCATAAAGCAATACTGTAATTATGGACCCCGAACTGTTGCCATGGGCCGGTGCATCAAAGGCCAGCACCGTAAATCCCGCATCGGTTAGCCCGCCTATATACTCATTAAACCGTGCGCTGCTGCTATCAAACCCATGGCAAATTAAAATGGTTTTACCGTTGCTGTTTTTTGCTGCACGCCATTGATGGCCTACCACCTTATTGCCATATAACATCCACTCTATTCGCTGGCCGCCGGGTGTTATTAAAAGCAAGTTGCGTTTACGTTTTGGAGTGTATGGTGTACAAAATAACGCAAACGCTATTCGTGCTGCCCGTTTTGGTGATACTATTGAAAGTACCCTGAATTTTTTTTTGTAGTACGCTAAAACAATTCTTTGTGCTAATTTCATAATAGTTGCCGTAAATATAATTAATGAAAATTAGCATTGTTGGGAGTGGAAATGTAGCAACGGTAATGGGCCGTACAATAAAGGAAGCAGGCCACGAGGTTTTGCAGGTGATAAGCAGAAACTTATTACATGCCGAAAAGTTAGCTGTGCTGGTTGGTGCTACTGCTACCGTAAAGGTGCAGGCATTGCACCCGCAATGCGACTTTTGTATTATTGCCGTAGGTGATTCAAATATACAATTGGTGGCTAACCAGTTACCTGTTACTAATGCGGTGGTTGTGCATACGGCCGGCTCAGTTGAAAGGGACGTGCTGCTGCAGCCAAACAGGGCGGTTGGGGTTATTTATCCCTTACAAAGCTTACGATCGCTTATAGCGGACCTGCCCAAAATTCCGGTATTAATTGACGGGGTAAATAGTGAAGTAATAACCAGGATAAGATGGTTTGCCGAAACATGGGCAAGTGGCGTTTGGCAGGCCGGCGATGAAAAAAGGCAGCAAACCCATGTTGCCGCTGTAATTCTTAATAATTTTATTAACCACCTGGTTTCGCTAACACATGAATATTGTAATAAGGAAAATATTGATTTTGAAATATTGAAGCCGCTGCTTAAGCAAACCGTTACTAACCTTACTTTTTATAACGCGTCCGAATTGCAAACTGGGCCGGCCCGCCGAAACGATATCAGTACCATTAAAAAGCACCTGCTAATATTAAACAAGCAACCAGTGTTAAGAAGCCTTTATCTTAAACTTTCAGAAAGTATTATTAACCAGCAAAATCTTCTATTTAAAAATAACTAAATCTATAAGGTAATGGTTGTTTTTGCCCCATTACGCCAATGTTTAGTTTTTTGTTAAACATTCGCTGGCTATTTTTGGCTTATTTTAATTTATTAATTGGCGGCCCTTTTGGCAAAATTTTTACCGTTCATTTTCAAATACATTTGCATGATGCAGAACCTAAGTACACATTTTACTAAAATATATGGAGCGCTGTTATTACTATGAATGTATTAGAATTATTTAAGCCCATTACCACGTTGGTATTTGATATGGATGGCGTACTAACCAATGGAACACTGTTGGTATTGCCCAATGGGTTGATGGCGCGAAGTATGAATATTAAAGATGGCTATGGTTTACAACTGGCTGTTAAAAAAGGGTATCGGGTAGTCGTTATTTCGGGTGGTAAGTCGCCCGAAGTACAAGACAGGTTGTTAAAGCTGGGCGTTTTGCAGGTATTTATGCAGGTAAGCGATAAGGTGGGCGTTTTTGAAGAATATATGCAGCAACATCAAATTGAATATAGCGAAGTGCTGTACATGGGCGACGACATCCCTGACATGCCCTTGTTGCAAAAAGTGGCACTACCCTGTTGCCCTAAAGATGCGGTGCAGGAAGTAAGGTCGGCCGCTACTTATATTTCGCATTTAAACGGAGGGCATGGTTGTGGCCGCGATGTAATAGAAAAAGTAATGAAGATAAGAGGCGATTGGAACGATGATACTTATATAAGGGCGCAATAAAATGTACTAAATCCTCATCAATCAATTGTCAAATCAGTTTTCTTGAAGTTAATAACAGCTTTTTTTCGGCTTGTGCGGTGGCCAAACCTGGTATTTATAGCCATTACACAACTATTGTTTGTGTATGCCATAGTACACCCAATATTTGGTACCGTTGGTGTTGTACCAAACCTGCATGGCTGGTATTTTTTTTTATTGATGTTATCGTCGGTTTTAATTGCGGCAGCAGGCTATATCATTAACGATTATTTTGACCTCAATATTGACCAGATTAATAAACCCCAAAAGCTGGTGGTAGAGCGAATTATTAACCGGCGGTGGGTAATTGTATGGCACCTGGTATTTAGTTTTATAGGAATTATTATTGGTTTTTACCTTGACTGGGTAACCCGCATAAGGTTATTGGGTGTTGCTAATACGGCCTGTGTTGCCTTGCTTTTTTTATATTCCATTTCGCTAAAAAAGAAATTGTTATCGGGTAACATTTTAATATCGCTGCTTACCGCATGGGTTATTTTGGTTATTAGCTGGTGCGAAGTCAGTAACCTTATACGCCACGCAGATGTAGGCTCGTACACCGAAAAAATTACCCGCATTACTGTACTGTATGCAGGCTTTGCCTTTGTTATTTCGCTTATTAGGGAGGTGGTAAAAGATATGGAAGATATTGAAGGCGACAGGCGATATGGCTGTTTTACCATGCCAATTGTTTGGGGCATTAATGCAACCAAAGTATATGCCGCTGTATGGATGGTAGTATTAATAGCAAGCCTGGTGATTGTACAATTTTATGTGCTTCAGTTTAGATGGTGGTGGAGTGCGGTCTATTGTATTATTTTTACGGTGGTACCGCTATTCTATATTTTTCGTAAGTTATTTAGGGCCAGTAATGCCGCCGACTTTCACAAGCTTAGCAGCGTTATAAAACTGGTAATGTTTACGGGCATTTTGTCAATGATCTTTTTTAGAATTTACATTTGATAACCGCCGTTTTGCTCATTGTTTTAGTACTATGCAAAAAATCATTCTCGCCAGCCAATCGCCACGGCGTAAACAGTTATTGGAGTGGGCCGAAGTGCCTTTTGAGATAGTTGTACAACCAACGGCGGAAAGCTTTCCTGCTGACCTGCCAATAAACGACGTAGCAGTTTATATAGCCAAAGAAAAACTGGCAGCTGTTAAGAAATATTTGGCCTATACCGATGCTTCAAAACTTATGCAACCCATTTTAGCAGCCGATACGGTGGTGGTTTTGTATAACGACATAATAGGCAAGCCCGTTGATAAAGCAGATGCCACCAATATATTAACGCGGCTATCGGGTAACGTGCATACAGTTATAACCGGGGTGGTAATAGAAAGCAATGGCCGCGAGGTTGCTTTTAGCGAAAACACTGAAGTGATTTTTCATGAGCTTACGCCGCAACAAATAGATTTTTACGTAGACAAGTATAAACCTTACGACAAGGCCGGCGCATATGCCATTCAGGAATGGATAGGCGTAGTTGGCATTAAAAGTATTAAGGGCGATTTTTATAATGTAATGGGTTTGCCGGTAAGCAGGGTGGTGCAGGAGTTGGCCAGGTTAGAGGCGCAGGCAGTTAGTTGACAGTTGTTCATTTTTATGCATAACTTTCTTTTACCAACCAACTACCTAACCGTTTATGACCGAGCGGCTTTTACAATACATTTGGCAGTTTCAGTATTTTCAAAAAACTGTTTTGCATACCGACAAGGGTGAGGAAATCGTCATTATACACCCCGGTACTTTTAACCTGAACCAGGGCCCAGACTTTAATAATGCGCGGGTAAAAATTGGCGCTACTGAATGGGCCGGTAATGTGGAGTTGCACATTAAGTCGTCCGACTGGTATAAGCACAACCATACCCCCGATAAAAACTATCACAACATTATACTACACGTGGTGTGGCATAACGACCAGCAAGTGGTAGACGGCAATGGATCTATTTTGCCCACGCTACACCTTGAACCGTTGGTAGCAACAGTACTATTGCAGCGGTACGAATGGTTGATGCAGTCGCAGGACTTTGTACCGTGCCAGCAACAATTACCCGTATTAAACGACCTTGGCTGGATAGTATGGAAGGAGCGGCTGGCAGTGGAACGGTTGCACCGAAAATCGCTGGCAGTATTAAATTTATTACAACAGGCAAACAACCATTGGGAAGAAGTTTTTTGGTGGATGCTGGCCCGCAACTTTGGCATTAAAGTAAACAGCGATGCTTTTGAAGCAATCGCCAAAAGCCTGCCTGTAACACTACTGGCCAAACACAAAAACCAGATCCATCAATTGGAAGCATTGCTGCTGGGGCAGGCGGGTTTTCTGCAACTAACGTTTACCGAAGACTATCCCATCTTGCTGCAAAAAGAATATAACTTTCTTGCAAAAAAATATTCGCTTCAGCCAGTTAAAACCAACCCCTTTTTTTTGCGGATGCGGCCCGCTAACTTTCCTACCATCAGGCTGGCACAACTGGCTGTGTTTATTAAGCAATCAACCCATTTGTTTTCAATCATAAAAGAGACTGAAAACCTTGCTGAAATAAAAGCGCTGCTGAACATAACGGCCAACGATTACTGGCATTACCATTACAAATTTGATGAGCCCGGTGAATACAAACCCAAACAACTGGGCGAACAAATGACTGATAATATACTTATTAATACTATTGTTCCGGTGTTGTTTGCATATGGAAATCAAATAAAACAAACCGAACTGAAGGACAGGGCATTGCAATGGCTGGGCGAAATTACTGCTGAGGAAAACAATATTACCACAGCCTGGAAGAAGTATGGGGTTACTTGCACATCGGCAGTGGAAAGCCAGGCACTGATTGAATTGAAAAACAATTACTGTAACATCAAGCGCTGCCTCGATTGTGCAGTAGGCAACGGTTTGTTGAAGGGAAAGTAGAATGAGGTAAGTGAATTAAATAATGGGTTACCTGCGCTCAGGCACCTATTAATTGACCTGCCAGTTAGTGCGGGTGAACTGTTTGTTATCCGTTGTTTAAATAAGGATAGCTTGTATTTTGTTTATTTTCAGCCTTTATTGATAATTGAACTATTTTTTAACCAGGTCAAGATATAGAACATGAACGATACCTTAACCATCGCCATTGCACAATTAGCGCCTGTTTGGCTTAACAAAAAGCTTACCATTCAAAAAATAAAAACAGCTATAAAAGACGCGGCAGCACAAAAAGCCCAACTGGTTTGTTTTGGCGAAACGCTGCTGCCGGGCTATCCCTTTTGGCTTGAGCTAACGGATGGCGCAAGGTTTAATGACCCGGTTCAAAAAGAAATTTTCGCTTATTATTTAAAGGAAGCCGTTTGCATAGAAGCCGGTGATCTTTCACTTATTTGCACATTGGCAAAAAAGGTAAGCATAGCCGTTTACCTTGGTTGTGCCGAAAGGCCTGCTGACCGTGGTGGCCAAACTATTTACTGTAGCCTGGTGTTTATCGATGCTACCGGAACCATTCAATCCGTTCACCGCAAACTAATGCCCACCTACGAAGAGCGGTTGGTATGGGGTACCGGCGACGGCAATGGTTTGAAGGTACACCCGGTTGGTGCGTTTACTGTTGGAGGGTTAAACTGTTGGGAAAACTGGATGCCGCTTGCCCGCACCGCCTTGTATGCACAAGGCGAAAACCTGCATGTGGCCGTTTGGCCCGGAAGCGTTCGCAATACCAGCTATCTTACGCGTCATATTGCAGTGGAGAACCGGATGTATGTATTGTCGGTTGGTGGCTTAATGCGCACGAACGATATTAATGACGACATACCGCACCACCAGCAGATACGGGATAAAGCAAATGATATTTTAGCCAATGGTGGATCGTGCCTGGCAGCGCCGGATGGTAGTTGGATAATACCACCAATTGCAGATGTAGAAAGGGTTACAACGGCCACGATCAATTTAAATGAAGTGAGAAAGGAGCGGCAAAATTTTGATCCTTCGGGGCATTATGCAAGGCCCGATGTATTTAACCTGGCAGTAAACCGGCAACGGCAATCGCTAATTAAGTGGGAGATTTGAGGTTAACTAAAATGACGAAAATTTAATTCTATTATTATATTAATCCCTTAGCAACCGCAAATCACCAACTCAATTTGTAGCTTATTTATCAACGAGGGTTAGTCATAAGTCAAAATTTAGTTTTAGTATTACCACTCAACTGTTGCCATGTCGTTTAAACCCAGGCTTTCGTTTGCCCAAATTATTAATATGAATGTGGGCTTTTTTGGAATTCAATACAGTTTCGGCTTACAGCAAAGTGCAATTAACCCGATTTACGATTTTTTAGGCGCCAGTCCCGACCAGTTGCCGCTATTAAATTTGGCAGGGCCTGTTACCGGTTTACTTATTCAACCATTAATTGGCACTATAAGCGACAAAACCTGGCACCCTCGTTTTGGTCGCCGCAAACCTTTCTTTTTTATTGGAGCCGTGTTCTGCAGCATCTGCTTATTTTTATATCCATTCAGCAGCACCTTATGGATGGCCGCCGGCCTGTTGTGGGTGCTGGATGCTGCCAACAATACAGCAATGGAACCATATCGTGCGTTGATTGCCGATAAGTTGCCGCCCAGTCAACAGCCCACCGGTTTTTTAACACAAAGCTTTTTCACCGGGCTTGGTATTACATTGGCCAACATATCGCTATACTTTTTTCAAAAACATATTAACGGCACTAATGGCAGTATTCCCTACTGGGTGTTTGCCTCGTTTTTTCTTGGGTCCATTTGTTCCATTACTTCGGTGGGCTGGTCTATGTACAAAACCCGCGAAATACCGCCAACCGAACAGGAACTGGCGCATATAAGGGCGCAGGAAAAAGGATTTCTGGCGCCCTTCAAAGAAATTTTCGGTTCCATATCGCTCATGCCAAAAGTAATGTGGCAACTATCGCTGGTATATCTTTTTCAGTGGTATGCATTGTTTTGTTATTGGCAAAATGCAAGCAAGAGCATTGCCCAATCGGTTTGGAAAACCACGCCAAAAGCAAACCCTGCTTTGTACGAAGAAGCTGTTGGATGGACAGGTTTGGTAAACGGCTGGTACAATATCGCCACCTTTTTGTCGGCCTTTGCACTGGTTGGGCTGGCTAAAAAATACAGCCCAAAAAAAGTACACTTTTATTGCCTGCTTATGGCCGGTATTGGGTTAGTAATTTTTCCCCATATTGAAAATAAGTACCTGTTATTTGCACCCATGACTGGGTTTGGTATTGCCTGGGCCAGTATGATGGGCATACCGTACCTGATGGTGGTGGGCGATATACCCAAGGAAAAATATGGGGTGTACATGGGCATCATTAACATGATGATTGTAATACCCATGATACTGCAAAACCTGACCTTTGGATTTATATTAAAAAACTTTTTAGGCAACGATCCCGGTAAGGCAATTTCGTTTGCAGGGGTGTTTTTGCTATTGGCAGCCGCGGCCACGTTGCTAATTAAAAAGGTAGTACCAACCAATGATGTTGTTATGCCAACAGGTGCGGTACATTAGGTAGCATACCGTCGTCCATGTGTTTTTTTGGGAGCCGGCAAAGGTATTTTAATTAAACATAGTTGTGTCACTCCCTTCAACTTATAGATACTTTTTTGAGCAGTTACTGAAAATAAAAAAATTAGCGAAAAGCATTGATATATTTAGTCGCTATGTAAAAAATAAGACAAGCAAAAAGCGTTCTCTTTTTTTAGATGCGGTGATAAAAAATGTACAAGTGAGTGACACAACGATGTTGATAAAAGCACCATCGCCCGTCCCCCCAAAAAAGAAAATTTTTGCTAATCCAACCAACAGTAAAAAAGGCATATTATGTACGACCACGATTTATATACTTACATCAACAGCCAGTTAAAAGGCACCGTTGATATTGGTGACGACGATAATTTTTTTTATACGAGGTTATTGGCCAATGCTGCCGATATTAAAGTACTGTACAACGAGTTGTATAGCAGCCACCCCAATGGCGAAGCCACTTTTGATGCGCTAATACAAACCATTATAAAGGGCTATACACTGCGCCCACAGGTAATGAAACAACGCGATAGTGCCAAAATGCAGCAGGGCAACTGGTACCTAAATAACCACATTGCCGGTATGAGTTTATATGTTGACCGCTTTTGCGGCAACATACAAAACCTTGGTAAAAAGCTGGATTACTTTGAGCAACTGGGCGTTAATTTTTTGCACCTGATGCCCTTGTTTGAAAGCCCCGAAAACGAAAGCGATGGTGGGTATGCCGTAAGCAATTTTAGAAAGATAGACAAGCGCTTTGGCACTATTGAAGACTTAACGGAAATGCAGGAACAGATGCGCCAAAAAAATATGTACCTGATGGTGGATATTGTGCTTAACCACACATCGCACCTGCATGAGTGGGCACAAAAAGCCCGCAGTGGCGACAAGTACTACCAGGATTTTTTTTATTTTTTTGACGACCGCGAGTTGCCCGACCAATTTGAAAAGTCGATGCCTGAAGTATTTCCCGAAAGCTCGCCGGGCAATTTTACCTATGTAAGGGAATGTGACAAATGGGTTATGACAGTGTTTCACCACTACCAGTGGGACCTTAACTACCGCAACCCGGCGGTGTTTACTCAAATGCTCGACACCATTTTCTTTTTTGCCAATATTGGTATTGATATATTAAGGATAGATGCGCCAGCTTTTATCTGGAAACAAATGGGCACCACCTGCCAAAACCTGCCGCAGGCACATGCTATTTTAAGGTTGATAAAACTGTGCGTTCAGGTTGCGTCGCCGGGTATGGCACTGTTGGGCGAGGCGATTGTGGCCCCCGCCGAAATCATGAAATATTTTGGCACCGGTAACCATAAAGCTATGGAGTGCGACGTGGCCTACAACGCTACCCAAATGGCGCTACAGTGGGATGCGCTGGCAACCGGCGATATTGGGGTAATGATGGCCGCCCAAAGTATTGTTTTACAAAAACCATTCGGCACCACCTGGATAACCTATACCCGTTGCCACGACGATATTGGCCTTGGCTACGACGACTACATGATTAAAGCGGTAGGTATGAAGCCGTACGACCATCGTAATTATTTAAAAAATTATTACTCCGGCAATTTTCCTGGCTCCCCGGCAAAAGGTGCCTTGTTTAGCAGTAACCCAAAAACAGGCGATGCCCGCATCAGCGGATCGCTGGCATCGTTGTGTGGCTTGGAAAAAGCAATAAATGATAAAGATGAAAAGGCCATTGATGTATCGATACAAAAAATACTAATGATGCAGGCCATGAGCTTTTTTATAGGTGGCATACCCATGTTGTTGTATGGCGATGAAGTTGGCCATACCAACGATTACAGTTATTTAAACGATCCCGGAAAAAGCTACGATAACCGTTGGATGCACCGACCGGTGATTGATTGGGAAAAGATGGCCAAGGCCGATGAAAAGGGTACAATTGAAGAGCGTGTTTTCTCGGCCACGAGGCAATTGTTGGCACTACGCCGCAGTTTACCGGTATTGGTTGACCATAGCAACCTAACCTGGCTAACACCGCACAACATGCATGTAGGTGCATTTTTTAGAGCTATTAGCGACAAAAGGGTTTACTGCCTTTTTAATTTTAGTAGCAAAAAAGCCTACGTAACCTGGTATACTTTTAAAGAATATGGCAATGCACCCAAAAAACTTTTTGACCACTGGAGCCAGAAAGAGTATACGATAGGGCAGGATTATGAATACCTCGTATTGGAGCCTTATGGGTTTTGTATATTGGAATAATTAGTGGTGAGTTGTGAGTTGTGAGTGGTGAGTGGTGAGTGGTGAGAGGTGAATTGTGAGTTGTGAGTATTAGGTGGTGAGTTGTGATTGGTGAGAGGTGGGTGGTGAGCGGTGAGAGGTGAGCGGTGAGCGGTGAGAGGTGGGTGGTGAGAGGTGAGCGGTGAGCGGTGAGAGGTGAATTGTGTGTTGTGAGTGGTGAGTTGTCAGTTGTAAATGTTAGCAAAAAGTTTGCAGCCAATAACTAAACGCCATCGGCAAAACACTTGCAGCTTGTATTTTACCGCTTACACCTTGCAATTAGTTGCTTGTAGCTCGCAGTTTACAGCTTTTATCTTGAAACTTGCAACTTGAAACTTGAAGCTTGCAATTTGTAACTTGCAAATTGCAGCTTGAAACTTGCAGCTTGCAACTCGAAGCTTGCAGCTTGCAGCTTGCAGCTTGCCACTCAAAAAGGCCTGAAAGGCTGACATCTCACAGCCCCGGGTGTAGCCCAGGGTAAAAAAATGGCCAACAATCGTAAAGCCCTGACGGGGCGAAATCCCTTTGCCGGTAATCCGCGACTTCCGTCAACTGCCTCTAAAAAATCAATTCAACTCCTTTATCTTATTAACCACACTATTTGCCGCAACCACCGCCCCTTCCATATAACCGGGATAAGTGTTGGCTGTTTCGGTACCTGCCAAAAACAATCGGTTATCAAAATACGACTGCCCGTAAACCTGGTGTCCATTGTTTTGATGAGGAAAGACTGATGCGGAATTTTGCAACTCGCTTTTAGTGTATTGTTCTTTGCCCCAAATAACCTCTTCGTAGTTGAGGTATTCGTTTGCGTCGTTGCCAAATATTTTTACCAGTTGCTTAAGTACATGTTGCTGTCTTTCTTGTAACGGTAAAAGGTTAAGATTGCCTGTTATAAAACCGCACAAAGCATAGCGGCTATTTTCGTAATTAGATTGATCGTAAAATTCGGTAACCGGGCCTACGTTACTAAAAATGGTACCGGAAAGGTTGCGTTCTCTCCAAAAAGGTTTGGCGTACACAAGGGCAACTTTTACCGAATCCTGCATCCAGGTTTGGGTGCTTTTGGCAATAGTCATCAGTTCGGTTGGCAGGCCTTGAGGGGAAAATAAAACTGCATTTATCAGCAATGCCGGGGGAAGCGTTGAGATAACCAGGTCGGCTTTAATTATGTGGTTAATCGTTTTAACACACACTTTTTCCTCATCAAAAATTAATTCAGTTACTGCCTCGTTTAGGATCATTTCGTTATCTGAAAGGCTTGTTGCCAAAGCATTAATTAGTGTAGAAGTACCACCTTTAATGCGATAGCTTGGAGTATCTGTCGGGATTTGTACGGGCTGCGGCGGCGCGGCTGAAAAGGCTTCAAAAAAGGCAGTGCCCTTCATATACTGTTCAAAATAGGGAAGTTCCAATTCATTAAGTAATGCCAGCAGGTTAGTGTGCTGATTGCCAAACCACGTGGCGCCCATTTCAACCGGCGTATCATTCACCATTTTAGTGTATATCCGTCCTCCAATCCTTTCCCTGGCTTCAACTATCTGAACAAAATACCCTACATTCTTCAGTCGGCTTGCAATCAATAAACCAGACAATCCACCGCCGATCACTACTATTTTTTGCTTCATTTTATAACTGCTCTTTTTTCAAAGCATATAGGTAACACATTTTAGCCGTACAGGGTTTATAAGTACTCCAGCGATAATAGTTTGTTATATGTTTTAGCCAGTGGACTGGTTAAAAAAATCCAACTTTACAATTGTCGCTATCAGCTTAAATGGTATGGACAAGTCATTAATATTTCACCTTCGTCATTGCTCAAAAAAAAAAGATATATTCGTAGTACGTTATTTAATGAAACACATCCTACAAATATTAACGCTTCTATTAAGCCTTTCAGCAGTGTCGCAACACCTTGAAAAACCGTTAGAGAAAGGCTTTATCGTTAAAACCAATCTTTTAAACTTGCTTGCGCAACGTCCGACTTTTACAATTGAGAAACCATTTTCCAAAAGGTTTAGTGCAGAAATTACCTTTGTTCAAGGAGAGTTTAATGATTATTTACTTACTGACAGTTATAAGTACAATGGATTTTTGCTACGAGGTAAAAAATATGTTTCAGATTTAAAGAAGGGTAGAATTAACGGTTACACTGGTGTGTACCTGGGAAACCTTAAAAGAAATATGTCAACGACAGGTGGTACACTCATAAGTGGAATTTGGAGCTATCCTTCCCGCGACTTTTCCGCAAATTCAATTAAGGCAGGAGGTTCGCTTGGACTAAACTGTATAGGAAAAAAGAAATTTGTTGTCGACGGCCTGATGAGTTTGGGCTATGGAAGATATATAAAATATTATAAGGCTGACAATAGTTCCCGTGGTTATCTTGATTGTCAAATTTGGTGTTCGGTTGGATACTTTTTTTAGAGTGATATAAATAACAAAGGACGTTAATGGCGTCAAATGAGTAGAAATAACTTTAATATGCAAATTACTACCTCACATAATGTCCCATATGAAAGCCGTTCTATTGCATTTAAAGTAAAAGAGGCTGTTCAATCAACAGACCCATCCAGTAAAGTAATTTTATTTGGAAGCAGGGCAAGGGGAGATGCATCCGCGTGGGACTTTCTGGTTCTATCTAACCTTAACGATATTGATGCGCTGGCGAATATTTTAAGAAGAAATATAAGAATACAGGTTGAAATGCCATTTGATTTTGCCGTTTAACTGATAGTAAGAAATGAAGAAGTTTGGAAAGAACGATATCCAATTTCCAGTCTTTATGAAAGTATAGCTGAA
>JBBRUR010000061.1:0-29323 GCA_038247635.1 Chitinophagales bacterium
ACCCCAAAAATGAATGAAATACTCAAAAGTTTATGTGGCCAAATGAATGAAACAAAAACCATTTATCCACAAACAGATTTAATCATTATTTTCAAAACGGGTTAGCTCTTGTTTGCGCGGGATCAGGAGTTCTGAATTTATGAGCATAAAAAGCTGTTCCTTTTATAGTCACTAAGGCAAATCAGCATGAATTTAAAAAAATTGCTTTCGCTAAACAACCACTACAACCAACACCTCATTATTTATAAACCTAATACGCATACCCTTGGTAACTAAACTGTACTGCCTAAAACAACCCAAATAACAGCGCATCTATCTTCCTGATTATGTCACCCATATTTTCTTCTGACTCGGCAAATTTATTGCGGTCAACATCAATTATCAACAGTGGTCCTTCGCGGTAGCCCCCGGTCCATTTGTTATAATATTCGTTCAGCTTTTTCAGGTAGTCCAGTCTAATATTTTCTTCGTATTCGCGGCCCCGCTTTTGTATTTGGCCCACCAGTGTGGGTACCGAAGCTTTAAGGTATATCAGCAAATCGGGCGGCTTTACCATGGATTTCAGGGTTTGAAAAAACTGGTAATAGTTTTCAAAATCGCGTTTGCTCATCAACCCCATATCGTGCAGGTTCGGGGCAAAAATGTTGGCATCTTCGTAAATGGTGCGGTCTTGTATAATGGTTTCGGTACCTCTTTGTATTTCAAGTAATTGGTTTAGCCTGCTGTTTAAAAAATATATCTGCAGGTTAAAACTCCAGCGTGGCATATCGTCGTAAAAATCGTTCAGGTAAGGATTGTTTGCCACATCTTCAAACTGAGGTATCCATTTATAATGTTTACTAAGGGCCTCGGTAAGAGTGGTTTTGCCCGCGCCAATGTTACCGGCTATGGCTATATGCTTCGGTTTTTTAATAGTAGACATATTTAATTAAATGATGCATCGGTATTTAGTGGCATACAAAACCGTTCAATACAAAAAGATGACAAAAAACTGTTTTAAAAATCTAATTTAATGGATATGGTTCTAAAGCAAAGTGCTAATAACAAAATTGCCCACCGCCCCTTTTGATCCACCAACTGTACCAACGGCGAAATACGGTTAAATTTCAATTCAACAAAAACGTCAGGCTATATATCATTTATACCATCTTATGAAAGCTATCTAAAAGTATTTTTTATAAAATCTGCGCTGGTTCATTATCTCTGCCTTATTGAAAAATATTACCCACCCTGATGGTGCCGGTGCAACCGGCTGTCAAATATTGCACACCAGGCCGCCCACACCTTTAAAGGGCATACCACAAACCAAATTCAGACAGCTACAAGTACTACAAACAACCCGTACGTCCACCATCTACCGGCAGGTTAATACCATTAATGTAAGCTGCGGCAGGGCTGCACAAAAAAGCAACCGCAGCACCAAACTCATGGGGCTGCCCAAGGCGTTTGGCAGGTATGGAATCAAGCACGCGGTCTAACACGGTTTGCCTGGTTACGCCTTGTGTTTCGGCCTGTTTATCAAATAAATATGCCAGGCGGTCAGTATCGGTATAACCGGGTAGCACATTATTTACAGTAATGCCTCCAAAGCCAATTTCGTTGGCCAGGGTTTTTGCCCAGTTGGCTACCGCTGCCCGCACTGTATTTGATATGCCCAAACCGTTAATAGGCTGTTTTACTGAGGTGGACAAAATATTAATAATGCGCCCATAACCCGCCTTGCGCATGCCGGGCAACAGCAATTGTACCAGCAAATGGCTGGTTACCAGGTGGGTGCCAAACGCATTTTGCAGTTCGGCGGCGTTGGTTTCGGCCATTGGCCCGGCAGCAGGTCCGCCCGAATTATTGACCAGTATGTGTATAGTTTGTACATTACTTAAAAATTGTTGTACCACCTGCTGCACAGCCGCACCGTCCAATAGGTCAACAGCTATGTAATGGTGTTGCTGGCCGCCATTTACTGGCAAATTGGCAACGGCGGTAGTCAATTTATTGGCGCTGCGGCTAACCAATACTAGGTTGGCTCCCAACACAGCAAGTTCGGTAGCGGTGGCATAGCCAAGCCCCTGCGAGGCTCCACAAACCAGCGCTGTTTTATTGGTAAGGTCAAGATTCATAATCAAAATTTATAGTCGTCCCGCTCGGGGGTAAATACATCTAATAACAAACAATCGGTAATGGCCACGCCACCATGTTTAGTGTTGGATGGTATTACAGCAATTTGGCCGGGCACCATAGTTTGGGTAGCACCATTTACCGTAAGCATAAACTGCCCCTGTAATACTTGGGCAACCTGTACATGTATATGATTATGCATAGGCATTACTGCACCAGCCTGTACAGTCCAGTACACCAGCGTCATGCTGCCGGTATGCAGCGTACGTGCTTCATAACCTTCAATAACTGTTTTACCTGGTAGTTGGTCTGTTTTTATAAAGGGCATACTTTTTTTATAGTTGTTTTGCAACCTGCCGCAGCCCAGGTTAAGTATTGCTTATGTACAGTAAAATAATAAGCCAGCCGCGGGGGCGGAAAGGTAAATAAAATGCAGTGGCCAAAAACGTTTGCAAAGGCTACCACCACTTTACACTACATTGACACCAAAATAAACAATACATACTACTTTACATGACAGATGTTATAGTTGTTGGCGCAGGAGCCTCGGGATTGATAGCCGCAAAAATGCTTAGCGAGAGAGGTTTGAAGGTGCTGGTGCTGGAGGCAAGGGACCGCATTGGTGGTCGTATCCATACCCTTCACAAGCAGCAGTGGGGTTACCCGGCAGAAGCCGGTGCAGAATTTATACACGGCAAACTACCCCTTACCCTTAAACTACTAAGAGAGGCCCGCCAGCAAACCCTTGCTGTAAAAGGCGATATGTGGCAGGTGTATAACGGGCAGTGGCAAAATAGCGAGCTTTTTAACAGCGATTGGGAAATGCTGATTGACAAACTGGAAACGGTAAAAACCGATATTACCATTGCAACATTTATACAACAACATTTTAGTGGCGATGAATGGGCTGCCCTGCGCCAGGCGCTGCTGGGGTATGTTGAAGGATACTATGCAGGCGATGCCAACCGAACAAGTGCAAAATCATTTTTACGCGAACTACAAAACGAAGACGACGAACAGTTTCGCCCGGCCATTGGCTATACCCAATTGTTACAATACCTGGCCGACCGTATTACAGCCATGGGAGGAATAATTAAACTATCCACACCGGTAAAGGCTATTGACTGGAACAATAAGCAGGCAAAAATTACCGACCGCGAGGGCAATAATTTTAAGGGAATACAAGCACTGGTAACAGTGCCAATAGGGGTTATATTGGCCGTGGAGGAGCAGCCTGCGTACATTCGCTTTACGCCGGCTATACCCGAAAAAATACAGGCAGCAGCAAAACTGGGCTATGGTCCGGCCATTAAAATACTACTAAGGTTTCAACATGCCTTTTGGACAACGCAGCCCGATAAGGCAAGTATGAGTTTCATTTTTTCGGACCAGCAGGTGGGTACCTGGTGGAGCCAGCAACCCACCCCCTGCAATACCCTTACCGCATGGATTGCCGGCCCCAATGCAACGGCGTTAAGCCAATTTACCGATAACGAACTTTGCAACAAGGCGCTCCAATCGCTGGCAAACATTTACCAACTACCTGTTGAGGAACTAACCGCTGTACTGGTTGAGTGTTGTATATTTAACTGGTTAACTGAACCATACTCCCTTGGTGCGTACAGCTACAGCACTATTGGCGCGGCAAGGGCCCGTAAAACAATGTTGCAGCCACTGGAAAACACGGTGTTTTTTGGAGGTGAAGCCTTATACAGCGGTACTGAAACCGGTACGGTAGAGGCTGCATTTATAAGCGGGGTGGACGCTGCACGCCAATTGTTAAAAGATTAAAATAACGGCTTATGCAGTACTGATATTTTTTATAAGGCAACTGTTAACTACCCTATATTTTTTTGCAAAGCTATCAGTACCTTTAATGGACGTTGGATGCACCAAATACGTATTTGGGGTATCATAAAAAGGATAGCCAGCCAAGGGCTTCAGCAATAAAAATTTTAGCATTGGCAATAAAAGATTGCATTATTAATTACTACGTAAAACAATAGCTATGAACAGTAAAAGCTCCACTGAAAACAATGATGACGATCAGGAAAGTGTGCCCCCGGTAAAAGCAGCAAAAAAGCCCAGGGAAACCGACCTGCCCGATAACCAACACGATGAGGAACGCATGCAACCCGAAGAGATAACTATTGAACTACCCGATGTATTTGACATTCCGGGGCAGGAACATATACATGTGCCACAAATGAGGGAAATGCAGGACGTTACCATTGCCTCCGACGATGAAGAAGGCGTAGGCCTTTTTGGTGATGAAGATGAAGCCCTGCTGGCCGATGATATTAACGATAAAATGACCCCCAAACAGGAAATACTGATGGGAAAGTTACACAATGCCGACAGCTATGACAACCGGCTTAAACGTACTGAGTTAGATGACGTTGATGACGATGGTGATGCGCTGAATGAAGACGTTAGGGATACCAGTGTATCGGGCAAAAATCTTGACACATCGGGAGTAAATGAAGATGACGCCCTTGAAGATATTGGCGAAGGAAATGAGGAAAACAACCTGTACAGTTTAGGCGGCAACAATAATAATGAACCAGATGAAAACAAGAAATAAAAGCTGATGAAAGGGGCAGTTGCCTACATCTACCTAAAAAAACGCCGTTTATAAAAGCAAAAAGGTGCCGGAAAACCGGCACCTTTTTATTGGGCTTTCTTTTTAATTAACGATAGCCGGGTAAACTCGCTGCCATTAAATAAGCGGGAGTCATTAATGTCTTTCGATTTATTCCAATGGTCCAAATAAGTTTCGGTCACTAGCCGCCAAAAGTTTTTGGTTTTCAATTCTTCGTAATCATTCAATTTTACAAAAAGACCTATTATAGTATTTCTCTTTTTAAACTCAATCTTTACGGAAGTGTTATTACCCTGTTCATTTTCAATAAACCTGGCAATTTGTTCAGGTAACATATTAAATATATTTTAATTAACGATTGGCGTAAAGCTAACAAAAAATAGTTCGTTTAGGCCATTTACTCAAAAAGCTAGTATAAATCGTTGACAGACAATCATATAAGCTTGCAAATATAGGTAAAATCAGGCCATATTATGCGGCGGCAATGTAAGGCCCGGTGTAGCAAAGCTTAGGGGAAATGCCTAAGTTTGCCGCGCAAAACAACCATGCCTTGCACCCTTAATCAACACAATACTCAACACAACACATATACATGGCCGAGGAGCTTACCATAATACGGGGATCGAAAAAAGATCAATACCAAGCTTTAACCACCCAAATTGGCGGATTACTTACCGGCGAAGACGATTTAATTGCCAACCTTGCCAATGTAGCTGCGGCATTAAAACAGCAATTTGACTGGTGGTGGGTGGGCTTTTACCTGGTAAAAAAATACGAGCTGGTACTAGGCCCGTTCCAGGGGCCGGTGGCTTGTACGCGCATAGCCAAAGGCCGTGGTGTTTGTGGCACCAGTTGGCAGCAGGCACAAACCCTTATTGTACCCAATGTGGCGCTGTTTGCCGGTCACATTGCTTGCAGTGCCGCCGCACAGTCCGAAATTGTACTACCTATACTGGTAAGCGGCCACGTGGTAGGCGTGTTGGATGTAGATAGTGACCACCTTAATTTTTTTGATGACGAAGATGCCTTTTATCTTGAAAAAATATTAGGGCTGATAGATTTTTCAACGCAGGCGGCCGAAGTAGCCTGGCAGGAAAATGGTATCAGGCAACCCTTTTAAACAAAACCCCTGCCGCATCCTTTTGCTTAAATAGTTTGTTTTTGAATTAACGGTAAAAATGGTTACCGCCAAAACAACTTTGGTAAGCAATTACCAACCTAACTATACACCATACCCATGTGGAAAGAATTTTTAAATACCAGCAAAATAGCGGGGCCGCTTATTATTAGTTACGTATCGCAAATTGCATTGGGATTAATTGACAGCGCCATGATAGGCCCTATTGATTACCGGCAACTGGCGGCGTCGTCGCTGGTAATTAATGTATTGGCCATACCAATGGTGCTGGGTTCGGGGCTTACCATGGCCATATCGCCATTAGTAGCCATGGCAAATGGGCGCAACGATACCTTTAAGGCTTCACGGGTATTATTTAACGGTTTTATTTTAAGCCTGATAGCAGCTATTATAATTGTAACAGGTATTGAACTGAGTAGCAATTTTTTAAACCATCTTGGACAGGACGAGGTGGTGGTACAATTTGCTATCCCCTACTACCGTATGATGGCCTGGTCAATGATACCTATGTTATTGTTTTTAGCAGCAAAACAGTTTAGCGACGGGTTAGAGATCACTAAAACTGCTATGCTGTTATCGCTGCTTTCCCTGCCATTTAATGCTTTTTTAAACTGGATATTTATTTATGGAAAATTAGGTGCCCCACGGCTTGAACTGCTGGGTACCGGCATTGCCACGCTTATTACCCGTGTAATTATAGCCCTCATTTTAATAACCATTATTTTAAAACACCGTGTTTACAAACAATACGTAGCCCACAGCAAAAAAGCATGGAAACTACATTGGGGTACCTGTAAGGAATTATTGCATATAGGCATACCCAGCAGTTTGCAGTATGGTATGGAGTCGGCCGCGTTTTCGGTGTCGGGCATAATGATTGGATGGTTGGGGGCAACGGCACAAGCCGCCCATCAAATTGCTTTAAATATAGCCAGTACCACCTTTATGGCCTCGCTTGGCCTATCGCTGGCAGGCAGCATACGGGTAGCCAATGCTTTTGGTAGAAATGACCAAAAACTGGTATTACAAATTGGCAAAAGTACTATACTAGGTGGCCTGGCATACGGCTTTGTTTGCGGCATTTTATTTATTGCACTTCAATACCAGTTGCCCCTGCTGTTTACCCGCAATGCGGAGGTAGCTGCTATTGCTTCTACCCTATTGGTGCTGGGTGCATTTTTTCAAATTAGCGATGCCACACAGGCAATAGGCGTAGGCTTGTTGCGTGGTCGCCACGATGTGAGAATGCCTACCCTATTTGTGGCTATTGCCTACTGGGTTATAGGCATTCCATTTGGTTATTACCTGGCTTTTACAAAAAATATGGGTGCTTCGGGCATTTGGATAGGTTTTATAATCGGCCTCAGCATTTCTTCCATTTTACTTAATACCAGGTTTTTAAAAAGCAGCAAAGCCAGCGCAGCAGCAATTGCGCCTTTGTTGGCCAAAAGTGTATAATATGCCAAGGCAACTAATATTACGAGTAGTATAGTTTAGGTAAAGGAAGGATAGAATGCCAGCTGTATTTTTATCGGTTTTAATATCAGAACACCTTACCTGCCGCAAACTGCTGTGCGCCTAAATTATTTTTTTTGTTCAGTCATTATATCTTTGTTAATACGGCCGTTTCAGCCTGCCTCTATGACCATAGAGCTCGCACTCTTGTACCGAAGCGCTTTTTGCAGCTTTTCCATTTTGCAGGTTAATATGTATTGCAGGTTATTGCGTAAGAAGTTCTAAATATTGATAACCGTAAACCGATCAGCCACAAATATTTGTGGTGGCTTTTACCCTTATACTATTTTCCAAAAAGGTCGGTTTTTGATTTAGGCCTTCTATCATCAAGCCACTTAAAACCACGTAGCCGCAGCTCTTCGTGCGTTACCTGGTTCATAGGGTAAGTAGTTCCTTTAAGATTATTTATAAACACAATCTTTTTAGGTTTTCTTTCAGCAAAATACATTTCAATAACGTCGCTGGTTGACCGGTTTACGCCTATATACCTGCCACTGTTGTCAACGGCATAATAAATATTTTCGGCAGCGCCTTTCGCTTTTATGGTATTTATGTTTCCATCAACAAAATAGCTGTTTAGGGTATTGCCTTTAACCTGATTATAAAATTTATCAACCTTATTTATGGCAAGCGCATTTTCAAATACATACATGCGCTTTGGTTTTTTATTACCGGTAAAAAGATAAATGGTATCGCCGGTTATCTGGTTATCCTGCGTCCAAATAACGGGGTTTTTAAACAACCTGAAGGTGCTGTCGGCAAACGAATAAAAAAGGCTATCGCCCACTGCCTGTAAGCTATCCGAAAATATTTTTACATTAAAGTATGCTTCTACAAACCGGTTGCGGCTGCTGTCAATGTTACCCGCACTGTCAATTGGCAGCCTGCTACGGCGTTTTTCCACTGCCGCAAATAACGAGGCCCGGGGTTTAGGTTGAGGTTTTGCCAATGTATCTTTTACTTGTGTTTGCAACATAGCCATTGGGTCAAATACCGTTTTAATCGCTTTGGTTTCCTTTAGCGTATCTATTGCAACCGATGGCGTTTGGGCAAGTGTATCGGCACCCGGTACCAGTATTACCTTGGGTGCCAAGGCATCTACTACCGATATTTTGGGCTGGTTAACATTACGGCCCAAAACAGGTTTTAAATTGGCCGGCGCAGCAGTATCGGGCAGCAACAAAGCGGCCGCCACCACGGCAGTATCTTTATCGGTAATATTGGGTACGTACCGGCTTTCTTCCAGGTCGGTAAGTTTGGCGGTGTACAGGGTATCGGCCGCCAGGTAAATTGTGTCGGCGCCTTGCTTAATTATCATTACCGGTTTTTGCGTAGCAAGCAGGGCTTTGGTTTTATTGTTTGATTGCAGGCGGTTGGCAATAATGTTGATAGGGTTGGCCGTGTCTTTGCTTTTGTAAATGGCCGAGCCCATGGCATCACCAAAACCACTTGCTTCGTCCAGCGCAATATCGTCGGCGGTAAGGGTATAATCCTTATCGTTTATGGTAGGTCGTTTGCCAAAAACAGCTTTTTTAAGCTTCATATCATAATACCCTTCGGTAGTGGTAATGGTGCGCTGTTCGTTTTTAATAATGGTAGGCACGGTAAACCGTGCTATTTCGGTGTAAGTATTATACAGCAAAGTGTCAGTAGTTATTCTAAACCCGGGGTCTACCATTACTACTTTTTTCTTAAAATAAATATCGCGGGTTTCGCCGTAGTACACGCCCTGTGTGCTGGTAAGGGTGGTTTTTCCTGTTACCACTTTACCACCATTTTCGTAGGTACCAATTTTGGTTAAGGTGTTATAGTGCAGTTCGTTGGTGGTAAGTACACCCTTACCGTCAGTAAGTTTCACCTTATTTTTTAAAATGGCATCTTTTTCCCTGCCAAAATATTTTAGGTACTGGCTGTAGGTATTAATACTGTCGTCGTCGTTAATATGTATGTTACCAAAGGCTTCTACAATATTTTTCTTTTGATCCAGCACTGCACTGTCGCAATAAAACAGGGTTTTGCCCTGCCGTATTTTTACATTGCCGGCCAACGAAACAAAATCGCCGGCACTATCTATTTGTTTAAAATTGTAACGTTTTGCTTCAAGTATTTCCAGTTTTTTACCAGTGGTATCGGCTGCTGGTAATGGAAATGCAGGCGCCTGGCACCACAGCAAACCACTAGTTAAAAAGGTGGCTATTGTAAGCAGTAATAAGGAACTATATAGAAATGGTAAACGCATTATTTGGTGCCTGTGGTATCAATACCAGTAAGCGGTGAAGTTAGCGGTTGAGCCTTATTTTTTCCGCCAAATATTGAAATACTAACATACCTTTTTGGATTGACCCTAATATCGTCCATCAATATATTAAGGCTTTTTGTAGTATTTTCAAGATTATTATACAACTGCTTGTCGTTTAGCAACAGTCCCAGCGACCCCTGGCGGCTATCTACTTTGGCTATGGTGGCCTGCAATTGTTCAACAGTAACCCTTAACTGCTTTATAGTACCGTCAATATCCGAATTTGATAACCGGTTACTTGCAGTTTCAAGGTTAGCCATCATATTTTCAACCTTTCCATTATTGTCGGCCAACGTTTTGGTAAACGAGCTTACGTTGCTAAGCGATTTGGCCAACTGCCCCGTTTGGTTATTTAATAAACTGTTAAGCGATCCTGAGCTTGCCACCAGGTATTCCATTGTTTTATTTGCATTGGCAATTACCTGCTGCATATTATTTTTGGTACTGGGATCAAAAACAGCATTCATTTTAACAAGCAGCGAGTCAAGACTTTCCAATGAGTGGGTTACCCGGTTGGCAATGGGCCCTATTTGGGACGATAGCTCGCCCAACAAACCGGCATCGGCTGAGGTACGGATAGTATCGTCGTGGGCCAAAAAGGTTTTACTATTGCCCAGCGTAATATAAATACTGGAGGTAGCCAACGGGTTGGTGCTTATAGATGCAATGGAATTAGTTGGAATGTTTAGCTCCTTATTTAGCTTAATGGATACAACTATGGAGTCAATATTTTTATCTTCTTCTTCCAACTCGTACACGTTGCCTATTTGCAGGCCATTAATAATAACCGGGTTTGAAACCATTAACCCTTTGGTGTCAGCATACTTTGCATAAATAAAATTGCCCGACTTAAATAAATTCCGGCCTTTTAAAAAGTTAAACCCCAGTATCAATAAAACAATAGATATGGAAGTGAGCGCGCCTATTTTCGTTTCGTTAGTAACCTTCATGCAAAAAACTTTTCTTTATATTTAAAAAGACGGTTTATTTAGCCTTTTTACTTAATATTTAAAAAAAAACAAATTTAGGAGTTATTTTTTACCACCCCTTGTATTATAAAAAAATGCCCGGCTTTACAAAAACCGGGCAAATAAAATGAAATAGTTTGTAAAAAATGTGTGCTAATTTTTTACGGTGGAGTTGGTATTAATGATTGTTTGCCCTTCACCCTCTACCAATTGTTTATAGCGTAAAACAGCCCTCATCATTGCGTAGGTCATTTCGTTTTGTCCTTTCTCGCTATTCAAATACTCCTCTTCCTGGTCGTTACAAATAAAACCTGTTTCCACTAAAATGCTGGGCATATTAGTTGCCTGCAATACCCAAATACCTTCATTGTTACGTTGTTTTACCCCCTCGCTGGGCCTACCAATTTTTTTAAATTCTTCTTCAACCAAATTGGCAGCCAGCAAGCTTTTATCAAAAAACTTTTTCGTGCGTAATGATGCTAAAATTTTGGCCTCCGGCGAATCAAAAAAGTTTTCGGTCGAGTCGCTTTGTTCGCCAATAACGTCATCGGCCTCGCGGGTACCTATAGCTTCCATTTTTTGGTCGTTTTTATTAATGGCCCAAATATAGGTTTCAGTACCCTGGCGGCTGCAGGGTAACTTGTATGATTTATACACGGGGACTGTGCGGGTTTTTTTTACTTTTTTTCGTTTGCTGCCTTTACCCACCGTTACAAAATACGTTTCGGTACGGCTACCTACCTTTTGGCGCTGATACCTGTCGGCCATGGAGTTTACATGAATGGCTATAAAAAGGTCGCCGTGGTTTTTATTAGCCATCTCTGCACGATAGCGGTTTGCCTTATTTTTGTCGGTCATACCCTCGGGCAGGTTGGCATCGGTACGTGTATAAATTATTTTACAATCGGGCAGTACTTCTTCAAGTCTTTTTCCCAACTTCATAGCCATTTCTAAAGCAAGTTGCGACTCATGGCTGTATTTGCCTGGCGCACCTCCATCGGGCAACCCATGACCGGCATCAATAACAATGGTTTTTAATTGATTTTTTTGTACCACCTCCTTTTCGCCCGGGGTAAAAGAATACAGAAAAATAAAAGCAGGGAAAATGAATAACAGGGTTAATAATCTTCTCACCATTTTGAATGCTGTTTAGGGGGTAATCTTCACATTACGTTTATGTATGAAAACACTATTTTTGTTCCACTACGTATGAGTAAGCTGTGTAAAGTTAAAATAAATATTGTTTATGGATCGCTGGTAATTGCTATACTTTTCATAATTACACTGCCGTTAAATACCTATTGCCAGGTAATAAAAAAGAGTGAAAAAACAAAAGTTACAACAATTGATTCATTAAGTAAAACCCTTATTAAAAGTCCGACCAATGTTAATGGTAACGTATTAAACAGTATTAATATTGCTGCCGATACTTCCAAAAAAAAAGACACCCTTTTAACTGGCGATAGTAGCCAACGCATACAGGTGGCTGATACATTTAATATAAAAATTTCTAACGATTCACTTGACGCCCCCATATCGTATGCCGCCGAAGATAGTGGCGTGCTTGACGTGGACAGCAGGATCTTTATTTTGTATGGAAAAGGAAACACCCAATACAACGATATTGACATGAGTGCCGCGGTAATAAAACTTGACCAGGGCAAACAATTAATGCTTGCCTACGGCGCCAGCGATACCCTAGGCAACCCTATGGATAAACCAAAGCTGGTACAGGGCGAAATGACCAGCTACAGCGACACTATCCTCTTTAACCTAAAAACTCAAAAAGGCCTTACCAAAAGCACCTTTTTACAGGAAGGTGAGATGTTTGTATACGCCCAAACAATAAAAAAAGTAACGCCTGATGTATTGTATGCTTTTAGGGGGCGGTTTACTACGTGCAACCTTGATGTGCCGCACTTTGCTTTCAGAACAAAAAAAATGAAGATCATTAACCAAAAGCTGGCAGTATCGGGGCCGGCTTTTCCCGAGTTTGAAGGGGTGCCGTTGCCGGTAGGTATTCCGTTTGGGTTGTTTCCGTTAAACCGTGGCCGCCACTCGGGCGTATTGCCGCCCACCTTTGAGGCTAACGAAGATTTTGGAGTCGGCCTTATTAACGGTGGTTTCTACAAGGTAATTAACGATAACGTGGACGTGACCATACGAAGCAATATTTATAGTTATGGTGGGTATACCCTTGGCTTAAATAGTAAATACATAAAAAGGTACAAGTACACTGGTGGCCTTAACTTTTCGTACCAACGTACAAAAATCCTTAACCGTTCGGGACTTTCAAAAGAAGAGTTTACCCAAAACAAAAGTTTTATGATTACCTGGAACCACAGCCGCGACAGCAAGGCAAGGCCGGGTACCAATTTTTCGGCCAGCGTTAATGCGGGCAGCACAAGGTTTAACAGGTTTGTACCCAATAATAATTTGGTAAACTTTAATAACCAGTTAAGTTCGTCCATTAATTACACCAAGGACTGGAATGGTAAATACAACCTGTCTGTAAATGTTAATCATAACCAAAACAACGTAACCCGTTTAATAAACTTAAACCTGCCAACAGTAAATTTTAGTGCGGTTACATTTTATCCTTTTCAAAAAAAAGAACAGATTGGCGAATCTAAATGGTACGAAAAGCTGGGTATAGCCTATACCGGTAATATTCAAAACCAGGTAGCGTTTTACGATTCTGCTTTTAACTTACGGCAACTGTTCGATACCGCACAGTGGGGTGCCACCCACAATATACCCATTACGCTTTCATTACCATCGCTGGGGCCCGTGCAAGTGTCGCCCAGCGTATCGTACGAGGAACGATGGTACGGCCAGGAAGTACTTAGGAAGTGGAACCCTTCGCGCAAAAAAATTGATACCACTATTAACAAGGGATTTTATGCTGCCCGGCAAATGCAGTTTGGCATTTCGGCCACTACCCGCGTTTTTGGAACCTACCAGTTTGGCAAAAACAGTAAAATTCAGGCCATACGTCACGAAATAAGGCCCACCTTTAGTATAAACTACAAGCCGGATTTAGTGAAAAAGTACTACGATTCAGTACAGATTGATACCACCGGTAAAAACATTTACCGGTTTTCACGGTTCGATGGTGGTATTAACGGCGCGTTTTCAACAGGCACCTTTGGAGGTGTAAGTTTTGGTATTGATAATACACTTGAAATGAAGGTGAAGGATAAAACCGATACGTCGGCCACTGCCACCCGAAAGGTAAAGTTGATTGATGGTTTTGGTTTTAATGGATCGTATAACCTGGTGGCCGATAGTTTTAACCTGTCGCCCATAAGTATTTATGTGCGCAGCAATCTTTTTGAAAAAATAAATATTACCGCCAACGCTACCCTGGACCCCTACGAGGTAGATGCCCGCGGCTTCAGAAAAAATAATTTTGTATGGAAGACGGGCAGGTTTTCGCCAGGACGAATAACCAACGGAAGCGTAGCCGTCAGTACCTCGCTGCGCAGCAAAACCAAAGATGGAAAAACAGCCGAGGAACGTGTGCAGCCCGATGAGTTTATGACCAACGATGAACAAATGCGGCAATTGGATATGGTAAGGAATAACCCAGCCGAATACACTGACTTTAATATACCATGGAACGTATCGCTATCGTACAGTTTAAATTTTAACCGGCAGTTTGCCGCCGACTTTTCGGGCGTGTCTACGCAGGTATTTAGCAACCTTAGCGTTAACGGCGATTTTAGCCTTACCGAGCGTTGGAAACTGGGCGGCAGCAGTTACTTTGACTTTGCAACTTCAAAAATTCAAACCCTTAGTTTGTGGATAAGCCGCGAAATGCACTGCTGGCAAATGAGTATTAATTTAAACCCAATTGGCCTTTACAGGTCGTTTAATGTTAGCCTTAGCCCCAAATCGGGTATTTTACGCGACCTTAAAATAAACCGTTCCCGAACCTTTTTTAATCAATAAAGCCTTTAGTATTGTGGGTGCTGTAATAATCCCACATAATGGCAAATACCTCTTCTTTCAACTCCTTTACATCGGCATTTTGTGTAATTACGTGTGGTAAAAAATGCATTTCGAGCCGGTGGGGCCACAAAAAAAATGTTTTATGTGTAGGCAGTACTTTGTTGGTATGAAACAACAGGGTGGGCACAATATTTTTGTTGGTGGCTAAAGCAAGTTTAAAAGCGCCGTCGTAAAATTCCTTTAAAGGTTTACCAGTGCGGTTGCGGGTACCTTCGGGATAAATAACCATATGCAAACCTTTAGCCAGGGTTTGTTTCATGGCTTCAAAACTTTGGCGGCGGCTATCGTCGCTCTTTCTGTCAACTAATATTGCCCCACGGCTATACACTAAGCCAAACAGGGGTATTTTAGCCATCGATTTTTTAGCAATGGTTTTATTGGGGCCGGGAATAAAGGGCGTGGTCAGCGGTACATCCATAAAACTAGTGTGGTTGCAGGTTAGCACGTAATTTTCGCCTGCTATAAGGTTCTCCTTTCCTTTTAAAATAATGCGGCAGCCAACGCACGTTAAAAAAAAAGTCATCCACGCTTTGGAAATGCGCCTAAAAATTTCGGTACCCCATGGGTCTTTAATCAACAAGGTGAGGGCGATTGGTAAAACAATAACCAGTAGCGTAGCAACAAAAATAATGAGCCCCCAAACGGCCCATATGCGCCCAAAAATATTGTATAATAATTTCATGTAGTATCGCTCGGTTTGTATAAAAAAATAGTTTAGCCTTACAGTTTCCAGTCAATGGGGTCCAATCCCTGCTTCATTAAAATTTCGTTGGTTTTGCTAAAGTGTTTGCATCCTAAAAAACCATTGTGTGCACTTAGGGGCGATGGATGTGCGGCCTTTAAAACAAAATGTCTGGTCTCGTCAATAAGCGCCTGTTTATCCTGCGCAAACTTGCCCCACAGTAAAAAAATCAAGCCTTTTTTTTCGTCCGATAGTTTTTGAATAACCCCATTGGTAAACTCCATCCAACCAATTTTTGCATGGCTGGCAGCCTCGTTTGCTCTAACAGTTAGCGCGGCATTTAACAGCAACACCCCCTGGCGTGCCCATGGCATAAGGTTACCGGTAGCAGGTATGGGCATACCAATGTCGGTATTTAATTCTTTAAAAATATTTTGTAGCGATGGTGGAGGTGCCACTCCATACTGCACCGAAAAACTTAGGCCGTGCGCCTGGCCGGGTCCATGGTAAGGATCCTGCCCAAGTATTACCACCTTTACCGTTTGGTAGGGCGTTTGATCAAAAGCATTAAAAATAAGCGAGCCCGGAGGATAAATGGTTTTGCCTTGCGCTTTTTCGACCTTTAAAAAAGTGACGGCCTGTTGAAAATAGGGTTTAGAAAACTCGCTTTTGAGCACTTGTTTCCATTGAGGTTCCATTTTCACATCCATAACGTCATTTTTGGTTTGGCTGCAAACTAATTAAAAATTACTTTTGCAGCCGCCGAAACGTGTTTCGGCATTTATCCACCGGACCGGTAGCTCAGCTGGATAGAGCATCAGCCTTCTAAGCTGAGGGTCATTGGTTCGAATCCAATCCGGTTCACAAATTTGTTAAACATGCAGAAACCCGCTTTTATAGTGGGTTTCTATATTTTACCAATAACTGAAGTTTCATTTATTTCCCATTAAAACACTGAATTTTATAGACTAAAATGGTTCGAATCCATTCCCGACGACCGACGTAGACAATTATATTTTTGAGTTGGGTTGTTAATGTCTATTTCTTGCAAAGCGCTTGCTTTTACGCTTTAAGCAAAGCTATTGATAATACTATAATCAACCAGGTATTGATAAACTGTGCGGGTAGAAAAGGCTCCGCTTATTTTTGTTACCTCTGTTTATTTTGCCTTTTTCATCAAACGGGCCATGGTAAGGTTAACAAAATTTATCAATGCAATAACCAATATTAAAGCAGCAATAATTGCCAGCCCAATTACATATTGTATGTCCGTATTTTGCCCCATCTCATTGTCAAACCCTGATTTTAAATAATATCGGTAATAGGGATTACCTCAAACTTTGCCTTAGTATGGTTCTCAATAATCTGCCTTGTATATTTTGCTGAAATCTCGTTTATCCTGGCCTTGGTTTCAAAAAGGCTTACATTACCCAGTATTTTTAGATATGGGTAAACACCATTGTATCCCAAATCCCAACTTGTTACCTGCTTTTGGTTTTTATAGCCTTCAGGGTCATTAATTTCAAGCCTATTGGTTGAGTCATTCCAGTTGCTCATATAATACTTGTAGGTTTGAACCGATAGCAACAAATCAAATGGTAGATGACAGTTTTATGGAATACCTTTCCAAATACCTGTTATTATAAATTTTCAGACCTGGTTCACTTTAAACCATTTTCCTATGGGATCTACGTTGCCGAAAAAACTCTTCGCAGCAGATTCTGAAAGAGCAGTGGAGTATAAATAAATTAAAGGGCTTTCTTTTTGTTTTTTGATAAAATCGCGGTCAAAAACTTTTTCAAAATTTGAAACTGCCGTACATTTTTATATTGTGAATTTTATGATTATTATCAGCAGTATAAACAGAAATCGCATCACTAAAAATTTCATCTACCGCTACAACACCTGGTATTTCATTTTTCAATACATTAGCCATACCCCAAAGTGCTTTTTCACTTTCAAAACTTCTATCATCATTTTAGTAGCGGGTGTAATTGATACGATAAATATTTAAAGAATTTTTCCATTGTTTGTCAAAACTTAATTCATACTGTGTAAAAAAAATGACCAGACAGGCGGCCATGGCCGTAGAAAGACCAAGAACATTAATTATAGAAAGCGATTTGCGTTTGAGAATACTTCTAAAAGCTGTTTTTAAAAATGTTTAAATATCCAGTGGTAAATTTTTTTAATTTATAAGTAAGACATTTAAAATTGCAGATAATTTATAGTTGCTTATCAAATATTAAACTTCCTGAAAAGGGAGCCGTTTTAAATTTTCATCACAAACTATTTTTCGCACTATGTTTTTTTATGAAAAAATACTTTTTAAATACTACAATTCGTATAGAAATATGTAAGCTATTCTTACCCAATACACTTATAAGATTTTCAGGATTACCGATTGCTTATTCTCTTAAATCATTGTTGAAAAGATATAAGAGATTAAACGTAAACTAAACCGCAATAACTATATCTTTTTAAATAAGAAATAACTTATTTGCTATAATGATTGGTTCGTTGGTACACATTAATAGTTTAAATAAAGGTAGCATTTAAAAAAAAAGATAGAAAGCAAATAAACCAATCCTACTACAATTTTAGCTAAAATTAAATAAGAGCAATAGTATCGCAGCCGTCTAAATTGACAAAAATTTATTTATTCACATTGGCACTACTTAGGTTTACTATTTGTCAATTAGATAAACGCTCAAATGTTATTTTTAAATCAAGTGCAACGGAAAATCTTCAATTTTTTCACAGCATAATTGTTCCATTACCTGCTGCAGCTGAACTTTTAAAATGGAGATGGTGTGATCACCGCCTTTTTTCCCTAAAGCACCGACGCCATACATAAAAGGCCTTCCCAGAAAAGTAAAGTCTGCACCCGAGGCAAGGCACCGTGCAATGTCTGGCCCAGAACGCAGCCCGCTATCAACCATAATCTTAATCTGGTGACCAAATTTTTGAGCTAGATTTTTCAATGGTTTAATCGATGATTCGCCTGCATCTATTTGCCTGCCGCCATGATTGGAAACAACGATTCCATCAATACCCAAACTGATTGCCATCCTGGCATCTTCTTCACTAACCACGCCTTTTAAAACCAATGAACCCTTCCACATTTCACGAATGGGTTTAATTTTATCTATATCAATACGGCCGGTAAAAGTCTGGTTCATAAACTGTCCAAGTCCACTCATATCAAGGTTGCCGGGCATGTAAGGTTTTAATGTTGCAAACCCTGGTATTCCTGCTAATAATGTTTCAATGCCCCATTGCGGTTTACTCATTACCTGCAGTATATTTTTTACAGACATTCTCGGAGGCATGGCCAAACCGTTTCTGATATCTCTTGGTCTAAAACCAAACGAAGGCACATCAACCAACACTACCAGCACCGGGCATTGTGCGGCCGCCGCTCTTTTTATAATGTCATCTCTTAATTCATTTTTGGTAGGATGATACAACTGAAACCATGCCCTGCCTTCACTTAATTCTGCAATGCGTTCAATACTGCTGGTAGATACTGTGCTTAGTATGTAAGGGATGTTATGGTGTAATGCAGCCTTTGCCAATATTTCGGGCGAGTTGGGCCATATCAAACCTTGCAAACCAATGGGCGATATGCCAAATGGTGCATCGTATTTATAACCAAATAAGTTTACACTCATGTCATGCCCGGTATATTTTTTTAAATATTGCGGCATTAAAACCACCTCCTGTAAATCAGTTATATTTCTTTTAAGATTTACATCATCATTGCATCCACCTTCGAGGTATTCAAAGGCAAATTTTGGGATTCGCTTTTTGGCTTTTATTTGCAGATCCCTGATAGAAGGATATTGCGGATTGTAACTGAGGCTGCTGTTCTTTTCTTTCATACCTATTTGTTTTAAACAATATTTTATACTTCAACCATTAACTTTTATGGATTTAACCAATTGCAAAACTATCTTTTACCTGGTCAAAATCTTCTCTTCTAGCATTACTGCTACTAATTAAAGCGGCTTCAATTTTTTGAAATTCATGATAGTTAAAGCTAATTTCGCCGTTTTGTAACCCCAACCAATAAGTACCTGCCGCCATGCACCAGGTATTTTAATGCAGTATTGATTGCTGTAAAACTTCCTGTAGTGTCAAATACAACGATGGGCACATCTTTGCTGATAATTTCTTTAAGTTTTTCAAAACCTTTTCTATAGCCCGGTTTACTGTTCAATCAATAGTAAATTACGTTTTGCAAAAGTTTAACCTGCGTTCATTTACATCAACCGAAAGTACATTTGCACCTGCTATCCGTGAAAATTCCATAACGCCCAAACCTATTGAACCTGTACCGACTGCCAGTAAGAATTGCCATCATTCACCATTGCTTTCTAAAAACCGGCAAGTATTTGTTTGGTTGCCTTGTCATTAATTCTTTTTACTTTTTCCGGCTGGGTGGTGCTAAATGCCCCGCTACTAACATCGGCAATATTAAATCCCAAATTGCTGGTCTTTTTTTTGCGCGTATTCAATATATTTTTTTCTTGCTATTTCTCTTAATGTCCCAGGCTTAAAAGTTATTAATTTGCCTGAAGTTCATCTAATATTTTTTTGACTTCTGCCTGTCATTGTTCAATAAATCTAATTCCATTGGTAATTCTATATCCTACATTCAGACTATGGCATCAAAAATTATCTACCCTCATGAGGTTGTGTATCCTTAACAGTATTATGGATATAGTGTGTTACACTTTGAGCTGCCGTACTATTAAGGGTAGGCATTTCAACGATAGCCGACACCTCATCTTTATCATCAATATTGCTCTCAACTTTATCGGAATCTATTTTACCTGTTATTCTCACTATCTTTTCATTTATCTAATTTATGTGTTTAAGGGTTTGGCGTTTTCTTATATCCACAAATAAACTTAAGTCAAAAGGATCTTCATTGCTAAAGCCGCTACAACCAATAAAATGATGAATATACCTATTTTCCTAAATCTGCCAGGTGGTTTCTTTATCACCTATTTTACACAGGTGTTTAAGAATCAAAGCACCAACTGCAACCCTTAAATTGACACTGCCTGCCACGGTAAATTTATTGCCTGAATACCGGTTGTTGATGCTTACCAAGACATTCCATGAGACCCCCCATAAAAATAAAGAATATCGAGCCATGGGAATAGTAATGTACAAAGGTTTAGCTAATTGCTATTTTCTAATTAATGAAAACGGTAATCATCACTTGTTTCCTGAATAAATATTTGACATTACTAATAATTTAATACGATCAATATGGGTGTATAAATCGTTAAATTGTTTTGATAGTAGTCATTTATTGAGTTCTTCCCACATCGGAACTATTTTGAGTGAAAAAGTTGCAGGGCCAACCACCCGCGTTGTTACTATCAAAATGAGATTCCCAAGAACGTATCTTGTAAAACAACTATATTCTTGCAATTCTTGTCTGGCGATATTCCCTCGGGCTCATCCGCTAAATTTGTTTGAAATACCTTGAAAAATAATCAAAACTGGTAAACCCGGTTTCCAATGCAATTTCCTGCATTGTCAAGTCCGTTAAAAATAATAAATTCTTAATATGGTTCATGTTTACCAAGTGGATTTCCTTTCCAATGCCACTGAATATTGTATTTAGAAATTTTCGTTCCAACTGCCTTCGCGAAAGATTGGTTATTTTTATAACATCAGTGACAGCAATGTTATGCAAAGCGCTTTTTTATTTATATAATTAAAGGCCCTTGATACGTCGGTGTCTTTGACTGCTAAAATATCAGTTGATTACCTGGCGACAATAATGTGGCTGACCAATAATATTAGTAAGAACTTTCATTTCACCTTTAATTATTTAATCGGGCGTTTTTGCTGCATTGTATCCAACCGAATAAGAATCATGTTCGATTGAAGATAAGGGAGGATTGCAAAGCTCGCAAATAAGATCATCATTATCAACACCTAAAATAGCAATATCGTGGGGGATCTGCGCATTGGCAAAACTTGCAGCTTCCATAACTTCAAAAGACAGATTACCGGAACAAATCATAACGGCAACCGGCTTTGGCAGATTGGAAAGCCATCTTGCCGAATCTTCTGTATTTTTCTGAATGCTTTCGTTGGATGATTACTTTTTCTTATTCTTCTGCCAACACTTCAATCCTGCTCGTCAAGCAATCCTTGAAATGCGTATTGGCATTCTTTTGACCAAAAAGAATCTTCATAACCGTAAAAGGCAAAATAATTAAACCCATTCCCCATAAAATACTTTGCGCCCATTTCTCCAATAGCAATGTTGTCCGAAAGTATGTTGGCCATACCTTCGAAAACCTAATTATACGGCGCAATAACTTTGGGGATTTTTAATTTTTTTAATTTGTCGGAAAATTTATATTCACTTACAATAACCCCGGCAAGATTTTTACCAAAAAGTTCACTTTCTGTTTCAATCGTTTTTATATTCCGATATACCTGCGGCTGCCTTACCAAAAGTCAGGATGTGTTGGCAGGGCTGTATTTGATAATGCCTTTTAGCAGGTTTCTGTCATTAGAATCCACGGCATCAATAGGTAAAAAATTTCTTTTTTATTCATCAATAAGATAATTATGAAATTAATACTTCAGGCAACCCTTATTTCCAATAGTAAATAGTCGCTTTACCAACGCCCAATTCCCGAATAATATCTTTAGTCGAATTGCCTGACTCCTACTTTTTGATTGCAGCCACAATTTGGCAATTCCTGAATTTAGTCTGTTTCGTGTTGCTTACAGTTTGAAATTAATGATTTTTTAAATTCCGAACTGTCGAACTGCAATACAATTCAATTTGGCCCGTGTCGCAAAATGATGAAATATTGACGTAAAGTGAAAAGAGGCCGATACGCCCCTTGTTTAACTTTATGATGTCATTGTTACGTTTCCTTAACGTTAGCTGCTAAATTAAAATATATGTTCACGAATCAAAGGATCGCTTACCAGGCACTGCCCCTTATTTTCGGAATTTAATTCTTCCTGTCCGCTTTCCTGCAAACTTTCTCCTTACATGCTTAGCTAAATCCGGATAATGACAATAACACGATTTCTCAAATGATAGTTTCTGGAATTGTCGGTGGTGACAAAGACGCCCCTAAGCTGAATTAATCATTAAAACCAGGCGATAAAAAAATATGCTGCTATCTCGGACGGTGGTATAAAGTTGAAATAAATCTGGAAAAATAAAAAGCGTACCATTGACGGGAAAAATTAAATCAAGAAGAAGAAGAATTAAATCCAGAAGAAAAAGGAAGGTTTGCTGCAACATCCCGTTATTCAATTAAATAATTTTTAACCCTGTCTAATTAACTACCAAAACGATTATTCATGTAAAGAAAATTAATCTCTTTTAAGCATTTTTCCTGCTGTTCGCTTCTGCATAATAGCAAAAAATATTACAACTGTTAGGGTTATTCTAAGCGATAGCGCTTATCAGCGCAAAAAACAAAGATAAAATCGGCGACATCATTGTCAATCTACGTGGTGGAACTTACTTTCAGACAACAACCTTAACCTTTAGTGAAAAAGACGGTGGAGCAACTAATTGCAGGATAATTTATAAAAACTACAAGGATGAAGTTTCGGTAATTTCAGGCCGAAAGAAACTAACAGGTTGGAAGCTATTCGATCAATCGAATAACATTTACCGAACCAATGTCGGAAAACTTGCCTTCAGACAATTGTATATTAACGAAAAATGGGGTGTCAGGGTGCGTACCCCTAATCTGGAAAAAAATAAGGATATTGAATGGCTGGCCGATAAAAGGCTTATTAAAATATCGAAGGGCAATATTTCGCAATGGAAAAACTTCAATAAAGTGGAGATGGTAACCCTCAATGCCTGGACGGGCAACCATTTGCGGCTGAAAGCTTTTACTGCCAATTCACTCAACGCATTTGTAAGTATTCAGAAGGAGGAAGAATGTGTTTTCAGGGTGGCCGCTTTTGCTTTCCATGGAAAGGAATATTTTTTCGAGAATGCTTTTGAATTTCTTGACAGCGGTGGCGAATGGTACCTTAATTCAACCGATGGATATCTTTACTACAAGCCACGGGCAAATGAAAATATGGCTAATGCTGAAATCATAGCGCCGGTACTCGACCCGGTGGTGAAGATTGAAGGCGAAAGCTTTGATAATTCAATTTCGAACAGTAGTTTCAAAGGAATTTCGTTCATGCACAGCAATTGGCTGCGCCCCGGCAATTTTGGCAATGTTGAAATGCAGGCGGCTCAATTTTTTATGCCCGATGCCTATTCTACTCCCGGCGAATTTACCGGAAGGCCATCGGCAGGGGTATTGGTAAAGAATGCCCATCACATTGTTTTCGAGCGTTGCCTATTCGCAAATATGGGTGCCACCGGGTTGGATTTTATTTCAGGAACACATGATAATCTGGTGATAGGAAACGTTTTCCGTGACATTGCCGGAATCGGCGTTTCATTTGGATTGACCCCAAAGGAAAACGAAGTAACACCACTATTTACCGGCCCTCAGATGTAAGGAAAATGCCTGTTCGGGAAACTGTTTTAAACAATTATTTTACACGTGTCGGAAAAAATAATATTGGCGCAGTAGGGTTTATGTATGCGTATGCCGCCAACATGAAAATATCTCATAACGAAATGGAAGATATTCCCTATACCGGAATCAGCGGCGGCTGGGGTTGGAACTCCATCGGCACGGCCATGTGCAATAACGTTATCACCAACAATTACATCCACAATTACATGAACGTGTTTTACGATGGTGGTGGCATTTACACCTTGTCGAATCAGCCCAATTCACTAATTGCCAACAATTATATCGAAAACATGCGGGTAGGCGCCAGGGGCTATGGATGGTGCGGCTTATATACCGACGAAGGCACACGCCACATGACCGTAAAAAGCAATGTGGTTGAAGTTCAGCAGGATGAGAAAATTGGCTGGTTATGCCTTCAAAGTGTGGGGCAGGGAGCTTTGGAATGCCCTGTAATTAATAACTATACCACCAGCACTTCAAAAAACGACCATAAAGGCCAGCCAATAGTAAATACCCATTATTACCCAAAAGCCAATTGGCCCAAAGAGGCCTGGGAAATTATTAGCAATGCAGGGTTAAGCGCTGAATTTAAGGATATTAAAGAAGAGAAAAAGAAACTAAATTTAAACACCAATCAACAAAGGCCAGCCAATAGTAAATACCCATTATTACCCAAAAGCCGATTGGCCCAAAGAGGCCAGGGAAATTATTAGCAATGCAGGGTTAAGCGCTGAATTTAAGGATATTAAAGAAGAGAAAAAGTAATAAAATTTAAATACTAATCAAAAAAGGTAAAAATAGGCTTACTAAAAACAATTAAAATCATACAAAATGAAGGATCAACATTTTCAGCAGGCTTTCGTTTTTCATCTTTCTTGTTCAGTTTGCTATTACATGCATGGTAAATGCACAGATTCTGAAAAAAACAGAGAAAACCTTATCAGTATTTATTATATCAAAAAGGGTCATAAAGCGATTTCGGGCGTTATGGAATTGGGCTATTACAATTTGGGCGCCGTGCGTGTGGCCTATCATGACGAGGATATCATTAATAACGCCAATGGTAAATTGAATTCTGAAAAATTGTTCTGAATCGGGTAAATTAAAAATTCCCATTAGCAATTGACATTTCGTTAAAAAGGAGGGATTAACTTTTCGTACACCAAGGATATGGCCGATTTTAACCATCCAAATTTTTTTGAGCCGCCTGTGAACCAGTTTTACATTTTGGGAAGATGATAACGAATGGATAAACTACACCGTTGATGTGAAATTTGCAGGGAAGTACCGGATTTCGGCTCGGTATGGAAATGACGACAATCGGTCAAGTTTGTAAGTCGATAATGTAAAAGCGGTCGATATTAAGCTGCCTTTAAGTACCGGTAGTATGCACTCGTAAAACAAAGCCGTAGTAGGCAAAACCACTTTTCAGCAAAAAAGATTGAACCTGCTTGACCTTGCATTACAATACAGTTTCAAACCTTGCCTGTTTCGAATTCAACTTGTGGAAGAAAGAAAGTAACCCTTAAAAAATCGATATTTCTGAATGGAATTAATTAAAAGCCCCGGCAAAGTAAAACCTATAATCCGTTTGGGTAGCCTTGTTATTCCAAAGTAGATTTTCTTCAGGTTATTAACCATTATCCTTTACGGAATTATGAGATTATTTGCCAAATTCGCCCGTAATAATATACCGCCGCTTTTGGTGCAGGTCATTTCCACTTTTAAAATGATACCAATGATTTTCTCCCTATTGTTATCGCCCAACCTAAAAAAGACACACGGAAATTTAAAATGGGGGGTTTTCTTTTCTGTTATGGTCTGTGTTCTGTCGGCAACAGCCGCAATTGCCCAATATACCTCGTTCAGCAAGGGTGGGCTTGCATCTATTGTAATACCAATTATTTCCCTGGCCGCTTTAATTACCCTAATTCTGGCCCGTTTTGTTTTCAAAGACAAACGTAATAAATATCAATATCTCGGAATCGCCCTTTCAATGGTTGCCATTGTGTTGTTCAATATTACTCCCGGTCAACCGGAACTTCAAAGTACAGGTATGCCCATCCTGAAATCGCTGCTGTCGCCATGGATGCTGTGGGCAATTTTAAGTTTGTTTTGCGCCGGAACCGCCCAGCTTTTCATCAAGTCGGCCACCAACTACATTTCGGCCTATTTGCTAACCGTTATTGTCGTTGGCGTCACGCTGGGATTGTCGGTGGTATTAATAGCTACCCAATCTTTTTAGTGGACATTATCCTCAACCGATTGGTGGGCTTGTCTTATTGTGGGTCTGCTGGGCAGCGCGGCATTTTTGACCCAATCTGCCGCTTATTCCCGCCGGAATGGCTTTGGTGGTGGCGTCGCTTTGTTCGCTTTATCCGGTAGTTACCGTACTACTTGCCGTTCCGATACTTGTAGAAAAACTACCCTTGTTGATTGGTATGGCCGTCATCATTTCAAGCGTAGCCGGAATAATAATCTCTATTGAACGGACGCCTGATAAAGACGCACGAAACCCGTTTGAAAAAGAGGCACTTCGAAGTTTAAAATAAATTAAATTTAAAAAACATTTTGGATGGATGCCGACAAAAACAAATATTATAGGGTGTATTAAACCACTTTCTGATAGCAATTTTGTTACTCTTTCTCCATTTAAGGCACCTCATGTGGACAAATTAAAAACATTCCTTAACTTTTTGTCACGGGTAGTTAAAGAAACCCGCAAATTAATGAACGACAGAATTTTAAAGGCTAATTACATTTCAACTAATGGGTTTGTAAACAAGCCCCAGCCTTGCTAACACTTTGGAAAAAAACCAGCATGAAATGATTTTTTCAAGGACAAATAAAACAAAATAAAAACCAAACCAAAATAATTTAAAATGAAAGCAACACTTACTTTTTTATTGATTTTAGGAAGTTTTACCATGCTTAACGCACAGCCCAAAAAACGGGCCGACAGCTTTTTCGGCATCCACATGGATTTCCATGCTACCCATAATAATAAATACATCGGGAAAACCTTCACTGCCGGAATGATTGACACTTTTCTGACGGTTGTAAAACCAGATTTTGTTCAGGTCGATTGCAAAGGCCACCCGGGTTATTCGAGCTACCCAACAAAAGTAGGGAACCAGGCCGGCGGTTATACTAAAGATATTTTGAAAATTTGGCGTGAGGTTACTGCCAAACACAATGTGGCGCTTTATGTCCATTATTCAGGAATTATGGATGGAAAAGCAATTAGCGATCATCCCGAATGGGCGCGTACCCAGGCCGACGGAAAACCAGACCCCGGTAAGGCTGCTTATTTTGGCCCCTATTCGGATAAACTGCTTATTCCTCAAATGAGAGAAATATCCGATTATGGCGTAAACGGCGCCTGGATTGATGGTGAATGTTGGGCAACAAACCCTGACTATTCTCCGGAATTGCTTGAGAAATTCAAGGCAGAAACCGGAATTACCAACGTGCCAATATCGGAAGCCGACCCAAACTATAGAGTTTTTATCGAGTATAACCGCAAGGCATTCAGGCAATACTTACGAAAATATGTTGATGCTATTCATGCCTACAATCCCAATTTTCAAATCACCAGCAACTGGTCATATTCGTCGATGATGCCCGAGCCGGTTGATGTAAATGTGGACTATTTATCAGGTGACGTGGCAGGTCAAAATTGTGTTTACAATGCAGCTTTTCAGGACAGGTGCCTTGCCTTGCAGGGCAAACCCTGGGATTTAATGTCGTGGGGATTTACCCTCGACTTTGGCCCTGACGGAGGTTTTGGTGGACCCAAGTCGCTGGTACAATTGCAACAGGAGGTTGCGCAGATATATGCCATGGGCGGTGGCTATCAGTGCTATTTTACACAGAATGGTGATGGCTCGATAAAACCGAGCAGCGTTCCGCTGATGGGAGAACTGGGTAAATTTAGCCGGGCACGTCAGCCTTTTTGCATAGGAGCTGAAGCGATACCCCAAATAGGACTTTGGTATTCAACCCACAGTCAACGAAACAAAACCAACCAGATTTATGGCTGGAACATCCGGCACCTCGAAGGCGACCTTTCAATGTTGCTGGATGGCCGTAACAACGTGGAAATACTGATGGACCATCAGTTAAAACAAAGAATTGACAAATACCCATTAATTGTTATTCCTGAATGGACCAACCTGGATGCTGATTTGAAAAAACAAGCCCTCGATTATGTGCAGAAAGGCGGTAATTTACTGGTCATTGGCGCTTACGCCGTAAAAGATTTTGAACCTCAATTGGGAGTCACATTTGTTGACAGCGTCAGAAAAAGCACTTTTCAATTAGGTTTCGATAGTAAGTTTACCGGAGTTAAAACTTTCGTCCAGAATGTAAAACCCAACAGTGGAACACAAATCATTGGCGGCTTTTATAATACCGATGATTTGCGTTTCCCGACCGGCTATCCTGTTGCCACCATTGCCACTTATGGCAAAGGCAAGATTGCCGGAATGTACCTCGACATGGGAAATGCCTACTACAGCTACCAGGCATCCGGAATGACCAAACTGGTAAATGCCGTTATCGACAATTTGGTTTTAAACCCCCTGGCCCGTGTGTTGGGTTCAAATTATGTGCACACCGCTATTAATGAGAAAGACGGAAATTGGTTTGTCCATATCATAAACACCGCCGGAAACCATTTCAATGCAAAGGTTTACGAATACGATGATATTCCGGCAACCGGTGAACTGACTTTGGAACTGAGCGCCGGTAAACCAATTAAGAAAGTCGTTCTTCAACCCGAAGGAAAGCAACTTGCATTGGTTATGAAAAACGGAAAAGCTTTAATTACAATACCCTCAATAAAGGTTCATTCAATTGTTGAGGTAGCGTTTTAGCAAACCTTTAAACCAGATTAATTGGAGGTTATGGTAAAAAAATCGTCGCTGGAATTGCAAAGTTTATATTTAATCGTGGGGTAATATCATGAAACATTAAGATACAAAAACAATAATGATAGAAACCTTTTGTGGCAGTGGTTTGCAACATCATTTTAACCCACATTTCAGTAGAATGTCACCAATTGACTAAATATTGGCGCAAAATGAAATAAACTACCGATATACCTCCATTATCTTTACCAAAATAATTAACGATACAAAGCATCTTTTACCAATTAAAGTCCGCTTCTAAAAATGTAGATGAATAATCACTAGCGTTGCGTTATAAGTCGAACATTTTCAATTGATCATCTTTTTGCTCTTTGAAATATTGTAATTGAGTTTGCTGAAATAGCTGATTTATGGGCATTTTTTAAAAATGGAGATGCTTAGAATTTGTAGGATTTCATAGAGGCTCTGTTTAAGCATAAATTTCTTTTTTGCAATAGCTACCAGTACGTAAACTGAGACGGCGATCCACACTTGTGTTTTGACTGCGTTTTCACTTTGGCCCCA
>JBBRUR010000062.1:0-28854 GCA_038247635.1 Chitinophagales bacterium
CGGCCTCGGGTATTTTTGCCACTTTCTGTTTAATTAATTGGATGGCTTGCTTGTAGGGTAATCCGCCTGATACAATTTTTGATATCATGTCCCGCATTACCTCCCGGTATTTTAGCCGGAAAGGGTAGGGCTCGCCTAACGACTGTCGCAAAGCTGAGTAGTATGCTGACGACCCTTCGTACGCCCATAAAAACGTCCTTTAATAATTCAACGCGGTTTAGCCCGTATACGCAAAGCATCCCTTTAATATGAAGCGTGTCTCTGCACATTGGCGGTATGACAGGGATGACAGGTGCCTGATATTTGCGCGAGGAGCGGAACTGAAAGGAGAAGCAAAGCGGCATGGAAGCATCATAAATAAAAACCACTCAGTGAAGTGGAATTCGGGCGCTCATTTGCCATCCTTTTGGCTTTGAGGAATAGTTTTAAATCGTAAAACCAATCGATATCTGTTGATGTGAAAAGCCAACTTTTTAATTTTTTTGCCGTACGCATTTTGTAACTTCAAAATCATCAGGAATTTAGCCGGCGACATGTAAATTCAACGTTAGAACGTGGTAGATTTTTAAGATTTTATAATGAAGATTAAGATAACCATAAAAAAGGAAAGTGCAGCCGCTAAAGCTGTTGAAGCCTATAAAGCTAATAAGAAGGCTGTTATAAAAGCTATTAAATCGGGCAATGTATCCAATGATGGAAAATTATCAACACCAGCCCCCACCTATCTTGTCACTTCCTAAATGCTGCCTGACGGAACCATATCAACTCACCTAATGTATTGAACCACAAATGGTAAATATAAAAAACCTGCACAGCAACACTGTCCAGGTTTTTTTGTGTTTAAAAAACAGCTAAAACAACCAGTTTAAAAAGTAATCCTGTACAGCAAATCAGGAAAAAAGCCAATTTGGTTTACCGCACCAATCGTTCTTTTTTCGGGGTTGTATCGTTGCAGAAATATGTTTTCCTGGCTACTTACATTCTGAAAATCTAAATAAATGGTTTGGCTTACTTTTCTTTTTGAACTGTTGATGCGATAGCCAAATTTAAGGTCGGCCCTAAAGTAAGCGGCCAGTTTTTCGCTGTTGTATTTTGTCTCGTCCAGCACCTCTTTGTTGGCTGCAATGGAGGCGTTTAAATCAACCGGTGTTGCATATTTGCCACCGATGCTGCTAACTCTTACATCCATTGTAAAAGCATTTTTTTTCTGCTTGCCTGCTTTCCATTCTTTGCCTGCCAGCACATTCAACACATTCTTATAATTAAAAGTGCTGTTTCTTTCCACACCATCGCTGCCTTTGTATTTTGAGTCGAAAATGGAGGAAGTAATCAACAGGTAATAGCCTTTGCTCAGAAATTTTTCAAGCGTAAGTTCAATGCCACTGTTATAGGCGGTGCCGTTGTTTACTAACCCTCCTTTTTCAGGAAAACTAAAATCTGCACCGCTATTTAAAATCGAAAAGCCACTGCGTATTTTTTCTACCGGTACGTTAGATAAATCCTGGTAGTAACCTTCTACTTTAAATCGCCAGTCAGTAGCAAATCTTTTTTCGTAACCAATTACATAGTGGCTTGCTTTGGTAAATTCTAAATTTCTGTTGCTTTGATCTACCCCACCACCTGTTAACCGGCTTTCGTACAAATAAACCGGGAACGGCTGCAACTGCGAGTGCATGCCATAGCTTACATACAATTGGTCGGTATTAGTTAGCTGGTAAGCTACTGACGCCCTCGGCTCAAATGTGGAGGTACTATTGAAACTGAAATTACTGCCATGCAAGCCGGCATTAAAAGTTAACTTATCAGTAGGCTTGTAGCGAACCTGTGCAAAATATTGCAGCAGAAAAAAATTATCATCAAAATTCCGAACAGTATTAAATGGGTCGCTACCTGTTTCGCCTTCTCTATCACTAACTTTTGTTTTTAAATCGTACTGCTCTCCCAGTATCCCTAATCGCGATGATAGTTTTGCATTTTGTTTGGTATTTAAGTACGAAGAAAAGCGCAGGTTATTCTGTTGATTTTTTGAGTCGGTAATTAAGTACCTGTTTGTATAATCAACAAACGGAAGAGGGTACTGGTAACTTTGAAAATCGTTTTTGGTGGTTGAATATGCTACCGCCGTACGCAGGTACGATTTTTTTCCTATATCAATTGTATGCTTTGCACCAAAAATGGAAAAGTTGCCCTGGTTGTAGCTATCCTGGTCATTTCTTGCAAAAAAATCTGTGGAGTCAATATCTTTTCCTATAAAATCAATATTGCTAAGGCCGCCCATACCATAAAACGAAAATGTGCCAGCTTTACTTTTACCAAGGTTGATATTGTACACCCAGTCCTGGTATTTTGGTGTGGCACTTGTACCCGCACTCAGCCCAAAGGAGGTAGCCAGTTGCACAAAAGAATAGCGGTAGCCCACCAGGTACGAACTGCCATTTCCTTTTTTACCCAGGGGTCCTTCCACCATAGCCTCTAAGCCACTAAACAAATTTAGTTGTAATGTTTTTTCATGTTTGTCAGCATTGCCTGCCCGTAAGTTTATATCAAAAACAGCCGCCAAAGCGTTACCAAATTCTGCAGGAAATGCACCCGTTAAAAAATCGGATGTTTTTAGTGCATTGGTGTTTAATGCCGATACCGGACCACCTGTTGTGCCTAGTGCTGCATAATGGTTTGGGCTGGGTGATGGTAAGCCTTCAATACGCCAAAGCACACCGGTTGGCGAGTTGCCTCTCACCACAATATCATTTCTTCCATCGTTGTTAGATACCACACCTGCAAAGTTGCTTACCAACCTCGACGGGTCGTTTCTGCCACCAGCAAACCTGGTTACTTCATCTACGTTAAATGAGCGGTTGCTACCTACCGCATACTCATTGGTAGCCGCACCTTTTTTTGTTTTGTACGATGTAACTATTACGTTTTGTAAGTCGGCAATGCTTTGTTCCATAGCCACATCTACTATTACCTGTTTACCGGCAGTTACCAGTAACTCGGGTATAATAACTGGTTTATAACCACTATACGTTATTGTTATTTTTTGGCGGCCTACCGCTACCGCGTTCAATACAAATTTTCCATTTTTATCAGTTACCACCTCGTTGTTGGCATCTACTACACTTACAGTAGCACCTGCCAAAGGTTTTTCAGATGTTTTATCGGTAATAAAACCCTTAATGGTTTGGGTAATACCCTGCGAAAATCCTTTTGTAAACGAACATACAATTAGTAAAACCGCTATTATTTTTTTCATGTTACAGTATGGTTTGAGACTGCAAAGTAGAGTCGGCAGTTGTTTTAGCTACCTGACAAATGTTAAGAAAACGAAGCTTGCTCAATTACTTAACTTTTGTTAAGAAAAGCTGGCGCTTGCTATTACATAACATCTGTTAAGTAGCATACCCGTGGCCCAGCAATAGCTTTACAAAATTTATCGAAGGGTTTGTTTTTTAAATATAATCACATTCTTTAGCACTACCCGTCAATTAAAATTAAGATGGTTTGCGTGTTTAATACGGTAAGCCTACTATTTTTTCAAATAACTATTTTTCGATTACTGGCAAGGGCAAACTGTACCAATATTCATAACAATTATTCAGCTAAAGTATAGCAACAGTCAGGATAGTTTTGGAGGTACACTATCTAACATTATCAACAATAAATATATATATATATGAAACATATTTTACTATTGGGTAGTACGGAAACCAGGTGGCTGCATGCATGCTGAAAGAACTTTTAAACCCAAAATAGATAACAGAAGTTATTTGCGTTTACAACTAAATGTAAAAATATGTATTACGTTAATGAAAAAATAATGCGAATTATAAGTAAAGAGTTCGGCATTAACAAAACCGAAATTGATACCAATACCAATTTGACAGTTGAGTACAATTTATGTAGATGAGAAATTGAATATTTATTTGCAAAAACTAAACAGGCATGTAAGGTTCAAATTAATTTACAAATAGCCCAACAAAGAACTAAGCATGGATAAAGTTGATAAATATGTACTTATGGTAAAAACCGGGTTTGGAAAAAAGCACCCGGCCTGCCAGCCAATATATTGTTAAATGAAAGGGTCAGCAGACTATTTCTTAACATAAGTTAAGGTACCTCCTGTTGCATTGCTCGAACTTTACTTCGTTAAGGTAATAACCTACTTCATTTTCCATTTCGAAATTGTTTATGATAACAAAAATATTTTTTGCTATAAATATTGCATTGGTGCTGAGTATTTCAATAGTAAGGGCTCAGTCAACAAATAAGTTTGTACTAAAAGCGGTGGTAACCAACCAAACAACAAAGCAGCCTTTGCAAGGTGCAATCGTTAAAATTTCTACCCAAAAAAACGCGACTGTATTAACCGATTCTTCTGGTGCTTTTACCTTCAGCTTGCCAGCAGAAACTTATACTATCATCATATCGCATGTGGGTTTTACTCAAAAAAAGTTGACCATCAATCTTAATCAGGATATTGCGTTGTCATTAACCTTAACAGCAAGCCTTAATGAGCTTCAGGAAGTTACTGTTACTGCAAACAGTAACAAAGGCAGGGTACTTTCATCGCAGGTGGGCGTGGAAATTATTGACCGTAAAACGGCCTTAACCATACCTGCTATTTTGGGCGAGGTAGATATTATTAAAGTATTGCAACTTAAACCTGGCGTAAAAAATAGTGGTGAGGGTACCAGTGGCATTAGTGTACGCGGTGGCGGTACCGACCAAAATTTGTTTTTGTTAGATGGGTCGGTTGTATACAATCCAAGTCATCTTTTTGGATTTTTTAGCACGTTTAACATAGATGCTATAAAAGATGTGCAGTTGTACAAAGCTGGTTTTCCTGCGGAATTTAGTGGCCGGTTATCTTCGGTGGTGGATGTAAATACATTGAAAGGAACAGATTCTGCGTTTTCAGTAGGTGGTGGCATTGGCTTAATTGCTTCGAGGCTGAACTTGCAGGGCAACCTGCTGCACAAAAACAAACAGGGAAAAAAGCTAACCTACAACCTGGCAGCCAGAAGAACCTATGCGGATGTGTTTACATCTGCCATAAATAACGCCAATAAAAATGACTCAGGTTTTAACCCAATACCCACTTACTTTTTTTATGATATGAATGGAAGGGTAGATTTTGTTGCGTCAGACAAAAATCAATTTTATGCCAGCTTTTATCATGGTAAGGATTTTTTTATATTTGATTCAGATGTTTTTGGTTCTACATTTAGTTGGGGTAATACCGCCGCCAGCCTGCACTGGAAACACCTCTTTAACAGCAAAATAAGTATAGAAAATTCGTTGCATCTTTCTGATTACAACTATTCATTAAACAGCCAGTTTGATAGATTTGATTTTAAACTTGGCTCTGGTGTAAAGGAATATTCCTTCTCTCAAAAATATTTATATACACCATCCGCCCGGCACAAAATTTCGTTTGGCCTGCAGGGCGTTTATAACCAGTTTAAAATTTCAACCTTTAATATCAATAGCGAACAGGCAACCGAAACCTTTTCAAAAGGCGAAAACCTTAACAGCTTGGAAGCAGGTATTTATATAGCCGACGATTGGGATGTAACCAAAAAATTACGCGTAAACATAGGTACCCGTTTTACAGTTTTTACTAATGGAAAAACCTACAGTGGGGTAGAACCCCGTGCCAGTGTAAGGTACCTGCTGACTGATAATTTTTCAGTAAAGGCCAGTTATGCAAGAATGCAACAGTACAAACACCTTGTGGCAAGTTCAGGGGCTTCGTTGCCAACAGATATCTGGTATCCATCAACCGAAAAAATTAAACCCGAAATTTCCGACCAGGCATCGCTTGGCTTTACATGGAACATCAATAATAAATTTCTTATTACCACCGAAGGATATTATAAATGGATGCGCCAGTTAGTAGATTATAAGCCAGGTGCCAGTTTGCTGGTAAATGAAAACCTGGAAAACGAATTTGTATTTGGAAAAGGAAAAAGCTATGGGTCGGAAATTAGTTTTGAAAAGACAGCAGGTAAACTAAAAGGCTGGGTTGGGTATACTTTAGCGTGGACAACAAGGCAGTTTGAGGCAATTAATAATGGCAAAATGTTTTTTCCCCGTTTTGATAGAAGGCATGAGCTTTCCGTAGTGGCCAGTTACCCATTAGCCAAACGGCTAACCTTTTCGGGTAGCTGGACGTACTACACTGGCAACGCCGTATCGTTGCCCACTGGCAGAACCATTGGCATAGATGCACCCGGCACTTTAGACAATAATACTTTCTTCAACTTGTCGCCGGTATATCCTGAAAGAGGCAATTTCCGTATGCCAGATTATCATAGGCTCGATGTTGGTATAATTTTAAAGCTAAGGCCAAAACACGGCAGCACTGACTTAACCTTTAGTGCCTACAATGCGTACAGCAGGTTAAACGCGTACTTCATTTCCTTTGAGGCAAAAAACAACAGCAACGGAATTGCTGGTACACCTGGCGGTTATGAGCCAAAAGCCATCACACTTTTTCCAATTATTCCTTCTATTACCTACAACTTTAAATTTTAGTGTATGAATAAAAAAGCACTGTTCTGCTATCTGCTTTTTGCAAGCTTGTTTGCACAATGTTCAAAAGATTATAATATACAATTGCCACCCAACAAAAGCGAGCTGGTAGTAGAGTGCTACTTAGAAGATGGACAACCGCTAAGGGCTTTAATATCTGAAAGCACTGCTTTGTTAGATACCAGCACAGTACCACCGGTTTTAATGTCTGCTTTGGTAATTATTACGCATCGTAATATAAAAGATACACTCTTGCCTTTTGCTTTTGTTGACATCCAACGGCGAAGAGCTTACAACTACGGCAACCCAAAAAGGATGGCGGCCAATTACAATTCAAATGAGCCATATAGAATAGATGTGTACGATAATAAGGGCAGGCACGCTTTTGGCGAAACACGTTTTATACCACTTGTACAAATAGATAGCCTTACACCTACATTTAATAACCAGCAGAGAGCCTTTTGCCTTACTAAATTTAAAGACCCCAACCCTGCCGTACCTAACTACTTTAGGTTGTTGCTGCATAAAAATGCAATGTATGATAGCTTAAGGCTGGAAATAATATTGGACAATAGTTTTGCAAACAATAACAACGAATTTGTGTATGGCTCTGGTTTTGATTTTAAGAAAGGCGATATTATTTACGGCACATTGTATCACCTTACGTTTGACTATTATCAATACCTGACCACACTACAAAATGCAAGAACTGCCCTTGTAAACCCTTTTGCAGTCTCCGGCGAAGTAGTAACTAATATAAAAGGTGGATTGGGGGTTTTTGCGGCCTTAAGTGTGACCAGAAAATTTGTGGTTGTTCCATAGTTTGTTTGCTTGTTTGGGCTGTAATTTTTATGCAGCGGGCGGCAATTAAATGTAGTCTTATAGCGGTTAATCAAGTATCTTAAAAAACTTTTCTAACCTGTTTTCTATATTATTGACTACACTGGCCAAACACTATTTAGTATGATTGACAACGCGTTTAAACTGCTTATTGAAAAAGTTTATCCTTTAACGGATAATGAAATATCGGTATTGCAAAATATGTTTTCCTTAAAAAAAGTAGACAAGAATGCTTTTATTTTAAAAGAAGGTCATCAAACACAAACCCTGTTTTTTATAAAGTCAGGCATTTACAGGGGTTTTTATATTAAAGACATGGAGGAGATAACCTTTAATTTCTTTTTTGGACCTACCTTTTATGCTGATACGGCTGGTGTAGCAGAAGGAAATCCTACACTACAAAATATTTGTGCGTTAGAAGCAGGAGAGGTATGGGAAGCCAATATAAGAGAAGTAGAGGCACTTGGTGATAAATATCCATCTATACTAAAATTATTTATCCGCTTTTATGAAACCATTTTTACTTTTAAACAACAAAGGGAGTTGTCGTTTATATACGAGTCTGCTGAGGAACGTTATTTAAACCTGTTTAACCTACGGCCCCGGGTGGTAAGCGAAATTCCGCTTATTTATATTGCTTCCTATTTAGGCATAAAGCCAGAATCGTTAAGCAGGATTAGACGAAAAATAGCATTCCAACAGTAGTAAAAAAGTACTTTCTATAGTGCTGAGGAAATAAAAATTCAGACTATTGCGGACAATCTTTCTAATAACTATCCGCAATCTGGCGCTACTATTTTGGAACGAGGCTTTAGCGCAGTTTCTATCAGTCGTTGCAGCCTGCCTCTATGACCATAAATTTCGCACTCTTATACTATTGGTAATTTTTTTCAGCATATTTTATCCTGATTTTATATTCAGCAATACTGTACCAAATAGCAAATAATCATTATTTTTCTGAAGTAAAAAATGAATAGTACACTCCCTGACACTACAAGCTACGCAGCCGCATTGCTCCACTAAGTTTGCCTAAGGCGCTTAATTTAAATGTCAGGTGTTAAACGGTAAATTACCTCACAACGCTCTTCTCACTTCTTCTAAAAAAACCGGCACCTTTATTTTAGGATCGCCTTTACCAAGGGTTTCTATGGGTACATAACCACGGTAACCAGAGGCTTTTATTAACGACATAATTTTGCGAACATCCGTTTTTTGCTCCACTTCATTTACATACATATTTTCCTTTAGCTGCCAGTTGACCGCATATTTGGCTGTCAGTTCAATATCGCTAAAAGGATCAGGACCTCGGAAGCTGCCAATATCAAGCACCAACCCAAACCAATCTGATGCTACGCCTTCAATTAACGTAGTTGCCTGCGCTGCTGTTTTTATAAAATCAAAATGGTTTTGAATGGCTACAATAACCCCATATGCCTGGCCGTAAGCGGCACATTCTTTTAAATCCTCTATCATCCATTTTGCTGTTGCATTCCATGTATATCCCTTTGGTATTAATAAACCCGAAAAAATACGAATGACCGGCGCCCCCAACTTTGCTGCTACTTTAATCCATTGCTTTACCAACTCAACATCCACCTTTCTTTTTGCGGGGTCAGGGTTTGAAAAATCGTTTCGTACACCGGTGCCGCTAATATCAAGCCCTAACTTAAATGCCTGTTTTTTTAATTTAAAAAGGTAATCATCGGCGGGCGTTTTAGGATACCCCTGAAAATAATATCCTGTCAGGTCAACTGCATCAAAATTTTGCTGAGCACAAAAATCCAGCAGGTCAAATAAAGTCATGGAACCATTACGCAAAGGCTCATTAAACGAGTAGGCATTTAGGCTAACCTTTAATAGCAATTGGTTGGCAGTTGCCTGAAACGCCTGCGCATTAATTAAAGGTGCTGCTGCTAACAACGGGCTTGTTATTAGTGTTTTCAAAAAGCTTCTTCGCTTAAAATACAAATACATGTTGTAGCTTTTTAAATTAAAAGTAAGCAACCTTACACCCCTGAAAACACGTTAAATCCTCCATCAACACAAATCACTTCGCCGGTTACAAAGGCCGATGCATCGCTTAGCAACCAAATAAGGCAGCCAATTAATTCATTGGGGTTGCCAAAGCGGTTAAAGGGTGTGTTACGTATTACCGCTTCGCCCCTTGGGGTATAGCCATCGTCTTTTATTAATAAGTTTTTGTTTTGATGGGTAACAAAAAACCCCGGCGCAATGGCGTTCATGCGTATGCTATCACTATATCGTTTGCCCAGTTCAACCGACATCCATTTGGTAAAATTATCCACCGCGGCCTTTGCCATACTGTAACCCAATACCCGTGTAATGGCACTCTGCGCTGCCATGGACGATATGTTTACAATGGAGCCCTTACCTGTTTTTGATATCTCTCTGCCAAAAACAGTGGTGGGCAAAATGGTTCCAAATAAATTAAGATCAAAGGCTCTTTTTAACGCATCCATATCAATATTAAATACATCAGCCTCGGGGCCAATAACTGCTTCGGGAATGTTGCCGCCCGCTGCATTAACCAACCCATCAATCCTACCCCACTTTTCAATTACCTGTTTTTTTGCAGCTTCTAATTCATTTTTATTCAACACATCGGCAGCAATAAATATTGCCGAACCTCCTGCATCGTTAATCGTATTTGTTCGGTTATTACCAACTTCTTCATTTCTACCTAATAAAACGGTATGAGCGCCCATGTCGCTGGCACCTTTTACAAATGCATCGCCTAAAATACCTGTGGCACCGGTAATAATAATTACTTTGTTTACCAGACTAAAAAGCTGTTGAGCATACATATCAAAAATTTGAAATAATTAATTAAAGTGTTTGCTTAAATACACCACATGTTGAATGTATATAAATAGACAGCATAAAATGCTTTTATGCTTTTAAAAGGTTACTACAACGTTTGAAATAGATGAGCGCTAATGAACCAGCAGATTACAATTAATTTGAATATGCGCAGGTTCGGCAAAAACCACATCGGGCTGGTTAATTATTTTGATAAGTAATTCGGCGGCCCTTATTCCCATTTCATATGAATTTTCTTCGATAGACGCAATTGGTTTATGATACAGGTATTGTAGTAAGGGCAAGTTACCAAAGCCAACGAAGGCAATAGAACCCACCCGGTCAGGGTAGTGTTTTTTAAGATACTCAATGGCATCCAGTGCTAAATATGTTTTAAAAACAAAAACAGCGGTAGGTGGCCAGTCCAGCTCCATCAGGTGCCGCATCGCTGCACCTGTTGATTCAGGCGTAAAGTCTACTTCCTTTATCAGGGCATCGTTTATAGGTAAATGATGGGCAAGCAAAGCATTTTTATAACCCTGTAATCGTACCTGGCTGGTTTGTAACAATGCTGGCCCCATTAAATGTGCTATTCGGGTATGGCCTTTATTAATTAAAAATTCGGTTGCATTAAATGAGCCAACCATATTAGTGGTAGCAACAAAATTAAATGCCCGGCTGGGTGGCTCACGCGAAATAAAAACAACCGGTATACCCATACTTTCAACATCCTGGAATAATTGCATGTCAACCGTATTTTTGGTAATGACAACAATAATTCCATCAACCCTGTTGCGTATCATTAGTTTCATAATCTTGTTTTCAATAGCAACCTCCTCATGCGATTGCGCTAAGATTACGTTGTACTTTTCTTTTTCTGACACTACCTCCACCCCATTAATAGCAAGTACAAAAAACTGGTCTAACAAATTGGGAATAACCAGGCCAATGGTAAAGGTTTTGCTTTGCTTAAAATTTCGCGCTGCTTCATTAGGCACGTAATGTACCTTTTTAGCCATTTCCTGTACCCGCTCTTTAGTTAAGGTACTTATGCTTACATCGTTATTAAGGGCTTTTGAAACCGTAGAAATAGACATGTTTAATTTTTTTGCAATGTCTTTTATCGTAATGCCCTTTTTCATATTATAAACTGTGTTGCCCCTTGTTTATCATAGGTTTAAATAAATATACCAAAATAATTGCCCCGTGTTACAGAGGTATGCAACCAACCAATAATTAAAAAACACTTAATTATTTAATTACCATGACTACCAATTAAAAACAATAAAAAAATCAACAAACCTCTTATTCTTTTATTTCAATCGATGTAACTAAAAATAATGGTTCAAAAGTAAGAAGTATAAAATTTTATTCCCTTAACTTTTATTTCACAAATGTATATGACTAAGTTTTCATAGCCGATCATTCTATTTCCATTTTTTAAACGATTTACTAAAACTTGCCAAATGAAAAAAATGTTTTTTCGCCCACAGCGTGCAAAGTTTTCCTATTGCTTTGGATTACTTTTTTTGTGTACGTTTCTGCTTTTACCCAACCTTTTTGCACAAAACAACCGAACGGTTAGTGGTGTAATTACCGACGTAAAAAAAGTACCGTTACAAGGTGTAAGCGTGGTTATTAAAGGTTCTGCCAGGGGGGCTTCTACTGACCAAAATGGAAAATTTGTTTTAAGTGAGGTTCCCGCCAATGGGGTACTTGTAGTGTCCTATACCGGAATGAACCCGCAGGAAGTATCTGTAACAAACAAGACTGCCATTGTGGTAACTATGGCCGAAGGGGTAAACACTTTGAACGAAGTAGTAATGGTAGGGTATGGTACCCGGCAAAAAAGAGATGTTACCGGGGCGGTAGCGCAGGTAAAAGCTACCCAGCTTGAAAATGAAAACCCTCAAAGTATACAGGATGTACTAAGGGGCAACGTGCCCGGTTTAAGTGTTACCTCAAGCCCCAATGCAAAAGGCGGCGGTAACTTACTTGTACGAGGCCGCGCATCCATTAACGCGGGTACATCGCCCTTAATTGTTGTTGATGGGGTTATTTATCCCGGCGATTTATCGGATATTAACCCAAACGACATTGCTACAGTTGACGTGTTGAAAGATGCCAGTTCGGCTGCCGTATTTGGAGCCAAGGCGGCCAGCGGCGTTATATTGGTAACTACAAAAAAAGGCAACGGTAGCAAGCCAACCATTACTTTTAACACCAATGTTGGCCTGGCAAAACTGGCTATGGATGAGCCACTATATGATGGGCCCGGATTTGTTAGCTGGAGAACTGCGGCGCTCAAGAGCATTAATGCAAACGCCCGGCCATTTCAGTACGATGATCCGCGAAAGCTGCCTGCGGATATAAGTGAGGCGCAATGGAAAGCCTACGATAACTCAAACCCCACGGGAGACGCTGTTGATATTTGGTTAAACAGGTTAAGGATGTTCTCCATTGAAAAAGATAATTACAAGCTTGGCAGGTCAACCAACTGGTATGATATGATGTTCCAAACCGGACTTCGAAACGACCACACCGTTAGTATCTCCGGCAAAAAAGAGGATGTTTCGTACTACATGTCTGCCAACCACACGTTGAACGAAGGTTTTATTGTTGGCGATAAATTTTCAACATTCCGCATTCGTGTAAACCTTGAGGCTAAGGCTGCAAAGTTTATGACGGTTGGTTTAAACCTGCAGTTTGCTGACCGCGATGAAAGCCAGGTGCCGGTAAGCTGGCAACAAATGGTAAATGCCTCCCCTTACGGCCAAAAGTTTAGGCCTGATGGAGTAACCTTACGGGATAGTCCAAATGATGATATTGGTAACAACACCAATCCATTTTTGGACAATACCTACCAAAACAGGTTACAAAAAAGCAATACCCTGTTTGGTAGCATTTACCTGAAGGGTAATTTACCCTTTGGCTTTTCGTACCAAACCAACTTCACCCCCAATTTTGAATTCTTCAAGTTCTTCAACGGCCGGTCGGCAAAGGATTTTAGGGTTTCGGTACGTAGGGGTGTAGCTACACGAAGAGATCAATCTACTTTCAACTGGCAGGTTGACAATTTGCTGATGTGGAATGGATCAGTTGGTGAACATCGTATGGATGCCACCGTTCTTGTAAATGCTGAAAAGTTTCAACAGTGGAATACACAGATGGAAAACGAAGGTTTTGACCCTAACGACAACCTTAGCTACCATAATATTGGTGCAGGAATTAAACCTGTAATAAGCAGCAACGACGAACGTAGTACCGGCGATGCCCTAATGGCTCGTTTTAATTATTCGTTTCGCGATCGCTACCTGCTAACCACCTCCGTTCGCCGCGATGGCTATTCAGCTTTTGGATTGCAAAATCCAAGAGCAACCTTCCCTTCAATTGGTGTAGGCTGGGTATTTTCAAAAGAAAAATTTGCGAGGGCCGAATGGTTGGGTTACGGAAAACTTCGGGCTTCATGGGGTATAAATGGTAATCGCGACATTGGCCGTTATTCAGCTCTTTCTGACCTTTCTACCGGAAAATACCAGTTCATAACACCAAGTGGCCAGGTCATTCTTGTTTCGCAATTATTTGTTAACCGCCTGCAGAACTCCGGTTTAAAATGGGAACGAACTGAATCGTATAACCTGGGGCTTGACTATAGCATACTTAAGGACAGAATTAGCGGTAGTATTGATGCGTACCGCAGGTCGACACGCGACCTTTTAATAAACCGTTTGTTGCCCGATGTAACCGGTTTTACCAACGTACTTACCAACCTGGGCGAAGTACAAAACAAAGGTATTGAGGTAAGCATTAGCACCCTTAACATGAAAAGGCAACATTTTACCTGGCGATCGACGTTGAACTTTACGATGAACAGGAACCAAATCAAAAAACTCTATGGGCCTACACCCGATTATGACGCTACCGGAAAAGTAATTGGGCAATCGGACAAAAATGATGTAGCCAACAGGTGGTTTATTGGGCAGGATATTGACGTTATTTGGGATTTGAGGGTACTGGGAATATGGCAACAAAATGAAGCTGCCGAAGCTGCCAAATTTGGCGTTCGCCCCGGCGATTTTAAGATTGAGGATCTAAACAAAGACGGCAAATTTTCTGACGCCGACAGGCAATTCCTCGGCTATAGAAATCCAAGATCGCAATGGACTTTCAGAAACGACTTTACGTTTAATAATTTCGATTTTTCCTTTATGTTATACTCAAACCTGGGTCAAAAGGAAGAATTTAACCAGGCTAAAAACAACTTAGGTTTTGTTGACAGGCAAAACTCCTACCAGTTTCCTTTTTGGACACCTGAAAATCCTGTTAACGATTATGCACGGCTTTCTTCAAATAACGGCAGTGCCAACTTTAACGTATATCGTTCAACATCCTTTGTAAGGCTCAGCACCGTAGCTGTGTCGTATTCCTTACCGCCAAGCCTGTTAACAAGGGCCAACATTCAATCGTTAAAGCTGTATTTAAATGTAAACAACCTTGCTGTATACCAACCTAACTGGAACTTTTGGGATGCAGAATTTAGGAATAATCCACCCGGCGACCGTACCGTTGTACCTCCTCCCAGGTATTTTACTTTTGGCATAAACCTTACCCTTTAACATAAGCACCTAATTAACAAACAATGGAAAAGATTAAAAAATATATAGCAGGCACCGCACTTATTACCTTAGCTATTAGCATGGGTATAGGTTGTAAAAAAGCCTACCTTGAGCCACAGCCTCTTTCATTTTATGAACCCTCGGCTACCTACACAACCGTGGCGGCCATGCGGGCTGCACTTGCGGCCTGTGCACGCAACCTCAGGTTTGAATACTATGGTGGAAATCCACCTATTTTAACTGAAATGTTGTTTACTGAAATTGCGGTGGAAGGCACCACCGACAAAGCAGGACCAGCCCAGGACCTAAACCTGCTTATTACTCCCGATTTAGTTGAATTTAACAACGAAGACCGCAACAAAATTTATGTGTATTGGGATGAAGGCTATAAAGGCATAAAATACGCTAACACCGTCATTAGCCGGATAGACAATGTTACCTATGCCTCGCCGGCAGAACGCAATGCAATTTTAGGTGCAGCCTATTTTCATCGCGCCTTGCGGTATTATAAGCTAACCCACCAATTTGGCGATGTGCCTGCCATAATGAAGGAAATAACGGCGCCCTCGCTTGAATTTTATTCTACCAAAAGAGAAGTAATTTTAAATAAGATAAAGCTCGACCTTGACTCAGCTTTGCTTTGGACCTCGGACGCTGTTAACCGTGGAGAAGTAACCAAAGGCGCCGTTGCACACCTGCTTACCAAAGTAAACCTTGCACTGGGCAACTTTGACGCGGCAATTACTGCGGCCAATTCGGTAATTAACGGAGGTACTTATTCGCTTATGAAATCAACTTTTGGAAGTGCAGCGCCGCCCACTACGGTTATGCCCGGCACACGTACCCCAGTGCCATTACCCCGCAACGTTATTTGGGACTTACACCGCCCCGAAAATAAATCGGTGGCTGCAAACAGGGAAGGTCTGCTTATGATTATTAGTCGTTTTGGCGATGGCCAGTTTAATACAGGTATGACCATTATGCGCCAGGCTGTTCCTTTTTGGGGATCAAACATAAGCTCGCCAACAGGCAAAAAGGGAACCAACGATAATATTAACCCCGAGTTTATACAATCAAACCTGTACGGCCGCGGCATTGGTCGCACACGGCCAAGCGACTATGCTCAATACGACATATGGAACGACCCCAACGACCTGCGGCATATACCCGGTAACTGGATGAAGATGGAAGACATATTGTACAACGACATGGGTTTAAAAACCTCAGGCGACCCGTGGTATTTAAAAAATTTGCAGCTAAGAAATGTAAATGGTGGTTTGATTTGCACCGATACTATCAGAAGTTGGTTTGGCTGGCCTCATTACAAGTTGTTTGTACCCGACTTTGAAAACTCACCTATGCAGGGTGGCCATACTGACTGGTATTTATTCAGGCTTGCCGAAACGTACCTGCTGCGTGCCGAGGCTTATTTTTGGAAAGGAGATGTTGCAAGCGCCGCAGCCGATATTAACGAAATAAGAACCCGGGCTAACTGTGCACCCATTAGCCCATCTGCAGTAAACATAGGTACTATATTGGATGAAAGAGCCCGTGAGTTGTTTTTTGAGGAAACCAGGAAAACGGAGCTTACCCGTATGTCGTACCTTTTTGCTAAAACCGGCAAAGCTGCCGAAAATGGCAAAGTGTATACCCTTGCTCGGTTTTCGGACGAAAACTACCTGTATGACCGCGTTATGGACAAAAACAATTTTTATAAAAAAGGCGTAGTTACCAACTACGGCGCTAAATACACCATTAGCCCTTACCACGTATTGTGGCCAATACCTACCCGTTCAATTAACGGAAATAGTAACGGCCGTATTAACCAAAACAAGGGGTATACCGGGTTTGAAAATAACGTGCCGCCATTGGAGGCGATACCATAAGTTAGCATAAGTAACCAGTGCCCTGAACTAAAAAAGAAGTGATGCAATAACTGTATGTAAATTTACATATACCCCCTGCTAATAATGCTTACAACAACAAACAAATCAGGTACTGTAAAAAGCAGTACCTGTGTTTTTTTAAATATATTATCTGTAAAAACCTATTAAATGACCAACGATAATAACAACAGCCGTCGAACATTTTTAAAAAATACGGTTAAAGCCGGTGTAGGCTCCATTATACTTTCGGGCTTTCCTACTATTGTACCCGCGTCGGTTTTTGGCAAAAATGCACCGAGCAATAAAATAAATATTGGCCAGATAGGCATAGGCCGTATTGCCCGTACACACGACCTGGTCGAAACCTTTAAATACGATAATGCCCGTATTATTGCTGCTGCCGATGTGGACCGTAAACGCCTTGAAAGTGGTAAGCAAATGCTGGAAGGCTGGTATGCAAAAAAAACAGGGCAGGCCAATTACATCGATATAAAAATGTACGATGACTATCACGATCTATTAAACAATAAAGATGTTGATGCCGTCATTATAAGCACTCCCGACCATTGGCACGCACAGCCGGCTATAGAGGCCGCTTTGGCGGGCAAGCACATTTACCTACAAAAGCCTACATCGGTTACTATAGAAGAGGGCAGGCAAATGAGTAATGCCGTACAAAAAGCCGGCGTTGCTTTTCAGTTAGGTAGCCAGCAACGTTCGGCCAATCCATGGCCACAATTTAGGCAGGCATGCGAGTTGGTGCGCAATGGCCGTATTGGAAAACTGCATACGGTACACGTAGGTTTACCCAGCGACCCCGCGGGAGGCGATACCAAAGAAATGGCCATACCCGAAAACCTTAATTACGATAGGTGGCTGGGGTCAACCCCTTTTGTATATTATACCGGCGACAGGGTACATTCGCAAACAGACCCTAACAGCCGCGGGGGGTGGTTGCGTTGCGAGCAATTTGGTGCAGGCATGATTACCGGCTGGGGCGTTCACCACATTGACATTGCACACTGGGGTATGAATACCGAACTGACAGGCCCCATTGAAATAGAAGCAACGGCTGAATTTCCAAAGACAGGATTGTGGGATGTACATGGCAATTATTCGGTTACCTCAAAATACGCCAATGGCGTAACCATGCTTATTAACAGCAATAACCCTAATGGTGTAAAATTTGAAGGATCGGACGGATGGATATTTGTTACCAGGGGCAACGTTGGCGTAACTGCCACCGACCCAACTTCGGGCAAAGCTGATAAGGCATTTAGTGCCAGCGATCCAAAAATACTTGCTTCTAAAATTGGCCCCAACGAAATTCATTTATACGATAGTGCCGAGCAACATGGCAACTGGCTTGATTGCATTGTAAGTAAAAAGCCCACCATTAGCCCCGCCGAAGTAGCCCACCGCAGTTGTAGCGCCTGCCTGGTAGCCCATGCCGCCATGAAAACACCGGGCAAATTAATATGGGATCCAAAAAAAGAAGTATTCCTGAATAATATTGAAGCCAACAAGTTGCTAAGCCGTGCACAACGCTATCCCTACGGTACCAATTATGTAAACTATAAAGCCTAACCCGTTGCCAATAAAAAATAACGTTTGATTGCTTATTAAAGAAAATGAAATGAAAGAATTAAGAATGGTATTATTGGTTGTATGTTTTGCTCCTGCCCTGTTATTTGCCAAAGATGGCTTTGATTGGAAAAAGGTAAAGGTGTTGATCTATACAAAAAATGGCAAAGGCTATGTACACGAAAACATACCATCGGCGGTAAAAAGCATTCAGGGTATGGGTATGCAATATGGTTTTAAGGTTGATACCAGCAGCAACGCTGCGGTTATGACGCAGAATAATTTAAAGCAGTATACCCTGCTTATTTTTCCCAGTACCAATAACGATGTGTTTGATACAGATGCACAGCGCCTGGCCTTTAGGCATTATATTGAAGCTGGCGGCGGTTTTGTTGGGGTACATTCAGTTACCGGAACCGAGCGTAACTGGCAATGGTTTAAAATGATGTTGGGCGGCACCTTTTCGTGGCATGCAAAATTTCAAAAGTTCACCGTTAAAATGCTCAACTCAACACACCCCAGTATGAAAGGCATGCCGGCTGAGTGGGTTAAAGAAGACGAGTGTTATTTTGCCAAAGAAATGCATCCCGGTCCTACACCGCTAATGGCGCACGATGTATCAACACTTAACAATACCGACACCGCGCAAAATGCATTAATTCAAAAAAACCTGGGAAACTATAAGGAGTTTTATCCATCGGTTTGGGCTTACAATTTTGATGGAGGCTATACCTGGTGCACGGTGTTAGGTCACGATAAAAAAGACTACTCCGACCCTACCTATACCCAACACTTATTGCAGGGTATTCAGTTTGTTGCCAGCCAGGTATCGGGCATCAATTATAGCAAAGCTTATGCAACAACCAGGGATACACCTGTAAGGTTTTAACTAAACCTGGTAATAACAAAGTAAACAAACCCCCGTTTGGGCTGCCTGCTAAAAGCAAGCAGCCCTTTTTGTATTCTACGGTTTTATTGTCAAAATGGATGGCTTATGTTATATGTTTCCCGTTTCCAATTGTTTTTAATTTATACTTCTGCAAGTAAAGCCTACCCCGGAGGTTGACATTTGCAGGACCCCGGTGTTTGGACATGCCACCTCCAATGTGGCGATATTATGCTGTTATGCAAAACTTTGCCGACCTGCATTAAAAAAACATATAGGGTAGTATGGATTATTTCGAGGGTAGCGGTGCTTTCGTTTTATAAAAAATAAGGGACTGAGGCCATGCAACAGTTATGCTTATATAAATACATGCCACAGCAACAATCCTCACCTTCTACAATAACGTTTTACAGGTAACCAACACCTGACAAGGGCCAACATCAGTCAAATTCATCTGCCCCATCATACTGCACAGAGGCCGAAAGTTTAAAGAATTAGTAAGCACGTTTTTCATCAAAATGTTTTAGTTTACCCCAAAAAACCTAATGATTACCCTTACCATAAAAGATGAAACAACCGGCGGCATAGTCATTAACCAAACCAGGTTGTCGTTTAGTAACGAGTTGGCTACCGTTCAGGAAATTATTGCCGCACGGGTATTGGCGGAGGTTGATGAATACAACAGCAACCTGCCCGAATATTATAAAGGCCTTGTACAACCGGGGGAAGCAGAGGTTACGCTGAATGGTTTTAAAATGAAACAACGCAAAAAAGTGGACGCCGAAAAGCAGGTATTTGTTGCGCTACAGGCATTCAACCAAAACGGCTACTTTGTACTTATCGACAATATTCAGGCGGAAGGTTTGGACCAGATGGTAGTGATTAACCCGAATACTGAAGTCAGCTTTATTAAACTTACGCCACTGGTAGGTGGCTAATCCAAAATTAACTTATGAGCATTTTAAACACCATAAAGCAAGCAGTAAACAGCCTGCTGCCTCGTAAGGCAAATCCGTACGCACAAACAATGGAAGCAGCCTACCAGGAGTTTAAACAAAAGGAAAAGTATTACTGGGATACCAAGGCAAATGAAAGCGAGGTGTTCACTACCATGATCATTCCACTTTCGGACAAGGCTAAAGTAGCATTTATACAAACCGCAGTTGAGCAGATTGCACTTTTAAACAGTAACCGTATATCGTGGAGTAGCGAGGATAAAGATGTAGTACTGTCGGCGCTGTACGAAAACTTTATGCGGCATATCTTAAAAATGCGGCTCGTTTTGCACAATGAAGACATCATTTCAATACTGCAACACTTCATAAACCACCGCAGGCATCAACATAGTAAATCGCTCATGCACTGGCCAACAGCGCAACTTGTATCGCAGGCAGAAAAACAATTAAAAACAAGGCCGGCTTCGCCGCAATTACTACAATCGCTCAATGCGCTTAGCACCCAACTGAACAACGATCGTGATTATTATGAGGTAAAAGAAAAGTCGCGTGTTATAGAAAAAATAAACTTGCTTATTCATATTAGTACAAACGAGGCTGGCGCCGTAAAGCCAACATGGTTCATAGGTAGCGACGAATTTGCAGACCTCGCCAATGCCACTATCGAAAACATGAAAGATGCTGACAGGCCCCATTGGTTCAGTTTAATGCAGCATGCGCAAAAAGCTACTGGCGGTTCTCCTTCAAAAAAATATATTGACGAAGCAAAGGAGCTGTTTAAAATATTGGGAGCCGATAAGTTTAAACAGGTGGTAAACGATTGGTTACAGTTTATTACAAAAATGAAAGACAAAGAGACAGCACATAGCCACGAATACGATGGTCGTGTTACAACCTATACCACTACCGAATTTCTTTCCCCGTTAAATGTTGATACACTCAAAGGTTTCGTTTGGATGTGTGTTCACTTTCACGACAAAAACACGCTTTTTAACCTAAGTGCTTTGGCCGAAAGAACTTATCGCAAAATACCAGGTAAGGGTCCGGCTGCTGCATCAATAGGCAATGCATGTTTGTATGTGCTGGCCAACGTAAAGGGATTAGACGGCGTAGGATTATTAAGTCGCCTTAAGTTGCGTATTAAGCAAAACAGTACGCAAAATCTTATAGAGAAATACCTGCATCAAGCTGCCCAAAAACAAGGGGTAAGCATACACGAAATAGAAGACATGGCCGTTGATGACTTTGGCCTTACCGATGCATTGAAGGCGTACGAATTTGAAGGGTACAAGGCTGTGCTTACCCTTGTTGGTACAGGCAAAACCGAACTGCAATGGTACAAACCCGATGGCAGCCTGCAAAAGTCGGTACCCGCATTGGTGAAAGACAAATATGCCGCCAAACTAAAAAAGATAAAAGACACGATTAAGCAGGTAGAACTTACGTCAACCGCACAGCGCGATAGGTTGGACCGTTTGTTTAAAACAGAAAGAATCCTGCCGTGGGAACAGTTTTTGGCTTACTACTTCAACCATGGGCTCATGTGCCTGCTTACCCGCAAAATTATTTGGACATTTGAGCAAAACGGCAAAAAAGAAAGCGCCATTTACCTTGATGACCAATGGGTAAATCCGCAGGGGCCACTAACATTTCAGCCCGGCCCTGACACTACCGTACGTTTATGGCATCCCTTGTTTAGCAGCGTAGAAGAGAGTAGGATATGGCGCAACTTCCTCCTTGATCGCCAAATTGTTCAGCCGCTAAAACAGGCCTTCCGCGAAGTATATCTGCTGACTGATGCCGAAGTAAACACCGGCACCTACAGCAATCGAATGGCGGCGCACCTGTTAAAGCAACACCAGTTTAATTCGCTGGCCAAAACCCGCGGTTGGAAATACGCACTCCTCGGCTCGTACGATGATGGCCGGGACAACGAAATAGCCTCTATCAACCTGCCCGACTATAACCTTACCGCTGAGTTTTGGATAAACGAAGTAAATGCCGAAGACGCCTTTAACGACACCGGCATTTGGCTGTATGTAGCTACCGACCAGGTACGATTTGTACGCACAGGCACAACAGAAATATTGGAGCTGATAGAGGTGCCGGCACTTGCCTTTAGCGAGGTAATGCGGGATGCAGACCTGTTTGTTGGCGTAGCCAGCGTAGGCAACGACCCACAGTGGCGCGACAATGGCGGCCTGCCTGCCTACAGAGATTACTGGCAGGCCTACTCATTTGGCGACCTGACCGAAGTAGCCAAAACAAGAAAAACAATATTGGAAAGGATGCTGCCCCGGCTAAAAGTGGGAAAAGTAGCTGAGATAAAAGACAAGTTTGTAGTGGTAAAAGGCAAGCTGCGCACCTATAAAATACATATTGGCAGCACCAACATACTTATGGAACCCAACGACCAATACCTGTGTATTGTACCCGACCGCAGCACCATTGCGTCCCAAAACCTATTTCTACCCTTTGAAGGCGACAGCGGCGTATCGGTAATACTAAGCAAAGCAGTAATGCTGGCCGATGATGACAAGATAACTGATAGTACTATTACCAGCCAGATTAAGCGGAGGTGAGGGGTTCCTTCAGGTGTATGGTGCAGGTGATAGTACTCAATAATCAAATACGGAACAGTTTGGATTATTTTGATACAGGCAGAAGTAGCACAGATTGAGCATTGTTGCGTCGCATTTCGTTTGTCGGCAACGCAGTGGTGTGGCCTTTTACACACTCCAAAGTTGAAGGTGACAACGCTATTTTACGGCATAACGGCAGGGAAGATTGGCAAGGCCAGAACCACCACGTTAAATTCGCTCAACTACCCCGCTATCGATTTCTGAACGAAGTTGCCCTCTGCCTGAGCGTAGCTGAAGGCAGAAGGCAAAAGGCAGAAGGCAGAAGGCAAGGCATCACTTCTTCAACTGCTTAATAATTGCTTGAAAGCTCCCCAGCGCACTCTCCAAATTCTCCGCTATCTCCGCCGCCAACACTTCAGGATCAGGAAGGTTATCTAAATCAGCCAGTGACTTATCCTTCAGCCACGTAATATCCAACGAAGTCTTATCACGTACAATGATCTCATCATAACCAAACTTTCGCCACCTGCCTTTAGGATTATCAACCGCATGAAATGTTTCAACACGCTTAAACCTGTTGGAAGAATTATAACATGTAATGAAATCCTGAAGATCACTCAGTTTAAGTGGGTTCTTCTTCAGTGTATGGTGAATGTTGGTTCGGTAATCTGTCTGAATCAGGATTTACAGGATGGAAGAATTTGCAGGATGTCAAAGAACATTGCTAATTCTGTTAATCCTAAAATCCTTTAATCCTGATTCAGACATTGTTTCTCCTGCACCGCCTTCAAACAAAACATTGTCGGGAATAACCACGGCAGCCTGCCCTGTGGTTTTAAGCATGGAGCGAATGTGCTGCACAAAGTTCAGTTGCTTGTTGCTGGTGGTTGCCCAGAAGTCCTGCCGGTTGTAGGTGAGGTCTTCTTTTTCCTGTTCGCCTTCTTCGTTGGTAAAGGTTTGACTGCTAATTGTCTGAATCAGGATTTACAGGATGTAAAGATTGACAGGATTATTCTTTAATCTTCGTTTGGTACTTGGGGTTAAATACTTTCTTGTACTGTAAGCTTATTGCACCAAAATTTATAAGTAAACCAACAGGAAAATCATAGGCAACAACATAATTCTTAGCCTGCGCCAGATGAACGTCTTCAAGATTTATCAAAGCTTTTAACTCGACTATTATTTTTTCCTCGATAACAAAATCTGCTCTTCTTGTCCCTACATTTAACCCCTCATAATAAATTATCTGCTCAACTTCCCGCATGAAAGCCACTTTAGCTTTCTCCAATTCAATAGCAAGGCAGCGTTGATAGATCACTTCCTGAAAGCCATTACCCAAAGTATTGTGCACCTTCATGGCACACCCAATCACTTTGTATGTTAACTCATCGTACATTGTCAGAATCAGGATTTACAGGATGGAATGATTTGCAAGATTATTATTAGAAATTTAAACAATGATTGCCACTTATAACACTCTGTTATCTCTTTCTCATCCTGTTCATCCTAAAATTCTGAAAATCCTGATTCAGACATTCCTTACCCAACTCACGAAGCGTGGTAGCGTAATGAACCTCCAGCTCTGCACCGCGTAAGGGTGTAAGGCTTTGCCAATTATACGCCGCCGGAATAGGCATGGTACGGTTGTAAGGAGCCCTGGTATATTCATCTGCCATTTTTAAAAACAGCAGGTAGGTTAACTGTTCAAGGTAATCGCCGTAACCGACGCCGTCGTCTCTTAACGTGTTACAGAAACTCCATACTTTCGATACTATTTGGTTCGTGCTCATACTATTATTGTTGTCTGAATTAGGATTTTTAGGATGAAAGGATTGAAGGATTTTGCGAAAATAATTTTGTAATCCTATCATCTTAAAATCTGTCTAATCCTAATTCAGATGTTCTTTTTATTTTCCGGATGATTAACGTTATAAACTCTTTTAAACTCTAAGCTCTTTGCTCCGAAGTTGATTAGTAATCCTATAGGCAAGCCAAACGCCTGGCAATAGTTCATTGCCTGTGCAAGGTGAACGTCTTCCAGTTTTATTAAAGCTTTCAGCTCTACCATTATCTGCTCTTCTACAAAAAAGTCCACCCTTCTTGTTCCAATATCTATCCCGTTATAATAAATCCCCATTTCCATTTCCCGCTTAAATCCCAAACCCTGTTTCTCCATCTCGATTGCTAATGCTCTTTGATAAATTACCTCCTGGAAACCATTACCCAGAACGGAATGAACCTTCATTGCTGCCCCTATTATCCTATGTGTTATCTCCTCGTATTTCATTTGTCTGAATTAGGATTGTTTTGATTAATGGATTGAAGGATTTGATAAATGTAAAGCGCTAAGTAACATCCTATCATCTTCAAATCCTACAAATCCTAATGCAGACAACATCCTATCATCCTTTAATCCCACAAATCCTAATTCAGACAATTATGGTACAAGCTGAAGTAACTCCGATTGTTCATCGTTGCGTCGCATTTCGTTCATCGGCAGAATATTCATTAAGCTTTTAGAGACTACAAATGGATACTTTCAACTAACGCTTCATACTGCTCTAAATCATATAATTTGATCCTATCAATAACGGCATTTGAAATCTTACCTATTTCATCGATATCAATTGGTTCCATTCCTCTATCAAAGTGCTCTCCAATATGGGAGTATTCGTTTATTACCCTATTGATTAAATTAACTGTAATGCTGTCGTCTTGAAAAAACTTCCTAATTCTTTCATCATTCGACAACTTATGACTGGGATACTTATAAAAAAGATATGCTTCTAAAAACTTCCGCATATTATTTCCAAAATTATATTGGTACTCATGGGAAATAGTTGAGGCATCCGATTGTGCGCATTGATAAATTTGATTAAACAAATAATTGAACTCAGTTATATAGTTTTTTAAATAGTCCGGTGCGATTTTCAATAATGTACTCCCCTTCATCTTTCTTTCAATTATAAAATACTTAATATCTGCTTTATCTCCGCTATTCGGTTGTGACTTATACTTTGGAACAGTGAGTTTTTTTAGGTATTTTAAAAAATCCAGATTATGTGTAGAAATAAATAATTGACCGTATTTTTTGGGTCTGGCAATAATGCTTTCTATAAGACTAAACATGAAGAAAATGTGATTGCTATCTAAACTTGAAATTGGGTCGTCTATATAAATTATTAGCTTGTTATTGGTTAGCTCATCTTCCATTTTAGCAACAAAATAGCAAAAGGAGATCAAGCTACTTTCTCCTTCACTTAAATTGTTGGCAACCTTACCTTCCCGTTCTATCTTGAACTTCATATTAGGCGTTTCTCCTTCTGCAACTAACTTTAATTCATTGTGCCCAAAAAAATGAGTTAAATGCAGGTTTACTAATTCTGCACCTTTACTTTCATCCTTTGCTTGAGCTTCCAATGTTCTTTTCTCTTCCAACAGGTAAGAAATCTCTTTTTCATTTTGCCTTAAAGACGTCGCAAACTCTTCCGATGCTTTCTGAAGTCTTTCAATTTCCTCAGTTTCTTTCTTAAAATCAATGTCTAAAATATATTGGGCTATATCTGCTTTGCGTAGTTCTAACCTGGCTTTTTGCTGGTCAGTTGATAACGTAGATGTCTTCTTATTATGTTCAACAATTAGTTTATTAAACTCTTTAAGTTGGAGAACGATTTCTTCGGAAACATCCGAGACAATAGGTAGTTCTCGTTCTTTGAAAATATCCTTCTCTCTTTTATTTAGTTCTGTAATTAATGTGTCTATATTTTTTTCATAAACACCAGTTGATAAACTCCATTCACTTAGAGTTTTTTCAAATTTTGAAGAAAGACTACCGTAGAAGTGTTCCTTTGTTATTGTTAAAAAAAATAATAGTTTTTGTTTTGCTTGCTCTAAGACATCTATTTTACCTTTCAGCTCTTGCCTCATTTCTTCAGACTCTCTACTAAAATGAGCTGCCAATTTCTCCCACAGGTTTTCATTAAGAGGATTACCACAAAAACCGCATGTACTTCGTTTTCCCTTATGCTTATCAATACCTTGTCTTACCCATTCCTGTAGCAAACTGTCGTTTATTAAATCTGCAAGTGGTTCGCTAGGCTTAATTCTTCTTATTAGGATTTCTTTTGTTTGTTCATTATAAGTTGCAAAGTTGGGTTTGGATTCAGGCAGTGAATTGATATTAGCCATAGAAATCTCTGAAAGTAATTTTAACTTCTCACTCTTTTGTTCCGCAGTTAATATGTACTTGGATGTGTCATTCTGAATGCTTACTATATCGCTCCTAATGTCAGTAATTGTATATGTTTTCTTTAAAGAGGTAGGAAGAAATAAATTATTATCTACTTTGATTTTATCATTTGCTCTTTTTCTTAATTTTTCATCCAAAGCATTATTTCTATTCTGAAACTTGCGATAATGTGCTTCAAACGCCTTTTGTATTTCAGATAACTTGTAAATCAATCCTGTCTTTGCTTCTTCACTTCCTAACTTTTCATCAATTTCCTTTATCTGTCTGTCTAATTCTATGTTCTTTACTCCGAGAATAGTAAAAGGTTTAATCGTTCCGTCATCATTATAAAGCCAGCTTAAATTTTCTCTTGTAAAGTCACTATTATATACCCGTATTTTTAGATCGGTGTTGAAATTTGAATGTGATATGATTTTCCCATCATCTACTGTTAAGGAGAAACCACAGTCAGGATAATGTTTATGTAAACAAGCATCTTCAATACATTTAAATATTCTAGCTAAGGTTGTTTTACCAGAATAATTTCTGCCGTAAATAATGTTCAATCGGCGAAATGTTTCTTCCTTCCCAATAACACTGTTCCATGAATAGTTATTAAAAAGTCCAAAATTTGTTATGTCAATTTTAGTAATCATATTGTTGGTTTAATAGAAACACAACTCCCGCAAACGCTTTCTTTAAGATACTTTGCCTAAAGCCTATAATACTGTAAGCTTGCCGGTTATCATTTTTTCAGAGAGAATAAATTTTTTGATTAACACCATCAACAATAGCTTGATCTGCGGGGTTTTCCTCCACATATAAATATTTCCTCGTAATCCCTCTTTTCTTTAACTCTGCACGTATGATAGCTTTATGAGAAGCGGGAATTATGAATCTAAACAATAATGGCGCAACCTCCTTTTGTTTGTTCATTGCTATGCCAAAGTTATTTTTTGACGATAAATAAAATCTCCCTTTCTGTTTATACATTCTTGATTCGAAAAGCCTAGTTTCAAGATCATCAACAAAAATTGTAGAGTTTATTAAATAGCCTTCAGAAAGAGATGATGGATCTTGTTCATAGAAGCTGTCTTTCACCGGCCATTCATTATGCGATTTAATCGTATTAAATCTTGCTAAAAAGACCCATAATTGTCCATCGGAATTTTCTATGTCTTCCACTTTGCTTTCCTCTGTTGCAAAGAACAATCCTTGGAGAATTTCGGGAGTCCAATCTAATAAGCTAGTCTTTATTCCTGCATGCTGGGCTTGAAAAAGCAGATCCCAGTCCCTCCCGTGCTTCTCATTATAAAAAGAGTTCGAAGTGCGTCTTTACTTATTTTCGTAGTTACTTCCCTCTCAAATTCTTCTAGCGCCCTTGTTTCTAATTGTCTTGCATCATCTACTGTTGCTTTCCCACTCACTACCCTCGAAATGCCGGATGTAATGTCCCATCCAAATTTCTGTTCGCCTCTGTAATGTGGCATCGCATTTATATCGTGGGCAAAGTGTGCTTTTACATTAAATTGAATCATAGTCGCATGAAGATTTAGTCCATCATTAACTGCACATAGCTCTTGCGAAATTCCAAGAAGTCTTACTCTTTCATCAAACTGTTCCATTTCTGTAATTTTTGATTATCAAATTGCTGTTACACCAACTTCCCCTCAAACGCCTTCTTCAAAATACTCTGCCTCAAAGCCTCCGCTTGTTTCAAGCTGTTGGTTATTGTTTCTTCTATCTTATCACAAACACTAAGGCGGCTTTTTATTTCCTGAACGATTTGTTGTTGTTCTTCAAGCAATGGTAAAGGGACTTTTATTTTTTTAAGTTCTCTTCCTGTGAGATGCTTAATTGTAGTGCCTGTAAAATACTTTTCAAGAGTGCCATTAGACGCAGCGTAATAAAGGAAGTAATAC
>JBBRUR010000063.1:0-27821 GCA_038247635.1 Chitinophagales bacterium
AGATTTCGTCAATGATGGAAAGTTTAAGGTCGAAACCTACTTTTTGATACTCATTTTTTGGACTGTCTTGTTTTTTCTGAAGTGCCATAGTTTGCTAAAAAGTTTAAATTTTTAGTCAACCTATTTTAGGGTTTGTCATTTTTAAAGGTGGCCTACAACGTTTCGTGGCTTTGTGAGGTTGCGAACTTCGCAACCCCTTATTTTTTGGTAAGATAAAATTTCTTATGAAAGATAAATGTGATTTTACCACATATTTCGCAATCTTGCAAAACAGCTGTTAGCTACAGTAATAACTTGGTAAGTGTTTGTAATATTATTTTTTCCGAGTTATTGATTTCTCCATAAACATCAATTATAATTCCTTTTTTATTTAGAATCAAATTGGTGGGATATGCATTTATTTTTAGTTGTTTAATCTCCTCTTTTGCATTTACAATATGATTATAATTGAGGATTCTTTTCTGCATAAATTTTTCAACCTTTTTAGAGTTGTCGAAAGTGATAGCAAAGAAATTTACTTTGGTTTGTAAACTGTTTTGCAATTTATTCAATGTTGGTATTTCCGCTACACAAGGAGTACAATTTGTAAACCAAAAATTCACAAAAGTTGGTTTGCCTTGAAGTGCATTACTTTTGTATTTTCGCCCATTGTTATTTTTAAATATTTCAATTGGAAAATGTGACCCGATAAGTTTTTTCTGTTCGGCATATGGGTCTGTAAAATTTCCATTTTCATCTTTTTGAGTTAGAACATTGAACTTTGGAGTGATGATAATTGAGTCGTGTCTGATTATTTTAGAAATAATTACTTCCTCTAATTTTCCATTTTTTGCCAAATTTTCTTTAACATTTTCATAGGTATTTTGGTCTATTATTTTTTTATTAGGCATTTCATAATAGGTTTGTTGTCCCTGAGCAATTATCGAACAAAAAAGTATTCCTTTAATTAAAATTATTTTCTTCATATGTGTGTTTTTTGATTATTGTAGCTAACGATCCGAGCTTGGCGATAAACTGGTATTTCAAATTCTGCTGCCGAAACCGCTGAACAATATAGAATAAAAAGTTTAATGATTGAAAAACTAAAGCCAAATGCATAAGGTCCCGCGTGGACGGAAGAACCATTACCAAACCAAAAGCCGAGGTTGACAACGTCCCGCCAGGATATTGCCAAACCCTTTGTTACAGGCCGCCTTTTGGTCTATCCACCGCGGAGTGCCCGAATACAATTAAGCACCCCACAAAAAAACGGCGGCAAATATTGGTTGCCTTAAAGTCTCGTTTGCACCAAAAGCGACTGCTCACCATCAGCAAACCAAACCACCTTTGAAAGAATGTAATTAGTCAAAAAGAACTTTGTCCAAACGTCAGCCCCGTTTTTCAGCGAAGCCTGCTGCGAATAAATAAGCATGCTTGTGCATTGTCTCTGCGGGTAGCGTTGTGTTCCGAAAAGGCTGCGGTTGCACACCCCCGCGAAGCTGAAATTAATTTATTAAATGAATAGCGGTGATTAAGTATAGTATTATTGTCAGCCGCGGCGTATCACCTTATCAATTGTATAAAGTGCATCTTCAGTTTCAGAACTCCTTAGTTTGTAGTTTAAAATACATGGTAACTCACAAAATGAAATAACTGCCAAAAGCGCAGCAGCATTCCGTGTATCGGAACGACGCCCGCCCGGCCAACGCCAGTCGGACAGTCAACGGACTTATCAAAAACAATATAACTACAGGTCAAAAAAAACAATTTAGCCGCACCTCAGATTTCGATGGATAAGGCGTTTTGAGGTTCAAACAATAAGTATCTGACTAAATTGAGACAGCTTTTAAGTGGTGGTTAGCATTTCAGCAGTTTCTTCTTCTACCATTTGTAACGACGCCTTTTCACAAATAATTTTTCTACCCATATAAAGAATGGACAAAGCCGAAAGCGAACAGCCGCCCATTACCAGCACCATGGGCATTGCGGTGTGGTTGCTAAAAAAACTAACCGAAGCCGATGTAAGGGCACCAATAGCCATTTGAATACCGCCAAGCAATGCAGATGCGCTACCGGCTTTTTTGGCAAAGGGTGCCAGGCTTAACGCCGATGTATTGGGGAAGGTAAAACCCTGGCAACATAAAAACAAAAAGCAGAGGGCAATAGTAGTGTAAACGTTTAGAAAATGAAAGAAGCTGCCAGCCACAAGAAGCAGGCCGGTGATGGCCTGGCAAAACAGCGCAACCCTTATAATTTGCTGGCTCGTGTATTTTTCAAGCATAACGGTATTTATTTGGCTGGAGGCGATAAGCCCGGCCGCGATCAGTGCAAAAATCCAACCATATTGCCTTTCGGTTGCGCCAAATATTTCCATAAACACATAGGGCGATCCGGCAATATAGGCATACAGACCCGCGCTGGCCATACTACCGGTTAATGCGTAGGTATAAAATTGGGGTTCTGCAAATACCATTCTAAAGTTGTTAATGATCTGCCTTGGCCTAAGCGAAAAAGTGGGATCGGGGGGCATGCCCAATGGTAGCGCATAATGAACGGCTAACAATACAAAGGCCCCTAAAAATGTAAGGGCAATAAATACCGAATGCCATCCAAAAGCGGCGGTCATGTAGCCGCCAAGCGTAGGGGCAATAATGGGCGAAACGCCTACCACCAGCATTAATAAGGAAAACACTTTGGCGTTATCTTTTACTGAAAATAAGTCGCGTACCAATGCCCGGCTGGCTACCATACCCACACAACCACCAAGCGCCTGTAAAAGGCGAAGTGCTATGAGGTAATCCACCGAATTCACAAAAACGCAACCTGCAGACGTTAGCATATACACGGTAATGCCAAAGTACAATGGTTTTTTACGTCCAAATCTATCTAGTAGCGGACCATATAAAAACTGCCCGGCAGATATTCCAATAAAAAAACTGGATAATGATAAAGAAACGCGGCTAATGGTTGTATCGAGGTCCCTGGCAATATCGGGAAAGCCGGGCAGATACATATCAATTGAAAGCGGCCCAATAGCCGAGAGGAGCCCAAGGATCAGGATCGTAAAAAAACGCTGTTTTCCCTTCATGATGATGGATCGGGCAATTCCGCCCTTACGTCTTATTTATAGTAATGGGCGCATAAAAATCACGGACGGCAGTTTAAGACTCGAAAATAGCCTGGTCGTTAAAAGAAACTAGTTTGCGAATTACCGTTTTATAGCGTAAGTAATTATTAGCAGTAGCGCATTTCAAAACATAAAAAAAAGCCTGACTGAGTTTTCTAGTTGTTTTTCAACTCTTCTTCAATAAGTTCTTCAAACTTCAATACATTATTGGTTATCCAATCGGGCAGCAATACCTGTGTAACAATTGACCAATGTCCTTCGTTTTTTTCCATGTTAAAAATAATCCTGTTGCCACGGTCGTCGCTAACATCTACGGTAAACAAACCTTCGGTACCTGAATTGATTTTGCGGAAATTAAATTCCCTCAACCTGCCATCAGCCTTTACCAATCGTGTAAATTGAATATTTTTTATAAACTGCAGTTTCATAAATAATGGATTAATTTCCTGTGAGGTACCTAAACCTAGCTTAACGCTTTTTAATAAATAATTTAACAACAAAACTAAGTGTTTAAAGTGTGTTGCCTTAAAAAAGTAATCAACAACTATGCTAACCACTTTTTTTAACAAGCTTATTTTTTACTTGTTTAGGCTTTGTTTACAACACAATAATGCCTCTTAATAAATATGGTGCTAATATTATATACGCTACAGTGGTTTTGGTAACCCGGTTACTGTAAAATAGGTTAAGGTAATGTTTCATAGATATGAAAATATCTATAACAGCCCCTTACGCATCGCGATTTGCACAGCTTTACTTACTTTTGCGGCTTCCAAAATAAAATATTTGTTCGTAATTCAATAATCAGGAATGATAAGTGTAAAAAATGTAACGCTTGCATATGGTAAGCGTGTTTTATTTGACGAGGTTAATATAAATTTTGTAAAGGGCAACTGCTACGGGGTAATTGGTGCAAATGGAGCCGGAAAATCGACCTTTTTAAAAATTTTAAGTGGCGAAATTGAACCCAATAAGGGAAGCATTGAGGTTACCACCGGTGAGCGTTTGGCTATACTAAAGCAAAACCAGTTTGAATTTGAAGACCAATCAGTATTAAATACGGTTATGATGGGCCATAACAAAATGTGGAAAATCATGAACGAACGCGAACTTATTTATGCCAAAGAAGATTTTACCGAAGAAGATGGAATGCGGGCCGGTGAGTTGGAAGGCGAGTTTGGCGAAATGGGCGGTTACGAAGCGGAAAGCACTGCTGGCACATTATTAAGCAGTTTGGGAGTGCCGGAAACTTACCATAACAGTAAAATGCAGGATATACCGGGCAATTATAAAGTAAGGGTTTTGCTTGCACAGGCTTTGTTTGGAAACCCCGATATATTGTTGCTTGATGAGCCTACTAACGGACTGGATATTGAGACAATTAGCTGGTTGGAAAATTTTTTAGCAGACTATCAAAACATTGTATTGGTGGTTAGTCACGACCGTCACTTTTTAGATACGGTTTGTACCCATGTGGCCGATGTAGACAGGGCAAAAATTAAAGTGTTTACTGGTAACTACACTTTTTGGTACGAGAGCAGTCAATTGATGGCGAGGCAGATAGGCGATAAAAACAAAAAGAATGAAGAAAAACGAAAAGACCTGCTTGATTTTATTGCCCGCTTTAGCGCCAACGCAAGTAAGAGCAAACAGGCTACCAGCCGTAAAAAAGCGCTGGAAAAACTAACCATTGAAGAAATTGAACCAAGCAACCGCAAGTACCCTGGAATAATTTTTCAGCAGCAGCGTGAGGTGGGAAATCAGATATTGAACATCGAAAATTTACGTAAATCGGTAGATGGTAGAAAGTTATTTGATAAGGTAAGTTTTACAGTAAATAAAAACGATAAAATAGCCATTTATAGTCGCGACCCATTGGCTGTCACTTCTTTCTTTGATATTATTGATGGCGAAGCAGAAGCTGATGGAGGAAAATATGAATGGGGAACTACTGTTACCACCGCTTACCTTCCTTTAGAAAACAATGAATACTTTGAGAATGACCTTAACCTTATGGATTGGTTAAGACAATATGTTCCGCCGTATGTTACCGATGTTGATGAACCGTTTCTTCGCGGCTTTTTGGGTAAAATGTTGTTTACCGGCGACGAGATCATGAAAAAAACAAAGGTGCTGAGCGGAGGCGAAAAGGTTCGTTGTATGCTGAGCCGCATGATGTTGCAGAACCCAAATGTGATTGTACTTGACCAGCCCACCAACCACCTTGATTTGGAGAGTATCCAATCGTTTAACGAGAGCAGCAGCAATTTTAAGGGTATTGTAATGTTATCCAGCCACGACCATACCTTTATGCAAACAGTTGCCAACCGTATTATAGAACTTACCCCCAAGGGCATCATCGACCGCCTGATGACCTTTGACGAATTCCTTGAAGACGATAGGGTAAAGGCGATGCGGGAAGATATGTATGCTTAGTTGAAAGTAGAAATTTCAAAGTAAAAATTTCAAAGTAAAAATTAAAAATTAAAAAGGAAAAAAATAAGGATTAGTGGTTGATTGTGGAAACCAATTGTTGCAGAAGATTTTTGAAATTAATTAGAAGAAGCCACCTCAATTTTTTGGGTGGTTTTTTATGCCCGGGACCTCATGAGTTAAGTAGAATTTGTGCTTTCAGAACTCCTTACCCGAATTACTAAATACATTTAAACCAGTAGATGAAAAAGATGAAATACGCACCGCAGTAAAAGTGTGCGACGCAACGGCCGTATTAAAAAAGATATAATGATAGGCCCAAAAAATAAACTTGCCGCACTTTAGTTTGCGATACGAAAGGTGTTCTAACCTTAATTGGTGACCTATTGTTAGTTTTTTTAATTTTTAATTTTTAATTTTTTATTACCCTACTTACAAAATTTTTTTATTGGTAGTATAACTTTTTTTTTGATTAATATTTGGTTATTGACGCAAAAGTTACTTTAAGTTTTAACGAAGATGTTATTAGCAAAGCCATGCGATTTGCCGAGGCTAACAAAGTTAGTTTGTTGCGTCTCATCGGGTTTTTATTGCAAAAGGTAACATCATCCAATTATCAATCTTTCGAAGATTTTCCTATCAGCGATTGGGTTATGCAAGTGGCTGAAGGCGAAGCCGAATACAAAACATAAAATAAAAGTCGCAAGGCCACTAAAGCCAGGTTTTACGAAAGCAAAAAATGATGAAAGTTTTTGTTGATGCCAACATTCTTTTGTCGGCGCTAAATAAGGAATATCCAACCTTTACCCAAACCTCGCAAATAATCAGTCTGCACGAAAGCAACCGGTTACAAATTTTCACTTCCCCCATTTGCCGGGCTATTGCCTTTTATTTTGCCAAAAAAAAATCGAAGGCGACGCTTGCTAAAAAAAAGATAGCCTTGCTGTCTCAAAATATATTTATTGCTGCCGCCACTCCTTCTTCGGTTGCAAGCGCCCTTGCAAACCCCCGTGTAAACGATTTTGAAGATGGCCTGGAGTACTAATCGGCTATTGAAAATGGCTGCACCTGCATTGTTACAGATGATGTTGATGATTTCTATTTTTCTGATATTGACGTGCTCAGCAGAACATCTTTTTTCAATAAATACTTAACTGTAAAAAAAGCATAGCAGTAAAGTAAAACTGTATCCTAATTTGGGTTCTTGAAGGTTTTACCTGTAAAAGGTAATATTTTCGTTTAAACCATTACTTTATTATGAGATCATTACTGGTGTTGTTATTAATGGGCTGCTGCCAATTGTCTAATGCACAAGACCTTTCCTACTATCTTCCTAAAAATGTAAGCTACGATCCGGCTATTCCAACCCCCAGGTCCATTATTTACCACGAGGTGGGCGAGTGGCATGTTACCCACGATAAATTGGTAAGTTATATGAAGGCTGTGTCGGCTGCTTCAAACCGTTTTAATTTGCAGGTTACAGGTTATACTTACGAAGGCAGACCACAATTGTTGTTAGCCATTACTTCGCCCGAAAATCAACTTCGCCTTGAAGAAATACGGCAGCAACACGTTTTGTTAAGCGATCCCGAAAAATCGGCCTCGCTTACTATTGAAAATATGCCCACCGTGGTTTGGATGGGCTTTAGTATTCACGGTAACGAAAGCAGTGGGGCCAATGCATCGTTATTGACAGCCTATTATTTAGCGGCAGCCAAAGGAGCGCAGGTGGATGATCTTTTAAAAAATACCGTTATTTTATTGGATCCCTCTTTTAACCCCGATGGTCTTACCCGCTTTAGTACCTGGGCTAATATGCACAAAAGCAAAACGTTGGTAAGCGATCCTGCTGCAAGAGAGTATAATGAGGTATGGCCCGGTGGCAGGTTTAACCATTATTTGTTTGATTTAAACAGGGATTGGTTACCGGCGCAGCACGTTGAAAGTCAAAACAGGTTAAGATTGTTTCACAATTGGAAGCCCAACATTTTAACCGATCATCATGAGCAGGGCAGCAATGCTTCGTTCTTTTTTCAGCCGGGCGTTCCTTCAAGGGCCAATCCCAATACGCCCAAATTAAACCAGGAGCTAACGGCGCAGATAGGAAATTATCACGCAAAATATTTAGATAGTATTGGCTCAATGTATTTTACCAAAGAAGGGTACGACGATTTTTATTATGGTAAGGGTTCAACCTATCCCGACATAAACGGCAGCATAGGTATTTTATTTGAACAGGCCAGCAGCGATGGGCATATACAGGAAACTGACAACGGTTTGCTAACTTTTCCTTTTACTGTTCGCAACCAGTTTACTACCACACTATCAACCATGGAGGCTGCCCGTAATATGCGTACACAATTACTAACCTATCAGCGTAATTTTTATACTGATGTAATGAAGGAGGCCGCCTCGTACCCCGCCAGGGCTTTTGTTTTTGGCGATGCAGGCGATAAAAGCCGTACCACAGCTTTGGTAGAAATGATGCTGCGTCATAAGATTGATGTATATGAGTTAAACCAAAACCTTAACACCGGTGGCAAATCGTTTACCAGTGGCAATGCTTATGTAGTGCCCACCAGCCAGCCGCAGTTTAAGATTATTAAAACAATGTTTGAAAAAACGCTGGAATACAAAGACAGCCTTTTTTATGATGTAACAGCATGGACCATTGCACTTGCCATGAACCTTGATAACACAGCCATAATAGTTGCGCCGCAGCAGTATTTGGGTACAAAGGTCACCGCTGCACCGGTAATTACTGGCAGCCTTGTGGGCGGTCAAAGTAATTACGCTTACCTGGTTAGTTGGGAAGATTTTTATGCTCCGAAATTGTTGTATCATCTACAATTGAAAGGCATACGACTGGAGGTAGCTACCCAACAGTTTGAGGCAACTACATTGGCAGGGAGTAAAAAATTTTCGTACGGTACGCTAATCATTCCGGTAAGGCAGCAAAGTATATCAGCAGCCGGAACGTATGCTATTTTGATTAATGCGGTAAAGGAAAACAGTGTTGATATTTATGCAGTCAATACAGGGTTATCGGTTTCGGGTATTGACCTGGGAAGCAATAGTTTTTTAACTGTGGATGAACCAAAAATCATGATGTTTGGCGGTACTGGTACCAGCCCCACCGATGTGGGCGAAATTTGGCATTTGCTTGACCAGCGTTTTAACATTCCGGTAACGATTGTAGATGTGGAGCGCTTTGGCCGCGTGGATGCCGGGCGGTACAATGTTATCATCATGCCTTCGGGTAGCTATGGTAATTTAGATAAAGGCGACCAGGAAAAGCTGAAGGATTGGGTAAGAGGCGGCGGTACATTAATAGCAACCGAGGACGCCGTAAAATACCTTAGCACCAATGGATTTACCAAAGTGTTATTTAAAACCGACAGCGAAAAGAAAGATACTACGCTGATGCTTCCATACTATAACCGCATGGATGAATTAAGGTCAAAAGATATGGCCGGTTCTATTTTTGAAGCAAAAATTGATATGACCCATCCACTTTGTTATGGGTACATGAAACCAACCGTTAGTGTGTTTAAAGCTAACACCCTGTTTATGGATCAAAACAACAGCCCATACGATTCGCCGGTAATGTTTACCGACGAACCATTACAAAGCGGTTACCTGTATAAAGGCAATAAGCCACTGATAAAAAATTCGGCGGTTATTAATATCGATAATCTTGGTAGCGGCCATGTTATATCTATGGTAGACAATTTAAACTTCAGGGCTTTTTGGTTTGGAACCAGTAAAATTTTTATGAATGCGGTTTTCTTTGGTAAACTTATTAGAATGTAAAAAATTTACCCATTATAAACCATAGCGTACTTAAAAAAAATTAACAGCAAAGCAGTGGCATATTTACTTCATTTGCACTTTATTTAAAATCAATAAATATGAAACAAAGGGTGTTACCAGTACTTGTGGCATTGGCAATGTTTGCTGTGCCGTGTCAATCAAAAGCGTGGGGGTTATTAGGTCACCGCATTGTGGGCCAGATAGCCGAAAACCACCTCACCAAAAAAGCAAGGATGGCCATTAAAGGTATTTTGGGAAATGAAAGTGTGGCCATGGCTGCCAACTATGCCGATTTTATAAAGTCGGACACCAGTTATAAATATGTAGATAGCTGGCATTATATCAACTTTGACAATGGCTTGTCGTACCAGGCAATGCAGGCGTATTTGACTATCGATACCATTGCCGATGCATACACCAAAATGGTTTTTCTTAGCAATGAGCTTCGAAAAAAAAACCTGCCACAGGATAAAAAGGTGTTGTATTTAAAGTTGTTGATACATATTGCCGGCGATGTACATCAACCAATGCATTCTACCGCATCGGGCGACAGGGGCGGCAATGATATTAAAGTGCAATGGTTTGGGCAGCCCAGTAACCTGCATCGTGTTTGGGACAGCGATTTTATTGAAATGCAGCAATTAAGCTATACTGAATATGCCGCAGCATTAGATTATGCAACCGCCCAGGAATTTGTTTTACTACAAAGCCAGCCAATAAGTAAATGGTTGTTCGACTCGTATGTGATAAGCGCTGGCTTACGCGCCGACATAACACAGCCTAACCAGCGGTTAGGTTACGAATACAACTTTAAATACCTTACCACCCTAAACGAGCAGTTACGGATTGGTGGGTTGCACCTTGGCGGCTTGCTGAACGATATTTTTAAATAAAGTAGCGATGTTTATTTTCTAAATAAAACATCCCGATAGGAAAGCCTTTCGGGATGTTTTATTAAAAACCATCGGTAAATTAAACCGTTGGAAATTTATAACCGTTCTGGTATTCTTTGTTCATATATTTTTTGGCGATGGAATTGTCTTTTATCATTTTTTTGTCAGCATCCCACTCAATTTTTTGTCCGCTACGGTAGGCTATGTTACCAAGCTGCGATACCGTAGCCACGTGTGCCCCCGCCTGTATACTGCAATTTAAGTCGTCAAATTTTCTGGATTTAATTACGTTTACAAAATTTTGCATATGTAGGTCAAGACCATTGTCCGTTGGCTTGGCCAGCGGCTTGCTTACCTTATTTTTACTTTGACGCTCTTCAATTACTTCCCAGCCACCGCGATTAACAATTAAAGTGCCGTTGTTGCCAATAAAGGCAATGCCATGGTCGCGGCCGTACGAACCGTTATCAATACCCATTGCCGAGTCCCACACCATATTAAAATTATCAAATTCGTATAGGGTGGTAAGGGTGTCGGGGGTTTCTTCATATAAATCGGGGTAGGCAAAACGGCCACCTAATGCGGATACTGATTTGGGTACCGATGCCGTCATTCCCAACAAGCCATAATCAATAAGGTGTACACCCCAATCGGTCATTAAACCCCCGGCATAGTCCCAAAACCACCTAAAATTAAAATGATAACGGCTGCTGTTAAATGGTCGTTTTGATGCGGGGCCTAACCATAAGTCATAGTTGGTGCCGGCAGGCGGTGCCGAATTGGGTATCATAGGTCCGGGTTTCATCCAGCCCTGGTAACACCAAACTTTTACAGTGCGTATATTTCCCAATTGGCCGCTTTGTACAAAATTGACTGCGTCTTTAAAATGTTGTTGGCTACGCTGCCATTGCCCTGCCTGCACCACGCGATTGTATTTTTGCTGTGCAGCCTCCATAACCCTGCATTCGGCTATTGAATTACCAACTGGTTTTTCTACATAAATATCTTTGCCGGCTTTACACGCATCCACCATAATCATAGCATGCCAATGATCGGGGGTACCGATTATTACTGCATCCACCTCTTTATTGTCCAATACCTTCCGGTAGTCTTCGCTAAACGATACTTTGGCAGCATCTACACTTAACTTGGCAAGGTCGCCCTTGCGGCGGTCCAACACATTTTTATCGCTATCGCAAAGGGCTACCAGGTTTACCCCAGGTATTTTTAGGGCAGCGGTAAGGTCGCTCCATCCGATACCGTTAATGCCAATGGCTGCAATATTAAGCTGGTCGCTGGGGGCTATACTATTTTTAAAAATGGCAAATGCATTGTTGTTAAATGCTGAGGCCAGTAAACCGCTACCTGCAAGGGTTGCGGATTGCCTGATAAAATTTCGTCGTGATGGCATGATTGAGAAGTTATTTGTTTAATCGTTATAAAATGGCTCATCTTTCCTTATTTCAGGGATCTTGGCTTTTACTAACGCCGATGTTTCTAAAAATCTGAATTTAAAAAAGATAACTTATTTGAAATTATGTATTATAAGTGACTATCCGCAATCAGGTACTAATATTTTGGAACCTGGCTTTATAGCTGTTTTCATCAGCCGTTGCAGCCTGCCTCTATGACCATAGAGGCCGCACTCATGTACGGTTTGTAATTTTATTCAGCCTTTTTTTATCATTATCTGAGATTCAGCATTGAGTGTACCAAATAGCGGCAATCAATGAAAATTTTTGTTTTTATTTTTTCTAACAGTAAAATGCTAACACAGCTGTGAAAAAATTTCTGGTTTTATTTTTTTCTAACAGAAAAATAAGAACCAAATATTTTTTGTCGGCGTTTGAGTTGCCCTTGGCCGCTGTTATATATATCTGTGCTGCGGTATGCTTAAAAAGGCGGAAAATAACTTTACTCATTAGTAAAGGTCTAACAATACCAAAGGTTTAATTATGCCCTGCTTATTTATCATCTACACTAAAAACCTCGCCGGTACAGAATTGCTTTTACCACGTTACGTCAGAGTTTGGATCGCCGATCTGGATGTCATCATGCGATGGCGATATGCTTGAAATACCCTTAATCTTCATCGCTTCGGTCTTAAAATCATCCCCGGCTTCGCCTGTTATTTGGCCAATAGCATCCAACTCATATTCTATAGAAAAACCGTTTTTCTTTAAATCGGCTGACACCTCCTGCATAGACCTTTCACCATTTGTGATGACGATCCATTTTTTATTATTTGACATCGTGCTTATTTGTAATATTTTAAAAAAATATACCCGTTGAACATATTATCCAACGGGTATTAAAGATAGGCAAAAACCTTATCAGGGCGCCTGAACCAAACCAGCGCCCACCTTGCTGGCAGGAAACGGGAGTCTTCTGGCGGTGTCCACCAGTTTTCTCCACAAAAGCATTCCTCTTAAACCGGGCGACGTTTCTGCCCATAATGCAGCGCAACCGGCCACATGGGGAGTTGCCATACTGGTGCCGCTAATTGATTTGTATCGTATTGGCCTTGGCCATGATGAAAATACATCTCTGCCGGGTGCAGCAATGTCTACTTTTCCAAAATTTGAAAACAAGGAAGGTCTTAAATTTGGATCGAGCGAGGCCACTGACATCATAGTGGGCGAATTTGCAGGCGAACCAGTTCCTGCTCCCGCATTACCCGAAGCAGCAACTATTAAACAGCCATTTGCCAATGCTGCTGCGCCGGCGGCAGTATAGGCAGGATGCACTGGCGATTGCGAACCCAGCGACATAGAAATTACCGGGCAACGGTTGGCAATTGCCCAATTTATACCGGCAAGTACACCCGCCTGGGCACCAGAGCCACTATTGCTTAAAACCTTTCCCACAAAAATATTTGACCTAAAACCTATACCATACCTTGGCGTAGCACCTGCCGGGGCTTTAGGACCAGTGGAAGTTCCAACGCAGTGTGTACCATGGCCATGTAAATCTTGTACGGGCTGGCCAACAAATGAGGCGGCTGCAATGGCTCTTCCTATAAAATCGGGATGCCCAAGGTCCATACCGGTATCGAGTATGGCAACTTTAATACCCAAACCACTACGCAGGCTTGGGGGAACTTTGCAGGCATTTAGGCCCCAGGTTACTCCCAGCACTTGAATTTCTTCTGCCGCATCCTGGTCAATTTGATCCTGGCCATCAAATTCTTTTGCAATTAATTCCGCGGCTTTTAAAAATCCGCGTAAAAACTCTCCGGGAGAGCGCTCGGTTTTTGTGGCATAACCCCGCATATATTGCTGGGTAATATCATCCGCAAAAACAAAGTATTCGGGATCAATGGACTCTATTGGGCTATCGCTTGCCATTTCAGACATTGCGCCCATGCTACGTTCCTGGGCTGCATTTCCACTAACCAGCGCCACGCCAATTTCGGGAAAAACTACCGCATCCGCATCTCCCACCTCTTCCATAACGGCTGCTTGCCCGTTAAAGTCGCGGGCATTGGCTACGCGCATGCCTTGCAAGCCTAAAGCGTTTAATCCATCTTCTCCGGCGCCATCTTTAAAGGTCACCAGGTACCTGCCTGTCTCAAGGGTATCGCCGCCCCTATTAAGCGCAGCCAGTAAAAGATCGTCAACAGATGTTGACGCTTTTGAAGGGCCTTCCTGCATTTTAAAAGGCCTTGTTGTTTTTTTTGCCGCCATTTTTTTAAGATTTTATTGTGATTAAATATGGCGTTTTTCAAATGGTTAACTAAATCGCAACTAAACTACCAGAATTTAATTTGATATGCAATATTGCAAATCAACTATTTTATTTGTAACTAGGGTATTTGGAGTAACAATGACGCCAGGTTAAGTCTGCATTCCTTATAGATGGTATTGTGGCACTATTTTGCTAGCTGTTTATGTTATAATCTAAATATCCCCAATTATGGAAAACGCAACTTATATAAACGTTGGTATGATCGCGGCATTGTCGGCAGTAAGAAAAACACTTGCGATGTACAAAAAAGGAATGTCGGAACACGAGGTGTTAGATATGATAAATGAAATTGATCAGCAATTAGGAGTTAGACAAACAAATATGATAATTGAAAAAAGGGCCTGAGAAGCCAAATAATATCTTTAATCGTGTTGAAAGTCTCCATCATGGTTTATCATTGGGTGCGAAATTTAAAATAAATACCTACGCATCAAACATTGGCGAAGGCTTCTTATTTTCGTAAATGGCAGGTTATGTGTATTTTTTAATTATGCAAACCGCTATATCAATAGTCTAACCTACCAAAAACGGTTGCCTTTTTTAAAACCCAGTCAATCTTATTAACACCTATAATGCACAATTGGCTTAAGTAATATTTAAATATTAAAACCATAAATTGCCTATCCGCAATCGGGTTCTAATATTTTGGAACCGGGCTTTAAAGTTTTTTTTATTGGTCGTTACCCGCCTTGCTAAAGGTGTACCAAAATAATTATGTCGGGCTGGCATTTTCACGGGCATCGCACTCTTACACCATTGGTAATTTTATTCAGCCAGTTTTATCATGTTTTTCTATTTATCAATGAGTGTACCACATAGCGGATAATCATTAATCATGGCATATATCGTCATAAAAAACCTCCGCCATCCAGATCGGACATCATATTTTTTTTCTCAAACGTAGCTTTTGTCTTTATAATTACATCAAGCCATATCTTGTTATACACCTGCTAACTGCAAAATTTGAAACCGCTCACCACTGCGGAATTTAAAATGAAACCAATTTTTAAATAATCTTTAAGTCTGTTCCGGGTTATTCGGTTTTGTTAAATTTAATTCACCTAGGTATTGTGCTGCTTTATCATTTTTTTTATTGCTAACATTATGCATTTTACTACCCAACTTAAGTATTAAACAGTTTCGGTCCTTTTTGTACTTTACAAGGTGATTAATCAGGGTGGCCTCAGAGGAAAAGAAGGGTAAAAATAGCTGGAACTACTATTTTTTGCTGGGGCGTTTCTTAAGGTTGTTCTGCTACTATGGCGTCAATTTAACATCAGGAACGAAAAAAGTATATCCCCAGTAATCAGCATATAACATTGATAATAAGGAAAAGGGCTGATCGTTTATAATTTTTTTGAAATTGCAGAGGTCATGTATTCTGAAATTTGCATACACCTTAAATGTCACAATTTGGCGGCCCAATTTATTGATCTTTTTTTCGCTTAACTTATTAATATTTTGGTACACAGCAGGCATTGCGCCTTATAGTGCACAAAAAAAGTGGTCAATGTGACCACCTTTAAATTGAAATGTGAAATAAAATATTTTTACTTGGTAAACTTTGCCTGTAACGTTTGCTTACCATCAAATAACTGAACAATATACACGCCGCCAACTACAGGAGGCATGCGAAGTTCCTGAACAGAAAATCCGTTGGCCCAGGTAACGTTTTGCTGCATTAACAAACGGCCTACACCATCCACTACACGTATCACGCCTTTACTATCAGTTGGCGCCTGTATACCTAATTGAAGTAGGTTTCCTTTTATGGGGTTACCAACAACTTTAATTGAAAGGTCGCCGCCGGTTAATAATATTTTCTTTACCTCGCTGTAAGAGTATTTGCCATCTTTATCAACCTGCTTAATTCTGTAATATGCATAAGTTGACCTCAACCTGCTAATATTCCTGTCAGTGAATGAGTAGCTGTCTTCAGATGTAGTTGGAACTTTTCCTGCAGTTGTAAATCTTCGGCCATCTTCAGAAATCATTACCTCAAAATAGTCGGCATTTATTTTATTGGCCACTGTCCATTTAACCAAGGCATTACCATTTTGTTTTTGTGCAGACATATTCAGCCACGACAACGGCAATAAAGCAAATCCTGCCGATACTGAAGCAAACCCTGAGTACCCCAATGGATTGTTAACTACCATTCCATTGGTGTTTGTATAAAACATTGCAGTAGTATTGGTTTTTTCGCCATTAACTGCAAACTCAACATAAAAATTATAGTTGCCATTTTCTGTTCCGGCACCTGCCGTAACCATTCCATTTGGTAATTGCACCAACTTAATATCCGAAAGATTGCCCACATTTCCGGCAAATGCAAATTCGGCAACATTATCTTCAACATTTGCAATAAAATCTCTTGTGGCGGTTAATGTAGGAACCGACATATTGATAAAATAAATGTAATCAGTAAGATAAGTTGCGGCTTGAAAAACAGCGATTGTTGTAAAATATGTTGCGTAGGCATTACTCGTTATGCTTAAAACAGGCCTCGCGCCAACAGTTTGAGGTACAGCAAGTGTAAATTGCAAATTGGTTACCCTGTCAGTAAAATTGCCCGAAGGTTTAAGTGCGCAAATAACACTTGTGCTAGTAGTGCCGGGCTTTATGGTACCCTGAAATGATTGAGCGCTGACGGTTACATGCGCAATCAGGATTAACAATGAAAGTTTAATTTTATACATACAATTTGGTTTTGGGTATAGTTTAGAATATAGTTTTTTTTATGGAATAATCTGTTGTGAAATAACGGTTGAACTATTTGCGTTCAATACATTGGTTAAAAGAAAGACCTGATCATTACTCGGCCCGGTATAACGTATGGTTCCGTTCATATTTAAATCCCCGCTTCTATATACGCCAGATATAACTGAACTGCTGTTTCCCAAAAGCTCGGTTGATAAAAGATAAACCCGGTCATTTGAAGGCCCCGTATATTGGGTACTTGCATTAAAGTTTGCATTGCCTCCCCACATTAATTTTAATGCGCCATTGGTACCATAAGCAGCGGAGTTGCCGTAAATCTGGGAGTCAGTAGCTGTGGTAAAATCGTACATATTGCCAACGGTTGGATTAGCAACACTTAATGCCTTTTGATAATTTGTAAGATCGGATGACAGACCCAGGTGGTTGCGATGGCGTACAGTTACAACATAATTTGCTGCGTCAAGATTTTTAAAGAAAACCGGATTAACCCCATCTATGTCAACAATATCCCCGTCTTTCTGCACTAATGCACTCCTGGTTTGAAGAAGCGTTCCTGAAGGATTTCTCAATTCTAAAAATATCCAATCTACAATATTGTCGTTGGTGCCTTTATTTGAGAAAACGCTGGCAGCAGCAATCTCGGCAGTAGAATTATTCATTTGTGTATAAAATGTTGAGTACGGCGCTGCTCTATATGGATCATTTAATGGAATTAAATTCAAAGCTCTTAGATTATCGTTCATGGTAACCCCGTCAAATGCGCCCTGTAAAAAAACTTTTGCCGATGCCAATAAAAACTTATTCATTACATACAAATCATTTCCGGCTGGTGGCACATTACTAAACGTGACAGCATTGGTTGTTGTATTAACCGGTACGGCTGATAATGACCAGTTAATTCCATCATATTTCAATCCATTTAATAAGGCCTCACTTCCGGTAACAATAGCTCCGTCTGCATAAGTACCTATAACATTCACTGTAGACCCTGTAATACCGCTATACAAAGGTTTCCAGTAAGCCTCAATAAAATCGCTAGCTCGTATGGGTTTTTTAGGATGTGCTCCTGAAACAAGTTGTGTTCCTACATATGCGTTAGCACTAAACGTACCGCCACTTACCTGGTATTGCAGCGGCATGTAATTGGTTCCACTTCCAACAGGTAAATTTACATTACCAGCTGCGGTAATTTCCTTTCTTAACTGGCCTGTGCCGTTTGTTTCAATAAACTTTCCGGTAGATGCCCCGGTAACTACAGCGGTGCTGCCCAAAATGAAGTTGTTATTACCTGTTTGAATTCTACCGTTTATGAAAATTAAACTGCCTGATACTTTGGTGTTTCCTGCAAGTACTATGTTTGCAGCATTGGATACTTCAAGGTTTGTAATTGCGAAGCCATTTGTATTTACCTGTTGTGAGTTAGTGCCGTTTAATAGTATTTTTCCTGCGCCTAAAATATCGGTAGTAGAGGTAAGATCGCCCTGAACAGCTACAACTGCGCCGCTTTGAATGGTCATACTACCGCCGTTAATAACTAACTGGGCGTTGGATGTATTTATTATACTTAACAAAAAAACCAGGACGACTGGTATTGTATATTTTTTCATAGCTAAGTTTTTTTTAAATATAGCAATTTTATTATTGTTACAGTATACCCGGTTTTTACAAAATAGAACAGCGGCCTTTAATGCACCCACTTTTTTTAACCTAAACGCTTACGTATCAATCATTTCATATAGTCGTAATAATTTATGCTTTACTAGCTGAATTTGCGGTTATGGAAAATCTTATAAAAATATCGGCCAATATTCTATAAGAATTGATGCCTGTAATAATAATGTGCTCTACGGCTGCGGCGGTGCTTTAATACCGGGCAAGTAATGGTTTGCACAATAAAAAACCTATACGGTTTGCACCGCCACCAATGGTATTACCACATAATTTACACGTTTTTACGCCCGCCCGCAAGGGTTGAAATAATTGTTTTGGAGGCAGCAAAAAATAACAACATCTAATGCATTTATACAAATACACCTCTTAGAATTGACGACGGTACTTTTTAGAGTAAACACTAAGTTTAACACAGCGCTAAAGATTAGTAATCAATTGCTTAAATTTTTTTATAACAACGCATAACAATTTGATTTTTATTATGTTAAAAATTGTATATGGCCCGTCCAAGTTGTTAACTTTTTTCTTGTTCACAACCTATCCACCGCCAAATTTTTACGTTTCTCTACCAACTCATTTTACTGTATGTTCGCATACAACAATGTTGCAACTAGCTACATTCGGGCCTTGCTAATAACAGTAAAAAACGCCAGATATAACGTTTGTTGCATACGGAAAAGAGATACAAATTTACCAGTAACCGGTAATATAAATTACAGTAAAGTGAGACTAAAATCATTAGAAATTAAAGGGTTTAAAAGTTTTGCCGATAAAACCGTGGTCAATTTTGACGAAGGCATTACTGGTATTATTGGCCCCAATGGTTGTGGCAAAAGCAATATTATCGATAGCATACGCTGGGTAATTGGCGAGCAAAAAATTAGCGCCCTGCGAAGCGAAAACCTTGATGCATTAGTGTTCAACGGCAGCCGCACCCGCAGCGCCAGTGGTTTGGCCGAGGTAAGCCTGACATTTGAAAATACCAAAAACCTGTTACCAACCGAGTTTAGCACCGTAACGGTTACCCGAAAATTTTATAAAAATGGCGAAAGCGAATATCGCCTCAACGATGTTAGCTGCCGCATGAAGGACATCCATAACCTGTTTATGGATACCGGTATCAGCACCGATAGTTATGCCATTATTGAGCTGGGAATGGTGGACGATATTATTCGCGATAAGGAAAACAGCCGCCGCCGCATGTTGGAACAGGCTGCTGGCATCACCATTTATAAAACCCGCAAAAAAGAAGCAAAGGCGAAACTTGATCTTACAGAAGCCGATCTTAACCGTATTGAAGACCTGTTATTTGAGATAAACAACCAGCTTAAAACTCTTGAAAACCAGGCCAAAAAGGCGGAGAAGTATTTCGAAATAAAAAAAGACTATAAGGAAATAGCGGTAGAATTGGCCAAGGCCAGCCTTGAAGGTTATAATCAAACCTACCACCACCTGCACGAGCAACAGGAATTGGAAACCGACAAACGCATAGCTCTTGAAGCACAAATAGCTACCGAAGAGGCGGCGCTGGAAGCAAATAAAGTTGGCTTTATTGATAGGGAAAAGGTACTGCAAAGCATGCAGCATGCTTTTAACGACCTGGTGCAAAAACTCCGTACCCAGGAAAATGAAAAAAATTTAGCAAGCCAAAAGCTAACCTACCTGCGGGAAAAAGAAACTGGTTTAAAAGTTTTTCTTGACAAAGCAGGTTTTCAGGTAGAAGGTATTAATGAGTCTATTGAATTTACTAGCCTCCAGTTTGTGGAAGAAGAAGGCAAGTTAGGCAGCCTGCAAACGACCCTCGATAGTTCTAAAATGGAAGTTGAAGCCAAAAGAGGCGCTTTTGACGATAAAAGGGTTGCGGTTGACTTACTACGAATTGCCTTTCAAAACCTACAGCGCCAACAGTTTGAGGCCGAAAAAAAGGAGGCGGTTGCCGATGCATCTATACAAAACCTACAACGTGCATTGGTGCAATTAACCGATGAGCGCCAACAGCGCGAAAGCCAGCTAAAGCAACTGGAAACACAACGCGCCGATAAAGAACAGGAACTGGGCGAAAAGCGCTTGGAGTTAAGCCAGTTGCAGGAGCAGCACGAATTTACCCGTAAGCAAATTTTGGAAACCCAACAACAACTGGAAGCACTTCGCAATAAACTGGCCGATGAAAACCGGACTCTTGATGCAAAGCAAAACGAACATGCATTGCTAAAAAGCATGATAGACAGTATGGAGGGTTACCCCGAAAGTGTTAAGTTTTTAAGCAAAAGCACCCAATGGAACCACACTGCCCCCATCTTAACCAATATTATTTTTGTAAAAGAAGCGTACCGAGCCGCCCTTGAAAACGTGTTGGAACCCTACCTTAATTACTACGTAGTAAACGACCTTGCCGAAGGTATGCAGGCCGTTAATTTATTGGATGCCAATAAAAAAGGAAAGGCTAACTTTTTTTTATTAAATAAGATAAACAAGTTTGCTGCCGCCCAAAGTCATCAACCAAATGGCACCATTGCAGCACTTACTATTATTGAGGTTGAAGAAAAATACAAGGCCCTTGCCGCCTACCTGTTGGGTAATGTGTACATAGCCGAAAACGAAACCGCCATTGAAAACAGCAACGGAGCAGTAGTGTTGGAAAAATCGGGAAAGTATGTAAAAGGTGCTTACACCCTTACCGGCGGTAGCGTCGGTTTATTTGAGGGCAAAAAAATTGGCCGGGCTAAAAACCTTGAAAAGCTGGCGGAGGCATTAGTAGAATTGGAAAAAGCAGTGGTAAACCGTAAGGCTGAAATACAGGAACGCCAAAACGAAATAGTTGCTCAAACCCAGCAATTAAAAGACAATGCCATCAGGCAAACGCAACAACTTATAAGCGAATTAACCAACCAGCTATTTGCCTTTCAAAATAAAATTGAAAACCTGCACTCGGCAAAAAATGCCAGTCAAAAAAGGTTGGAAGAGCTGCAGGCAAACCTTGAAGCAAACCACGACGCCCTTGCCAATGCTCGGGAGGCGTTGACCAGTTTTAACCTGCAACTGCAAACTTCCGCCAACGAAATGAAAATGCAGGAGCAGGACTACCGCCTGGCCGAGCAGGATTACCAGGAGGTAAACCGCCTTTTTAACGATAGCAACCTGCAACTTACCCGCCAGCAAAGTAAAATATCGGCTTTAAAAACCGAAATGCAGTTTAAACGTAACCAGTTAAACGACCTGGTGCAGCAAATAGACAGCAACAAAGTGCAACTAATGCAGGCTATTGAAAATATTGTTGATAGTGAAACATCGTTAAAAGAAGCCGATGCATTTTTGGTAAACCTGATGCATATGAAGGATACCGACGAAAAGCTGTTAAATAAGGCCGACCAGGCCTATTATAACCTGCGTAACCAACTGGCCGAAATGGAAAGTGAAGTACGGCTAAAGGTAAAAACCAGGGAAATGATTGACCACCTGCTTTCAGAGATAAAAGACAAATTAAACGAGCTGAAACTGCAACTGGCCGGTATGAAAGAAAGGCTTAGTGTAGAGTTTAGAATAAACCTTGATGAAATTATTGACCAGGCCCGCGCAACCGAAACCGCGGTGGAAGACCTTCAAGCTGCTAGCGACCGTATGAAAAAACGGCTCGAAAACATGGGCGAAGTAAACCCTACGGCCATTGAAGCCTATACCGAAATGAAGAAGCGCTATGATTTTATTGTAGAGCAAAAAAACGACCTGGTAAATGCCAAAGAAAGCCTGCTGCAAACCATTCAGGAAGTAGAGACTACTGCCAATAAAAAATTCCTAGATACATTTAATGCCGTTCGCGAAAACTTCCAAAAAGTGTTTCGTGCCTTGTTTACTGAGGAAGATTTTGGCGACCTGATACTTGAAAACCCCGAAAACCTGGCCGAAACCGGTATTGATATCATAGCCAAACCCAAGGGTAAAAAGCCCAGCAGCATTGGCCAGTTAAGTGGTGGTGAAAAAACCCTTACAGCTACCGCATTACTTTTTGCCATTTACCTTATAAAGCCTGCGCCTTTTTGTATTTTGGATGAGGTAGATGCCCCCTTGGACGATGCCAACGTTGGCAAATTCACCAAAATGATACAGGAGTTTAGCGGCAACAGCCAGTTTATTATTGTAACACACAATAAACAAACCATGGGCGCCGTAGATGTTATTTATGGCGTAACCATGCAAGAGCCCGGCGTTAGCAAACTGGTTCCGGTAGATTTTAGAAGTTTAAATTAAGGAGGTGGGTGGTGAGTTGTGAGAACGTGAAACGTTAAAAGTGAACGGTGAGTTGTGATTGATGAGTTGTGAGTAAGAGTGGTGAGTGGTGAGTGGTCAATAGTGAATGGTTGAGTTGTAAGTGGGCAAAAATGAATGGTGAGCTGTGAATGGTTGAGTTGTGAATGGTCAAAAATAAATGGTGAGCTATGAGTGGTTAAAAGTGAATAGTGAGTTGTGAGTAGGAAAAAGTAAATAGTGACTTGCGAGAGGTCAATAGCATTATAATTTGTCGCCTCGGGTCGCCAAAGTTCCAAAACTGCTGGCAAACTCAACATGACCCAAATTTTGCTCTTCGTAAATAAAAAGGGAGTGGCAGGGCATTGGCTGACCGTAGTCGAAACCAGTTGTGCGTTTTCAGCCATTGGCTAAGCGATGCCGAAGCCAGTTGTGATTTTTCAGCCATTGGCTAAGCATAAGCCTGTTGTGGGTTTTTAACAGTTGGCTGAGCGATGCCGAAGCCAGTTGTGTGTTTCCAAACGTTGGCTGAGCGTAGCCGCAACCAGTTGTGGGTTTTCAGCCGTTGGCTAAGCGTATCCAAAACCAGTTGTGGGTTTTTAGCCGTTGGCTTAGCGTAACCAAAGCCAATAGTGAACAATCAATCGTGAAACGTGAAACGTAAATAGTAAGTTGTCAATAAGAGGGTAATTTGTCTTCAAGGTGTCTAATCACTTTATCCTATCACCCGCTTAACTGTTACTCTGCCGCCGTTCACAAAAACTCCCCTTTAATTTTTCTTTTTAAAATCTCCACGTTTCCAGGCTTTAATAAATTCGCCCCATGCCCCCGGGTTTAAAATATTCATGGGTGGAATTTGGCCTGCGTAGTAGTATTTCTGCGCATTTTGGCGTAAGGCGTAATTGGTAGCCTCGCGTCCGTCCGATGGCATTGAGCTCATCAATATCCTTCGTTTGGCCTGGTCGGTATTTTGCCGTGCAATTTCATATTTATCATCAGGCATTCGGGTAGCTAAAAAGTCGCGTTCAAACTGTTCGCGGCTAGGGCGGCTTTTTAATATGGTTACAGGTAAATAGGCAGTATCTGTAATCATTAGTTGAATAATACTGTACTGGTTGCTTTCCAGCTTAAATGGTATATCAACCTGTTTAGGTTTAAATCCAATACTGGTAAACTCAACCATATCACCTTTCAATACTACTATCGAAAAAACACCCTGCTCATTCGTAATAGTTCCCCTGCTGGTTCCTTTAATTACTACACTCACAGCAGGAATGGCTTGCAAACTATCGGCCGTCATAACCACTCCATAAAGTTGCACTACACTATCCTGCATTTTTTCAAATTGAGCAAAGGTGCCAAGCGGTAAAAATAAAACCAATATAAAAATGTATCGTAAAGTTTTTAGCATCAATGGTTGGTTATGTTTAAGTCAATCGTTGTTAGTAAGCGTTAGCACTTAAAAAAACTGCCTATAATGTTAGTAAAGCAAGCCTGTGAAGTACTTATTTATAATGTAGCTTTTATCTCCTTCCAAATATACATATGCTGCATAGCTAAAAACTAGTCTTAACAATATTTAAGAAAAATACATACACTATCATCAACCTAAAAAGCGTGCTATATTTTTCGGTCAAAACAAAGTAAAACCCTCAATGGTTAACTTTGCGGCACTAATTTCTTTTTAACAAAAACTTTTGTGATGACAACGAACGATATTTTAAAGGCACTTGGCACCGTTCAGGAGCCCGATTTAGGTAAGGACCTGGTAACATTGGACATGGTAAAGGACGTAGTGATAGAAGGCAACAATGTATCATTTACGGTAGTGCTTACCACACCAGCCTGCCCGCTAAAAGACAAAATAAAATTCGATTGTATAAAGGCCGTCAAACAGTTTACAACACCTGAAGTAACCGTTAATGTAAATTTTACAGCAAATACCAGCAGCAAACGCGACGATAATAAAGCCATATTACCTGGCGTAAAAAACATTATTGCAGTAGTTAGCGGAAAGGGTGGCGTAGGTAAAAGTACCGTAGCATCAAATCTTGCATTGGCTTTGGTAAAAAAGGGTGCAAAGGTTGGGTTAATGGATGCTGACATTTATGGGCCAAGCGTACCAATTATGTTTGGTGTTCGTGGCCAACGGCCTATGATGACCGAGGTTGACGGTAAAGGAATAATTGTTCCGCTTGAGCAATATGGTTTAAAATTATTGAGCATCGGTTTGTTGGTAGATGAAAAAAATGCAGTGGTGTGGCGTGGGCCAATGGCCAGCAGCGCCATAAGGCAGTTTGTTACAGAAGTAATGTGGGGCGACCTGGATTACCTGGTAATAGACATGCCGCCCGGAACCGGCGATATTCACCTTACGTTGGTGCAAACCGTGCCTGTTACAGGTGTGGTGGTGGTTACAACCCCACAGGATGTAGCCCTGGCCGATGCCAAAAAAGCGATTGCCATGTTTGGTCAGGCGCAAATTAAAGTACCCATTATAGGCCTGGTAGAAAACATGAGCTACTTTACCCCCGCCGAACTACCCGATAATAAGTATTTTATTTTTGGAAAAGATGGTGGCAGGCGACTGGCCGAAGAGTACGAAATACCATTTTTAGGACAAATACCTTTAGTGCAAAGCATACGCGAAGGCGGCGATAATGGCATGCCTATAATGATGAGCGACGACCAAATCACCAAAAATGCTTTTATAGAAGTTTGCAGCGCAGCGGTACGTAGTATTTCTATGCGTAATGCTAACCTGAATGCCGGGCAGGTTGTTAATGTAGTGGAAGAAGTAAATTAATCACAGTGCAATTTCGCCGGGCAATATGCCCGGCGGCCAACTACAAACTCTGTTTGCATGAACCCACAAGCATCACGATTATCTGCTTATTTACAAAAAAGTGTATGGATGGTGCTAGTAGTAGCCGTTTCCTCCTGCGCACCAAAATTTACCCGGTTGAATAAAACATTCGATTTAGAAGGCCACCGCGGTTGCCGCGGACTGATGCCCGAAAATACCATTCCGGCAATGTTGCGTGCTTTAGACCTAAACGTAAATACCCTTGAAATGGATGCGGTAATAACCGCCGACGGGCAGGTGATACTTAGTCACGAGCCATTTTTTAACCACGAAATCACTACTAAGCCCGACGGCAAACCAGTAACCGCGGCAGAAGAGAAGCAACTGAATATTTATAAAATGACTTATGCCCAAACCATGGGGTACGATGTAGGTCTGCGCCCTCACGCCCGGTTTCCACAGCAGCAAAAAATGAAGGTAACCAAACCAAAACTTTCGGCTGTAATTGACAGCATACAGGCCTATTGCAATAAGAATGGAATTGAGATTCCCTTTTTTAATATTGAAACAAAAAGCAACAAGGCTACCGATGGTCTGTACCACCCGGCGCCGGATGAATTTGTTGACGTACTGATGAATGTGATCCATTTTAAATTATTGGAGCAAAAGACCATCATACAATCGTTTGACCCGCGCACCTTACAATACTTACACAAAAAATGGCCAGCCATTAAGACTGCTTTGTTGATTGAAGATTATGACAAACGGCCATTGACCGAACAATTGGCAGCACTTGGTTTTACGCCCACTATATACAGTCCTGCTTACCAATTGGTTACCGCCGAATTGATTAAACAATGCCATGGCATTAACATGCAGGTTATACCGTGGACGGTGAATGACGTAGCTGAAATGAAGCGGTTGAAACTGATGGGTGTAGATGGACTGATTACCGATTACCCGAACCTGAAATTTTAGCTTAATATTTTATGAACCGAAACCAGTTGGTTAAACATATACAAACTAAAGGATCTTATTTGTGTGTGGGGCTTGATACCGATCCTACCTTATTACCTAAACACCTTGCACAAAAACCTAATGCAGTTTTTTCGTTCAATAAGGCCATTATAGATGCTACGAAGGAATATTGTGTAAGCTATAAACTAAACACGGCCTTTTACGAGGCCCAGGGTATTGCTGGCTGGGAAGCCCTGCAACAAACCATTAACTACATTCCGGCAACGCATTTTACCATTGCCGATGCAAAGCGTGGCGATATAGGCAACACCAGCCACCAGTATGCCAAAACGTTTTTTGAGGTGTACAATTTTGACGCAGTAACCGTGGTACCGTACATGGGCGAAGACAGTATTCGGCCCTTTTTAGAGTACGAAAATAAATGGACAATTGTATTGGGGCTAACCTCCAATAAAGGAAGCAACGACTTTCAGCAATTAACCGTTACCGGCAACAACACGCCGGGCACCTTGTTGTTTGAAAAAGTGCTGACCAAAGTGTGCACCTGGGCCAGTGAGGATAACCTGATGTTTGTAGTAGGCGCCATGCATGCCACTGCATTAACGCATATACGCAGTTTGGTGCCAAATCACTTTTTATTGGTGCCGGGCGTAGGCTCGCAGGGCGGCAGTTTGCAACAGGTATCGCAATACGGTTTAAACAGGCAGGCGGGGTTGTTGGTAAATGCCAGCCGTGCCATTATTTATGCAGGCAATGGCGAAGATTTTGCTGAAAAAGCAGGTGAGGTTGCGGCAGATTATGCCAACGAAATGCAGCAGTATTTACCCCCTAACTAAAATTAAGGGGGCTAATTTAATAGCCAGCAAAGCAGCCCATTTGGCATATTCTTTTGCAGATGGATGCAATGTATCATCGGTTATAAGCGATAGATCATTGGCAGCCTGTCTTGACGAGGTGGTAATGTCGATATAATTTGCTCCGCATTTTTTAGTAAGTGCCATATTGACTCTATTGAACTGATCAATTTCTCCACTTATTTTTTGCGGATTGCGGGTGAACGCAAACGGAGTAACACTGTAATCAGGTATTGACAAAACCACCACATGGGTAGGCTTATCGGCACTTAGGTGGATTGCTTTTTTGAGCAGAAATTTAAACTCGTTTTGGTATTTGGCTGGAAGCAGGTTGCGGTATTGATTATTAACCCCAATAAGAAGCGTAACAAAATCGTAGGGTGCTTGCAAAGTAGTGTGCCGTAGTTTTTTGGCCAGTTCAAAGGTGGCCCATCCGGTTTTGGCAATTATTTCGGGGGCATTAAAATGGAAACCTTGATTACGTAGCAGTTGAACCGTTTGGTATGGAAAACTATCGAATAAAGGTAAACCTTCGCCAATAGTGTAGCTGTCGCCCA
>JBBRUR010000064.1:0-27713 GCA_038247635.1 Chitinophagales bacterium
ATTCATAACACGCCACTCACCTTCCTTAATTCAAAATTTAGCATTCAAAATTTAAAATAATATAGCAACTCATAACTCATAATTCTTAGTTCATAACGCACCACTCACCTTCCTTAATTCAAAATTTAGCATTCAAAATTTAAAATAATATCTCAACTCATAACTCATAATTCAAAATTTAGCATTTAAAATTTAACATAAAACTACATGATCCAACTACAACATATATCCAAATGGGTTACGCAAGGAGGAAGGCCCAACTTCATTTTAAAAGATATAAACCTGACCATACAAGCCGGTGAGTTTATTTCAATTATGGGGCCATCGGGTTCGGGTAAGTCTACGTTGTTGAATGTTATTGGCATGCTGGACCAACCCAACGAAGGAAGCTATGTTTTTATGGATAAAGATGTGGTATTGTTGAAAGATAAACAGCGTACTGAACTGTACAAAACACACATCGGCTTTGTGTTTCAGGCTTACCATCTTATTGATGAGCTGACAGTGTACGAAAACATTGAAACGCCTTTGTTGTACCAAAATGTTAAGCAGTCCGAACGAAAAGCCATGGTGGCCGATATGCTCGACCGTTTTCAGATGGTAGGTAAAAAAGACCTCTTTCCATCGCAGTTGTCGGGTGGTCAGCAACAATTGGTGGGTATTGCCCGTGCGCTTATTGCCAAGCCCATGCTGCTACTTGCCGATGAGCCTACCGGTAACCTTAACTCAAAACAAGGCAGCGAAATCATGGAGCTTTTTTCCAACATAAACAAAGAGGGCGTAACCATAATTCAGGTAACACACGCTGAAAAAAATGCAGAATATGGCTCCCGCATTATTCAACTAATGGACGGCCAGGTGCGGCATGCCCCGCATACCTCCAATTAAAATAAAGTTACAAATAGTATGAAACCACGGATAGTAATTATTGCATTATTAGTACTTGCAGGCATAAGTGCACACCTACGTGCTCAGCCTTCGGTAACGCTTTCGTTAAAGCAATGTGTTGATAGGGCAATTGCCTTTAACGCTACTGTGCAACAACAAAACCTATCTGCCCAAACATCGCAGGTGCAGTTGCAGCAGTCAAAGGGCAATGTGTTGCCCGACCTGTTTGCCAATATAAACCATGGCCTAAACAAGGGCAGAAGTATAGACCCTTTTACCAATAGCTATGTAAACCAGTCGCTGGCTTTTGGTGGCTACAGTTTATCGTCGCAGGTAGTTTTGTATGGCGGTGCAACATTGCAAAATACCATACAACAAAACAAGCTAAACTACCAGGCCACTACCATGGATGCTGCGCAAGCCCGCGACAATGTAACGCTTAACGTTATTGTGGCCTACCTGCAAATACTAACCAATGTAGATTTGGTAAAGCAGGCAATGGCACAAGCTGTGGTAACCCGCCAGCAGGTTGACAGGCTGGCTATTCTTAACAAGGAAGGCGCCATTCAACCCGCGCAATACTACGACCTCAAAGGCCAGTTAGCCAACGATGAATTGTCAATCGTGAACGGGCAAAACGCTCTTGACCAGGCCAGGCTTACCTTATGCCAGTTAATGAATATCCCTTACAATAAAAACCTTGCTGTACAGCCATTAAGCAGCCAGGAAATAGATGATGTTGAACCCGGCACTGCAGGCGAAATTTACCAATATGCTTTATCCAGTTTACCTATGATAAAATCGGTAAACCTGCGGCAGCAAAGTGCCACCAAAGGCTTGCAGGTTGCCCGTGGTAATTTTTTGCCCGTAGTTAGTTTGGGCGGCAGTATTAATACCAACTATAGCAATGCTGCGCGGGTGCAGAACTTTGTAAACTCGGCCGAAGTTCCTTCGGGTGATTTTATTAAATTAAATGGCTCAAACCTACCGGTGTTTACTACGCGTAATAATTTTGCCAGCCAGGGTATTTCGTATGGTAGCCAGTTTAAAAACAACTACAATGCCTCGGTTTATTTAAATGTAAACATTCCTATTTTAAATGGCTTTAGGGCAAAAAATGCAATGGCAAGGGCCCGCATCGATAAAAAGACAGCCGAGGTTAGCAGCGAGGCTGCCAAAAATCAACTAAACCAGTTGGTTGAACAGGCTTGTTTTAACCGGACCGCCGCCACCGAAAAGGTAAATACGTTGCAGCGGCAGGTAGCCGATTTTAGCGAATCGTTCCGTACGGCCGAAGTAAGGTTTAATGCCGGGGTGATAACGCAGGTTGATTACCTGGTGGCCAAAAACAACATGGACCGCGCTAATACCAACCTTATTATTGCTCAGTACGATTATATCATCCGCAACAAAATAGTGGAGTACTATGAGGGTCAACTGCAACTATAAAAAAGGTATAGCGGAAACGAAGAGGTGGCTGTAGCATCCATTTTTTTAATAATAGTAGTGTGGTAAATAAATAGCAGATGAATCAGCGGTCCATAGTTTGATAAACGGTTGGCTACCAAAAAATAATTTGCCATTATGGGTTAAGTCAGGCATAGCAACCATAATTACCTATATTCCATTATTTCAATTTTTCTAAAATCCATTGGATGGCTATTGCTTTGTATGGATATATAGCCGTGGGTAACCTTGTCGTTTCGGCCATTAATAAACGCTTTGCCCAACGGGTGGTTGGGGTTATAGCGTGGGCTGGTAAATTGTAATATTTGCTCGCCATTTACATAGTGGGTAATGGTATCGCTGCGTACATCTATTTGTGCGGTAACCCATTTGCCGCCCTCAAAAGGGCGGGCCACGGTTGGCGGTGTGCAGTAGCTGGTATTTGGTTGGCCATTTACATTTACATTCATTCCCGAGGCACAAATTTCGCCGGTTGCCCTGCCTTTGCCACCCGTGCTTCCCAATATATTATACTCAAGGCAAACAGGAAAAAGTTGGTTAAGCGCTACGCTGTTGGGTGCCTGTCCATGGTATTGTATGCCCCCATCTTCAAAGCCCCACGAGGGCGCACCTGCCGTAGTTTTGCCGGTAAACCGATATTGAAAACGCAACGAGTAATTGGTAAAATCTTTATTAAAGTACAGGGCCCCAAAACGGTTGTTGAAGCTATCATATTGGTCGTAACGGGTACTCAGTATTTTATTGCGAACCCTAAAGGTGTTTCCAAAATTTTCGCCAGCAGGGTAGCCGGCAAACTTGGGCGTCCAACCGGTGAGGTCTTTGCCGGTAAACAGGGGTGTCCATCTATTTTGAGGAGATAGATCAGGTGAGGAAGCGGCCAAAAAAGCCAGCACGCTACCTATACAAAGGGTCAGCAATAACAATCGTTTCACTTAATATATTTTAGCAGGTAAGGTAGGGCAATTGTGTAGTAAACGTGGCACATTCGCTAGTGTTGGTGTTGTAAATAATCTCCAAACTCCTTCGTTCACAAATGGGTATATGTTCCGACCTCGCAAAATGTAATCGCTACAACAGCAGTTACGTACTACAAAACATGTGTTCATTTTGATTTACCTCGTTTTAAATTTTAAACTCTCTTATATTAATTTCACATCATAACAATTGCTACAGAAGAACATCAGTTGGTTCGTTGCCTGGCAAAGTGTTCCGAAAGTTAAAACAGAAACACGCGAAGCGGTTTTTGAAACAAGTTTCGATTGCTATGGGGAGCGCAACAATCTCTATGGCTATAGGCACCACACGGCCTGAGTTTGAAACCCCGACAAAAGAAGTTATGCCAGCATTTCAGATTTGCAGTATGAAAGGAACGCTGAACCTATACATTTCCATATTGTTTTTTAAAGGCAGACGGATTAACACCCGTAAGTTTTTTAAACAGCTTATTAAAGTACGACAGACTTTCAAAGCCAACTTCGTAACAGGCTTCGGACACGCTTACCTGTTTTAGCAACAGTGTTTTTGCCTGCGTAACCCGGTATTGATTTACAAAATCGGTAAACGTGATATTGGTTTGTTTTTTAAAATACCTGCAAAAGGCAGGGGTGCTAAGGTGTACGCTGGCTGCCACTTCATTTACATCGGGCTTAGCATTGTATTGTGCATGTATGTACTGGTAAATAGAGCCCATACGTATCTTATCGTTTAAAAACAATTGCACGCTGGTGTCGCGGTCGTTTAGGGCATTTACGTGTGGCGAATGAGCCAGCAATTGAAACACTTCTAACAGGCACAGCAACTGTTCAAAATGCCCCAACTGCTGCATGTGGCGTAATTTTTCACCCACCTGTATTTTGGTTTCACCGCCAAAGGACAGGCCCATGCCCGCCCGGGCAAACAGTTGTTGTATGCCGGTAAATTCGGCCGTTTGGGCAAATGCAGTGCCTAAAAAGTTTTGCTGTAGCTGTACCACCACCTGCCGGTAGGCCGTCTGCAGGCCATAGTCAAAATTTAAGTGCGGTATGTTGGGGCCTATCAATACCAAATCGCTGCCCATATAACTGCTAATGTGGCTACCCACATGCCGTATGCCATTGCTGGCCTCTACATATACCAACTCGTACTCAGGGTGATAGTGCCAAAAAAAGTAATTTTTTAATCGTGGCTCAAACAGTTTAAACGATTGGCCGGGGTCGGGCAACACCGTTTCCTTTTGAATTTTCATGACAACAATTTGCTGTAAAGCTACTATTTGCCCCTACTAATGGTGGCAATTGGTCAATACAAAGCAAATATTAGTCATTATAGTGGTTTTATTGCTTTTGCCTTGGGCCGATCTTTACGGTATTTATTAACCCCAAACGATTGTTATATGCAACAAACAACTATGGTGCCTGCCATGGCCACCACCAATGCCCATAAAAATATTCCCGGCAATCCCTCCACAGCCAAAAGCAGTAAGGTTAAGTTAAACGACCGCAGCAACGGCAAACCTTTGCAGGTACTTAGCGAAGACGACTGGAAGTTTTGGATAGAGAATGGCTACATCGTTATTAAAAATGCAGTACCAAAACAGCAGGTGCAGGAGCTGGCAAATTTTTTGTGGGAGTTTGAAGAAAAAGATCCGAACACCCCCGAAACGTGGTATGCCCCACCCCGCGCCAAAATGAAAATGAAGGAACTGACCAACACTGGTATGGTAGAGGTATACAACCATCAACACTTGTGGAACAACCGCCAGGTACCCAAAGTGCACCAGGCCTTTGCCGACATTTGGGGTACCGAAAAATTGTGGGTAACCATTGACCGTGCTAACCTCAATATACCCATTCGCCCGGGGTTTGAGTACAAGGGCTTTATACATTGGGACTACGACCCCGAAACCAAACCACAAAATGTGCAGGGTGTTTTAGCACTGGCCGATCAGGACGACGAAAATATGGGCGGCTTTCAATGCGTGCCCGAACTATACCGTACCTACGATACATGGAAGCTTACCCAGCCTGGCGATCGCGATCATTTTAAACCCGATGTTACCAGTTTTGAAATAGTAAAAGTAAAAATGAATGCCGGCGACCTGCTTATTTTTAACAGCCTTGAACCACACGGCATACGCCCCAATACCAGCGGTAATAAGGTGCGGTTGGCCCAATACGTTAGTATGATGCCCGCCGAAGAAGACAACGACGAACTACGCCAATGGCGCATAGATAGCTGGCAGGAGCGCCGTGCCCCCGAAGGCTACGCTTTTCCCGGCGATCCCCGCAATTGGGAGCGCACCAAATACCCAACCGCCAACTTATCGGCATTAGGCAAAAAATTATTGGGGCTACATAAGTGGTAATGATTTTTTATGGGCCCGGCAATGGTTTTTCATAGCTTCATGCGTTGCTGCCTGCCGCTACCACCGTACAGGTAGCACAGCGTATACATTAGGTCCATTTGGCGTTAAATAAGCGTTACACATAAAACAAAAAACGCAGCAACCTCAAAGTAAGGTTGCTGCATTTATTCAACTTCGCGTCGGCGTTACATTCCAACCTGGTGCATAAACCTTTATAAAAAACATCTCACACTGTTACCGCGGCTAGGGCGATGATACCACTTCAGCCATCTTTAAATCAATACCTGCGTGGGGCCATCAGGCAACAATACTTCATTAGTCGCCCCCTGCCGCCTTCAAAAAGCCTTTGTCCAATTTTTTTACTATTTTAAAAAAACTTTCTCCAGGCGTCGGCTGGCTTTGTAACCATGGTTTCATTTCGTCCTCCCAATTTACCATTCACTATCGACCAATTACTTTTCACTTTTAAAGCGTCACACTTATTATTAACTTTTAACTATTCACGATTGACTATTAACCAGTGACTTTTCACTTTTAAAGCGTCACACTTATTATTAACTTTTAACTATTCACGATTGACTATTAACCAGTGACTTTTCACTTTTAAAGCGTCACACTTTATATTAACTATTAACTATTCACGATTGACTATTAACCAGTGACTTTTCACTTTTGGAGCTTCACTACTCACCGTTGGCTATTTACGATTAATCAGTTACTTTTCACTTTTGGAGCTTCATTACTCACCATTCACTACTCAACTATTCACTACCCACCACTCACCTTTCACGCAGTCACGTTTAATTTTTCACATTGCACCTTTTCCTTCGGCTTCTCCCGGCAAACGTTTTATCCCGACCCAACATCCTATTCATTTTTACCTTTCACGCCTTCACCTTTCACGTTTAACGTTATACAACTCACCATTCACCTTTCACGCCTTCACTTTTCACGTTTGACGTAATACCACTTACCATTCACCTTTCACGCCTTCACCTTTTACGTTTGACGTTATACCACTTACCATTCACCTTTCACGCCTTCACCTTTCACGTTTGACGTTATACCACTTACCATTCACCTTTCACGCCTTCACCTTTCACGTTTGACGTTATACCACTCACCATTCACCTTTCACGCCTTCACCTTTCACGTTTGACGTTATACCACTCACCATTCACCTTTCATGCCTTCACCTTTCACGTTTTACGTTATACAACTCACCATTCACCTTTCACGCCTTCACTTTTCACGTTTTACGTTCTACCACTCACCATTCACCTTTCACGCCTTCACTTTTCACTTTTCACTTTTCACTTTTTAATTTTCCACAAAACAATGTGCTAACTATTTGCTATGGTATGGTAGCTTGCAGATAATTATTTAGTCTTATTACTATCATCCTCACCTGCGATTTATAAAAAGAGAACTACAACTACTCAATCTTTGAAAAACGCTTTATGGTACAACAATTTGCCGAAAATACAATAACCAATAACATCCCTGCTATTGTTTGCAGGGTTCAACAACAAGGCACCGACAAATTGGCCATTACGTATGTAAATGCAGCCATATTTGACTACCTGGATATTACAGTAGAAGACTGCCTGCAAAATAGCCACCTCTTTTTTGAATTGATGGATGTTGCCGACTTTTTAACCTTGAAACAATTATTTGCTTTAAATAGCCAGGCTAAGGTGGCCGTGTTACAGCAAATTGTTTTTAACCAAAAAAATGGTATCAAAAGTGTTTTTCAATTATCGGCAAACCCTGTTGTAATTAGTGGTGGTTTGATGGTTTGGGACACTGTTTTAGTAAAACTTTCAGATAATAATTTACGGCCTGACTTACCAGCGTTTGCCGCTGGCAATAGTTACCTTTTTAGCAATAGTCCGGCAGCAATGTTTGTATGGGACTTTGTAACCAAACAAATAATTGATTGTAACGAGGCCGCTTTAATAATGTATGAATATGAGCGGGAAGAATTTCTGCAGTTAAACATTAGGGATATACGGCCAGCCGAAGATTTGGAGTCGCTCGAAAATTTAACTTCTTCTGAGGAAAAATTCAAAAACGTTGCCTCCTTAATGCATACCATGGTTTGGCGGCATTTTAAAAAATCGGGTCAGTTAATGCAAGTGCAGGTTACAGGCCATATAATTTTGGTAAAGGGCCGCAAAGCAGCGTTGGTGTTGATAAACGATATTACCCGGCAATTTGAAGCCGAAGAAAAGTTGCGCCTGTCCGAACAAAACTACCGCAACATATTTGAGCTTAGCCCACTACCCATGTGGATATATGATTTTGAAAGCTACCAGATATTTACAGCTAACCAAAGTGCTACAGCACATTATGGGTACAGTAAAGCCGAGTTTCTTAACATGACCATAAAACAGCTTAGGCCATTGGCCGATGTACCGGCATTACCTGCAGCCAGGACGATGGTAAAAAATACAGATGATATTGTAAATTTCGGCACCTATAATCATTTAAAAAAAAATGGGACGATAATTAAAGTCAATGTTTCGGGCAGTAAAATAATATATAATGGAAAACGGGCTATGATAGTGGTTTCTACCGATATCACTTTGCAACAAAACCTTCTTGAAACCCTGGCTGATCGAAATCAGTTTATTGAAAATATATTGAAGAACCTGCCTATTGGCATTGCAGTTAACCGTATTGACGATGGAAAGGCTACCATTGTTAACGATAACTTCAGCAAAATATATGGTTGGCCAAACGAGGAGATAATTGATGTGCCATCGTTTTTTAAAAAGGTGTATCCCAACGAAGGCTATCGCAATACTATTTCCAAACAAATTGTTGACGATATAAAAAGTGGCGATGTAAACCGTATGCAATGGCCAAATATGCGCATAACTACAAATACTGGCGAAGAACGGTTTGTGAATGCCAAAAATATTCCGTTGTACGATCAAAATTTAATGATTTCAATTGTAATGGATGTTACCAAAGAGGCAAGGCAGGAGGCCGACCTTTTGCGGATAAGGTTTAACCAGGAGGCGCTGATAAATAGTACCAACGATTTGATTTGGTCGGTTGATAAAACGTTTAGGTTAATTACTGCAAACCGCGCATACATAACATTTACCGAAATGGCCACCGGCCATAATATAAAAGAAGGCGATGCCGTGTTTTATGATGTATACGTCGAATTAAACAAGCGCTGGAAGGAGTATTACAACCGGGCATTGAATGGCGAAAGCTTTAGCGTAGAAGAAAATTCGTTTAACCCGCTGGCAGGTAGGCTTGAGTATGGTATTATATCATTTAACCCTATGTACGATAGCCAAAAAAAGATATTTGGTGTGGCCTGTCACTCCAAAAATATTACGGAGGTTACTAACAGTAAAATTGAAATTGAAAATGCAAAAAATGAGTTAGAAAAGATATTATCTTCTTCGCTGGATGTTATTTGTACCATTAACGGGCATGGGCAATTTATAACGGTTAGTAAAGCGTCGTATAATATTTGGGGGTACACCCCGAAGGAGCTTGAGGGCACTAATTATGAAAAATATGTTTTAGCGAATGATGTGCCAAAAACGCTTGACGTAATAAGAGAAATAGTTGCCGGGGTAAAAATTACCGATTTTGAAAACAGGTACCGCCACAAAAACGGGCAAATCATTACCATACTGTGGTCGGCCACGTGGGATGCCAACGAAAATTTGATGTATTGTGTGGCCAAAAATATTAGTGAACAAAAGCGCTTAAGCGATTTGCTCAATGTATCAAACAAACTTGCCCGCATTGGCAGTTGGGAATACAACCTCATGACCGATCATTTATATTGGTCAGAAGTTACCCGCGAAATTCACGAAGTTGATAATGAGGAGGAAATTAAAATGATAAAAGCTACCGATTCGTACAAACAAGGCGAACATAGAAACCAAATGATGGCTAATATAGAGGCCGCCGTTCAGCAGGGCAAAGCGTGGGATACCGAGTTGATAATGATAACCCAAACAGGAAAGGAAAAATGGATACGTACCCTTGGAAAAGCAGAATTTGCCAATGGAAAATGTATTCGCATTTTTGGTAGCACACAGGATATTCACCAGCGTAAAATTGCTGAGTTGGGTTTGTTGGCGGCTTTTGAAGAACGGAATACCATTTTAGAAAGTATTGGCGATGCATTTTTTTCTATGGATAATCAGTTAGTCATCAACTATTGGAATAATAAGGCTGAAGAAATAACAAGCAGGCCAAGAGAAGCAGTATTGGGAACAAAACTGCTTGAACTGTTCAACAACGATACTGTAAAAAACATTTACAACCAATACAAGTTTAATCTTGACAACGCTTTACCTTTTCAGTTCGAAACATTTTACCCGCCATTGAATATATGGATAGAGGCAAGTGTTTACCCCGCCAAAAATAATATATCGGTTTATTTTAAAGATGTAACAACCCGCCACGAGGCACTCGAACAGTTAAGGGTATCAAACGACAGGTTTGAAAAGGTATCCGCAGCCACCAACGATGCTATTTGGGACTGGGATATAAAAAGCGATACAGGATATTTGGGGGGCGGTTTTAAAACATATTTTGGCTATGAATACGATTTAATACAAGGGGCCTTATCCGTTTGGAAAAATAAAATACACCCCAATGATTATTCCCTGGTAATCCAGTCAATGAACGAGGCATTGAACGATGTTAATGCGCTTAACTGGCATGGCGAGTACCGGTATAAGCACATCAAGGGCCACTATTTATACATAGTTGACCGCGGCCTCATTTCCCGTAACAACAAAGGCGAAGCCATACGCATGGTGGGTGCTATGACCGATATTACCTACCGAAAGGAGTATGAGGCATCGCTAAAAGCATTAAACCAATCGTTGGACGAAAGGGCAAGGCAGTTAGCCATTTCTAACGAAGAACTTGAACAGTTTGCCTATGTAGCCTCCCACGACCTACAGGAGCCCCTACGCATGATAACCAGTTTTTTAACCCAGCTAAACAGTAAATACGAAAGCCTGCTGGATGAAAAAGGCAAAAAATATATATTTCTTGCAGTAGATGGTGCCAGGCGCATGCGGCAAATTATACTAGACCTGCTCGAGTATTCAAGGGTAGGCAGGGTGCAAAGTACTAAGGTCATAATTGACCTTCACTCAGTGCAGGAGCAGGTTTGCCACTTGCTAAGGAAATTAATTGATGAAAAAAAGGCTAAAATAATTTCTGTCAAAAAATTACCTTTAGTAAATAGTTTTAGTGCGCCGGTTACACAGGTATTGCATAATTTAATAGGCAATGCCCTAAAGTATAGCAGGCAAGGTGTTACCCCTATAATTTACCTTGATTACAGCGAAACCGATCTTGAATGGGTTATTTCTGTAAAAGATAACGGCATTGGTATTGAAGAGGAGTACTTTGAAAAGATATTTGTCATTTTTCAGCGCCTGCATGGCCCGCACGATTATGGTGGCACAGGACTGGGGCTGGCCATAGTTAAAAAAATTATCGATACACTCGGGGGCCGCATATGGTTAACCTCAAAAGAGGGCGAAGGAAGTACATTTTATTTTTCAATTCTAAAATAAAATTGTTTTCTTACCTAACCTTGGTGTAGGTATTTGTTTAACTCACAAACCTTAAACCCGCTACATGAAAGTGGTAAATATTTTATTGGTTGAAGATAATGATGGAGACATTTTATTAACCACCGAGGCGTTAGAAGAATCCAGGATAATCAATACCCTAACCATAGCAAAAAATGGAAAAGATGCGCTTGATTTTTTGTATAAACGCGGCCGGTTTAGTAATGAAACATTGCCCGACCTTATTTTGCTGGATATTAACCTGCCCTACAAAAACGGGCATGAGGTTTTGACTATTATAAAAAACGACGATACATTAAAAAATATACCCGTAATTATGCTTACAACGTCTTCGTCCGAAACTGATATCTATAAATCGTACAGCAATTACGCCAACTGTTACATTATAAAACCCATAGAAGTAAAAGAATTTATTGCGGCTGTTATAAGCATTAAAAATTTTTGGCTCAATATTGTAGCGCTACCCAACAAAACAAATACCCTTATAAACAACACGTAGCGCCTCCAATTTTTTAGTCGTATTTGGTTCCTGTTGTCGCTAAACTACCAGGCAGCTCATTTTTTTGCCGGTCGTTTGGTGCAGGGTGGGTAAATACCTCAAGGCTGCTGGCTTTTTCAACTATTTGTTTTATTATGCCATCTAACTCGTACGATGAGGTGTAGAGATGTTTCAGGCACTCGGCTTTTTCTTCTTCAGTAACAAGGTTTTCTGTCATTAAATTAATTAGTCCCATCATGCGGGCAAGCGGTGCCCGTACCACGTGCGATTGTATCCACGCAATTTCTTTCAATTTGCTGTTTTGTTCCTCAATTGCCTGAATATGTTCCAGATTTTTACTTACATCGTTGGCCAACACAAGGCAGGCAACACTATCTTTATAAGCTATCGGGTTGCTTTGAATATTTACGGTTATTAGCTCCCGGTTTTTTTTAGTGTGCTTTTTTAATAAAGGGTAGTACAAGGTCTGGCTGCTAAAAAGCCTCGTTTCTTTCTCGCTTATCTGTATTGTTTCCGCAACATTTTCAATATCGTTAATGGTCATGGCAAGAAATTCATTTCTGCTGTAACCGTACTGTTCCACCGCGGCGTGGTTTACATCTAAAAACCGTAAGGTTTGGCGGTCTTACACCCACATGGGTTGTGGGCTTACATGAAAAAGCTCGGCATACCTTTTTTCAGATTCTTTCAGGCTTACTAATATCTTATTTCGTTCTATGTTATATAAAATGCTTTTATAAAGCATTGTGGAGTTTAAATTGTCTTTTAACAGGTAATCCGATGCACCCATGGCCAGTGCCTCTATGGCAAATTGTTCATTCACATATCCCGTTAAAATTATCAGGGGTATATTTTGAGAAAGACTGCCAATCTCATTTAAAAGATCGTACCCTTTTTTATCGGGTAGGCTCAGGTCTAGTAATATGGCATCAATACTTTCGTGCCTGCCAGTCAGTATTTCTACAGCCTGCTTAAAATTTACTGCCTTAGACACTTGGGGTTCACTAAACATCTTCTCTAAAAAATCGTTCACCAGCAAAAAATCACCCTCATTGTCTTCAACTATCAGTATATGGTAGGTTTTTTTAGCGCCCGGTTGCATATGGGTAGTTTTTGTATGGTGTTTAATAAAAAGTCAAAGTAATTAATAATCTGTCTATGCAGTCCAATACTTTCTATATGTTTTTAACTTAACATAGCTAATCCCTGCTTTTGGTATAGTATGTTTTTGTTGTTAGTAATAACATGCTGATTACGTTGCATTTATTTATTTTTTTTGCTGTACATATAAGTACAATGCCAAAATAGGTTATTGTCTGTAGCCAGGTATTTAGCACTTAATTTTATAAAATGAATGCAAGGCTTTTTTCGTTCGTATTGGTGGGTTGCCAGTTTTTGTTAATTGGCTTATTGGTTGCCGCGGCGCCACGCAGGCAATGGCCGTGGGCAGCCACAGTGCTTTTGGGTGTTGCTTTTGCATTAATGTTTTGGGCCATAGCTGCCATGCGCAGTAGCAAACTTCGTATTGTTCCGCAACCCGGCAGCAACGCTACCCTGGTAATGCGCGGCCCTTACCGTTTAATAAGGCACCCAATGTACACGGCCCTTTTATTGGCGGCCGCTGCATTGCTGGTAGCAAATTTTTCGGCCAAACACTTGTTATTGGTAATGCTTTTACTGGCAGTATTAGTTATTAAATTGTTGTGGGAAGAAAAATTGCTGCTTGCCAAATTTTACCAATACCACCAATACCGCAAGCGTACTTACCGGTTACTACCATTTATATTTTAGCTTTTTTTACATTTTAATCAAGGCCCGGCTTAATCCCCGTATTTAAAACTGGCCACAGGGCTGCTGTTTAAAATACTTTTTTTAATAGTAATATCACCTATGCTATTGTATGTAAAACTGCAGGTTTGGCAAAATGGCCTGTTTGCTGTTTTTACTATTTTTTTTAATGAATAACATAACCAATCGCAACCATATTCGTTTACTAAAAAATAAATGTAAAAAATACATTTATTATCCTGTGCCCTTATCTTTATTACTTAATTGTGCTGTATGAGTTTACAAAATAACTATGTAATTGGTGTTGATTATGGTACCGATTCGGTCAGGGCTATAATCGTAGATGCTGCCAACGGCCACGAAATGGCCTCCTCGGTTTATTATTATCCCCTATGGAAAAAAGGATTGTATTGTAATGCTTCCTTAAACCGTTTCAGGCAACACCCCATGGACTATTTACAAGGCCTGGAAACAACCATAAAAGACTGTTTGCAAAAAGCAGGTGCCTCGGTGGCAGCCATGGTAAAAGGTATTTCGGTTGATACTACCGGCTCATCGCCGGTGGCAGTAAACAGGCAGGGTACACCTTTGGCACTGCTGCCCGCTTTTGCCCATAATCCCAACGCTATGTTTATTTTATGGAAAGACCATACAGCCATTGCAGAGGCTGCCGAAATAAACGAACATGCACAAAAATATCCTGTCAACTACTTAAAATATGTAGGTGGTATTTATTCATCTGAGTGGTTTTGGGCAAAACTGCTGCACATACTTAAAAAAGATGAAGCCGTACGGGATGCCACTTTTTCGTTTGTAGAGCATTGCGATTGGATACCATTTGTATTGGCCGGTGGCAACGATGTAACAAAAATGAAGCGCAGCGTATGTGCGGCAGGTCATAAGGCCCTGTTTGCCCCTGAGTGGAACGGGTTGCCGCCCAATAGCTGGTTTACCGATCTTGACCCTTTGCTTGACGGCTTTACAGAAAGGTTATACAACAAGGCCTTTACCGCAGCCGGGTCCGTGGGTACCCTATGCCCCGCATGGGCCGGTAAACTGGGCTTAGCCAAAAATGTAGTAATAGGCGTAGGCGCCTTTGATGCGCACATGGGCGCGGTAGGTGGTCAAATTGAGCCATACTATTTAAGCAAAGTAATGGGTACCTCAACCTGCGACATGTTGGTAGCGCCCACCGCCGAAGTAGGCGATACCCTTGTGGCTGGTATTTGCGGGCAGGTAAACGGTTCCATTATTCCCGGCATGATAGGTATGGAAGCAGGCCAATCGGCCTTTGGCGATGCCTATGCATGGTTTAAAAATATCCTTACCTGGCCACTACAGCAGTTGGTAGCCAATACCACGTTGGTGGATGTTGCGGTTGCCGAACAGTTAGTACACGAAGCCGCTGAAAATATGATAGCTGAATTGTGCCGCCAGGCCCAACAACTTACCGTGGATGTAGATGGTGAACTAGCCCTTGACTGGTTAAATGGCCGCCGAACGCCCGATGCTAACCAGCAGTTAAAAGGCGCCATCATTAACCTTGATCTTGCCAGCGATGCACCCAAAATTTTCAGGGCAATTGTAGAGGCCACCTGCTTTGGTGCCCGCGCCATTGTTAACCGCTTTACTGACCAGGGAATTAAGGTAAAAGGGCTGATAGGCCTTGGTGGAGTAGCCAAAAAATCGCCCTACATTATGCAAATGATGGCCGATGTTATGGATATGCCCATACGTATTCATAAAAGCGAACAAACGTGTGCCCTTGGTGCCGCCATGTTTGCTGCTACTGCTGCCGGCATTTATGCCAATGTATACCAGGCTATGAATGCTATGGGGCAGGGCTTTGATGCGGAGTATACGCCTAATGCCCAAAACGTGGCTTACTACCAGCAGCGCTCGGTATTGTACCGCCAGTTAGGAGCGTTTGTTGAGCAACAATTAACAGTACCCCAACCACCGTTACTTGCTCAGGCAATATAACAACTGGCTATATCTAAAACCGCTGTATACATCTACCTAAAAAATACCGAAACAAAGTATACCAATGAGTAAATACGATGCCATAAGGCAGGCCGCTTACCAGGCCAACATGCAACTGCCGGCGTTAAACCTGGTGCTGTTTACCTTTGGCAATGCAAGTGCCGTTGACCAGGGCATGGGCGTATTTGCCATAAAACCAAGCGGCGTTCCATACAACAAATTAACCCCCGACACCATGGTTATTGTTGACCTTGATGCTAATGTGGTTGAGGGTAGTCTTCGGCCTTCGTCCGACACTAAAACCCATGCCGTACTATACAGGCATTGGCCCAACATTGGGGGTATTGTACACACCCATTCCACCTATGCCACTGCCTGGGCACAGGCACAGCGCAACGTACCGGTGTACGGTACCACGCATGCCGACCACGCCACCGCCAACATACCCTGCGCCCCGCCCATGAGCGACGAAATGATAGCCGGCGATTATGAGCACGAAACCGGTTTTCAAATAATAAATTGTTTTGAACAACAAGGGTTGAATTACGCGGAGGTTGAAATGATACTGGTGGGCAACCATGCCCCTTTTACCTGGGGTACAACCGCCGACAAAGCTGTGTACAACAGTGCCGTTTTAGAAAACATAGCACACATGGCATGGCTTACCGAACAAATAAACCCTGCCGCTACAAGGCTAAAAAATGCGCTGGTACAAAAACATTACCAACGCAAACATGGTGGGCAGGCGTATTATGGGCAATAACAAACGCCGGTACCAGCACATACTATAGCAATGCTTAACAAACCACACTTTTTTTGGGCCAGGCATTTGGGGTGCTATTAATCTTTACTTGCGTCGCACTCTTATACTTTTTGTTCTTTATTCTACTTACAAAAACACCAATTAAAAGGCGATAATTAATAACCTGTTAATCCAAACAGTCACCAAACGCTTTTACACTTACGGATTGCCATTTATTAAACACTTAAAAACGAGGCTTGTCAAAACAAATAAAAAAGTAAACAATGAACATCAATCTTCTAACACTGGAAGTATGGTTTGTAACCGGAAGCCAGCATTTATATGGCAACGAAACTTTGCGCCAGGTTGCCGAACATTCCCACCAGATAGCAGGGGCACTAAACAACCATGCTTCCATACCTGTGCAGGTAATATTTAAACCAACCGTAAAATCAACCGAAGAAATTTACAGCATCTGCCGCGAGACAAACAATACGCCCAACTGCATAGGCATTATAGCATGGATGCATACTTTTTCGCCCGCCAAAATGTGGATAGGCGGGTTAAAAATATTACAGCGCCCATTGCTGCACCTGCATACACAATTTAACCGCGATATACCCTGGGCCGATATTGATATGGACTTTATGAACCTAAACCAAAGCGCCCATGGCGACCGCGAGTTTGGCTTTATAATGACCCGTATGCGCTTAAACCGTAAAGTGGTAGTAGGTCATTGGCAAAACGAACAGGTAGTAATGCAAATAGGCAACTGGTGCCGCGTGGCAGCAGGCTGGCACGATTGGCAGGGGGCCCGCTTTGTACGCTTTGGCGATAACATGCGTTTTGTAGCTGTAACCGATGGCGACAAAGTAGAGGCCGAATATAAGTTTGGATACTCGGTAAATACCCATGGCATTGGCGACCTGGTAAAGGTAATAGGGGAGGCCAGCAAAGCTGACATTGATATGCTTTTGCAGGAGTATGACGATACCTACACCCTGGCCGGGCCACTTACTAAAAACGGTGCAATGCGCCAGTCGCTGGTTGAAGCAGCCAAAATTGAAATTGGCATACAGCGGTTTTTGGAACAGGGAAATTTTAAGGGCTTTACCGACACTTTTGAAGACCTGTACGGCATGGTGCAATTGCCCGGTATTGCCGCCCAACGGTTAATGAGCGCTGGCTACGGCTTTGCCGGCGAGGGCGACTGGAAAACAAGTGCACTGGTACGCGCCATGAAAGTAATGGGCGCCGGCCTGCCCGGTGGCAATTCGTTTATGGAAGATTATACCTATCATTTTGACCCTGCCAACCCAATGGTACTAGGCTCGCACATGTTGGAAATTTGCCCCTCCATAGCCAAAGGCAAACCCACCTGCCAGGTACACCCGCTGGGTATTGGCGGCAAGGCCGATCCTGTAAGGCTGGTATTTAGTTGCCCCGGTGGCCCCGCCATTAATGCATCAATCATTGACATGGGCAATAGGTTTAGGTTGCTGGTAAACGAGGTGGAAGCCGTGGAAGCGCCACACGAACTTCCCAATTTACCAGTAGCAAGGGTGTTTTGGAAACCTTTGCCCAATATGGCCACCGGCTGTGCCGCATGGATATATGCCGGGGGCGCACACCACACAGGCTACAGCCAAAACCTTGGCTCGGAGCAAATGGAAGATTTTGCCTCATTTGCCGCAATTGAATTTGTAAACATTGGCAAACAAACCAATCTGTACCAGCTTAAAAACGAATTGCGCTGGAGCGAAGCTTATTATCAGTTGCATGCGTAAAGCAGGCTGTCAAAAACACCTTACCGCAAACAATTGTACATGAACCAAAATTTAGCGCTAACTGTCTACATTGTTTTTATTGTTTATTTTATTGTAGTAGCAGGTTATGGCTGCTCAGTTTAAAGAAAGCGGTAAAAAAAACGAATACGATGCCAAAGCGTTCTTTTTGGCCAAAGGCACCTAAACGTGGGGGGCCATTGGCGCATAGCTAATAGCCAGTAACGTATCGGCGGAGCAGTTTATAGATATGAGTGGCTAACAATTTTTTTGAGGCATAGCAGTAGCCGCCTACTTTGGCTTTTATACTGGTTACCTTACTGTTAATAGCTGCCTTATACGTACAGTTTTAAAAAAAACTATTTTGGCGTAATAATCGGGTTAAACACGTTTACTCAGCATTTGCACCAATAACGGCTACTTTTATTTTAATTTTTAGATTTTGGCAGTTATGGCAGTTTCTTAATTGTGATGGGCCGTTTTTAAGTCAATTTTACAAACGTTGGTTTCGAAAAGGCAAAAAAATAAATAAAAGTTGATATATGTTATTTAATAATGTATTTTAATTATACTTATTTTATTGTTTTCATTCATTTTGTTTGCAACCAAATTTTACGTAAATCCATCAACGCCATTGAGAATTTTAGCTAATCTATTTTAAATATTACTGTTATGAAAATGAAAATGGCTACTTGCTACATGATAGCCTTGGGGTTAATTTTTGATGCAAATAAAGCGGGTGCACAATTGTACGAATACAAACAATTGGATGGCGTTAATAGCCAAAACCACTACGAAGCAGAAAACAACAACGACAAAAAGAAAGATAAGGACAAGGATAAGGATAAGGACAAGAACGAAGATATTATTCATAAACCTACTACTATTCCTTTTGACGGTGGGCTGACACTGGTATTGGTGGCTGGTGCAGGTTTAGCCTTTAAAAAGAAATATGGTAAAAAGGCTGCCAAAGACCAACCGGCTGATAGTAAATAATTTTTTCAATAATTACGAAAACGATCAGCCTCCTTGTAAGGTTGATCGTTTTTTTTATTCAATTAAATCTTTCAAACAGATATGAACCAACGGTTGTTTGATTGGAAATTTTTTGTGCGGTTTGTAGGTATTTACATAGTGTTGTATTACGGTAATCTACTTTTTTGGGGCATAATTGATCCTAAAAATTATTACAGTCCATTTGCTGATAAATACCTGAATTATATCTCGCTACTTATTACTTCTGTGTTTGGCTTTTCTAGTATGATTATCCATTTTTTTGGTGTTGATACGATAGTAGATGGTCGTTACCTGTTTAAACCCAACGGCACAGCGCTTTACATGGATCAGCCTTGCCTTGGCCTTGGCGTTATGTTTTTTTGGATCGCTTTTATTTTTGCGGCAAAAAACCCTGCGACATTTAAAATTAAATGGGCCATTATTGGAGTGCTCAGCATTTGGCTTATCAACTGCGCAAGGGTAACACTATTATTTTTTGCACTGGAAAAAAACTGGGCTATCGGCCGTTTAGATGCGCACGATATGTTTAATTATGCAGCTTATGTGGTGATTGCGTTGCTTATTTGGTTGGTAAACATTAATTCCGGTAAACTTCGGGCAAATGGCATATCCAAAGTCAATCCTGAAAAGGTGTTATTGACCAGTGCTTAATTAAGCAAGCCCCGGGTTTGTTTTACGGTCTCATTCTCACAAAAATTTTTTAGCTCTCTTTTTGTTTTGTAGTCACATAATTTACCATAGTGCCAATATTGTCGATGGTAATTGTAATGGTATCGTTGGGTTGTAAGGTAAAACCTACAGAAGGTACTACACAAGTGCCTGTCATTAAATAACATCCCGGTTCAAAATCCATTTCGCGGTATAGGTACGATACCAGTTCGGTAAGTGGCCTTTTCATTTGCGATAAAGTAGTGGCATCAACAAAAACTGTTTCGTTATGGCGGCTTATACGCATATGTATAACTGTGTCGGCAGGTATTGCATGGTCAATAACGTACAGGCATGGGCCAAGCGCAGCACTGCGGTGGTAGGTTTTGGCCTGCGGCAGGTACAACGGGTTTTCGCCTTCAATACTACGCGAACTCATATCGTTGCCAATAGTATAGCCCTGTATGGTACCTTCAGTATTTATGTACAGGGCCAGTTCAGGTTCGGGTACATTCCAAATAGAGTCGGTACGGATATTTACGGTTTGTTGATGACCTGCTACGCGGTGTGGCAGCGATTTAAAAAATAGCTCGGGCCGCTCTGCATTATAAACCCGCTGGTAACAATCGGCCGCCCCCGATGCCTCCGATTCTTCCATCCGCGCATCGCGGCTTTTTAAATAAGTAACCCCGGCAGCCCACACCTCCTGGCTGCCAATGGGCGGTAGCAGGTATTGTTCAATTAGTGCAGTGGCTTCCGTAGTATCAATGGGGGTATACTGATTGGTGCCTTCTAATAAATGTTTGTATAAATTATTAACGTTTACCAGTTGGTCCCACGGACGGTTAACAATGTAGTAACGATCACTTGTTTGTAAAACAATGCCTTTGGTGGTTTTGTACAGGTGCATATAATTTTATTGATGTTTTTTTGGAACCATTAAGATAGAGACAAAACAATTATTAATACCCTACAACTTTGCGTTATTCTCTTTACATTTTATGAATGGTGATGTGGTGTTGTAGGGTTCAGACAGGCTATCGTTGGTTCTATTTATTTTATCGGCCAATTACAGTCACTCATTCATTTTCTGCACCGGCTTAACCGGCGTTTAATTGATTGCGGTGTGCCTGTCGCTTACTTTGCATAGTAAAAATGTCAACTGCATCTAAAAAAGCTGCCTTTAATACATATCAGCCAACTTGTTGAACCCCTGCTGTAAGCTTGTTTATTGGCTATATGCATACATCTTTGACACTACCAGCCTTGGTTTTTGATTTATTACTCAATACGTTTTGTGGTACCTTTTGGCCCTTACATTACTTGCATAAATTATTAGCGGGTGCATATTATTAAACAGCACAAAATTTTTTTTATGGGTAGAATATTACTGTTGATAGGTGTAATGAGCATTGGAGGGCTTTCTGCTCAGCCGCCAAAACAACCACCAAATGTGGTGGTGATACTGGCCGACGATCTTGGCTGGGCCGACCTGGGATGTTATGGCAGTACTTTTTACGAAACGCCAAACCTTGACAGGCTCGCTGCAAACGGCGTAAAGTTTACTCAAAACTATGCTACCTGCCCGGTATGCAGCCCCACCCGTGCCAGTATGATGACCGGCAAATACCCGGTAAAAACTGGTGTTACCGATTGGATACGGGGCCGCCAGGACAATGGCAATGCCCAGCCTTACGAAAAATTATTGGCCAGACCTACCGCATTTGAAATTGGGTTGCAGGAAAAAACAATTGCTGAGCTGGCGCTTGATAAGGGCTACCGTACTTTTTTTGCCGGCAAATGGCACCTGGGCGAAGAAGCGAAGTACTGGCCCGACAAACAGGGGTTTGAACAAAACAAAGGAGGCTGGAGCAAGGGCTCGCCAACGGGAAAAGTGAACGATACTACCGGTGGATATTTTACACCCTATAAAAACCCTACACTGCCCGATGGCCCCGCCGGCGAATACTTAACCGATAGGTTAACCAACGAATGTTTGCAGTTTATTGACAATGCAAAGGGGCAGCCTTTTTTTATGATGTATGCCCTGTATGCGGTGCATAACCCGCTACAGGCGCCAATTAGCCTGGTAAAAAAATACGAAGAAAAAAAGAAGCGGCTTGGTATTACCGACAAGGAGCGATTTGCCAAAGACGAGCCATGGATGCAGCCGGAAGCTGGCTGGAAACGCCGGTTAGTGCAGGACAACGCAGTATATGCTGCCATGATAGAAAACATGGATGCCAACATTGGGCGCATTATGGGTAAACTTCGGCAGCGTGGCCTGGACGATAATACGTTGGTAATATTTACATCGGACAATGGAGGCCTAAGTACTGCCGAAGGTAGCCCCACCGTAAACGGGCCGTTAAGAGCAGGCAAGGGATGGCTGTACGAAGGCGGGTTAAGGATGCCACTGATTATGTATTGGAAGGGAAAGATAACGGCAGGGCTGGTGTCGGATATGCCAGTTACTACGGCCGATTGTTACCCCACTATTGCTTCAGCAATTAATAAGCATTATAAAAAAGAACCCGTGATTGATGGAGACGATATTGTAAAGTTGTTGGCACAAAAAAATACCGACAGGCCTTTATTTTGGCACTACCCGCATTATAGCAACCAGGGTGGCAGGCCGGGGTCAGCCATAAGGCAAGGCGATTACAAACTGATTTACAATTATGAAGACAGCACAGTTGAAGTGTTTGATATAGTACACGACATAATGGAGAAGAACGAAATATCAGCTAAAAATCCGCAGCGTACCCAGCAGTTAAAAAAGCAGTTGATGCAATGGCTGGCCGCTACCCATGCTTCTTTCCCGTTAAAAAACCCAGGTTATAACGCAACTGCCAAACCTGTTTACAAAGGCCAGGACGAATAATTGTTTGCCTTTATTTTTTGGTTGTTACGCCAGCCAAACAAATAGTAAACAGTTAAACTACCATATGGGCAATGAACATTTTTGCCTACTGGTGTTTAGTAGGCCATGGGTGTTAAATTGGCCGGGTATTAATCCATATCTTATAAATTGCAGTCTTTACAAATGTGAACCAGATTTTACCGGTGCTTTAGTAATTAAGTATGCCACTATGCACCATTTAACAAACCGCTTTTACAAATGAACGCTAAGCCACTTGTTTTTACCCTTTTGCCGTTGTTGATTGTAGCCTGTAAAAATAATATCGCTGAACAAACAGCTGCTAAGGCCGACTCCGTACAGGAGTGTATGAGTGTACCTCCGCGATTTGCGGCTTCAGGCACTACTGATAATGTGGGTTTTGGGGGCGATACTTCTTTAATTGGTATGGTGTTAATACCCGGTGGAACCTTTATGATGGGCGGCGATAACGAACAAGCCAGTACCGACGAGTATCCCAAACATGTAGTTACTGTCGCATCATTTTTTATGGATGTAACCGAAGTGACCAATGCCCGGTTTAAGAAGTTTGTAGAAGCTACCAATTATGTTACGACCGCTGAAAAAAAGCCCGACTGGGAGGAGCTGAAGAAATCGGTACCCCCCGGTACACCAAAGCCGTCGGACGAAATGCTGGTTGCCGCCTCGCTGGTATTTAAACCAGCTTCGGGCCCCATTAACCTAAACGATTATAACCAATGGTGGAGCTGGGTACAGGGCGCCGACTGGCAGCACCCCGATGGCCCTTCGGCAACCATAAAAGGCAAGGACAATTACCCCGTGGTACATATTAGCTGGGACGATGCGCAGGCCTACTGCAAGTGGGCCGGTAAAAGGTTGCCCACCGAGGCCGAGTGGGAGTTTGCCGCCCGTGGCGGATTACAAAACAATATTTATCCCTGGGGTAACGAAGGCATTAACCAGGGGGCTGCAAAAGCCAATAGCTGGGAAGGAAAATTTCCCTATCTGAACGAACAGAATGATGGCTATATATTGGCGGCGCCGGTACGGTCGTTTAAGCCTAACGGCTACGGACTGTACGATATGGCAGGCCATGTATGGGAGTGGTGCTTTGATTGGTACAATGCCGACTATTATAAAACACTTCAAAACAAAACCACCATTAACCCAGCGGGCCCCTATAAATCGTTTGACCCGCAGGAGCCTTACACCCCCAAACGCAGCCTGCGCGGTGGAAGCTTTTTGTGCAACGACAGCTATTGCAGCGGTTACCGTGTAGCCCGCCGCATGAAAAGCAGCCCCGACACTGGTTTGGAGCATACGGGTTTTAGGTGCGTGCGGGGGGAGTGAAAAGTAAAAATTAAAAATTAAAAATTAAAAAGAGGTGGTGGTTAGAGGGTTTGCTTATGGTGGTAGTACTTTTGCCATCATCTATCATCCGTCATAGGTCAACTTTTCTCTCCCGCCAACGGTCAACTATCAACTTTCTTTTGCCGCCAAGCTGCAAGTTTCAAGCTAAAAGGACATTCCATCATCTATCATCCATCATCGGTCAATTTTCCTCTCCCGCCAACGGCCAACTATCAACTTTCTTTTGCCGCCAAGCCACAAAGGCACAAAGTTACAAAGCAACGCAAAGTTTTTAGGCTAACAGATAATGGCTATTTCCTCCTGCTAACCATCAACTTTCTTTTGTCGCCAAGCTGCAAGTTTCAAGCTGCAAGTTTCAAGCTACAAGGAAGTTTCAAGCTGCCAGTTTCAAACTGCAAGTTTCAAGCTACAAGTTTCAAGCTACAAGGACATTCCATTATCTATCATCCATCATCGGTCAACTTTTCTCTCCCGCCAACGGTTAACCATCAACTTTCTTTTGCGCCAAGCCACAAAGGCGCAAAGCAACGCAAAGTTTATAGGTTAACAGATAATGGCTATTTCTTCTTCCTGGCATCTATCATCTTTCTTCCGCCAACCTTCTTCCTGTCATCTTACATCTTTCTTCCACCAACCTTTCTTTCGGCAACGGCCAACCATCAACCATCAACGGCTAACTCACCCGCTCAATCTTTCCCACTAAAAAAATATAGCTTAATGCGCCCATTAGGGTGAGGCAACTTATAAAAATGAGGGCGGGCGAAAAGTCGCCGCCTTTTACCAGGTAGCCTATGGTGGTGGGTACTACAATGCCGGCAAGGCCACCAATAAAATTAAAGGTGCCGCCGGTAAGCCCCAGCAAATGTTTGGGTGCCAGCAGCGAAACAAATACCCACGTTATGGAGGCTAGCCCGTTGCCAAAAAATGCAATGGATAAAAACAGTATTACCAAGGTTGGGTCGGTTACATAGTTGGCCCCAATAATACACATGGATAACAGCAGGCCCAACACAATGGGCGTTTTACGGGCTACACCAACCGATACGTTTTTTTTAACCAGGTAGTCCGATAAAAAACCGGAAAACAACACGCCGAAAAACGCACATAAAAACGGCACCGAAGCCATAAAGCCCGACTTCAAAAAGTTCATGTGCTTGTATTCTACCAGGTATTTTGGAAACCAGGTAAGAAAAAATATGAGGGTACCGCCCAGCCCAAACTGGCCAAGGTATATGCCCCACAATTTTCGCTTGCTTAATACCAGCCAAAGGTTTTTCCATTCAAATGGTTCAGGGTTTTTTGTACCGCTGTTGGTACGGTCTATAATGCCTCCGCCACTTTCAATGTACTGTAGTTCGGCGGCGTTTATGCGTTTATGTTGGGTGGGGCTTCTGTAAATAAAGTACCATACTACGCCCCATATCATACCAATTAAACCGGTTATTACAAACAGGCCGCGCCAGCCTGCAAACAATTGTATGGCAGTTAACGCGGGTGTTAAAAATGCAAGCCCTATAAACTGGCCCGAGGTATAGGTGGCTATTGCGCCGGCCCGCTCGTTGTCGGGGAACCAACTGGTAACTATGCGGTTGTTCATGGGGTACGAAGGCGCTTCAAAGGCACCTATCAACACCCGTAACAATACCAGCGATAAAAAGCCGGTGGCAAGTCCCAGCGCCAGTGTGGCCAGCGACCATAATATTAATATGAGGCTGTACAGGGTGCGTATGCCAATGCGGTCGGCCAGTATGCCGCCGGGTATTTGCAACGTAGCATAGGTAAGCGAAAAGGCCGAAAAGATATAGCCCATCTGAACAGACGTAAGCCTTAGTTCGGTGCTCAATACCGAGCCCGCCACCGATATATTGGTGCGGTCCATATAGTTAATTACCACGGTAAAAAATACCATGGCCAGTATGGAGTACCTGGTACGGGTAGGCCGGGGGTTATTGTTCATAGGGGCGCATTTGGGTTATTGAAAAGCGAATGCAGCAAGCGTAGTATCAATGTATCAAATTTGACAGAAGTATAAAAGTAGGGCAGTACATGGTTGTTTGTACCCTGCCCGCTTTTGGCCACTTTTTGTTGATGCGCTACCATTCTGCCACACTTCCATCCTGGTGCCGCCACAAGGGGTTTTTCCAGTTGTGGCCTTCAAGAGCTTTTTCCCTTACATAGGCTTCGTTAATGGTAATGCCCAGCCCCGGGCCAGAGGGTATATCTACAAAACCATCTTTATAGGTAAATACCAATGGGTCGGTAAGATAGTCCAGCAGGTCGTTGCCCTGGTTGTAGTGTATACCCAGGCTTTGCTCCTGTATAAAGGCGTTGTAACAGCAAGCGTCTACCTGCAAACAGGCGGCCAGCGCAATGGGTCCCAAAGGGCAATGCGGTGCCACCGCCACATCGTACGCCTCGGCCATGGCAAATATTTTTTTACACTCGGTTATACCGCCGGCATGCGACACGTCGGGCTGAATAATATCTACACAGCCACTGGCCAACAGCTCCTTAAAATGCCAGCGGCTAAACATGCGTTCGCCAGTGGCAATGGGTATACTGGTAATGTTGGCAATTGCCCTTAGTGCTTCATTGTTTTCGGGCAACACAGGCTCCTCAATAAACATGGGGTGATACTGCTCCAGTTCCTTTGCAAGTACTTTGGCCATGGCCTTGTGCAGCCGCCCATGAAAGTCAATGCCTACATCCACCGTATAGCCAACTGCCTCGCGTAGCGAGGCCACCCTTTCCAACACCCGCTCAATTTTTTCATAGGTGTCTATCATCTGCATTTCTTCGGTCGCATTCATTTTTACTGCGGTAAAACCACGTTGCCGTGCTTCCAATGCAGCAGTGGCCACATCGGCAGGGCGGTCGCCGGCAATCCAGCTATACACCCGTATTTTGTCGCGTGTTTTACCACCCATTAGTTCGTACACCGGTGCGCCAAAGTGTTTTCCTTTTATATCCCACAAGGCCTGGTCAATACCTGCTATGGCGCTCATTAATATTGGTCCACCGCGGTAAAAACCTCCACGATACATGGTTTGCCAATGGTCTTCAATAGGCATGGGGTCTTTGCCTACCATGGCCTGCATTAATTCGTGAACGGCTGCCTGCACTGTATCGGCCCGGCCTTCTACAACCGGTTCGCCCCAGCCAACAGTGCCTTCATCTGTTTCAATTTTTAAAAACAGCCAGCGGGGCGGTACTTTAAATAATTCGTAGCTTTTTATTTTCATATAGCGGTTTTTTTATGGTGGCAGTGATTGGGTTTTTGGTAAAAAAGCAATGCCCGACGTAATAAATATAATGGCTATTTAATGGCTATCCGTTAATAGAAAAAACAATTATGGGCCAAACATTTTTACTATTATGAAGGTTCCGTTGCCTTAGTTTACCCTGAGCATGTCGAAGGGCACTCTTGTACTTTCTTTCCATTATTCACCATAGTACGGCTCATAATACCCATTACAAAATCATTGAAGCATTAGTGGCATCGCACTTCCGTCTATCTGGCGTCAGCCGGGCAAGCTTGTGCTTTTTTTTCCATTATGCAGCATAGTACGGCTCATCATACCCATTACAAAATCATTGAAGCTTTAGTGGCCTCGCACTTCCGTCTATCTGGCGTCAGCCGGGCAGGCTTGTGCTTTCTTTCCATTATTCACCATAGTTCGGCTTGCATTACCCATTACAAAATCATTG
>JBBRUR010000065.1:0-27705 GCA_038247635.1 Chitinophagales bacterium
GGCACCAACCTCAGTATTTACTTTACTTATGCGGTACCATCGGGTGGCGAAAGAAATTCGAGCGCCACGCCACATAGTTACACTACCGGCACCAATTGTACGGGATCGCTTCCTGTTACATTATCTGGTTTTACGGCCTTTGTACAACCAACTGGCGAAGTAGCTATTCAATGGTCAACTACCAGGGAAGAAAACAACGATTATTTTGAAGTAGAGAAAAGTACCAATGGAACCAGGTTTACCCGGTTAACCCGTGTAAAAGCAGCCGGCGGTTCGCTATTGACCAACCAATATGCCACAGCCGATCAATCGCCCCAAAAGGGAATGAACTATTACAGGCTTACACAGGTGGATAGGGATGGCAAAAAAACAGTGTACGGTGTAAAAACTGTACGGATTGGTGGTCGCTCATCTTCGGTTGCCATGTATCCCAACCCACTTACTGGAAATATCATTTATATAACCAATGGTGAAGCCGGCCAGTTTACTATTCCTTTTGTGCCAAATGATATGGCCGGCCGGGTAGTGTTCCGTGGTTTAGCAACGGGACAGTCTGATGGCTATAAACTTAAATTTAATAATAAGCCTGCCGCAGGTATTTATATGGTTGCATTACCAGGATCAGCACCTATAAAACTTGTTGTGCAATAAAACAAACAAACGGGTTAATGGTGGGGGTAAATTGGTGCTTCCACCTATTAATTTTTTTGCAGATCTGTTTTTGATGTAGGGATGTTGTATTATAAAATGCTAACAATCAATTATATAAATTGTGTTGATGTAGTATTGATGTGCTGACAATGTAGTGGCGCGATATTCTTTTCAATTAACTTTAATTTTTACATTATACCAAATTCGCTTGCCTTTTGCTGTTTATAAACAAAAACGTAAAAGGTGTTTCTTTCCTAACACTTTAAATAAACACAATGAAAAAAATTTCTACGCTTCTTGCTATCTGCCTGTCAGTAGCGTTATCGTTGCAAGCCCAATTCGTTGTTTTTGGCGATGCACTTGCACCCGACGTTAGCTCTGTTCCTTTTGGCGGGTCGGTTAACAATGTTACAATCGACAATACAGTATTCCGCTCCGGAACATCGTCAATTAAAATTAATGTGACAACCGGGTACACTGGCGGTGCCTACGTGTCAGCAACTCCAGTAAATGTTTCGGTATACAATGCCATGTCTTTTTGGGCAAAGGTTAGCGCTGGTGGCCCCCTTTCAGCAGCTACTATTGATGGCGCCAGTTTAGGGAACGACGCCAATGCCACCGTTTTTGCTTTAGAGCGGAACGGGTTGGTTGTTACTACAAGCTGGCAGAAATTTATTGTTCCCATTCCAGTTCCTTCCAAATTGAATGCAATTACTGGTTTATTTCATTTTGCTGAGGGAAGTGGAGGTGCTAACTACACAATTTGGATTGACGATGTGCAATATGAAACATTAGCCCCTGGTATTGTTACCGGACCGGTATCCGCAGGATTTAACGACCAAACCATCTCAAAAGAAGTCGGTGGTACGTTTATACCCGAGGGCGGAACTTCAGTATTTACTGTAAACGGTGCAAATCAGCAAATGCAAACGGCTGCACCTTATTTTACCTGGAACAGCAGCAATAATGCGGTAGCTACCCTGGATGCCAACGGTAAAGGAACCGCCCTTGGAGGTGGTCAAACCCTGGTAACCGGCATGTTGTTGGGTGTAAATGCAACGGGTACTTTAACCGTTAATGTAACTGCGCCGCTTGCAGTACCTACAGTAGCAGCACCTAATCCTACCCGTGCAGCATACTCAGTAAAATCATTATTTAGTGGCGTGTACGATAACAGCCCAGTATCGTCGTGGGCAACAGATTGGAGTGGATGCTGCCGCGATTATACTGAAATGCAAGCAGCTGGTAATGACATAAAAAAGTATGGTTTACGGCATTTTACAGGAGTTCAATTTGACAATGTAGATGCTACCAACCTTGACACCTTACATATGGATGTTTGGACGCCTACACCCACGTCTCCATTTACCGTTAGGTTGGTAAATTTTGCTGGTGCTACCACGGAGGGAGAAATAACTACCACACTTGCAGGCCAGCAATGGGTTAGTCTTGATCTTCCACTCAATCAATTTAAGTTTGCAGGAAATGGTGCCGTTATGGGTAAAAGCAATTTGCAACAAATGCTACTGCTTGTTCCGGTAAATACTTCAGGAACTTTTTATGTTGATAATATCTATTTCTATCGCTCAGGAGCTTCATTACCCGTTAACCTTGCTGACTTTATTGTTACCCGCCGCGGCAACACATCTATGTTAAACTGGAAAACACTAAGCGAAGTAAACAGCAAAGGTTTTTCAATAGAAAGAAGTATTAATGGTACCAACTGGGCAGAGCTGACATTCGTTAACTCAAAACCAAATGGAAATATTACCCAGCTTTATTCAACTGTAGACCAGGCACCAACAAAAAGTAGCAATTATTACAGGCTAAAGCAGGTTGACAGAGATGGTAAGTTTACCTACTCCAAGGTGGCTAGCCTTCGGTTTGCCGATACAAAATTGAGTGCATTCTCCTTTTATCCTAACCCTGCAAAAAACAATCTTAATATTCAGTTGCAAGCCATAGTAAGCGGTAGTGCAAGTTTACAGTTGGTTAATATTGAAGGTAAAATGATACGGAATGTTGTATTGAGCAGTGCTAACAGCGATAGCAATATTAATATCGATATTTCTAACCTTACCAGGGGCGTTTACTACCTGAAGCTTAAAGATGGTCCGGTGTTACAAACTTCTAAAGTGATGATAAATTAACGGTCACCGTTATCATATTATAAAGAGGGTAATGGATGCCGTTTGATAGTCTCTTTATTATTTTCTGATAAACAAGATAAAATTAAATTACTAAAACTTTTTTCACTTTTTTTATTAATCCTAAACAGCGCTTAATAATTATTAATTGTCTTAATTGGGTTGTAATTGCAAATTTCTTTATTTATTATTTTAAACCGATTGCTGTATGAAATTGAATTTCAGCTTACGACTATCAGGGCTCCCGCTCTTGAGTTTTTTTACAATTTTAATGTTGGGTTGCCAAAAAAATGATGGCACACTAGGCGATCCGGGAGTAGCCTCTTTTACAGTTACACCCGTTGCGTCAAAGGCCAATACTTATGCATTAACAAGCACTTCTGCCAATGCCTTTAAATTGCAATATAATTTGGGCGATGGGTCGGCTACAAGGGCTGGTAAACCGGCCGATACCGCCTACTTTCAAAGTAAGGGAACGTACGTTGTTACATTGTATGCTTTTGGCAGAGGAGGATATACTACTCAAACTCAAACCATAGTAGTAGCCAACAACGACTTTTCGTCCGTTACAGGTAATGCCACTTTTCAGTTACTAACCGCTAAAACCTGGAAATTTGATCCAGGCCCTGGTGCCGCAGCCATTATTGTGGGTACCGAAGGTAATCCCGGGCAATTTTTTGGTGGTGGCCCGCTGGCCGACTGTCAAATAGACGACACCTATAAGTTCAGCTTTGCAGGTAATGCGTTTACGCTAACCTACAATGCAAATGGTGCCACCTTTAACGGTGGAAATTTGCAACCCAATTTTGTATGTGGTGCTGACCGGTCTTACACAAACAACTTTGTATTTACCCCAGGTGCCGACGGCGCTGGTGTAGCCACTATAACAATGGCGGGTACTATACCATCAAGGTTTATAGGCACTACCGATATAGCCTCCAATGATTTTCGAATTATTTCAATCAACGCTAATTCAATGGTTTTAAGAGCCGGTAAAAAAAACGAGACAGTTTTTCAGTTCAAGTTTATAGCCCAGTAGTAGCCATTAATTAAATAATTAGTAAATAGAAAAATTTTTTTAAAACGAATGCTTATGAAATTTTATTTGAAGTTATGTATGTTACTGGTGGCCTTTGGTTTTTTAGGGTCGCACATATTTGCCCAGTCAAAAACTGTTACAGGTACAGTAACAAATAAAGTTACCGGTACGCCGTTAGAAGGTGCTACCGTATCGGTAACTGGCTCAAAAGCAGTTACTTCCACTAATAAAATGGGAAGTTTTTCTATTTTAGTGCCTTCTGCAAACAGCACGTTACGTATTACGTTTGTAGGTATGACTGACATAGATGTTGCTGCAGATGGTATTGGACCAATGAGTATTACTCTTGAACCAATGGAAAGTGCAATGAACGAAGTAATAGTTACCGGTTATGGTTCGCAGAAAAAAAGTAATGTTACCGGCTCTATTTCCACAATAAAAACCAAAGATCTTGTGCAAAGCCCGGTGAGCGACTTAAGTAATGCCCTTACCGGCCGTGTATCTGGCGTAATTACCAAACAAACCACCGGCGAACCTGGTGCAGATGCTGCGCAAATATTTATCAGGGGTAACGCAACCTTTGGTGGCGGTTCAATGGAACCATTGTTTGTGGTGGATGGTATTGTAAGGCAATACCGCGATTTTTCGCAATTAGATGCAAACGAGGTTGAAACAATCAGCATACTTAAAGATGCATCTTCGGCCGCCATTTTTGGAGTAAAGGGCGCAAATGGTGTTGTATTGGTTACTACAAAACGTGGTACGGCCGGTAAAGTATCGGCTAGCTATTCGTTTAACTATGGCTTAAATAAAGTTACCCGTTTGCCCGACAACTTAGGTTCGTACGAGTATGGCGTATTGTTTAACGAAGCTAAATTAAACGATAACCCCGGTGCACCGGTTGAGTTTAGCAACGACCGGTTAGAGCAGTTTAAAAATGGTACTGATCGGGACCTCTTCCCAAATACCGATTGGATGGGGTTGGTTTTAGGCGGTACCGCTAACCGTATGCAGCACAACCTATCGTTTAATGGTGGAACCGATAAGGTAAAATATTTTACATCGCTGGGGTTTTTAGACGACCAGGGTTTATACAGTACCTTAAAATATAAAAGATATAATATTCGTACTAACCTTGATATACAGGTTACCAAAACCACCAAGTTTACGGCCGATATATCGGGGAGGTTAGAAAACCGCAATTCGCCGCCCCAGTCAACCGCTTCTATTTTTGAGCACACCATGCGTAATCCGCCCACCCAACCAGCTATCTTTTCAAATGGCCTTTTAGCGGCTCCCGGTGTATATCCTAACCCATTGGCATTTATAAGCTCCGAGGCTGGTTATAACAGAAACAACAGCAACACTATCTTAACCAATTTTCAAATAGTACAGGATATTCCGGGTGTAAAAGGGCTGTCAGTTAAAGGCGTTTTGGCATACGATAGAAATTTTTCATACGGAAAAGTATTCAACAGAAACGTACCCTTGTATGTAAAAAACCCTGATGGAACCTATACGGCAAGTGCGCCAACCAAACCTTCTTTATCTAAAAATTTTGGCGAAGGGCAGTCAACAGAAATACAGGGGCACATCAATTACGACCGTCGGTTTGGAAAACACAATGTATCTGGCCTTGTATTGTTTCTTCAAAAAGAAACGTCCAATAGTGGATTGTTTGCAGCACGTAATTCATTTACAAGTTCAGCGCTTGAAATTTTAAATTTCGGTCCGGCTTTAAACGAGGTATTAAGCGATGATGAAGACCGTTTTGGACTTCGCAGTGCGGCAGCCCGTATCAATTATGATTTTGACGGAAAATATCTTTTTCAGGTTAGTTTAAGGCGGGACCAGTCAGAAAACTTTTCGCCAGAAAACAGGACCGGTTATTTTCCTGCCATCTCGGTAGGTTGGGTAGCTTCAAGAGAAACTTTCTTCCAAAATATAAGTGCGTTGAATTATTTAAAGTTAAAAGGTTCTACCGGGCAATTAGGTAGCGATAGAATTCCCAGCCGTTTTGGCTATTACAACCGGTACAACCTGGTAAGCAATAACTATCCTTTTGGTGGCGTATTTGTTAATGGCCTTGAGCCCGGTGCCATTGCCAATACCAGCCTAACATGGGAAAAGGCAAATAAAACCGACATAGGGGTGGAAGCACGCATGTGGAATGGTTTACTGGGTTTTGATGTAACACTGTTTAGAGAAAGAAGATCGGATATACTTGCTACCAGAAGTTTATCGGTTCCATTTACATTTGGTGGCTCATTACCTAGCGAAAACCTGGGTATTGTTGACAATAAGGGTATTGAAGTAAACCTTACGCACGATAATAAAATTACCAATAACCTATCGTACTACATTAGGGCAAATTTTACCCTTGCACGTAACAAAATAATTGAAGCTGCAGAGGCTGCTAATGTACCCGAAAACCGAAAAATAACCGGCAGGTCAAACAATGGGTATTACGGCTACCAGGCTATCGGTATTTTTAGAGACCAGGCCGACTATAATAATTCTCCAAAACCATCCGCGTTTTTAAATTCAACGGGCCCCGGCGATATTAAATATGCTGATGTAAGTGGCCCGGCAGGTAAACCCGATGGTATAATTGACCCTTTTGACATTACCTATTTGGGTGGTGGTACATTACCCGAAATTTTATATGGTTTTACCGGGGGTATAGTGTACAAATCCTTCGAACTTAACTTTTTGTTGCAAGGTGCTACAAGGGTACAGCAACTGCTTACTCAAAACGCCGCATGGGCATTTTACAACAGCGGCCGTGTAACTGGCGAGTGGCTCGATCGTTGGACCCCCGACCGTCCTGATGCACCGTTGCCGCGATTAAACCTACAGTCTGATGGTAATAATCAACAAAATAGCAGTTTTTGGGTTAAAGACGCCTCTTACATGCGGTTAAAAAACCTGGAGTTAGCCTACACAGTAAAAGCCTCAGTGTTAAAAGCGATAGGGGCAAGTTCATTAAGAATTTTTGCCAACGGCCAAAACCTGTTAACCTTTACCAATATCAAAAATGTTGATCCGGAAAATACTAATGCTGCGGGCTGGTATTACCCACAACAGGTAACTTTTAACTTTGGTGTAAACCTTCAGTTTTAAAAATAATTAGATTTCAAAATAGATATAAGCTTTAAATTAGATTGTTATGCAAGTAAAAAAAATGAGTGTATTACTACTTATCGTTGTGTCCGTAGTAGTAGGTGCCTGCAATAAAGATATACTTGATATAAAGCCAACAAACTTTGTGTCGGATGTGGCTGTATTTGAAGACATTACTTTAACCAACCAATTTGTAACTAATATTTATGGCAGCCTGCTGAGCGGTTTTGACCGTAGAGATGCCGGCCTTGGCAACGATTGGTCAATGGGTATGGGAATGTTGGCCATGGCCACCGACGAGGCTGAAGGCCCTACGGCTACTACCTTAAATAACGTAAACTCGGGCGACCTTAACCCAAGTTTTACTTATGGCACCGAAATGTGGTTCTTTAACTATTCAGTAATCCGTAAATGTAATATTCTGCTGGCGCGAATTGATGGCGTGCCAGGCGATGTTGCTTTAAAAAACAGGTTGAAAGCCGAAGGACTATTTATCAGGGCCTTTTGTTATGCCGACCTTGTAAAAGCGTTTGGTGGGGTGCCTTTAGTTATTAAAGAGCAAAATATTGATGAAGATTTGTTAGTGCCTCGCAAAACTTATAAAGAATGCCTTGACCAGGTAATTGCCGATTGCGATGCTGCCGCAGCAGTGTTGCCGGTTACCGCCAGCGAGTTGGGCCGTGCTACCCGTGGTGCCGCATTGGCTTTAAAAGGCAGAATGCTATTGTATTATGCCAGCCCTTTAAACAACCCATCAAATGACGCCAGCCGCTGGCAGCAGGCGGCTGCTGCTAACAAAGCCGTTATGGATTTAAATGCTTATTCACTATTTCCAAATTACTACCGTTTGTTTTTAGATAAGGCCGGCAATAATGAAGTGATTTTTGCCAGTAAATATGAGCGTCCAAACCGCACCCAACAAACCCCCTGGAAGCTGGCTATGAGCATTCAGGAAGGCGGCGTGGTAGGTGGTGCATGGGGTGGTTTTTCGCCCACACAAAACCTGGTAGATGCATACGAAATGAAAAACGGTAAGCCAATCAGCGATGTTACCTCGGGCTATAACCCACAAACGCCTTACGTTAACCGCGATAATCGTTTAGATCAATCCATTCTTCATAATGGCTCGCCATGGAAGGGAGTAACCGTTGAAACTTTTGCTGATGGTAATGCTCAAAAGGCTGCCAATGGCGATCGGACCAAAACTGGTTACGGTCTTAAAAAATTGCTTGATGAAAAATATGTTACACCCGACCAGGTATACCAGGGTGGTGATAATGATTGGATATTTATTCGCTATGCCGAGGTATTGTTAAACTTTGCCGAAGCTCAAAATGAAGCAGTTGGCGGAGATGCCAATGCTTTATCCGCTATAAATATTGTGCGGCAAAGGGCTGGTCAGCCGCTGCTTTCAGGCTTGTCACAGGTGGATATGCGCGACAAAATCCGCAACGAAAGAAGGGTAGAACTTGCCTTTGAAGAGCATCGCTTTTGGGATGTGCGCCGCTGGAAACTGGGCAGTACTTTTTTTAATGTTCCTGTAAACAGAATGGTGATTAACCGGGTAGGTAGCTCATTTAATTATAGCATACAGGCACTTGAAAACCGCTCGTACAAAGAGGCTTATAATGTTTTGCCTATACCTCAAGCCGAAATAGACAGGAACCCTAATCTGCAACAAAATGCGGGTTACTAACTGTGTTTTTGGGTATATTATTTACGTATGACCAATAGGTATTTAAGTGTATTATGTGGTTTGATTGTTTTATTCGGTTGTGGTAAGCCGTTAAAAAAATTTGAGAAAATTTTGCCGGAGCATTCCGGAATTACGTTTACCAATACCATTACCGAAACCGCTGAAACAAATGTGCTGACATACGAATATTACTACAACGGTAATGGGGTAGCCACAGGCGACCTGAACCAGGATGGATTACCAGATCTTTTTTTTACCGGTAACCAAAGCACATCGGCGTTATACCTAAACAACGGAAATATTACGTTTAAAGAGGTAACGAATGTGGCAGGGGTTGCCGGTAAAAAAGCCTGGCGCACCGGCGCTAATATGGCCGATGTTAACGGCGATGGCTTGCTTGATATATATGTTTGCTACTCAGGTTTTGGTAGCGACGACGACCGCGCCAACCAACTTTTTATAAACGGGGGTAACAATGCACAGGGTGTTCCCGAATTTACTGAGCAGGCAAAGGCCTATGGACTTGATGCCCCCGGTACCTACACCAGCCAATCGGCTTTTTTTGACTACGACAACGATGGTGACCTTGACATGTTTCTGCTGAACCATGCACAAGGGTTTTATTCTCCCTTTTACAATACTACCCGGCTGCGCAACCTGCGCCATCCAAAATTTGGTAATAGGTTATACCGTAACAATAGTGGTCGCTTTACCGAAGTAAGCAGCGAAGCAGGTATTTATGGCAGTGGCATCAACTTTGGGCTCGGCATAAGTATTAGCGACCTTAACCAGGACGGTTGGGCTGACATTGTTGTCAGCAACGATTTTAATGAACAGGATTTTGTGTACCTCAACAACCGAAACGGCACTTTTAAAGAAGTGTGCAAGCAGGTGTTTGCCCATATTAGCCGCAGCACTATGGGCATTGACATAGCCGATTATAATAACGACCTGTTACCCGATGTAATTACCATGGACATGTTGCCGGAGGATAATTACCGCCAAAAAATACTGAAGGGCGGCGATGAGTACGATCAGCAAAAGCTAATGGTTGATAGTGGATATGGTAACCAGTACTCCCGTAACATGTTGCAGCTAAACCGAGGCTTTACTGCCGACAGTTTACCAATATTTAGCGAGATAGGACAGTTGGCAGGTGTTTCCAATACCGATTGGAGCTGGGCGTCGTTATTTGCCGATTTTGACAACGATGGCCTTAAAGATCTGTTTGTAACCAACGGTTATCTTCGCGATTATACCAATCTTGATTTTATAAAATACGATGTGGCTGCCGCCTTTGAAGAGGCGGCCCAAAAAGGGCTGGATGTGTCTACGAAGGAATTGTACGAAAAGAATATGCCCCTTTTTGACCTGGTAAAAAAAATGCCTTCCACTCGAATTGGTAATTACCTGTTTAAAAACAATGGCGACCTCACCTTTAAAAACCAAAGCGAACCGTGGGGACTTGATGAGCCGGGGGTTAGTAGTGGCGCCGCTTATGTTGACCTTGACAACGATGGCGATTTGGACCTGGTGGTTTGCAATAACAATGAGCCTGCCTGGTTGTACCAAAACAACAGCAACACTACCGACGCAAACAACTTTTTAAAAATACATTTGAAAGGCGAAGGCAAAAACACTTTTGGCCTTGGTGCCAAAGTGTTTATATATACCGAAAGCAGCACCCAAATGCAGGAAATGTACCCGGTGCGGGGCTATCAATCGTCAGTTGACTATACCTTAAATTTTGGTATTGGGAAGCAGCCAAAAATAAATAAAGTGGTGGTGGTTTGGAATGGTATAGCCGCCACAACCGTGCAAAACCCAGCTATCAACACCACCATTAAAATATTACAGGGCGATAGTAAACCCTGGAGCCCTGAAAGCGCTGGTGGTAACGTATTATTTACCGATGTTACCAGTAAGGCAGGCATTGGCTTTGAGCAAAACGAAAACGATTATGTTGATTTTAAGCGGGAGTTCCTGATCCCCTTTCAACTTTCAAAACAGGGGCCTTTAATGAGCAAGGGCGATGTAAATGGCGATGGGTTGGATGATATTTATATTGGAGGGCCGGCAGGGCAGGCAGGTGCCATGTATTTTCAAAATGCCAATGCAACATTTACCATTCATAATGGCCCATGGCAAAAACATGCTATTTGTGAAGATGTTGGCACTGTTTTTTTTGATGCCGACAACGATGGCGACCAGGATTTGTACGTAGTAAGTGGCGGTAATGAATGGAGGCAACCGGGGCCCGAGCTACAGGACCGGCTTTATTTAAACAACGGTAAAGGGATTTATACGTATGCTGAAGGTGCATTGCCAAGGGAGGTTTTTAGCGGTAGCTGTGTAATAGCAGCCGACTTTGATAAGGATGGCGATATTGATCTTTTTGTTGGCGACAGAACAGTGCCTGGAAAGTATCCATTAACAGGCGGTAACATTTTGCTAGCCAACGACTACGACAAAACTACGGGCCAGGTTATTTTTAGTAACATCACTCCTATGGCTGGTGGCAACGAACTGTTTACTGCCGGCATGGTGTCTACCGCAGCCTTTAGCGATGTTGATGCCGACGGATGGCCAGACCTGATCGTAGCCGGCGATTGGATGCCCATAAAGGTTTTTAAAAACGAAAACGGGCGGCGGTTTAAAGAAATTACCAGTAAGGTTGGGCTAGACAAAACCAACGGTTGGTGGAGTAAAATACAGTTGGCCGATGTAGATGGCGACGGCGATATGGACCTGGTGGCAGGCAATATGGGCACCAATACTCAATACAAATGTAGCCTGGCCGAACCGTTAATAACCTACGTTGGCGATTTTAATAACGATGGAAGTATTGACCCCATCATGACCAAATACTACAAGGGAAAAGCCTTTCCTACGCATTCGCGGGATGAGTTGGTGGAGCAGATGCCCACACTTAACAAGCAATTTTTAAAATACGCCCGGTACGGCAATGCCACCATCGAAACTATTATTACACCCACCCAGGTAGTTACTGCGCAAAAATATTTTGTATATCAAACCAGTTCGGCCATTTTTATTAATAACAACGGCCAATACACTCAAAAGCAACTACCGCTACAGGTTCAGTTTAGCTGTGTAAATGGTATTAGTTATAAGGATTATGATGGCGACGGAAAAAGTGACCTGCTACTTTCGGGTAATTTTTACCCGTATAGGGTACAGCAGGGCAATGGAGATGCCAGTATAGGATTGTTGTTAAAGGGCAATGGAAAAGGTGATTTTACACCGGTAGCGCACAGGTCGTTGGGGGTGTATATACCCGGCGATGCCCGCGACCAGGTTACTTTAAAAGGAAAAGAAGGTGATATAGTAGTTATATCTAAAAACAACGGAAAGGTGCAGGTAATTAAACCCATTGGTATGGCATCTAAGTAACTTGCTGTTTAGTTAGCGCCCGACAAATTTAATGTTGGATAGATTATGTTGTAGTTGTTTGTATACGCAAATGAAAAACCAATCATGCAAACATTAAATGTCAATTACGTAACTTTTAAATCAATCACTTCTAAAATAATAGTCATGAAAATAGTTTTGTTTGTAAGCTTTTTATCGTTTATAGTTTTTGAATCCTGTAGTAAAAGCGGCGGAAATGGTACGTCAAATATTGCCCCGACAAACCTGCAAATAACGGCAGTGGTAAACCCTGATAACAGCGGCAGTGTTGCCTTTACAGCCACGGCCACTAACGCAGTTAGCTACGAGTTTAACTTTGGCAACGGTGCATTTCTTGCAGTTCCATCGGGCATATACACCTACAAGTACTCAGCATCCGATACGTACATTGTAACAGTAGTTGCCAAAAGCGCTGGCGGTCAGTCTGTTTCGGGCACTGCGCAGGTAACCATCAACATTCCGCGATTGCTGGTGTGGAGCGAAGAGTTTAATACCAATGGTGCGCCTGACCCATTAAAGTGGGGTTACGACCTTGGTGCCGGTGGCTGGGGCAACAACGAGTTACAACACTATACCCTCAGGCCCCAAAACGTTATAGTAACTGACGGCAAACTAAAAATCACTGCCAAACGCGAAACTTTTAGTGGTGCGCCGTTTACATCGGCAAGGATATTATCTAAAGACAAATATTCGTTTAAATATGGCAAGGTGGATATACTGGCTAAATTTCCGGCAGGGGTAGGTACGTGGCCTGCTTTATGGACACTGGGAAGCAATATATCTACTTTGCCATGGCCCGCCTGCGGCGAAATTGATATTGCTGAGCACGTTGGCAAAAATCTTAACCGCATTTACGGTACGCTGCATTACCCCTTGCGCTTTGGCGGAAATGCTGATGGCAACAGTGTTATAATCAATAATGCCACCACCGAGTTTCATAAATATTCGGTAGACTGGTCGTCGTTAAGCATCAAAATTTTTGTGGACGATGTTCTGTACCACACGGTAAAAAATTCCAACGCCTTACCATTTAATGCTAACTTTTTTTTTATATTGAATATTGCTATCGGCGGCGATTTTGGTGGTCCCGTAGAAGCCGCTTTCAACGAGGCGTCTATGGAAGTGGATTATATACGTGTATACCAATAAACAAGCAACTAACATTTTTTGGCCGTTGATAGCAATATCAACGGTTTTTTGTTTTTTAACCTTTGAGTAGGGCGTAGAGACATGATTATTTTATTTTAATACCAATACCCGCTTAATTTTATTGTATGAAAAATACCAATATCGCCTATATCGTTTGCACTTTATTAGTAGTAGCGTGTTGTTTTGTACCCTGGGTATACATTCCCTCTATTAATAGCAATGTTACAGGTATGAATGCAGCCGTGGTAAACTATGGTAGGCCAGGCATAATGCAAATCGTATTTAGTTCATTATCGTTAATGTTGTTTTTATTGCCTTCCATTTGGGCCAAACGCATAAATGTTTTTGTTTGCGCCTTTAATTTTAGCTGGGCTATCCGCAATTACCTGGTAGTTACGCAATGCGAAATGGGAGAGTGCCCTGAAAAAAAATGGGGCATATTCGCAATACTTCTTTTAACCCTTACCATGTTGATTTTCTCTTTTTTTCCGCAAATGAAACAAGTTGAAACAAGCGTTGCCAATACCTAAGCAACAAAAAACAACAGCCTATAATGAAAACCAGTTTTTTTTAGTAGCTTCAAAAAAACTGCTTAATAATGCAACTACCCCCACTTCAAAATGCTCCTCAGTATTTGTATGGTTCCTTTAATTTTTTGGAATCAATAAAAATTACTAGTTATTTTTTATAATGTTTACTCACCGGCATTTATTGTTGGTGCTTGTTTATACAATTAACCTGGCCGTCCAGAAACGTTTTTTTAACTATATGCAGACTTTTAAAAATTTCAATGTTATGAAATCAACTTTCCTTTCGGTATTTATTTTGTTAATGGTATGGTCAGGGGTAAAGGCCCAGGTCAGCTATTCTTTTTCTACTGCAACGGGTAGTTATGTGGCCCTTACAAATGGTATCACTCCAACACTTATTTCGCCCTTTGCCGGGGTGTTTGGCCCTGCCGATGAGGGTTACGCAAACAACGTTTCTATTGGGTTTAATTTTGTTTACAACGGCGTTAATTATAGTGCAGTAAATTTAAATGTAAACGGATTTATGACTTTGGGGGCTGGCTTTGTTGACAACCCCGACGAAGATTATTTTGAAAACAACCTTACTTCGGGTGCTGTTTCCTTAACAGGCATTCGGCCGGTAATAGCACCACTTTGGGATGATATGGACCTGGTAAATGAATCTAACCTCAAATACGAATTAACAGGCATTGCCCCAAACCGGGTATTTACAGTAGAATGGTCCCGTGCACGGTGGATATTTTCTGCAACGTCGGCTGGCATTTCGTTCCAGGCAAAGTTGTACGAGGGTAGTAATATTATTGACTTTATATACCGGCGCGAAGCGGGCAATGCCCGAAGTGCCAGTGCTTCTATAGGCATTACCAGCCAGTTGGTTGGCAGCGGTAATTTTTTATCGGTAAGTGGTAGTACTAACGCCGCTACGGTAAGCTCAACTACCGAAACGGCCGATATTTCTCTCAGGCCTTCTACCAACCAGGTATTTAGGTTTACACCATTATCGTGTATTGCGCCCAGCCAAACAACCTTAACCAACCGGTCGGGTAACTCGGTCACCTTTTCGTGGAATGCCGTTGCCGGCGTAAGCCAATATGAATATGCAGTGTCAACAAGCATTCTTCCTCCTGCGTCCGGAACATTAACTACGGCCACATCGGTTCAAATAACCACGCTGTCCACTACTTCAAATAATTTTTTATATGTTAGAAGTGTTTGCGGCGAGGGTGTCACCTCTGCATGGTCGCGCAGGGCGATTGTATTGTGTACAAGTAATGTAGCACCTATACAGGGAGCCATTACCGGAAAAACCGTAAACATATCGTGGAATGCAGTGCCCAATGCTACAGGCTATACGGTAATGTTTAGCCTTACTGGTATCGATTTTTTTAACCTCGGTACTTTAAATGGCTCAGTTACCGCGGCCGATATTAGCCCGCTTAGTTACAACACTACCTATTATTTTTATATCAGGCCCATAATTGGGGCCGATACTGCTTCGGTTGCCTGTGCAAATAATGCCACGAGTTTTACAGTATCCGATCCGCCAGTTATTCCATGTGTTACCAATGTGGCCCCAACCAATGGTGCAACCAATGTATCGCCAGCGGCTGCTGTAATTAGTTGGAACGCTGTGCCCGGTGCTACCGAATACGCTGTATTGCTAAGTGTAGATGGCGGTACAAGTTTTGAGACCATTTTTTTTACCGCCCAAACGTCCGTTAACCTTGGTGGTAATGGATTAATTGATTACAGTTCTACCTACAATTTTTACATAAGGGCTATTGTTAATGGCGATACCTCGGCTACCACATGCCGTAGCGGTGCAACCTCGTTTACCACAATTGCAAAGCCCCCGCCCCCGCCAAACGACAATTGCCAAAATGCCATTACACTTACCACGGCACTTATAAATGGCACCACGCTTGGTGCAAGTCAAAGTTTTGAAGCCGAAATATGTAATCAATTTAGCGGTAATGCCAATGATGATGTATGGTTTAAGTTTAGTGCTACATCTAACGGTAGCGTTACCATTAATGTAACTAATGTAGCAGTTGGTTTAGACCCCGTGCTTCAGGTTTATATTGGTAGCTGTAGCGAATTTGCCAATATTGGCTGTGCCGATGATGCCTTTGATGCCGAGGGAGAAACGTTTACCATACAAAACGCTGTGGCAGGCCAAACCTATTATTTTAGGGTATATGGTTTTTTTGAAGAAGTAGATGGCGGAACCTTTTCTGTGCGTTTAACAGGTGCTGCCCTGCCTTTAACACTTACCAGTTTTACCGGCCAACATTCAACCGGCAAAAATTTGTTGAACTGGCAAACCTCGTTTGAGCAAAATAGCCGCGGTTTTGAATTGGAGCGTTCAGCTAATGGTATAGCCTTTAGTGCTCTGGCCTTTATACAGTCTAAGGCTGCCAATGGCGTAAGTAATGAAACATTGCCATATAATTTTACTGACAATAAGCCATTTAAGGGCAGTAGCTATTACAGGCTAAAAATGCTTGATCGCGACGGCAGTTTCAAATACTCGCAGGTAGTAGTGCTTAAGGGTTCAAGGCCAACGGTTCTTCAATTAAGTGCGGTGTATCCCAACCCTGTACAGTACGTACTAAACCTGCTGGTTACTTCGCCGGCAAACAACATGGTTACCTTTTTAATTTCTGACCTATCGGGTAAAGTTGTAATGCAGCAACGTGCCAACCTGATTAGCGGCGATAATCCTGTTCGCTTACAGGTAGGCAGGTTGGCGGCTGGCAGCTACCTTTTAAAAGCGGTGTGCAACAGCGGCTGCCAAACCAGCGTACAACCGTTTGTAAAGCAATAACCTGTTATTTAAAATTTAAGAATCCCCCGCCGGTTACGTGGGGGATTTTTTGTTGGTGAAAATATCAGAATAATTTACCCGACGCAAATTGAAGTGCGGCCAAATTTTTTTTTGAACAGTCATTATATCTTTTTAATAAGGCCGTTGACCGTGCGGTTGGCGCTGTCGGGGCGGGAGTCGTTTTAATGCGTAAGAGTAGTAAAGCGTTTTAGGTAGCTTTTTCATTTTGCTTGTTAAAATGCAATTTAGTATGGCGGGCAAGGAGTTCTGAATATGCAAACATCGGTGTTGCTATTGCTGTTTGCGCTGCCAGTCAGCTTCGGTCATTTCAAATTTAACTTCGTCATTTCCATGTTGGCCGTTTTTTATCCAGCCTTGCAGCTCGTAAAAGGTTTCCGCCCGTGTACCCGGCGAGGTACCAAGCCAAAGGGTTGTTTTATTGTGTTTAAAGTACCAGTTTAGCATAACATCGTGCAGCTTTTTGCCAATCCCTTTTTTTTCGTACAGGGGATGCACAAATAGTGCCCACACGTTATGTTCCTGCAAATCCAAAATTGACAAACCCACTACAGCTCCCTCAATCTCACATACCCATCCTTTTCCGCGCCTCGTAATAAAATCAATACAGTCATTATCGGTTACCAATCCTGGGTCCGATAATGTATTTTCAGTAACGCTATTGCGAACCACCTGTATTTGTGGTACATCGGCAATAGTGGCTTGTTTTATGGTCATAATGGTAAAGCTACCTTAAATGCGACCCTGCTAAATGGCCTGCTTTTTTTAAAGAACCTGCACTATCAAAAATTTCAGGTAGTTGGTATTATCAATGTTCCAGATAATGGGGTGATCGGGGCTTTGGGCATTAAAAGTAACCTGGCGAAGGGTTCGTTTGGCATCTGCAGCAGCAATGTCAATGGTTTTTAAAAAAAGGTCGGGCGAAACCAGATTGGTGCAACTGCTGGTAACCAAAAAGCCGCCAGGCTTTACAAGTTTCATACCGCGCAGGTTAATTTCTTTGTAGCCAGTAATAGCTTTGTCAATGTTTTGCCTGCTTTTTGTAAATGCTGGTGGGTCTAACATCACTACATCATACTGTCTCCCTTCTTTTGCCCAAACTTTTAAAACATCAAAGGCGTTTACTTCCTTAAAAGTGCAGATATTTTGCAGGTTGTTTAATAGGGCGTTTTTGTTGGCCATTTCCACTGCACTTTCCGAAATGTCTAACCCCAAAACGCTTTTAGCGCCATAGTGCGCGGCATGTAATTCAAAGGTGCCTGTGTAACAAAATACACCAAGTACGCTGGCGTTGTGCACAATATTTTTAATGGCCCGGCGATTATCGTGCTGGTCTAAAAAATAGCCTGTTTTTTGCCCGTTCGCTATGTCTACATAAAACTTTAGGCCATTTTCGTAAATAATAATATTGGTATCAAACGGTGCAGATAAAAAGCCTTTCTGCAATGGCAATCCTTCCAGCGTTCGCACCGGTACATCGTTGCGTTCGTAAATGCCTTTTGGATTAAATATTTTTTGTAGGCTGTTTACTATTGCGTCTTTCCAAACATCAATACCAAGCGAAAGGGTTTGTATTACAAAATAGTGGTCGAATTTATCTATGATCAGGGCAGGAAGAAAGTCTGATTCACCAAAAACCAAACGGCAGTTTTCGGTGTAGCCCAAATGCTGGCGGTATAGCCAGGCAGCGGCAATGCGGTCGTGAAAAAAAGCTTCATTTATTTCATCGTTTCGGTTACGGGTTAATAACCTTACTACAATTTGCGAGGCCGGGTTTACGTAACCCTTTCCTACAAATTTTTGGTCGCTGGTATATACTTCGGTTATTGAGCCGGGTGTAGCCTTATCGTCAATTTTATCTATTTCGTTTCCATAGATCCACGGGTGGCCGTTAACTACCCTGTTGCCTATTCTTGGTTTTAAAATTATTTTTGTCATGGCGCAAAGGTAGTTTTACCTTAATTAATTAACAGAAGTAGTACAATGCGCTTTTGGTTGCTGACAATTTTTGGCTAAGTAACAAATGTTTACTCCCTTGCCGTGTATATACCAACCAGGCGTTATTTATTCCAAACTTGTCTGTAAGTTTATTTATCAATAATTACCTGTTTGCAAAAAAATTTTTGAAAATTATTTTTTTTGACAGGATAGTTTTGACGGAAGTATTTCATCAAAAGATAAAATTTTACCCGGTTAATTTTTTGCAGGTAATGTATGGCTGTTTTACACTTTGAGCAAATAGGTAATTGTTGGTTATCAATTACTTTATACCACTTTTGAAAAAGGTGGAAATGGTTGCACCCCGTTATTGGATAAAGCTTTATTGAATAACAATATTACACTGGCAGAAAAACAGCCATTATAGATTTGGAGGCAGAAGGAGAAAACATTGCCACCACTTTGTTGAAACTGGAAGCAGAACACAATGGGGGCGAAGGCTACTGTGATGTTACTAAGTGAACAAAGCCAACAGGCAAAAGCAATTAAAAAAGCTATCGGCCAATAAACCAACAGAAAAAAACCGGTGCCGAAAGCAAAAAGCCCTATACAAAGGTATCTGGGAGAATTACTGACGGTGCCTGCCGAACCCAAAACTGTCTAAGGCTCTTTTTTTGGCTTTTTGGGACATGTTAGCAGAGGCAGCTATATTGGGGCAATACATAAAACTTATGAACTGGCAAACCAAGTTGAATTAAAGTTAAAAGAAGTTGAAGCCCGATTAAATAAAATTGCAATGGCACTATGCAAAACATTAACCAAAACTGATATAAAGCAATTGGTAGTGGACAATAATGGGATGACAAGCATTGAACGCAGCGTATACTTTGAAATAGAGCGTATTAGCCTACGCCTTACCCAACGCATAAAGGAACTGGCAGAACGCTACAAAACACTGTTACCATTTTAAACGAATGAAGTATAACTATTAGAAGATAAATTGAGGAAAGATTTAGAAGTAATGGGTTTAATATTTAAAGTGTTTGAATTTCATCACTTTAAAAGTAAAATAAGGATTGCAAAAAATAAGATCGTTACAATTAAAGGCATCGAAATTATTTTATACAAAGATTAAAAGAAGCAATTTATTAGCCCTGCCTGTAGTAAGATACAGGCATTTTGAACGTAAAGATTTTACTTTGCAAAATTAGATGTATAAATAAAGTACTATTGAATTTATAGGGCTATAGGGGCAATGTAAGCACACCGACTTTAATTTTATATAGCGTTAATGAGTAAAAAATAAGCAGGTGCCGATGGCTTTTCTTCAATAATATTATGCATAAATACTGCTAATGCCAAGAGTATTTTATTTAAAACCAGCAGGTAAAAGGTAATTGTGCACAACGTGATATGACCTTTAATTTTTTTTCGGTTTTAACGGCCGGGTTTAAGTTTTACCTTATCAAAAAATTTCAACCCTTAGAAAATGATAAAAACGACCAGCTTTAACTAAGTTGGCATATAATCCTGGCCTTTAGTAAAATTAATTACTGATTTTATACGGAGGCCAATAAGGAACACATTATACCCAAAAATACCGCCTCATCCCTTGTAATAATGCAGTGCCTTATTGCTGCTGAGGCCGTTAAAGGCCAATTTTATAAAATTGCAAATGGTGCTTAACTGGTAGATTGGTTTTTGAATACGAGCTTGCTGCTAAAAGGCGTTTCTCTTTAACCTGGTATTCATAATGTTTAATGGCAGAAGGGCCGGTTTGGCAGATAAAATATGCAGAATACTTATTGCATGTTAGGGCCTGCCATATACTATACAACAACAATAAATACTTTTTGCACAGTCCTTTGTAAAATTAAGTAATCAGACTGTGGAAAATAATCTGTATTAAATGCCTTCACCTGTTGTAATCCAAAAAATAATAATTATATCTTTCATAACAATATACGTATCTATTATATGGCAAAATATTGCATAGCAGCGGAGCAAGTAATTTTTTTAATTGCACGGTAGTATAATAGTTGGGCTCTTGATGTACCGGTAAAAAACCACTCGCTCAAAAGGGTATTAGTATACAAGCAATGGATAAGGAATTATCATTCCTAAAATAAAATAGTTTAAATTTTTATCATTATAAATTAAACAGGTTATGAAAAAATTTTTTTTTACTATTAATTACAACTATTCATTGTGTTTTTACAACAAATGCACAAAACGTGGCTATTAATAATAGCAGAACCCTGCCACATATAAGCGCCATGCTTGATGTTAGAAGCACTAATAAAGGTTTGCTGATACCACGGGTAAGCCTGCTGTCAGAAACGGATGTTGCCACCATTGCAACTACGCAAACATCATTGTTAATTTATAATACCAACACAGGCCTGCCCGATGGACAAGGCTATTATTTTTGGGATGGTACCAAATGGAGCAAATTTGTAACATTAAGTAACCTGGGAAAGGGATGGTATGTGGCCGGTAACAGCGGTACAAACACGACCACCGATTTTATTGGCACTACAGATAATAAAGCTTTACTTTTTAAAACCGACAATATTCTGCCTGGCAAAATTGATCCGGTAACTAATAACGTTTTTTTGTCAAATAGCTGGTGCAATTACCATCGGTACCAATAACGTTTTTTTTGGGCACCTGGCAGGAGGTGAAAACAACAGCGGTTTCGGTAATTTATTTGTAGGTGCCCGATCTGAATTTTTAAATACCACAGGCCCCGGAAATGTGTTTGTGGGCGAAGAGGCCGGTAAAAATATATGATAGGAGGACGAAATACCTTCCTTGGCGAAGATGCAGGTACAGAAAATATAGACGGTAGCTCCAATACTTTTTTAGGAAATGGTGCAGGAAGAAATGCAACCACTCCTGAATTTTGTGTTGCTGTGGGTAAAGAAGCACTTCAAAATGCTGTTGCTAACTATTATACCATCGCCGTTAAACATAAGCCAGGTTTTAACGATATTTCTACAACTGACCTCCCTGATAATGCAGGTATTTATATTGGGCATGCTGCAGGTTATAATGGCGGAAGTGGTATTGCTATTGCTATTGGCGACAGTGCATTATATAAACATAGCGATTTTTGGAAGCATTGCCATTGGCAAAATAGCGTTAAAAAAAGTAATGTTATAGGTTATTTTAATGTAGGTGTTGGTTTTACATCGCTTGAAAATAATACTATTGGAATAAATAATACTAAAGTGGGTACCTTTAGTTTAATTGACAATACCACTGGCGACTATAACGTAGCCGTTGGCTACGCTGCATTAGATGATAATGTTACCGGCCATCGAAATACGGCTTTAGGCTACAGGTCAGGGCCACAAATAGCTTTCACAAATTTATCTAATACCACCGCCCTTGGTGCCGACGCAATCGTAACTACCAGTAATACCATGGTTTTTGGGGATGGTGCTGTTGACAGATGGGCCTTTGGTACTACTACAACCAAGGCACAACGTGCGCTGCAGGTTGGTGATGATGCTACTAATGGAAATGGTGCCTACCTTACTAAGGGGGGCAGCTAAACCAATACTTGCGATGTAAATAGGAAAGAAGATTTTTCCGAATTAAAAGGAAATGAGCTAATTGATAAAATTTCTTTCCTGCCCATTAGCAAGTGGAAATATAAAGGCACCAATGAATATCATATAGGCCCTACTGCTCAGGATTTTAGTAAATTATTTGGTTTAGGTATAGATGATAAGGGCATAAGCACTGTGGATCCGGCAGGTATTGCATTGGCAGCAATAAAGGAATTGATAAAGATAAACCAACAATTGTCGGCAGAACTGGAAGAATTGAGAAAATAATAGAAACAGATGATTGGCAAGTGAACGCTAAAACCAAATTTGTTGCTAAAACATAATAGTATTTAAAAAGTTTGGTTAAGTATAGGTGATAATAATATTACAAGCATGAAAAAAAGCAAATAAGGAAAAAGAATAAAATAAAATAGCTATGTAACTTACTCTTTTACTTGCTTTACGCAAAAAGTAAGCATCAGTAATATGTTACCGTTGCTTCGTTTCATGAGGGTACGAAACGTTCGGTTCATTTTAGTTTTAGCAATAAATATATTCTTTTTTCTATAGTGCTTTTCCAAAATAAATTTATTGGTTAAAGAAGTAATCCGAACGTTTTAGGGGGCCGTAACCCAAAGCTGCAAAAGCAAATTGCTAATATTGCAAAATTGGATATCCCAATTTCAATTAGTTGATAAACAGATACTATGGGTTTATTATTATAGAATACATGATAAACAGCCTTAGTTTTTAAGGAACCTATTAAGTATTGCGCAATAATACATCAACAAACAAATGTTTTATTTTATTTAAAACGAATACCAACGGTGGTTAAATTAATTATTATTTAAAAGGAAAAAAATGAATAAGAATTGGCTGATTTTTATTTTATTACTGCTGGTTGTAAAAGCAAATATTGTAACTGCACAAATTGAAAATACGTCAGATACAGTACCGAACAGCTATTTTGTTACCTATAGCAAAGCGGAATACATGCAAAAATTAGCTGCACTGCCGTGTGGTATAAATGAAAACGACCCTATAAAAATTGTACTGCAAAAATTATCTGGTTATCTTAACAATTTTGTGGCCGACAAAAGGTTTATTGATGATAAATATGCCAAAGCAAGTTCGCTGCAGGCATTAAAAAGTGTGCAGGAAGGCGGTTATGGTATTGGTGCAGTATTGATAGATAGCAACGGAAATATTTTGGAAGCAGCGCACAACAATCAACTGCAACTGCACCGTAGCGACCTGCATGGGGAGATGAGCTTACTTACACAATTTGAAAAAAAAAAGTATTCAGCAAAATACATAAATGCGTACGTTTATAAACCTGGGCTAGTAGTTTTTAGCAGTGCTGAGCCTTGCCCCATGTGTTTTATACGCCTGGCTACTGTTGGCGTAACTACGTTGTACTGCACACCCGGCCCCGACGATGGGATGGTAAACAGGGTAAGTTGCCTGCCACCAGCCTGGGCAGAACTGGCCGCAAAACATTCTTTTAAAAAAGGCAACTGCTCACCCGTAATGCAAAAAATTGCGCATCTTCTTTTCTTTAGTTTCCTGTTGGATGGACGTGGGCCAAAAAGTTGATGACTGTAGACAGGTGCAGTTTAAATTATTAAAGTGAAAAGTTTATGCAAACTCCGAATTGGTTTAAAACCCCAGGGAACTTGTTCATAAATTAAACGATTATTTAAACACATTGTTAGCTAATTTTTCAACTAAACGGACACCATTTCAACTTTTCAGCAGTAAGGTTCCCTCTGTTTGTAAAAGGGGTTGGGCATGTGACCCGATAGATTGCGAAATAGCCGGAGGTTTTATAAACTATAAACATCCGTTTTAAAAAAAGTGTTTATAGCTTTTGTTGCGCCGACGGTACAATTACCGTTTAAAATGCACCCTGTTTATTATAATGGACTAAAAGATGTTAATATTTGGGATAGCCCAAATATCTTTTATCGTCAATTAAATAATTTATACTTAGTAATAAAAAGTGTTTAATAAAACGTACAGGTTATTCTGGAGGAAACTTCCCTAAATATCCCAAACGTCCCGGTAGAAATTTTAGTAACCGTTATCGAAAATAAAGCTTCTAAATGGCCGGGTTATATTTGTAGTATTTTTTTAAATTTCCTGGCTAGCCTACTACCGGAAAGCGGCATTCCGTCAACCGTTGTTTCAGCAATTGCTGGTATTTGAGGGTCGGCTTTTTTACAAAGCCTCCAGTTTTTTCTGCCGCAGAATATCTCGTATTTGCTGCTTATATTGAAAGGCCCTTGCGAGTGTAAACATTGCTGCCCCCGGCAAATTCCTCCTCCCCGTTTCGGCCATTGACAGTAAGCCACGCTGCACCTACAAAAACACCACCAGATCCAGTTGGGCAAAACCGTAATATTTCCGCAGTTGCTTTATTTGGTTGCTGTAGTTGCTTTTTTTGGCAACAAAAATATATTGCAACAAAGTTGTTGCAAAAATGCTTTTGCAAAAAAATGCACTAGAAAAATTGTAACAGAAATGTTACACTTTTTTACGATGAAGAAAAAATACAACAAAAGTATTAGTGTACGATCAAGCGTATTCAATTTATCAATACACATTCTTTTGGCGGAAAACCACTTTATAGTGCAACATAATAATCCAAACTGAAGTAAAGATTATTAAAAATTGCTGAAATGAGTTTAACCGATTTTGTAAAGGTGGGAGGTGTTAAAGTACCGATTGAAGATTATCGGCAGCCCGCCACAGCATAGCTGATATTGAAGACATACCAAAAAAGCAATAGGCATCGACAGGCTAACAATGGCTATATATTGATGAACAACGCCAACAGGCTCAAAAAAAATAATTAAAAATAATTGGACAGAACAGGAAAACTATTTATCAAAATTGCCTTTTTGCGATAGGAGGTGGTGCTATGGCCCTGCCCGACATATAGTTAGAAGCCGCACAGCTGAAAAAGCAACTGGATGAAATTATGGTTTACCTGGCTGTGGCAGAAATGAGAAAGGCAGCTTTGTAGAATGGATGATTGCCTGTAGTTAAAAAAGTCCTGGAAAGTTTTGGCGCTTTTTTTTGTATTCTATTAAGAAGTTTAAAAATTATAATAAACTGCCTGGTAATAACTTGTTTCTGCATGCCCAATTATTTATTACAATATTTTAGTGCTAAAGCAGGTAACATTTTTAGGAAGATAACCATAACATCGTTCATCTTTTTTTGATGTCTGAAACCATCAATTACCAGCTTCATTTTCTAATTTGTAATTAATCATTATCAAAATATCACCTTCCACCGCCAAAGCCACAGAAGTAAAAACCAAAGGTCTCAATTTCCATTTTTCATCAATAGTTTCAGCTTTAATATTAGTTGGGGGGGTAGATGGTATTAATCGAGAACCTTCTTTTTTTTAAAATATCCTACCCCAATATTTTATATCAAATTCTTTTGTACAATAGGGAAATAAATTTTTTCCGATACTTAAATGAGGTATTGAAGTTTTTGCTTTTATTGCATAAAATATATCGGGGAATTTATTTTTTAAACTCAGCAACCTGTAAAACCCTTTACCGTCATTTATAATACTAATTGTATCGCTGATTTGAGTTTTAATTTTTTGATTAACGGTATCCTTAAATTGCAAACTGCCAGAATTTCTTGTAGTGTATCGAATGGTGATAATTACATCCGAGATAGTATTGTAATCAAACTGCCTTGCTTTTTTGGGTAGCTCCAATTCCCAATCGCTTATTACACCGGCGCCTTCAAATGGTAAGTAACGTTCATCACGAAAATTTAGTTCAAACATGCCGCTGCCGTCCTGGGCATTACTGGAGGCAATTGATCTAATACTGCTATAACTTTCTTTGTAATTTTCTGCTGGTGCTGATGGATTAAAAACGTTGCTTCCATTTAAATCATTCTTCCTGATACAGCTTTTACTTCGCGAAAGCTGGCAGCTTACGGAAGTATAAGGCCTGGCAATACAAGGAATGCTTATGCTTACTGATTTTATTCTTCTAAAATAATGACCGGGGAAATCCATTTCAAACATTAGTTCAGGTATCTGGAAATTATAGAGGCCTTCTCTTCGTAAATCAAGTAATGCCATTGCGTTTAAGTTTAATATAGAAATATTTTTGGTAACCTCTAACTCTCTTTTATTTTTTTAGAGGTAGGCAGTTTCCATTCTTTTCAAATCAATTGTTAATCCTTCCCCAGCCAGTAACCCTTTTTTTAAACCATCCCAATAACCAAACTGAATAAAGTTTGTATCTGTACTCTCAAGGCCTAATTTAAACCTATTAGCGCCTTCGGCTTTTTTAGCCACTTCATAAGCAAGTTGGTAGCTTTAAAAATACGTTTTTGAAATCTGCGTTATCATCCAGTAGTACAGCTCTTTGTTGGTGTATTTGCTTAACATATATTCTTCAACCAATTGTGCATTTTTAGTTTGCTGGTCATGCATCGCCAACTCTTCGGAAGTTATTTTAAGCCGCAGTGCAGCAACCGTGCTATATTTAATTATTTCTATTATTTCTATTTGACTAAGTTTGGCCTGGTGCAGCCATTCCGCAGCGCGGCGCTGATAACCTGCACGAATAGGATGCAGGCTGGCTCTCTAAGCATGTTCACTGGATTCAGATTCAATAGCGCTTCCTATCAATTGTGCAGCTTTAGAAAAAAGGTTATTTCCAATCTGGGCTTGAATAACCGGGCTGCTTTAAAAGCCCTGAATACCAAGTATAATATCCGCAAGCATAGACATCAGTTGTGCAACCGCCTGGTAGTCTTTTGATTTTTGCTGAAAATCGTTCGACTGTTTTAATTCCTCCAACTGCTTTTTTCTGCCGGTATCATCGCCACTTTACTGGCATCACCATCCTGTTGCGGTAGTGAGGCCGTCAGTGCCTCTGTTGCTTTTGACAGTGCCTGATTTAATAATAAAAAACCTGCTGCTGACAATGGATTAAACACGGTATTTACCGCCGCCAATATCCCGGCAGTCTTACCTACGGTATCCAATGCAGCTATTATCAGTTTATCTGACTGTTGACCTGCTGGCCCTGTTGGTATGACAACATATTCAATACATGAAACCATTCCTGCGTAATAAGTAAGTCTTGTGTGTGCACTTTCCAGGCTTTGCGCAAGTGCTTCAATATTTCCTTTGGCTTCTTCAACCTGAAGTTTTTTGGTTTGACGCTGAAGTTGCAGCATGCCAACTTCATGTTGATACCGCAATGAAGCCATTGCTTCTGCATCACGTTTTTCCAGTGCTGATAAAAGAGCACCGCCCAGGTTTTTAACTTCACTACAAATTTCAGTGGCTTTTTGAGATAGCACATTGAAGCGATAAAGTGGATTGGGTACCAGATCATTTAATGCAGCAGAAAGATTAATACCTGCTGCTGAAGCCTTTACCAAAACAGCCGGGTCAATTGGCGGATCAAACAATGGCAGTTGTTGTTTTACACCATCTGCATTCATACAGTTGCGGAGTTTGAACAAGCGGTCGGCTACCTTATCATAATACTCCAGTATTTTAGGATTTTCAGGTACACAAAATAGTAAGCCTGGCATTGCTGGCAACCC
>JBBRUR010000066.1:0-27668 GCA_038247635.1 Chitinophagales bacterium
TAGAAGTAAGCAAGGTGCTAAAGACTTTGCAGACATCAGAAGTTATATTGCCACAGCCAAAAAACAAAGTGTAGGTATTATGGATGCACTTGAAGCGGTAATTAAAGGGCAACCATTAGAGTTAAGGGCTGAATAGTTACAAAATTTTTAGTATTGCGTCTGTTATCTCTGCCAACTTAAAATATGCGAATCTTTCTACCCAAAACAATTTTTTCCCAACTCTGATAACCAATTATTTGTAATTAAAATGCGCAACTAGTCTTTTGCGTTATGTCAATGGTTGTTTGATTTTCTAACTGCCATTTCATATTTCTTTGCCATTAATTAAGATCCAATAAAAGCCATCCGGCAAATTTGTTTTGGTCTTCGCTGCAATACAGCGTTCGATTATTAACCGTTACCCCTTGTGTTTGCAAACCTTTACCAACAAGCACCACATATTTTCAATTTGCCCTCTTTGTTGCCGAAATTCCGTTTTTCATTTTTTTGCAACAAATCTGTTGTGAAAAATTTTTATTTTCAAATATTGCATCAAAAAGAGTGGAAGAATTCTATAAATTTTTACTTCGCTATGAACTATTGATCAGACATCCGGCAGCAATGGGGGTAAGCCAGCAACACTTTGCGTTTTTATTGGGCATTGACCGCGGAATGTTAAGTATGGCCGAAATTGGTAGCCGTTCGCTGCCATCGGTGCATCAAATTGGGTTGCCCTATTGGAAATAGCGCTTGTAAACAAGCCCATGCCCCGGTTGGCAACAGTGACAAAAGCAAGTACACTTTTCACCAAACTTGCCAGGGAGTTAGAGGTGCTTACCGATTGGTGTTATGAAAAGGGAGTTTACTACCTGCAAATGGCCCGGAAAATAACAGGCAGGTACCAGCAATGCCAAAACTGCCTTAACGTATTGCCCACTGTTTTTACCAAAGCGGTTGTAATTCCATCCGACAATGATGGGCCGCAACTGGTACTGAATATTAATTACCGCAAGTGTAAAATGCAGCAGGAGCGTTTTCCATTTAGCCTTGCGCAGCAATGCGCCGACATGGGTAACCAGTTAATAGCCATTAGTAATAGGAAGGTGAGTGGTAAGGTTTAGGTGGAGGTTTAGGTAAAGGTTGAGGTTGAGTTTGAGGTTAAGGTTGAGGTTAAGGTCTAGGTTAAAGTTTAGGTGAAGATTGAGGTTGAGGTTAAGGTTTAGGTTAGGGTTTAGGTGAAGATTGAGGTAATGGTTGAGGTGAATATTGAGGATAAGGTGGAGGTTTAGGTGAAGGTTAAGGTTAAGGTTGAGGTTGAGGTTAAAGTGAAGGTTGAGGGTGAAGTGAAGGGTGAGGTTAGGGTGAGGTTAAGGTGGAGATTGAGGTTTGGGATTAGGTGGAGGTTGAGGTTAATAATTACGAAAAAAACGCTCGGGGTGCAGCAAGGGTTTTAGCCTGACACAAAACAAGGGATTTTTAAACTCCATTGGCCGAAACCGTTGATAGGCGTTTTTGTAAAGTGTGCAGTTGTTATACCAGAGCCAATTGGGTAAGGTTACTCCCCAACTTTTGACCTACTACGTATCTCTGTTGGTATTTACGAATTACTGCCCGGTTTTTGGCGAATACTTTTGTTGCGCGTTCGCCTTATTTTTTTATGAGGTAAGCCTTGTGTTTTTCAAGCTTGTCAACCTGCAATTTGAAAGAAGGTATAAACAACACGGGTTCTTCAAGTTTGCTGGTCAAACAGTTTAATACTGCTATTGTTAGTTACTATTAATTAAGATTTTGCTGAAACATCAGGTTATTGTCAGTCGTTAATAGTAGCTCAAAGCCATTGTCAGTATTCAAAGACAGACGCTTACCATTTTTTATTCCGTTCCCCTTCATTTGTGATACAATAATCACTTCAAACGCAGTTAAGTGAGGTATAAACCTTTTGGTTACGCATTTCGTCAGGCAAAATTTTCATTAAGTATTCCTGTTAATGTTTCTGGTAGTTTTTAAGACATTTCCAAAACCTTTATTACTTGTTCCCTTTTAATACCATCAAAATCATCAAGGAATATTTCAATGGAGTCACCTGTTTCCAGGTAGTCGAAAAGATTTTTAATAGGCACACTTGTTTCAAAAAAGACAGGAGTTCCACCTAAAATTTCGGGGTCAATATTTATAACTCGTCCATCCATAATTAAATAAATTATTAAATTCGAATTTAAAGAAATTTTGCGAATTGCACACTTTCAAAAAAGGTACTGTACAACATTGAATATTTTGCGATGGCAGGGGCTTCCGATTTGCGGCTGCAGAAACAAATGTGGTTTAAAAAACTAATGTACGAAATATATTTAACAGCCAAATAGAGGATGTAAGGCATAAATAAGCATTGCGATAACAAACCTAAGCTTATAATATCGTGGCCGGCTGTTGCGTATACTTTTATTGGCAGAAGTAATAAAATTTAGGGCTGATTATAACTAACCAACCCTACATTTATCTCCTAAACAACTCTATTATTTTTTGTATATTTTGTAAAGTATGCATTTTAAAAGAAACATAAACGGCAATTAATATAGTAGGGATGAACATAAATTATTTGTTATTTAGTCGTAATACTACTCTTAAAATAACTGTTATTAAATAATTATACGCTTTTTGGTAAGTTCAATGCTAAATATAAAATCATAATAAAAAAGGTTGAATAAAATTACCAATGGTATAAGTGTGCGACCTCTATGGTCAAATAGCAAGGCCGCAACAACTGGTGAAAAAAGCTAAAAGCCCGGGTTCCAAAATATTAGACCCAGATTGCGGTTGGTCATTTGTTACTATAAATAAAATAAAACATTTTTTTTCGATTGCATACTATAAATATTATTTAAACCAATCAACAATTATTTCTACAGCTAAAGTCGTTTTAAATGCAGTAACTTCGGTGGCTAAACCAGTTGCTATTCTATCCACAAGTCGTTCTAAAACAGCGGCAACTCCCGACGCAAAGCCACCAATCGCTACCCCTGCTGTCAATACCCCGGCAACCATACCAACTGTTACTACCGAGGGTAACCCCGATCCAAAGCTGACAATAATTTGTAGCCAGTGTTCCAATGTTCAGCGCTGGTTTTTGGCAATACATTGTTGGCGGATATTGTTGTTATTTTTAGCAGGATTAAACCTGTTTCTGAATAAGTAGTTTTTTAGTTTTGTGAAACCATATCATTCACAACCACCATCATTTTTTTATCGTTTCATTTGTAAGTAAAACATTATTGTATGATTGCGTTGTACAATGGTCACCCTCTTTCAATGGCTTTAGTTATTTAATAAACAAATTAAAAGTGTCTGGTTGTAATGAATTTAATTCTTTTTTAGATGGTAGTCTGTCGCCGCTGCCGAGGTCAGCAAGTATTAGATTGTTTGACCTGTATAATATTTATTTATGTTGTCCGCCACCAAAACAACCTTTAGAATAATAATTTATAGTTGCTATTGAATTAAAATTATTACACGGGAGCAAACTTCCCGATACTATTAAAAGGAAAATAAACTTTGTAAAATATTGAAGTGTTTTATACAATAGCCGCTGACTTTCAAATATACAAATCATTGCAGCAAATTAATTTTTTTGTATCCCCAATAAAAAGGCTAAAACGCACCAGGAAAATTACTGTCTATATCACAATAGTAAACAGAAATCAGTATTGTTTAATTATCGGCGGGGGAGGGCCCTGATGATATATTATAAAACCTTTAGGGCCACTTATAAACAGATGGATATACAGCTTATTACCACTTTAGTAAACGACCGGGAGTAATACTGTTGGGTTGTATGTCCCACATAGGATGAAAATTTAGGGTGGTCTACAAAATCATAAAGACAGATTAGAATATGCACTAGTCATGTATGCGCAGCTACATGCCCCGGAGCAAAGTATAGCAGAAGAAGGCTTATCGAAAGAAGAAACATTGAAAGCATGACAAGAAGAATCTATGCTTAACTTAAAAGCATTGAAGCAATGGAGGCGGGCAGAATATCCCAAATTGGTTACAAAAAGCCCCGTAGGTAAAGCCATATCGTATTTTTGAGAGCGATGGCATAAATTAATAGTTTACACCATCGACTTTAGTTATAAAATAGATAGTAGCCGTGCTGAAAATGCAGTACGGCCGGTTGCCATAGGCCGGAAGAATTATTTGTTTGCTGGTTGCCAGGATGCAGCACAAAGAGCTGCAATGATCTATTCCTTATTTGCTACCTGCCGATACCACCAAATAAAGCCAAACAACTGGTTAAAAGATGTATTGGAGCAACTACACCTCTACAATACAAGCAACACGGCAGACCTGCTGCCGCAAAGCCGGAAAAAAAGCAGTAGCCAACCTGGGTTAGTCGGTGGCTTACTTTGCATTGCAATTAATATGTTTTAGTACTTGTTGGGCAGTGAGCTGTCGACAGGGGATAACGGCGTTTTTCCTTTTGTTATGGCCGTGGCTTTGGGTAAAAACATAGGTACCCTTATCGCCTGTTTTATAGTTTCGGCAGCGCAGATTTGGTTTCCCGTCAAAAAAATGCAAAGGAGCTGCGGAACTTTGTTAGCCTGAAACGTCAACTTTTTAACGAAATATTTTGCTAACCCAAACAGCCGCGCCTTAAACAAACACATTAAATAACAAATTACCCTACCAAATAAACTGCGCCGCTACTGGATGGATACATTAATACTGATAATCAAAGAGTTATTTAACTACATAGCCTCAAATAGTCTATTTTAGGGGTGGCGTAAGGCAATAGCTTACTTTGGTTCACAAACTATACTCAGGAAATGGCTTTTAAAAATGTAATTAATTATAAATTAGTGCTAATTTTTTAACCGTTGACAGAGTGTCACCGAAAAAAATATTATGAAAACAAAACCTAAAGCAAATGAACCAATTCCTTTAAAAGGTGAAATAACCTCGCAATATGCCCGAAGTTTGATAGAAGCATCGCCCGACCCACTACTTACTATTTCCCCCGCAGGAAAAATAACCGATGTAAATAAAGCATTTGCAAAAATTACCGGTGTGTCCCGGGAAAGGTTGATTGGGACCGACTTCTGCAGTTATTTTACAGAATCTCTAAAGGCGAGTGAAGTTTACAAAGAAGTGTTTGCAAAAGGATCGGTTTCCGACTCGCCTTTAACGCTTCATTGTAATTGCGGCAAGCTTTCCGATAAATTAATAAATGGAGTAATTTACAAAAATGATAAAGGAAATGTGTTGGGAGCTATCATTGTAATAAGAGATATTCCTGAACAAAATGCATACGAGTTAATTATTGCTAATAAAGAACTGGCCTTACAAGACAAAGAGAAAGCAAAACGTGCCGATGAATTAGTCATTGCCAACAAGGAACTTGCCTATCAAAACGACGAGAGGGAAAAACGGGCAGCGGAACTAATCATTGCCAATAAAGAACTTGTGTTTCAAAATGAAGAGAAGGAAAAACGGGCTGTTGAATTAATTATTGCCAATAAAGAACTTGTGTTTCAAAATGAAGAGAAAGAAAAACGGGCTGCTGAATTAATTATTGCCAATAAAGAACTTGCCTATCAGGACCAAGAGAAAGGAAAACGTGCTGATGAGTTAATTATAGCCAATAAAGAACTTGTATTTCAAAATGAAGAGAAGGAAAAACGGGCAGCGGAGTTAATTATTGCCAATAAAGAACTTGTGTTTCAAAATAAAGAGAAAGGAAAACGGGCAGCGGAACTAATTATAGCCAATAAAGAACTTGTGTTTCAAAATAAAGAGAAAGGAAAACGGGCAGCGGAACTAATTATAGCCAATAAAGAACTTGTATTTCAAAATAAAGAGAAAGAAAAACGGGCAGCGGAATTAATTATTGCAAACAAAGAATTGGTATTTCAAAATGAAGAAAAAGAAAAACGTGCATCAGAATTATTTATTGCTAATAAAGAACTTATTTTTCAAAACCAGGAAAAGGAAAAAAGAGTAAACGAGTTAGCGATAGCCGACCTCGAAATTGACTTTCAGAACAAAGAAAAGGAAAAACGGGAAATTGCCAATATAGAATTAGAGGCATTTAGTAATTCTCTAAAACAAGCATCGCAATATGCACGAAGTTTAATTGAAGCTTCGCTAGACCCGCTGGTTACAATTTCTCCCAAAGGAAAAATAACTGATGTTAACGAAGCTTCAGTGAAAGTAACTGGCGAAATGAGAGATAAATTGATTGGCACTGACTTCTCTGATTATTTTACTGAACCTGAAAAAGCCCGTGAAGGATATAAAAAAGTTTTTGATGTAGGATTTGTGTCCGATTATCCATTAACAATCCGTCACAAAAATGGAAAATTAACCGATGTGCTATACAACGCATCAGTTTATAAAGATGACAAAGGAAATGGATTGGGAGTATTTGCAGCAGCAAGAGATATTACAGCTCAAAGGCAAGCATCGCAGTATGCAAGAAGTTTAATTGAAGCATCGCCCGACTCACTTGTAACTATTTCTCCCGAAGGAAAAATAACAGATGTAAATGAAGCATCAGTGAAAGTAACCGGTGAAACAAGAGATAAATTGATTGGTACCGACTTCTCTCATTATTTTACCGAGCAGGAAAAAGCGCAACAGGGATATAAGCAGGTTTTTGAAAAAGGATTTGTTGTCGATTATCCACTTACTATTCGACACAAAAATGGAAAGTTGACCGACGTGTTATACAATGCATCCGTTTATAAAGACGATAAGGGAAATGGATTGGGAGTTTTTGCAGCAGCAAGAGATATTACAGCCCAAAAAAAGTTAGAAAGGGATGTAGCAGAACGGGAAAAAGAATTGGAGCGATTAGTAGAATTGGAACGATTTAGAAAATTAACAGTTGGCAGAGAGTTAAAAATGATAGAACTGAAAAAAGAAAATGAAGAATTAAGAATAAAACTTGGTATTGCAAAGAATGAAAATAATTAGTAATGAAAAAATTTAATAGCGAAAAAGAAGTCCATTTAAAATCAGTTCAGGAAACGCAACGAGCTATTCTTAATATTTTGGAAGATTTTACAAATGATAAAAAGGTACTTGAGAATACTCAAAGAGCAATACTTAATATTTTAGAAGATTATTCGGCCGAAAAGAAATTAGCTGAAGATACGCAAAGAGCCGTAATAAATATTTTGGAAGATTACAGCATCGAAAAGGCCAGCATTGAACGAATGAATATTAAACTTACGAATTCATATAAAGAAATTGAACAATTTGCTTACATAGCATCACACGATTTGCAGGAACCTTTAAAAACTCTTTCTAATTATGTAGGTTTATTTCTTAAAAAATATAAAGGGAGTTTTGATAAAGATGCTGATCATTATCTGGCTATTATTGGCGGGGCAACCAGTCGTATGCAATCGCTGATAAGAGATTTATTGGATTATTCAAAAATAGAAAAAGATAAAAACATTATGACTATAGATTGCAATATACTATTAATGGATACATTAAATGATATGGCTATATCTATTACAGAAAGTGAAGCAAAGATCTATTCAGAAAAACTACCGGTTATAAACGGTTATCTTTCAGGTGTAAAATCTCTTTTTCAAAACCTTATAAGTAATGCTATAAAATTTAGAAAAAGTGGTCAAAATCCAATTATAAATATTACAGCACAGGCAAATGATAATGAATGGCTGTTTGAAATTAGAGATAATGGAATAGGAATAGATAAAATATATTATAAGAAGCTTTTTATAGTTTTTCAGCGACTACACAATAAAGAAGAATATGCCGGTACGGGTATAGGACTGGCTCAATGTAAAAAAATTGTTGAACTGCACGGGGGACGACTTTGGGTAGAATCAGAACTTGAAATTGGAAGTACCTTTTATTTTACTATAACTAAAACAATGCCACTATGACAAAAAAATTGGATTGTATTCTTTTGGTAGATGACGACAACGAAGATAACTATTATCATCAAATAGTTATTAATGAAATGAATATAACAGAACGTATTGAAGTTGCTTTAAATGGCGTGGAAGCTTTAATTTTTCTTAAAAATGAAAACATGGCACGGCCTAATATTATATTTTTGGATATCAATATGCCAAAAATGAATGGATGGGAATTTTTGGAAGCCTATAAGGAATTAAAAGCAGGCCAAAAAGCGAAAGTACTTGTTGTAATGCTTACGACCTCTATAAATCCGTCAGACAAGAAAAGAGCCGAACAATTTCCTGATATCATTGGCTTTAATTCCAAACCGCTAACCGAACAAATGATTAGTCAAATTTTAGATCGCTACTTTCCTGAAAATAAAAATTTAGTAAATTTTCTTTAAAGGAGCTGGTATAATGCTTTATTAAGACCTGCTTTTACAGTAAGTATACGTGTATGATAATTTAATCAATATACTTTCCTTCTGCTATTCACGAATGCTAATAGGTAAATTTCTTAAAATTGCGCCCAGGCTTATCAAATTTGCAACTTCGCAACCAAAGTAAATAAAGGCTTTGTGTATCGTGTGAATTATTATTGTTTGCTTTCGCATTGCCGGCCAGTTTTAAACATTCACCCACTTCAACCCACCACCCCCACCAAACCCGGCTTATGCACCAAAGCCCGGTTTTGCACTCCCGCTATGGTTAACAGGGCTGATATCAGCAACGACCCCGCCATAAAAATATACGAAGCGCCAAAGCCGCCGGTAGCACCATTTAGATAGCCCACAAAATATGCCCCGGCAAACGAACCAAGCGCACCAAAACTATTAATGAGTGCAATGGCCCCCGCAGTAACATTGGCCGGCAACATTTCGGTTATTACTGCAAAAAAGGGGCCATAGGGTGCATACATGGCAGCGCCGGCCACGATCAGCAAAATAAACGATAGCCAAAAATTGCTGGAGCCTGATAAATACGAGAAATAAAATGCCAGCGCCGCTATCATTAAAAATGGCCAGATAAAAACTTTTCTATTAAGCGTTTTGTCCGAAAAATGGGAGGCCAGCAGCATACCCACTATGGCAAATACATAAGGCACCGATGATAACCAGCCGGTTTGCACCATATCTATCTGCGGAGCAGCTTTAATAATGGAGGGAAGCCACATTACAAATCCATACACGCCAATGCTCCAAAATGCATATTGAAGACATAGCAAAACAACCACCCGCGACTTAAATGCCGCCATATAATTTTTAACCGGCTTTATGCCCTCCTGTTCTTTGGCCAGTGCAGCTTCCAACGCATGCTTATCGTTGTTACTTAACCACGGGGCATTTGCAGGTTTATCGTTTACTAATTTCCACCAAAAAAATGCCCAGATAATTGCGGGCAAGCCCTCCCAAATAAACATCCAGCGCCAGCCTGCAGCATTAATAATATAGCCCGATACAATCGACATCCAAAGTATGGTTACAGGGTTACCCAGTATTAAAAAGGTGTTGGCCCTTGAGCGTTCTTTTTTTGTAAACCACCGGCTTAGTAAAATAAGCATGGCGGGCATTACTGCACTTTCCACCACGCCCAGCATAAATCTTATAACGATCATTGCGGTAATGTTACTTACCATACCCGTAGCCATTGCCAGCGCTCCCCATGCAATCAGCGACCAAAAAATAAGCTTTTTGGCGCTTTTGGTGGCTGCATAATGTGCTCCTGGTATTTGAAAAAAGAAATAGCCTAAAAAAAATAACGAACCTAACAGGGAGGAGGTAGAGGGGGTAATGTTCAGATCCTTTGCCATTTCGCCGGCTGCGGCAAAACCAAAATTTGCCCTGTCTAAATAAGCAAGACTATACGTTATAAAGGCTACCGGTATTAGCCGGTACCACCGGGATGGTGCAATCGTTGTTGTCATTGGCCGTTTTTATCAGTAATATAGAAAGTTTAGAAATTGTTATCCTATACATTAAAATGCATTCAAACCCGCAGAATAAGAAAGCTGCAAAAAATACTTCGGTATAATCATGAATCGCGTTGGCTTTAACGTACGAATTTTTTTTGGGACAAACATTCGTCCTTTATTCAAATCCGGTTGTGTCACTCCCTTGTACGCTATCTTTTTATGGCAGCTTTTACTGTATAATTTCCTGCGTAACAATTTATGTTTATTCTTATGCCTACTATAACATTTATTTAAACCATTGCCCTTAAAAGTTTCAACATAATTTAAGTCTTTCCCAGGTTAACGCCCATGCGTTGCATTATGACGACTTCTATGGTCTTAAATAAAAGCTGCAATCCCGCATGTACGGGTATCAACAAAGCTAAATTGACCGGCCTAAAAAAATAAATTTGCTGCAATTGAGTTTGTGACATGTAAGGCGTTTTCAAGTTAATTGGTTTTAAAATTGAAAAGCATAATCCATAAAAAAAGGCAGAAACAATATGATTAATGTTTCTGCCTTTATTTTCAAAACTGTTCTAACTAAAAATCCTGTCGTGGCTTCGTTTATCGTCCCATTGCGTGGTGGGTGCAAAGTAAGTTTTGTCTAATGGATGAAGGTGCTGTTTAATCACTTCATCATTTAATTCAATACCCAGGCCGGGCGCTGTCAGCGGCAGGTTGGCAAAACCTTTGGTAATTAGTTGCCTGCCATCGGTCGTTTTAACCATGCCCTCCCACCAGGGCAAATCAACTGAGTGATGCTCCAGCGCCAAAAAGTTTTGGGTAGCAGCTGCGCAGTGCACATTGGCCATAAACGACACGGGCGTACCAGCCTGGTGCATAGCCATTGCCACCCCATGCTCTTCGGCATAATCGCCAATCCGTTTGGTTTCCAATAAGCCACCCGATGATGCCAGGTCGGGATGCACAATATCAACCGCATGTATATCTATCAGCGGCTTAAAATTTTTCAGCAGGTAAATATCTTCTCCGGTAAGCATGGGTGTTTCCAACGCATCGCTCATTGTTTTCCATTGGTCGGTTAGCTCCCACGATACAATGTCTTCCATCCATGCCAGCCGGTATTTTTCCAAAGCCCTTCCCAACCTAATGCCATTGTTAAGATCAAAGTGGCCATAATGGTCGGTAGACATAGGAATTTCGTAGCCCACCAACTCCCTGATATTATGAACGATCTTAGCCAATTCATCCAACCCTTTATCGGTAATTTGAATTTGCGTAAATGGATGCGCTGTATTACCATACGACATATAGTTTCCCCCCCATTGCTGCAGGTTTTTTTTATCGTTAAACCAAAATTTATCGTTTACCAATGTGCCGGGTATGTTTTTTAATTCCCCAATGGAAACATCCATTTTAAGCCATGTATAGCCCTGGTCTTCGGTACGGTATGTTATCAGCTTTTTTTGCTCCTCCGGCGACGATGCTTCGGGCGTATCGGCATACATTCGTACATTGTCGCGATACCTGCCGCCCAGTAACTGCCAGGCTGGTACATTATAGGCTTTACCGCATATATCCCACAAAGCCATTTCAACCGCACATACGCCGCCGGCCTGCCTGGCCTGGCCGCCAAATTGTTTTATCATTTTAAAAATCATTTCAACATTGCAGGGGTTTTGTCCCAGTATCCTGCTTTTAAGCATCAGGGCATACCGTTCGTCGGCACCATCCCTTACTTCGCCTAGTCCATATATGCCCTGGTTGGTATCAATTCTAATAATGGCTGTGCGGCCCAGCACGGTAGTTACGCAATACCGCATATCGGTTATTTTTAATTCGGACGGTGCTGAAAAGCGCGGTACTTTTTGCGTGGTTTGCGCAATCACCTCTTCAAAAGGCAAAAACATACATGCACCACCGAGGGCTATGCCGCCCAATGCAGTCTTTTTAAAAAAAGCCCTGCGGGCATTTTCTGGCGCCTCAATTAATTCTGCAGGCATTTCGGTAACGACTTCTGGTTCTTTTAATCCTAATTTTTGAAGAATTTTTTGTGCCGGGGTCATAATTATAAAGTTTAAAAAGAATAAATAATTTTTTTCGATGGGCGATAAATAGTCAACAGGTTACCAGTTTCTATCTTTCAGATATTCGTCCAGTTCTTTACGGGTCATAGGCAGGTTTTTTTGGGTATCAAGCCATTGCAGAAAATCCTTTTTTATGGGGTCGGTCCATTGCTGGTCTATTTCGCCCGAAGTATACTTCCCTTCGCGCAGGCGCTGGTGGCCAAACACGTCGGTTAACTGTACAAATTCCGAGTTCTTTACAAGATCTTCTAAAAATTGCGCGGGAATAAAAACGATGCCCCCTTTTTTAGCCAGCACAACATCGCCCGGTAAAACGGTTGCCCTGCCAATACGAATGGGAACGTTAATTGACCCAAGCATCATTTGCTGTATGTACGATGGGTCCGATCCTTTAATCCAGCCATTAAATCCATCAATGGCTTCCAGCCCTTCCACATCGCGTACCGAGCCATAAAAAACAACGCCTCTTTTTGTTTTTGCATAAATAGCATTTCCAAGGTTATCGCCTATCAGCGTGCCATCTACAATTTTACCATAGCTGTCGGCTACGTATATATCGCCTTCCTTTAAACCATCAATGGGCCATGTATTGGTACCGCCCAACCTGCCTTCGGCCTTGCCTTTATCTTTTATCAACTTATCGTAATCGGGGCGCAAGGGCAGGTATTGCGCGGTAACCGCCCGCCCAACCATTACCTGGTCGGGCCGTATAATCATCCATTCGCCTTCAAACTGGTTTTGGTACCCTTTGTTGCGCAGGTAGCCCCATGCCTCTTCAAGCGAAACCTTTTTTAAACGTTCAAGGTATCGGTCCTCGGTTTTGGGCCTGCCATCGGCAAAGCGTTCCCCTTTCCAGTCGTAAGTAAGGGCTTTTACCTGGCTGCCTGTAAGCGATATTTCCTGGGCCGAAACAGTCATAAACAGGCAACTTACCATTGCCGCAAACGTGAGTTTTATTGTCATAATAGCTGATTTTTGGTTTTTAATTTTTATGTTACCAGCCCGGCGTTTTCTGTTTTATTCAAGGGTTCTGTCCACAGGTGTTTTAGCGCCAGGTATAACCCTGTAAACCGGTGAAAGTGCCGCGAGTATTTGGCACTGGCATCTGCGCGGGGCCTGTAAGCAGCCACAAAAGCCGGTAGCTCAAAAGGTTGATAACCGAGGGCCTCAACACCTACCATCACAGCCCCCAATGCCGATGTTTCAGCAGCCACGGAAACTGCAATTTCGGCATCACATATATCGGCCAGCATTTGCAACCAAAGGTGGCTTTGCGCAAATCCGCCAGTGGCGCTTATGCCTTGTACATTTCGGTTTTCAAGTAATATTTTGGCAATGCTGTACACACCAAAAAGCACGCCTTCCATACAGGCCCTTACCAGGTGCGGCTGGGTATGATTAATATCGAGGCCAAAAAAAACGCCCCGCGCATTTGAGTTCCAAAGGGGCGCCCGCTCTCCTAAAATGTAGGGCAAAAACAAAAGGTCATCGCTGCCGGGGTCAATTTTTTCTACGTTTGATAACAGGCTTTCGATTGTATCAGGGGTCTGTAGTAATTTATCCTTCAGCCATTCAAGTACTATAGCGCCATTGTTACCGGGGCCACCTATAATGTACAGTCCGTTATTTACATGATAACAAAAAGTACGCATGTCTTTGTCAAGCTCAACCTTATTAACCACCATACGGGCCGCGCTGCTGGTACCAATAGTTACCACCATGGTTTTGCCATTGGCTGTACCCGCGCCAAGGTTGGCCATAGCCCCGTCGCTACCGCCCATAACCAAAGGCGTACCATTTGGTATTAAAAATTGAAGTGCGTGCGGATTACCGTTTTCAGCCTGGTTAAAATGGCTGATAAAACCGGGGGCCACCACCTGCGATAATTTATCTGCCTCCAGGTGTAGCTGTTGCAGTATTGATTGGTCCCATTGCAGCGAATAAATATTTAATAAACCGGTTGCCGAAGCAATTGAACTGTCCACCAGGTATTGCCCTGTAAATTTTTGGCAAACAAATTCTTTAATGCCTATAAACCTGCCGGCCTGCATATAAATGAGTGGTTCGTTTTGCTGTAGCCACATTAGCTTACACAAAGGCGTCATTGCATGTACGGGTACCCCTGTAAGTTTATAAAACGATGCTGCTTTGTTTTGTTTGTGCAGCGCTTCGGCAATCCCGGCCGCCCTGTTATCGGCCCAAATAATACAATCGGTTATACATTGCCCCCAATTGTCAATAGCTATTATACTGTGCATGGCGGCACTCATAGCAACAAAAGCGGGCGCCCCACCTTTCATAGAGCCTACTATACTGTTACAACTTTTTACAACGGCCTCATACACCTCGCCGGGTTTTTGCTCGCTTTGGTTGGCTGCCGGGTGATACATTGCATAATGCTCAGAAAAAGAAAACAGCACCTCCCCGGTTATTGAAAAAGCCACCGCCTTTACAGAGGTTGTTCCGATATCAATTCCCAAAAAATATTGACTATGCATCGGCTTATTTTAGGGGCCTGGTTTAATTTGCTTCACAGCTACTTATATATTTTCACGGGTACCTGGTTTATTTATCCCACCAAACTTTGGTATCTAAATTGTCGGCACCCTGCCTGGCAATTGCAGCCTGTACATTAATAGCGTTAACCGATATTTCGGAGTTTGGATAAGTAAGCCGGTTAATAAACGGCCCGGTAATAGCCTTACCAGGGTAGGGATTGGGCGTAAGTGTTGGAAACCCCGACCTTCTGAAATTAGCCCAGGCTTCGGGTCCGTTTAAAAATGAGGCGATCCAGTATTGGGTGTTGATCTGGTTTAGGGCCAATGCAGCATTAAAAGGATTCCCATCAATATAAGCCTGTGCCGCGGCTGCACTTACAGCCGATGCGGCGTCAAAAGTTGCCATCTGATCCATACCGGCCCGGATGCCCGCTTCAAAATAACCTTGTGTTGTGCCTGTGGTTATCCAGCCTTTTTGACGTGCTTCGGCCAACAATAACTGGGTTTGCGCGGCAGTAACAAAAAAGGCAGGCATGGTAATCTTACCCATCCGCCTTCTGTCTAATTGGCTAAAATCGTAAAAGCTTGCAAGCCCCCTGTTAATTGCCACTGCCTGAATGGTGCCATTGTCAAAACCCATGGGCATACCCACTTGCCTTACAGCATCGGTTGTACCAATACCGGGTTGCTGATCGGGTCCTGATTTAGCACCCACATACCTGATAGCGATAGAAGATAAACGGGGATCATTGCTATTTTTAAGATGGTTGACAAAAGGTTCGGCAAGATAAAAATTGGCTGCCTCGGTTGAATTTAATGTGCCACCAATGGCTTGCTGATAATCGCTGGTATGGCGCATATATGCATTATCGGCATTTGATAATATAGTGCCACCATTTGCAGCCGCCTGCACCGTACTTTGTGCTTTTGCGGCGTCAACTTTGCTTAGGCGCATTCCAGCCCTTAGCAGCAGCGAAAAGCCAAATTTTTTCCATTGGCTAATGTTGCCACCATACAACACTTCACCAGCTTCGGTACGGGCGGTTGCATTTAAAGCATTGGTAGCCTCGGTTAACTCGGTTATAATTTTAGGGTAAATTTCCTGCTGGGCATCATATTTTGGCAAAAACAATTGGTCGGTAAAACCCAGCCCTCCTTCGGTATAAGGAACATCGCCGTAGGTATCGGTTAGCGTCATAAAAGCAAAGGCTTGTAAAATGCGCGCCATGTTCAATAAGTTGGCCCGGTCCGTTGCCGTTTTGGTACGGCTTATCACATCCCTTGTATTTCTAATTACATTTCTATAATATCCCTGCCAAAGCGCCTGAGTATTATCGCGGTTATCCTGGTTGTAATTGGCCCCGGTTAGCACGCCCGAATTTGGGGTAACTACCTGTTGCACAATACCCACCTGGTAAAAAAGTGTGGCGGCAGGGTACGACAGGTTTACAATGGCATTGTTTAGTTGAAAAACAGGATCGATGGCGGTGGCACTGGTTACGTTCCGGTTAAGATCGGCAAGGCCTTTTTCGCACGAGGTGGCAAGGCAGGCAGCAACAATAAAGAAGCAGTATTTTTTTATATTTTTCATGATAAATTATTAAAATTTAACGTTGAGGTTTAAACCTAATCCCCTGGTGGTAGGCAAACCTGTTGACTCCATCCCTACCAGGTTATCCGAACTGTAGCCAAAACTTTCGGGGTCAATATTATCAACCCATTTTTTAAGTATCAGCACATTGTTGGCAACAAAATTTAACCGTAACCCTTTAATTGGCCACGATGCAGGAATGTATTTCATAAACTCGTAGCCTATTGTTATTTGACGCAACTTCCAATAGCCGCCATTATAAATAACCGGCTCAACCAGGGCCTGGGTCCGCACAACTTCCCAAAAGGCCTGCACGGGCGCAACAATAGTATTGGTTCCGCCGTTTACGTTAACCCCTTTACCAATTATGCCGCCCTCACGGCCTTCCAGGGTCATTTTATGAAGGCCATGCCGTGTAAGGTTAAAGTTGGTGCCCGAAAGCATTTTGTTACCCAGTTTGTAATCAATTAAAAACGAAAATGAAAGTCCTTTATAATTAAAGGTGTTGGTAAAGCCCCCAACGTATTTTGGTAAAGCGCTACCAAAGTTTATGAGGTCGGTAGTTCGCACCGCAATACCGTTGGCGCCAAATACCTGGTTACCCTTGTCATCTCTTCTAAAGCCAAAACCGGCTATCTGGCCCATTTCCATACCTACAATCTGGCGCAGTTCACCATTAAAAACGTGGGTTCCCACGGTTATCCGTTCGCCGGCCACATCGGTTTTTAAACTAAGCACACGGGTTATGTTGTAAGCGGAGTTGGCAATAAACTGCCACGAAAACGATGGCGATTGAATGGGCATTAACGTAAGCAGCATTTCCACACCCATGTTACGGCTTCGGCCGCTGTTAATGCGGGTATCAATAAAGCCCGATGCATCACTTATTTGTGCCTGTACAATTTGGTCGGTGGTTATTTTTTTATAGGCCGTTACATCCAGGTTAACCCGGCTTTTAAACATTTTTAGTTCAATACCTACTTCGGTTTCCGAAATGCTCATAGGGCGAAGGTTGTTGTTGGGCAAGGTAGTGCCGATAGGGCCGCCAACCGGCTGGGGCTGGCCTGCGGGGTTAGGCAGCAGGATGGAATTAATACCATAAAACAACTGATCGGCATAAGGCGGTACATCGGTATCGCTGCCCACTTCGGCATAACCAACACGCAGTTTTCCAAAGTTTAGCCACGATGCAGACAATTGTTCGGAAAATACGTAGCTGGCCGACACGGAAGGATACATTATACTCCAGTTTTTAGGCGACAAAGTCGAAAACCAATCGTTTCGCAAAGTGCCATTGAGGTAAATGGTTTGGTTGTACGAAACCTCTGCCGAGCCGTATAATGAATTGACGCCTCGTTGCGAAAGATCGTAAATGGGATCTTTAGCCCGCCCGTTTTGCACGGTATATAATCCCCGCACTACAAAGTCGGTTACCTGCACACTATTAAGGTCGGACCGGCGGCGCATTTGGTTGCCACCCACGGTAAGGGTAGTTCCAAACTTGCCAAAGGTGCGGGTTGCCGATGCAAGTAAATCTGCATTATACTCCCTGAACCGGCGGCTTTCCTGGGTGTATACGCCATTTACAAAACCGGCAGGGGCTGGTCCGCGGGACGCACTGCCCGTTGGAAAATTGTTGTAATCCTGATCGCGCGACCAATAATCCTGGCCTATGCGGGCCTGCACATATATGCCCGGTAGTATGTCGTATTTAAAAGAAATATTACCAAATAACCGGTCGCGCCTTATATTTTGAAACTGTTCGGCCAAAACCCAGTAAGGGTTGGTACGGTTCATAAACCGCGAATAGATATACTCATTACCCTGCGCATTATATTTATTGGCATTGAGCACTTCAAGCGGTAATGAATTGGCCAGGTTATATAATGATGTAGGGATGGAATTATCCTGGTTGGCTATGTTAGGCGGGTTAACGTTAACCTCTTTTGAATAATTGGCATTGCCCGTAAAGCTAAACTTATCGGTTAAATTGTAGCTAAAACCAAGGTTGATTGTTTTTCTGTCAAAAGAGTTATTAGGAACAATTCCTTTGCTTTCAAGGTTACCCAGCGACAGGTGCAATCCCCCTTTTTCGCCGCCGGCCGATAATGTAACGGTATTGGTAAGATTTTGACCATTGCGGTAAAATTTGCTGATACGGTCGTATTGCGGTTCATAAGGCAGCACCACGTTGTTAAATAATACCTGTGTCAATCCCGGCTGAAATTTTTCGCCAAACGACCACTGGCCCGATGTTGGATTGGGCGTGGCAGGGCGCACGCCGTTTTCCCCCTGTCCATATTCATATTGATAATCGGTAAAGTCCAGCGGTTTTTCGTTGGTATAATTTGCGTTGTAAGCAACGCCGATGCCTTTGCCCGAACCCCTTGTTTTGGTAGTGATCATGATAACCCCGTTTTGCGCCCGCGAACCATAAAGAGCGGCAGCAGGGGCGCCTTTTAAAATGGTCATGCTTTCTATGTCGTCGGGGTTAATGCTGGACAAGCCATCGCCACCATCCGAAGTATTTCCACCACCCCGCACACCAATGGAGTTATCGCCGGCAGCATTGCCGGGGTTAGTACCAAAATTGGTATTATCAATGGGGATACCGTTAATAACTATCAGTGGATTGTTTTGGCCCGATATTGAAGATTGCCCCCTGATGCGGATTTTGCTGGTGCCGGCGGGACCGGTTCCCAGGCCGCTGATATTTACACCAGCCACCTTACCCTGCAAAGCATTCATAAGGTTGGGCGATCGGTTTATGGTCAGCTCATCGGGCTTTACGTTGGTGGCCGAGTACCCTATGCCCCTTGATAGTTTGTTAATACCAAGCGCGGTTACCACCACGTCGTCCATGTTTTTTACATCGCCCAGTAAAGCTATCGCCAGGTTTTTACGGCCATTAACGGCCACCTCCTGCATTATAAACCCCATGGAAGTAAAAATTAAAACATCGTTGCTACCAGCATTTATTTGAAAGGTGCCGCCAACGCTGGTAACCGCGGCACGGGCAGTATTTTTAACCTGCACGGTTACACCAATCAAAGGTTCGTTAGCCGCATCGGTAACCTTACCGGTAACCTGCTGACCATACATTAAAACCGAACTAAATAAAAAGGAAATAATTAGTAAAACCAGCCTTGGCCATAACAGCCACGACAACTGAGGTTGTTTTTTTTTAAGCATTGCAATTCGTTTTGGATTGAGAAAATGGTTTAAAAACTTTGAGGGCTTTTAAAACTGATAATGAAATAACGAAAAAAAATCATAGAAAACTTCCAAAAATCAACGGCGTAGAATGTTATACATTTTACACCTTACTAAATATTGAATAATTATTTGTTATGTAGTTTAATTAATGTTGAACATTCGGCAATAATCAAAAACGGCTAAATAAAATTATAGAATGTTGAAGTGTGCGACGACAGCCCGACTACCAGCCCAACGATATCATTTTGGCGGCACGTTAGCCGGGCGGGCAGCGACTGATGAAAACAGCGATAAAGCCAGGTTCCCAAAAGTCTATTTGAAATTGTGGACTATTATTAAATATTGGTAATAGTATTCACTGCCAGCCTATTTGTATATTAGTGTTATAATGATGCTTGAATGAACCAGTTTCTTTTGAAACCACCCAGTACTGAATTGCTTCCGTTTTTACATATAGTTGAGTTTGCACTTTATAAAAACACTACGGTTATATTTAATTCACTAAAAAGCGAAACCACGGCGGCCCTGCGTTTTTATTATATAAATGAAGGAAAGTTTGATTGGGTTGTTGACGATGAAAATTATACCCTGTTGCCCGGCGATGTTGCCTTAATTATGCCGGGACAAAGCCTTGGCGGACATAAGCAATTATTAAACATTGGTACCATTACCTGGCTGCATTTGCAGGTAAGCGAATACATACCCGGCGGCACCTTTGTACCGGGAGGCTGGAGTGGACTGACACAAAATGAAAGCAATGGTATAGGTAAAATATTTTGTTTCAGCCAATCGCCCACACTATCAAATGTACCGGAAGCAGGCCACCTGTTGCTCCGCCTTAAAAAGGAATTAATAAACCAGGAAACAGGCTACGTAACAAGTGTAAATCATTTACTGGATGAGTTGTTGATATTGGCAGCGCGGCAAATGAGTCAGCAAAACAATTCAAGAAGAGACTTTCCACAAAGCTTTTTTTTATTGGAGCAGAACCTCCGCAACGATTTGGGTTACCAATGGACCGTAGAAGAAATGGGCGCGTTGGTAGGGCTGGGCAATACTGCGTTTTCGGAAAAGGTTAAAAGCTACACCGGCTTTTCGCCTTTAAACTATCTTATAAATATTAGAATAACCGAGGCATTAAAATTATTGAAGCGCCCCGATGTGCATATTACCGATATTGCCTTTAAAGTGGGTTTCCACTCGAGCCAGCATTTTGCTACCACGTTTAAAAAATTAACGGGGTATACACCCAGCGAATTTAGAAAAAGTAATACGATAAAAAACAATTAAACAACTTATTATGGATTGTTTTATCACCATTGATTTAGGTACTGCCGCCGTTAAAGTTTCGGCTTTTACGGTACAGGGTAATACAATAGGTTTTAATAAAGGATCCTATCCCACCTATCATACCAGGCCCAATTATAGCGAGCAGGATCCGGAGCAGATTTTTATAACTATGTTGTACACATTAAAAAACTTTTTAAACGAAAAAATACATCCGGCTAAATATAAAGTAATCTCAATTTGCTTTAGCGCTGCAATGCATAGTGTAATTGTAACCGACAAATATGGTGTGCCGGTTGGCAATGCCATTGTGTGGTCCGATAACCGATCAAAAAACGAAGCAGACAATCTTAAAAATTCGCCATTAGGCAAAGTAATATATGATGCAACCGGCACGCCTATACACCCCATGTCGCCGCTAAATAAAATAACCTGGATAAAAAACCACGATCAACAAACGTTTAAACAGGCCGATAAATTTCTTTCAATTAAATCGTACATTATATACCAGTTAACCGGCGAATATTTGATTGATTACAGCCTGGCCAGTGCTACCGGCCTTTTAAATATACATACCCTGCAATGGGAGCAGGCTTCGTTACAAACCGCAGGTATAACGGCAGACCAGTTACCGGCGCTTGTTCCTGTTTTTTATAATCAGGTATCGCTAAAAAAGGAATTTCTATCCTCTTTAAAATTACCCGCCAGGGTTAGAATTATTATTGGCTCAAGCGATGGTTGCCTTGCCACACTGGGCGGCGGTATATGGGGCGAAGGTAAGGCCACAATAACTATAGAAGACAGCGGTGCTGTAAGGGTAATGGGCAAAAAAGTGCTGCGCGATGAAAAACAACGATTTTTTAATTACCTGATAACCGAGGGCAATTATGTATCGGGCGGGCCAACCAATAACGGAGGGGCCATTTTTGAATGGTATGCAAAACAGTTTGGTGATTTTAAAAGAGCCTATGACCTGGATAACTGCATGGAAGGCCTGGTAGCAGAAGCAGCAAGGGTAGAGGCAGGCGCAGCGGGACTTATTTTTCTGCCTTATTTGCAGGGAGAAAGGGCGCCTATCTGGAACGCGTCTGCCAGGGGCGTTTATTTTGGTATAAATATTAACCACGAGAAACAGCATTTTACACGGGCTACCATTGAAGGGATATTGTATGCTATTTACAGTATAGGCAAAACATTGGAAGAACACCGGCAAATAAACAGCCTTTGCGTAAATGGCAGGTTTACCACCACACCGTTTTGGCTGCGCATAATAGCCGATATATTTAATAAACCGGTTAACACGCGGCTGAATGCTGACAGTGTTGCGGTAGGCGCCTATTTATTAAGTGCTACGGAAGCAGGCATTTTTAAAGATTTGGATGAAGCAGCCAAAACAGTAGAATTGCCCGACAATTACAAACCCATGAAAAATGAACACGTTCAGTACATGAAACATTATGCTATTTACGAGCGGCTGAGTTACAAATTAATGGACGAATTTGAAGCGATATCGAAGTTGCAGGAAGCGTGAGGAGGTTGAGGTTGAGGGTAAGGTTGAGATTGTGGGTAGGGATTTTTGATGATTTGGTTATTAATTGATTCGGTAATTTGGGGATTTAATTTATTTGGGGATAGGATGATTTGGGGATTTGGATATTGAGAATTTTTATTTAAGGATAAAGTTTGGTTGCCATTTTGCTAAATTGGTTTAGCCGGCAGTTAAGCAAAAAATTCAAACGGTTGTTTAAACAGTCAGTCCATAAACATTAAAGTCTACCGTAATTTCTTCTATATTATTGGCAATTCCCATTTAATATAACCTTGTTCCACTACCAGTGCCGGGATACCCGGCAAAATTGCTACCAATGTTACGGCTCTAATTTGCGACAGTATTCTTAGTTGCGTTTACCGACAACTAAAGCCGGTTAAAGATATATTGGTTAGCCGTTTGTTCTGCTGCATAATTAATAACCTTCTGCTTGTTTGGTAATGATTACCAAGCTGCAAGTGATTAAACGTAGCGGACGTGCTGGCGAAATAATGCGAAACGGCATGTTAGCGGCTGGCAAAGGCACGAAGACGTTCTGCCAAATTTTCAATGTCGTTTCTTCTAGCAATTTGTTCTAACCAGCCTTTTGGAATTGTATCAAAACCATAAAGCATTCCTGCAAGTCCTCCGGTAACTGCTCCTGTTGTGTCTGTATCTTCTCCTAAGTTTACAGCTTTTAAAGTGGCCGTTTTATAATCGCCTGTTGTCATTAAGCACCAAATACTTGCTTCCAAAGTGTGTAATACATAACCACCGCTGCAAATTTCATTGTCTGACATCTCATAAATATTCTCATTTAATAATCTGTCAAATAAACTTATTTCGGCTGGATTTATTAAGAGAAAGTTAAGGTGATCGGCAATTTCAGTTTTTAGACGGGAATAAATTTTAAATTTGTCTATCCCGTGTGTTATTTTTCGGGCAAATTCAATGTAATAAAAACAAGCGATTACAGAGCGAATGTGTGCATGAGTAATTGAGGAAACTTGTTTAATAATTTGGTATCTGTCCGCAAGTTGTTTGTCTGTAATATAAACGAGTAACGGCAAAATCCGCATTAGTGATCCATTTCCATTGTCTGATATATCCAGTCCACCTGCTAATTCCGGCATACATCCATTTTGTATTCGCCTAATTGCCTGACTTGTTGTAATACCAACATCAAAAATGCTACCTCTTGCTGTCCAATAATTTTGGTTCAGCCACGCAACGAAATTATCTCCAATATTTTTTAAACTAAATTCCTGAGTCAACGCTTCTGCGGTACAAAAAGCTAAAGAACTATCATCTGAAAAAGTTCCGGCCGGAAGGCTATAAGTTCCAAAACCTTTCATTTCAGTAACAGGATTTTGCTCAATTGCTTGTCTGCTTTTAAACTCAACCGGAACTCCCAATGCGTCTCCAACTGCAATTCCAAATAATATGTCTTTATAGATACTTTTTTCTCTCATTACAGGATGTTAAAATTTTTTCCGTTAATGTTGATGGTCTTATTCTTTTTTCCGTTTGCAAACAACTGTCGCCGATTAGCGATATAGAGTTTACTATTGTTTTCTCGTGCTTAATTTATAACATCAAGCTGGAACTACCGATAAATATCGAATTGCTGCTGATACACGCAGGCTAATTTTCTGTTGCAATAATGCTACATTGTATGTTGTACTAACTGTGTGCCATATTGCTAAACGGCATGTTGTGGAAACGCGCAATTAATTGTTGCCGATTTCACGAATATTAATTGTTCCACTTTCATGTCCTCTTAGTTTATCAAGCAGATAATATTTGTGATTAATCCCTGTCAAAATAATAATTCTTTTTCCTGCAAATTGTTTTAAATAAGCTTCTATTTGTTTTATCATATAATCATTTCTTGCAAACCAAAATGTCATGTCGTTATCAAATATTTTCACTAGCAGGCTGTCTGCTAAATATTTTTTACCCAGGGGCAGAATGAAATTTTTTTCAGCGTCATATAATGTTCTTGTCATATTGATAACCTTAGGCATATTTAGACTTATTAAGTCCGCATCAACAATAAAATCATAATAATAGTTTCTTTTGTTAGCGTAGTCAGCATAGCCTAAACTGTCGGAAAAGGTCATATTAGCAACATTTAGGCTATTAAAAAACCTTTCCTCCATTTTAGTTGTCTCCTTAATATACTTTCTTTTTGACGCGAAAGATGTGTCGAATGGCAGAATCTTTTTGTGTTTATTACGTCTCGAATACTTTTGGAGTGATAATTGTTCTATTCCTGGATTCCAAATTTTTAAAAAATTGGCTGTTCTTAGACCAAATACCCGTTTATAATCCCCACTTTGTTCCCACAGTATAATATCCGGATTGTATTGTTTTAATACGTTATAGAGGATTTTATGATCAAACTTTTTGTTTCCGGTATGAATCGTACCAACAATAAAGACTTCATTTTTTAGCGTGTCATTTTGCCCACAGCAATAATTAGCAATCAAAACAAGATTTAGTATAAAAATTAGCTTTTGCATTACAGGCTTTTATGGGTTTCGTACAACTTTACCGCTTGGTAAAAGATATTAAGTTTAGTCGTTTTTCTGGAAGCTTAATTTATAACCTTCAGGTAAAATTACTGATGAATAGTGGGTTGCTGGTGCTTGCTCCAACGTGCTGTCGCCATATTACCAAATTTTTACTTCCACCGTAATTTATCTATTGAACCTCTGGCATCAATAGCCGTTAAGTTAGCAATACTTTGTGTTTTAATCCAATATCGTTTTAATCCTTAAATTAAAGTTCGCCCTGCGCTAAAACTCTACATACAACTATATTTCCTTTCATTTACCCTTTGCGGAACACGCCTTTATGGATTTTATACATTATTTTTCTGCTTCTTTTTTAACGATAATACGTAGGTAATTCGTAAAATGACAAAGCTTATGGCTGGCCGTACAACCAGGTACAACACTGCCGCCAATAAACTTACAATGGATATGATGATAATGGGTAGCATCCCGCCGAAAGTAAAAATCATTCCCATTACAAAACCAAGAAAATATTCGGCCCGATAGATAGGAAAAATGAGCGCAATACATAGCAGTAGCACCATCATGTAAAATGAAACTTCAGTATTGCCCATGGTAAAAAAAAGGGATAGTAATGTACCGAATGACAAAGCGCCGCCAAATGCATACAATACATTAGCAGAAACCTTAAAAACGGTTGATTGTTTGGCTGTTCTCTTTTGTACTCTATCCAATAAAAACCACGTAAGTAATGGAATTAACAATCCGCTCCACCAATTTGAAAAGGCTGGCAGATTTTGCCGATGGAGCAAATGATGGCTAACAACACCGTCATGAAAATGATCCCAAATTAAGAGTGACCACATAGCAATGGTGATGGCTGCCGTAAAATATAAACGGGTGGTGTAAAATGCTTTTTCGTTCATGATTCTAACTTTAAAAATTTGGATTGTAGTTGTTAACTGTTTTAATTATCAACTTTTTGGTTTGCTTAACGATATTAGAAACAAATAACGGTATTTAAAAATCAACACTTGCTCAAATAACCTTTGTACTAAAAAAAAGCCCCGATATATCAAAAATATCGGGGCTTTGCATTAAAGGCACTGAAATGGTTTTACTTTATTGCTTGCATCTACTTAAAAAGTATTAGTATAACTTTTTTCCAACTGTACAAATTATTTTACCATATACCAATCATTTTATTGTTTTATAAATGGCAACGATTGCGAACCGTGCTTTTGTAGCCATTGCAAGCGGTAGTACCCCGGTGTAAGGTTGCTTGTATTTACCCCTACCTGGGTAGCACCAACAGGTACCGGCTGTTCAAGTATCTTTTGGCCCATTTGGTTAAATATTATTATTGTGCTACCTGCGGTGATTTCGGGTAAATAAACCATCAGTTTGTTTTTTGTAGGATTGGGTGCCAGTATCACGGGCATACCATCTTTTTTATATTGTAACGCTACCGTTTTAGAATAGGTGTATTTGCCATCTCTATCCGTTTGTTTAATACGGTAGTAATTAATACCCTGCTTTGGTGTGGTATGTAAGTATTGGTAATGGCTTGTACCACCGCTATTGCCTGCTGCAGGTAAATTGCCAAGTTCGTTAAAGCCTGTTACACCTATGCTGTGCTCAATCGTAAACCTGGCGGTATTTGCTTCGGTAGCGGTTGACCATTTTATTACTGACTTGCCGGTAATTTTTTGACCAGTTACTGACAGCCAGGTTAACGGTAATACGGTGGCGCCGGTAAACGCCAACGCTAATTCAGAAAAACTGGTAACCTCAAATTCATAATACCAGCTGGCATACGGCCCAATGCCTATGCGGTGTACAGTAGGCGTAATAAATGTGTATAATGACTGCGGTGCAGATTGCTCTATACTCACTTCAAGATCGATGGGTGACCCGGTACCGGCTATCTTTTTAAGGATACGAAGGTCGTTGGCGGATGCCGCTGCATAACCATTGTTTCTTAAATAATACAACAGGCTTTCAATATCATCATTACTATAATAGAGGCGAACCTTTACGGGGTTTGGCCCTATTTGCATTTGGTTTGGTTCTATATAAAAATTTCTACTGGCTAAAAACAGCGGCGTACTATTTAAAGTAATGGTTCGTGGGTTTAAAAATGCATCGCGATACCTTGCACCCCAGCATACCGATTGCAGGTTGTTTCCGTCGCCGGGGTTAATGCTAAATCTTAGCCTGCCTTCTCCGTCAAGTACATCATACCACTCATTTCCATCGTAATTTTTGCAACCAAGTGTTGAACTTGTAGAGATTACGTCAAATGCTGAAGTTGATAAACCACACCCCACCAGGTCAATTGATATCGAGAATGTTAACTGTTGATTTACGCCACACAATGTTTGCACGTTATACTCAAAATTGTACATTCCACTTACCAAACCTGTTCTGCTAAAATGGCCGCTATCGCGGTTAACCCAATTACTGTCGGGTATGCTTCCTGTCCAGGTTCCCCCCGGTGTTTGGCCAATAACATAATTTTTAAGTTGCACAATAGCTGAGTCAGCTTTGCAAATACTTCCCTGGTTTACATCAAATGTTCCTGCTGATGTACTGTCGGTGGTACTAACAAAAGCTTCGTACAAATGCATCCAGGGGCAACCATTAAAATTGGGCGTAAATACTTTAATGGTGTAGTAACCACCCGCAAGCGAAGTACTTGTAGCAGGAGTAGCCAGGTTCACCACGGAACCAGTTGTATCCCTTCCTTTAAATATTTTAATTACGCCGCTATTAGGCAAATTGCTTACTTCAATAAATGGCTGGCTGCAGTTACTACTGTTTACAGTAATAGCTGGCTCCGGCAAATTTTGCAATGGAATAAAAAAGTTATTGACCGCCCTGTTTTTGGCCGTTACAGGATCGCCGCATCTATTGGTTATAAAAATGCCATAGCCTTTACCTGCCGGCAAGCCCGATATAGTGAACGTGGTGTCGTCTGTTTGGCCGGTGCGTGCCACTTTACCATACTGAATGCTATTTCCATTTGTGCCAATAACCTCTTTAAGTTCGTATTGGTAAGGGGTGGTAATTGCACCATAAATATTATATGGTTGCTGAATGCCAAAACGTATA
>JBBRUR010000067.1:0-27264 GCA_038247635.1 Chitinophagales bacterium
AAATTACCCAATACAAATCCACCTGGTCCTGATAACGAAATGCTCAGTGTGCTGCAACGGGAAACTTTTTCCTATTTTTTAAACGAAGTGAATGACCAAACCGGGTTGATAGCTGACAAAACACAGCCGGGGTCGCCGGCAAGTATTGCAGCAACAGGCATGGGGCTTAGCTGTTATATTGCAGCAGTTGAACGCGGATTTATAACCCGGTCCGAAGCCATTAAAAGAACACTTACCGTTTTAAAATTCTTTTATAACAGCCACCAGGGCACCGAAACAGATGCCACTGGATACAAAGGATTTTATTACCACTTTCTTGATATGCAAACCGGTAAGCGGGCATGGCAAAGTGAACTATCAACAGTGGATACCGCTATATTATTAGCCGGCATATTGACCGCCAGGTATTATTTCACAGAAGATAATAAATCCGAAACTCAAATAAGAAACTTTGCTGATGAGCTGTATGCCCGGGTAGACTGGCAATGGGCATTGAACGGCAATGACAGTATTTCGCACGGTTGGAAACCTGGTAAAGGTTTTCTTCGTTCCCGTTGGAATAAGGGGTATTGTGAGGCCCATATTATCTATATACTGGCGCTTGGCTCGCCAACTTTTCCAATCAATCCTTCTGGCTATAAAAAATGGATAGTAACGTTTGAATGGGTAAAACTATACGATATAGAATGCATTTATGCCGGACCACTCTTTATTCACCAGATGTCGCAAATATGGTTGGATTGCAACGGCATCTACGATGAGTTGAATAGAAAGGTAGGTATTGATTATTTCGAAAACAGTCGTCGGGCCACTCAAATACAGCAACAGTATGCCATCAAAAATCCAATGGGTTTTGCCCATTACGGACAAAACGGCTGGGGATTTACGGCCAGCGATGGCCCCGGCCCAGCCACCCGTACCATCAATGGTGTTAAAAGAAAATTTTATAATTATAAAGCAAGGGGCGCTCCATTTGGCCCCGACGATGGAACCACAGCGCCTTGGGCCGTAGTATCGTCTCTGCCGTTTTTGCCAAAAGTGGTACTAAGCACCATGCGCCACGCCATTACAAAGCTGGCTGGTAAAAAACATACTGCCTATGGTTTTGATGCCAGCTATAATCACACCTTTGCGGCAAAAAATAAAAGTTCCAAAAGCTGGATATCCAAATGGCAATTTGGGTTAAACCAGGGGCCGGTTATACTTATGATTGAAAATTACAAATCACGACTAATATGGGATATAATAAAAAGATGCCCGCACATTATAAATGGTTTACAAAGGGCAGGCTTTAGCGGTGGCTGGCTCGATTTGGCTATAATAAAAGAACACTAAACCATTAAAATAACAGGGCAAAAAAAGGGTTTGGCCAATGATATTGTTTTTACATCGCCCCAAAATCCGCCTAACGATGGCGGGTTTAAATACAATCCGTCCAATGGTTAGCCTGCTATTACTTCTATAACTAAATGGATCCAAAAAAGCCAACGAATTGTTGCAAAGCAATTGTTAGCAGGTTAAAAGAGTTGTGTACAAAAAAGCGCTAAAGGCTGCCACTACCCGTCGGCACGATTTTTTGAATACTTACATCGCAAACCCTGGTAATATCATTGATACATACCCCTCGACTCTAAGAGTGTCATAGGTGTTGATTTGTTGGAAGGTGCAGGTGTTTATTATTTGAAATCCAAAACACTATAAGCTCAATCTGGAAGTGGTGAATAAAATGGTTGATCCTACATTCAGTTTCTTAACGGTTGATTGGATCGGGGACATACGCATAAATTAATTAATGCCTTATGCAATGCAGCAATGGTTAGCCATTAAAAACGATCGTGGTATTTTTTTGCCCGCCATACCAACCACAACCAGTATTGTATAATAACCAAAAGGCAGGTGCTGCTACCACCTAAGCATTATGTATCGGTGACGGTTTTTTAACTGTAGCAACATAGCCCTCATTATAATAAAAAGTTTTTTGTTGTAGCTTTTTATTTAAAGATTATCAGAAAAAAATATTAATGAGGCCCAAACCATTGTCAACGCTGGCTTTCTAATGACTTAAACCAACTTATGAAACTTACATTAATTCCGGCAGCGCATGAGCTTATAACCAATATGCGAACCTTTTTTCAGGTTAGCGATAATAATCTCAGCTATTTAATTGAAGAGCCCATGCGGGAAGAACTATTTAGTTCTGAACAAATGGATCAATTTGGCAAAACGCTGGCAGCAAGGCATAAGGTAAGTAGCAACCCCGGCAAAGACCGTTTGTTGAAACGGCTTGCCGACAATGAAGACACATTACAGAAAGTTCGCAAACTACTTACCGATTCAATAAAAAAAAACTACCAGGTAACCCCTGCAGGCGAATGGCTGATTGATAATTTTTACCTGATTGAAGAACATATACGCATAGCCAAAACGCATTTCCCCAAAAATTATAGCGAAGATTTACCCCAGCTTGTAAACGGCACATCGGCCGGGGTTACCCGCAGTTACGATATCGTACTCCAAATTATATCGCATAGCGATGGAAGAATTGATATGGAAAGTCTAAGCTGTTTTATAACGGCGTATCAAACCATTACCCACCTAAAATTGGGCGAGCTGTGGTCTATTCCTATTATGCTTCGCCTTGCGTTAATCGAAAATATCAGGCGTGTTTCGGCCCGCATAGCCATTGATAAGGTAGATAGGAACCTTGCCGATTACTGGGCCGAAAAAATGATAGATACCGCCGAAAAAACGCCCAAAGATTTGATTTTGGTATTAGCCGATATGGCCCGGTCAAACCCGCCCATTGTGGGCGCATTTGTGTCTGAACTTATTCGCCAGCTTCGTGGCAAAGGCCCCGACCTGGCACTGGTGCTTAACTGGCTTGAACAGCAATTGTCAGGAAGCGGGTTAACGGGTTACGAAATGGTAAATGTTGAAAACCAAAAACAGGCTGCCGACCAGGTTTCCATTAGCAACAGTATTGGAAGCCTTCGATTACTAAGCGCTATGGATTGGCGAACCTTTGTTGAAACACACAGCAAGGTTGAAGAAGTACTATCGCAGGATCGCGATGGAATTTATGGGCTGATGGATTTTGAAACCCGCGACCGTTATCGTCATATGGTGGAGCGTATTTCCAAAAAAAGTGATTTAAGTGAAGCAGAAGTTGCCCGTATTGCCATACAGTTATCGCTTGCACATGTACCCACACCAGCTGGCGATGAAAGGGCGGGCCATGTTGGCTTTTACCTGGTGGGCGACGGTGTAGAACAAACAAAAAAGAACGCCAACGTAAGGAGGTCCGCTATTGCAAATATGCAACTTGTTGCTAAGCAGTTTGCCTTTCCCATTTATTTACTGCTTATTATATTTATTACTGCCAGTATCAGCGCTGCCATTTATATTAAAGTGCAGGCGTCAACAACACACACCTGGTTACATGTGTTAATTACGTTGCTGGCAACTATTGGTGCAAGCCAGCTTGCCATATCTGTGGTCAACTTTTTTGCCACGCTGCTGGTTAAGCCCAATTTGTTGCCTAGAATGGATTATTCGGCAAAAATCCCTCCTTCATCCTGTACAATGGTCATAATTCCATCGTTGCTTACAACCGTAACCGAAATTGACTTTCTGTTGGAAGCGCTGGAAGTAAGGTTTTTAGCAAACAGGAAAGCACATTTATATTTTGGTTTGCTAACCGATTTTACCGATGCTGCGCATGAAACCCTGTACAACGACCAGCTACTGTTAGATGCTGTAAAAAATGGCATTGAAGCCCTAAATAAAAAGTATCAGCGGGAAGATAATGAGCTGTTCTTTCTTTTTCATCGCCCCCGCAAATGGAACCAACAGGAAAATGTGTGGATGGGCTACGAAAGAAAGCGAGGTAAACTATCAGATCTTAACTCGTTGTTTAGGGGTGTTACAAACAAACACTTTTCGCTGATTATTGGAAGTGAATCTATTTACCGCTACATAAAATATGTAATTACGTTAGATGCGGACACACAATTGCCGCTTAGCTCTGCCTGGAAGTTAATTGGCACCATGGCACACCCGCTTAACCGCGCCTGGTACGACAATAAAAAGAAACGCGTTACCAAAGGGTATGGAATATTGCAGCCAAGAATAACTGTTAGCCTGCCCGACATAACGGGTTCGCGGTACACACGAATGCATGGCAACGAACCCGGTATTGACCCGTATACCCGAGCCTCGTCCGATGTATACCAGGACCTGTTTGGCGAGGGTTCTTACATTGGAAAAGGTATTTACGATGTTGATATATTTCAAAAAGTACTGGACGGAAAGTTTTTGGAAAACCGCATTCTCAGCCACGATCTTATTGAGGGTTGTTACATACGCTCGGGCTTGTTAAGCGATGTGCAATTGTTTGAAAAATACCCCACCACCTACAACGCCGATATGAAAATGCGGTTGCGCTGGATACGTGGCGACTGGCAAATTTTTTCGTGGATATTACCATGGGTAAAGGCCGAAAATAATCGCTATTATAAAAACCCTGTTTCTGCTTTATCAGTATGGAAAATTTTTGACAATATGCGGCGCAGCCTGGTACCCATTGCACTAACAGTATTATTGTTGTTGTCGTGGTTGGTGCTTCCTTCTGCCTTATTTTGGACTATTGCAGTGTCGGCCATAATTGTTTTCCCCATTTTTATTACCTCGTTCTGGGATACTATCCGTAAACCAAAAGAAGTAGTATTTAAGTACCACATTATAAATTCGTTACAGAACATAAAAGACATTACGGTTAAAACATTGTTTACCCTTATTTGCCTGCCCTACGAAGCATTTGCAAATTTGCGTGCAATAATGCGTACCATTTGGCGAATGGTTGTTTCGGGCCGCAGGTTGCTGCAATGGAACCCAAGCTCGCATGCAGTAAATACACGTGAATCCGATATCCGGTTTTCTTATCGCACCATGTGGATAGAACCGGTGCTTGCCATTGTTGTGTTTGCTTTTTTGATTATTTACTCGCCCGAAAAATTACCTATAGCCACACCTGTATTATTACTGTGGTTTGTTGCGCCGTTTATTACCTGGTATGCCAGTAAACCGCAGCAAAAACAGGTTACCATACTTACCAGTGATCAACATATTTTTCTTCAAAAGCTTGCCAGGAGAACATGGAGCTTTTTTGAACGTTTTGTAACAATTAACGACAACTGGTTACCGCCCGATAATTACCAGGAACAACCTACAGAACAGCTTGCCCACCGCACATCGCCCACTAACATTGGCTTGTCGTTACTGGCCGGTGTAAGCGCCTGCGAGTTTGGATACATAACTTCAAACCAACTGGTTGAGCGTATCCGCAATACCCTTAACTCAATGGAAAATATGGAACGGTACAATAACCATTTTTATAACTGGTACGATACTGAAACACTGCAACCGCTTCATCCAAAATACATTTCCACGGTTGACAGTGGCAACCTTGGCGGCCATTTGCTGGTATTACGCCAGGGCTTGTTGGCAATGCCCAATCAAAAAATAATAAGTCCAAAAATATTCGAGGGGCTTAGGGATACCTATCGCCTATTATCGGACGCAGTGGTAGCGTGCCAAATAAGGTTACCCGAACAACTTGCCCTTGACCTTGACGCTGCTTGCAATGTTAACGTAACGACTTTATTCCAAACCCATAAATTGTATGAGAGTGTTGCAGAAAAATTGCTTGCCATAGTTGAAACACTAAACGGCGTGCCCAATGCCGAAATAATCCGGTGGAAACAACTTCTTTCTGAACAATTAGATCAGCTAAATACACATTTTCAAATTTTTACCCCTTGGTTTTTACTCCAGTCAGCTACTGATAAATTTAAAAATAAACCCTACCCCAATGTACACATTACCTGGAATGAACTATTGAACGAAGCAAACGGATTGCTGGCGGAAATTAATAGTAAGCAACAGCAAAACACTGCCGATGAAAACCGTTGGATTGAAATAATGAGGACCGCTTTAACCAACACCATTAATCATGCAGGCAACCTTGTGCATTCATGTACAAAACTTGCACGGCAGTGCAATGCGTTTGCCGATATGGAGTGGGATTTTTTATACGATAGAACAAGCCATCTTTTTACTATAGGTTACAGCGTGCAGGAACACCGCATAGATGCAAGCTATTACGATTTGCTGGCCTCCGAAGTAAGGTTATGCGTTTTTGTTTGTGTTGCGCAGGGTAAACTGCCCGAAGACAGTTGGTTTGCATTGGGCCGTTTATTAACCAATGTAGATGGTGGCTCTATACTTTTATCGTGGAGCGGCTCAATGTTTGAATACTTAATGCCGCTGTTGGTAATGCCCACCTACGACAATACATTGCTTAACGAAACGTGTAAAACAGCCGTTGAATGGCAAATAAGGTACGGAAAAAAAACAGGCAGGCCGTGGGGTATTTCGGAGTCGGGTTATAATATGATCAATGCCGGCTCCAGCTACCAGTACCGTGCATTTGGCGCACCGGGCCTGGGGTTAAAGCGAGGGTTGGAGGAAGATGCAGTAGTAGCGCCTTATGCAAGTGCAATGGCACTTATGGTAGCGCCCGAAAAGGCATGTGACAACCTACAACTATTACACAAAAAAGGTATTGAAGGCAAGTACGGATTTTATGAAGCCATCGACTATACCCCATCGCGTTTACAACGTGGGCAAACCAGCGCCATTGTTTATTCGTACATGGCGCATCACCACGGAATGAGTTTATTGTCGTTGGCCTATCTATTGCACGATAAGCCCATGCAAAGGCTGTTTGAAGCCGAGCCACAGTTTAAGGCAACCTTGTTATTGCTGCAGGAAAGAATTCCAAAAGCAACCTCCTTTTTTGCCCACACTACCGATATAGCCGATATTAATTATATAGCAAGCGGCCAGGAAACGCGATGCCTTACTACGCCCCATACATCCATACCCGAAGTACAGTTATTATCCAACGGAAAATATCACGTTATGATAGGCAATGCCGGCAGTGGTTACAGCCGGTGGAAGGATATTGCTGTTACCCGCTGGCACGAAGATGTTACCTGCGACAACCGCGGTACTTTTTGTTATATCCACGATTTGGAAGATGATTCTTATTGGTCCAATACGCACCAGCCAACCCTAAAAAAAGCCGAAAAATATGAAGTAGCCTATTCGCAGGGCCGTGTCGATTTTCACATCACCCAAAATGAAATAGATGTGCATACCGAAATGGTGGTTTCGCCCGAAGACGATATAGAAATGCGCAGGCTGCATGTAACCAACTGTTCGCGCATGCGCAAAACCCTTGAGTTTACCAGCTATGCCGAGGTAGTATTGGCTTCGGCGGCATCGGATATGATAGCCCCTGCTTTTAGCAATCTTTTTGTTCAAACCGAAATTATTCCACATCAAAATACTATCCTGTGTACGCGCAGGCCACGGTCGGCCGAAGAGCGATCGCCATGGATGTTTCATTTGATGGCAACGGAGGGAAAAGAGGCCGACCAAATATCGTACGAAACCGACCGTATGGCTTTTATTGGCCATTGCAATTCTACCGTTAATCCGCAGGCTATGAAACCGGGTAAACTTGGTGGTGGCCAGGGGTCGGTATTAGATCCCATTGTTGCCATACGGTACCGAATAACCCTTGAGCCCAAAGAAAGCTTTACCATTGATATGGTTACAGGCATTGCCGAAACAAAGGAAATTTGCCAGGGCTTGATAAATAAATACCATAACAATAAATCGCACAAGGACCGCGTGTTCGAAATGGCCTGGTCGCATAGCCAGGTAGTGCTTCGCCAATTAAATGCCTCCGAGGCAGATGCACAGTTATATAGCCGTTTGGCAAGCTCCATTCTATTTGCAAATACTTCGTTTCGTGCCGATCCGGCTATACTTATTAACAACCATCGCCAACAGTCTGGTTTATGGGGGTATGCTATATCGGGCGATTTGCCCATTGTTCTTTTAAAAATTGAAAGCCCCGAAAACTTACCATTGGTAAAACAACTAATTCAGGCACAAGCCTACTGGCGTTTAAAGGGGCTGGTACTTGACCTGGTAATATGGAACGAAACGCACGATGGCTACAGGCAGGCGTTTCAAAACGACATCAATGCACTTATTCCGGCCGAGTTAAATGGCAAAAAAGGAGGCATTTTTATAAGAGCTTCCGACCAGATATCAAACGAGGACCGCATTTTATTTCAAACGGTAGCCCGCGTAATTATTGCCGATAGTGGCGGCACTTTGGCTGACCAGGTTAACAAAAAAGAGTTAGCTAAAGTGGCCATTCCGTTTATTAATAAAACAAAAACATTTGCACGTTCGGCAATAGCCATTTCGCAACCAAACAACCTTGTATTTTTTAATGGGTTAGGAGGTTTTTCTACTAATGGAAAAGAGTACGTTATTATTACAGATAGCCAAAATAAAACGCCGGCTCCATGGGTAAATGTAATTGCCAATCCAACTTTCGGAACCGTTGTTTCCGAGGGCGGATCGGCCTATACATGGACCGAAAATGCACACGAATTACGATTAACCTCGTGGAGCAACGACCCGGTATCGGACACCACTGGCGAAGCCTTTTATATAAGGGATGAAGACAGCGGACATTTTTGGTCAACCGCATTACTGCCTGCAGGTGGCCGGTCGCCATATATAACCCGCCATGGCTTTGGTTACAGTATTTTTGAACATATAGAAGATGGTATTTATACCGAAATGACCGTTTTTGTTGATATGGTATCGGCCATTAAATTTACCGTTTTAAAAATACGAAACCGATCAGGACGGTCGCGCAATTTATCGGCCACCGGTTATGCCGAGTGGGTGTTGGGCGATAAAAGAACAAAGACTGCCATGCACATTCATACCGAAATTGATCCTGACAGTGGGGCGCTATTTGCCAAAAATCAATACAATACCGAGTTTAATAACAGGGTGGCTTTTTTTGATGTTGATTACCTGAAAAAAACATATACCGGCGACCGTACAGAGTTTATTGGCCGTAACGGCAATCTGCAAAATCCCGATGCATTATCCCGTATAAAACTCTCCGGAAAAATAGGGCTGGCATTAGACCCCTGTGCGGCCATTCAGGTTCCGTTTTTTGTAGCAGATGGCGAGGAACAGGAAATTATTTTTAGGCTTGGCGCAGGCAGAGATATTAAAGAAGCTAGCTGTATAGCCAAACAGTTTAGGGGAGTGGAGGTGGCAAAAGCATCGCTGGCTAACGTAAAACAATACTGGGAACATACCATTGGTGCATTGCAGGTAGAAACGCCTGATGTGGCCATTAATATTATTACCAATGGCTGGCTAATGTATCAAACCCTCTCCTCGCGTTTGTGGGGCCGTAGCGGCTTTTACCAGTCGGGCGGGGCTTTTGGTTTTAGAGACCAGTTGCAGGATGTAATGTCGCTGCTGCATACAAGGCCCGAACTTGCCCGCGAGCAAATTTTGCTTTGTGCCTCGCGGCAATTTAAAGAAGGCGATGTACAGCATTGGTGGCATCCACCGGTTGGCCGTGGGGTGCGCACACGCATTTCGGACGACTATTTGTGGTTGCCTTTGGTAACAGCCTTCTATGTTAAACATACCGGCGATATTGAAGTGCTGAAAGAACCCGTTGATTTTTTAGATGGGCGCCTGTTAGCGCCCGGCGAAGAATCGTATTATGACCTGCCTGTTGAAACCCGCATATCGGCCACCCTATACAGGCATTGTGCCAGGGCAATAGATCATGGGCTTAATTTTGGCGAACGTGGGTTGCCCTTAATTGGTACCGGCGACTGGAACGATGGCTTTGACAAAGTTGGACAGCATGGCAAAGGCGAAAGTGTGTGGCTGGCATTTTTTATGTACGAAATACTAAACCGTTTTGGCGAAACAGCCACCTTATACAACGATACGGCGTTTGCCGATATTTGTATAAAAGAGGCAAAAATATTAAAAGCAAATATTGATAAAAGCGCCTGGGATGGCGAATGGTACAAACGTGCCTGGTTTGACGACGGTACACCATTGGGCACCCACACCAACGATGAGTGTAAAATTGATTCCATAGCCCAAAGCTGGTCGGTTTTATCGGGCGCCGGCCATGCAAGCCGCATTGGCATTGCAATGGAGTCGGCCTATAAAAACCTGGTGCAAAAAGACGTTGGCATTATTAAGTTGTTGGAACCAGCCTTTGATAAATCTGATCTAAACCCCGGCTATATAAAAGGCTATGTACCCGGCGTACGCGAAAATGGCGGCCAATACACCCATGCAGCCGTATGGATGATTATGGCTTTTGCCAGGTTAGGCAATAATGAGCGGGTGTGGGAATTGTTACAAATGATCAATCCCCTCAATCACGGCAAAACCCCGGCCGCCATGGCCATTTACAAAGTAGAACCTTATGTACTTGCAGCCGATGTATACTCCCGTGCACCCCATGCCGGCCGCGGCGGCTGGACGTGGTACACCGGTTCCGCCGGTTGGTTATACCGCCTGATTACCGAATCATTTCTTGGATTACAGCGCGAGGGAAATAAACTCACCTGCACGCCTTGCATACCAGGGGAGTGGGAGTCGTTTAAGGTGCATTACCGGTATAAAAGTGCAGTTTATCATATTGAAGTAATGCAAATGCTGGTTGGCGAAAAAATGATCCTAATGGTTGATGAAGTGGAGCAGCAGGGAGGCTTTATTACCCTTTTGGATGATGGAAGTGAACATACGGTGCTGGTAGCAACTGAACAAGCGGTGGTAGTTTAATTTTTGGGGATGCTAAGGGGGTTTGACCAACTATATTTTCGGATGTAGTTTATTAAACAGCCTGCTATAGTTTTAAAATTGTATAGGTAATTGAAAACGAAGATGCGTGTGGTATTTAAAATAAAACTGCCGAAAATGGCAACCGGTAACTTTATCATTGATTGCTAAGCGTATTAACGAAGCGTCCAAACACTTATCTGAAACTATCATTAAACATATAAGCAAACACTGGGTACCTGTTTTTACCGGTACATCTTCAAAAACTTACTCCCCATTCGCATCTTGATTTCATCTGGCTTACTCTTATCTCTTCCACATTTTTCAAAAAGTGCTTCTGCAATTTTTGTTTTTTTTCTATGGGCAAGACGCGGATAAATGAGGTAACGATAAGGTGCGTCTTTAAACTTTACATCCTTTAAAACTAGTCCTATTCGGCCACACTACACATTATCCTCTTGTGATACTGTTTCCATTTTTATATCACGATCAGACGGGCTAACCAATGCAAAAACATTCGGCACGTTTTTAAAGCAATTATTAAAACCGCTGACAAGTTCGGTTAGCACAATGAGCGGTCCAAACGTATACTGTTCATTTTTATCTGTTGGTACTGGCGAAAGCTTTTTATGCTTCTTAGTAAAATACCGCCAGTTACTTCTTGGTTGCCTATGGCTATGTCAATACCTGAACCATGCACATACCAATAGCCCGATCTTTTTTGCCACTTATGGCCGTGTGTATAGGTATCATTATGGCTTTGGGGATCGTTGTAAAAAAACTCTATCTCCAACAACCGGTAAAAATTGCCGTTTACCCGCATGATGTAATTATTGAAAAGATCATTGGCGATTTGGGTAAAAGAGGCGGAGGGGGTGTACGGGAAGATTACAAACATATAAATTACAATCCTATTTTCTGATTAGTAAATTATATTTTAAAATTATTTTAAAAAATTGAGTTTACGGAAAGCTTCTTCTACTAATATTTTAAATTTACAATATGAATCCAGCTTTTCAGGTGTAGATAATTTTACTTTTTGGCCTATGGGTTGATATAATTCTCCGATAGCAATTCTATTCCGCCGCCCGGGTAAATGAGCCTGTGCTATTTTTAATGCTTCCTGAATTATTGCTTTTGGGATTTGAAATGGCTTCAGGTGATTTAAGTAAATTTAATTCTTCGTTAGACTTAGTGGTATTTAGCTCATCCTAAAACAATTCCCTATCTGCCAACATCCAGGCTTTAGACATAGCTTCCGGTATAATGGCAACTATATTATAACAAGCTTTATTTTCAGGTATTATCTTAACAGCTTTAAGTGCAGGAAGAATTTTATTTTTCCGAGCAGTAAGGTCATTAATATCATCTGCGTCTACATGAATGGAAAGTTTATTTATGCCCATATTTAAAGCATCAGTAGCTATTGGAGCAATGTCTTTTACGAAACCTTGTTTTTTATTGAACTGCATATACCTTAAATCAAAAACTTCTATTTCACCTTCACATTTCAAAGCCACTTCTTCAAAAGTTTTTCTGATAATATTTTCAAGAAATCGCTTACCTGTTACCCCCTCAGAAGTAAAAGCAATTGTTACAATATTGCTCATTGTGCTTCTATTTTAACAATTTCTTCGTCAAAGTCGGCACTTTGCAAATAAGCAACAACGTTTGCTTATGTCAATTTCCGCTCGTTTTTAGTAAACGATATAGCAAGCTGTATATTTCCTTTTACAACAGGAAGCATTTTAGTAACATTGATTTTCCGTTTATAGCCACCTGTTGTAATCGTTTTAATAACAAACTGCGAAAGCCAAATACGGCAAATATTTTCATTATCCAATTGAAATGTATCACCTACAAGTACCGGAGAATGTGTATTAACAATAACTTGCCTTAGTCCCTGGTCATCGTCATCAAAATGCGATGCCAAATCTCTTAACAACGCTGCTGTTAATTTCATCCGGGCTGGGTGAACACCATTTTCAGGTTCTTCAAAACACAATAATCCTTTGTGGGAAGGGTCTACTAAAAATACACAAAGTGTCAGCAGGCGTAAGGTACCTTCTGATAAAACTCTTGATGTGAACTCTCTTTCATTAAGCGTTTTTATTTGTATAACAAATTGCTTTCCCACTTTATCATCAATAACGTTAACACTGGTTATACCTGGTAATAACGCATTCAACCTTCGTGTAATCTGCTTTAACAAAGAGGCATCTTCATTTGCTATACGGTGTACTGCTGCTGCAAGATTTTGACCTGTGTGCGTAATGTTGTCTTTAGGGTGATTAAAGTTTTTGCCGCTTTTGGTCTTATAAATCAACTTTGTTTGTCACCTGTCATGTCACGTTAATAACTCCCCGCAAATTCAGTAATCTTACAAATAACCCTTTGAAAGGATTGCATATTTATAGCTATTAGGATTGCTAAGTTCTTAAAGAAACCCGGGGCCGCAAATTTATCGCCTTGCTACATCCTATAAACATATCATTTGTAAAAGGTCAATACTACTTCTTACTCCGGTACCATCCATTTAGCATCCTTTTCCATAATCTTCTACTTACCCGACGCCGGCACCAGCCGTGCCGATAAATCGGGCGTCGGCATATTGTCATCCAAAGGAAAAATTGGCCGGTGCAAATTTTTGTAGGGAAGGCGTTGCAAATTTTGGTCTACGCCGCCCACTGTTAAGGCCAGCAGCCAATCGGCTTGCATAGCGTATAGTTCAGGTTCCAGGTAGCCAATTTTTACCACCACAATATCGCTGGTGCGGGGGTCAAGGGCCAGGCGGTTAAAGTCAATTTCTTTATGGTATGGCTTTCGTTTTTGGGTAATTATCACCCTAACACTTCCTGTTTTTATGACCACCTCTGTTTCGGCATTTTTATCGCCGGTTACTATGGCCTCTATTACGCCTTGTAACAAAACCGGGGGCGCAAATCGTGCATCCACCTGGGCGCCTGCGTAGGCTGATATGGTACCGCCTACCCCAATCTCTATTGCTTTTTGCACAAATGCCGGTGCGGGTATGGATGCATATATCAGCGATGGGCCATCAGCCTTTTTTAATTCGGGGCGCTTTAAAATTTCGGCCAGCGTCCACGTTACATCGCCGGCACCACCTGCCGTAGGGTTATCGCCGGAGTCGCTTATAAAAAATGGCTTTTCCCGACTTCGAATGGCCTTGTTAAGGCACCTGGTTAGCGAAGCCGTGGGCGCAACAAAGGCAAAGGCTTTTCGGGCGTTCCAAAAATTTGCCGCCAACTTTTCGGCGGTGGCGGTTACAGTGGCCTGGTCATCGCCGGTAACCATTACTGCGGCATGGTTACGGGGTTCGTCGGCCCAGGCATAGCCTATCCAAATGGCTGCATCAATAATGCCGGGCTGGGTGGCGGCTAGTGCTACAGCCGCATAAATACTTTTGCCGGGCTCTATGCGGGTACTGGTTTTTTCGCCCGGCAACAAAACAGGAATGCTAATATATGCTTTAAAAGCCGGCTTACCTTTACCACTTTGCAGCCGCTGCAACAGGTTAGTAAAGGCCCGCTTTTTTGTGTCCATAGCATCTTCGTGGGGTGCCATACGGTAACAGGTAATAAGGTCAGTATTTTGCGCCAGCCTCCACGATACATTGCCATGAAGGTCCATGGTAGTACTTATAACAGTTTCATATCCTACAACCTTTCTTATACGGGTAATAAAATCGCCCTCGGGATCCTCAAGGCCTATAACGCTCATGGCTCCGTGTATGTCAAGCAATAAACCGTTGTACGGAAGGTGGGCCTGTAGCGAGTTGAGTGTTTTGCTAACCAGGGCCTCATAAGCCTGCCGGGTTACTGCCCCACCGGGCAACGATTTGCCCACAATGGTAGGTATCCACTCGGCATTGGCAAGCATAGGCGAGTCAACCGACAAAAACGGGTACAAACTATACACATCGGCTCCATATTTTGCACCAAAATCCTCTTCAATAGTTACCGCCGGCGAAAACGTACTGCTTTCAATTGCCAGCCCGGCAATGGCAATACGGGGCAGGTTAGGCAAAGGCATTTGTTCGTTAATTTTTTTTTGTAAAGAGGTATACTTTGTAACGGAGTTTTGGGCCATGGCAGCCACTACCAACAGGCAGCCGACAAGCAATATTGGCTTAGTCATATGGGTTAATATTTGGTATAGTGTTATTGTGTTATAAATATAACCATAATACCATATTGGTAACTAATCCATTTTCATACTTCTACGCCAACCAGGCAAATGCATGGTTACCGCCCTTGATACCACCAAACACAAAAAAATTTTACAGTTGACCCATATAATTAAATATTGTCAACCTGCTAAAAAAATCAGTAAAAATCGAAGTAACTACAGGATGTTTTGATTTTCTACAACGCCCGTGCAAACTAGTAACCGATAACGGCTTAAAGATAGTTGTGTTAATAAAAAAGTATAAAAGTGAGGTATAAAAGGCTTGCCACCATTTAGAGGTAAATAGCCAACAGTTTTAAGCATCCGTTTTGTGACTGTAAAAATTTACACGGTTACAAATTGTTAATAATCTACTATTAATTATTAATCAATACTTTGAAATAAATTTTAAATAACATATTTTACCATTCTGTGGTAGATTTCTCATTCTGCCAAAATAAAAAAAAGTGTTTTTATATGGCCAGTAAAACAATTATCATTAAAGGCATCAATGCCGACCATTCCTTACAGCTGTCAGATAGCGGGCATACCCGAACCGTTAAAAAAGCGGTCATTACCTGGAAGATCAAACGCAGGTCGGGAGTAACTGCTATTACTTGTATTGAGCCTAAAGACGGTTCGGTGAGCATATTTAAACCCGGCGATCCAAAACCAGTACAGGGCACTACACGTTGGCAAGGTAAAATAAAAGACCTGACTTTACCGGCTACTGAGGAATACTCGATTGGGTATATTGATGCCAGTGGAAAGCCCTATCTGTACGACCCTAAAATTTCGGTAAATACCTCCTTCTTTAATATAATTGCTTTTAAAAAAAAATTGGTGCTGTTTGTGTTGGCCTTATTGGCCTTGTTCTCCATATTATCCCTGTTTCGGCACAAAAACAAAGGATAGCCGACAGCCTTCTCCCCATTTATAATCAAAACAACCTAACCGGTATAGCCAAACTGGAACTGTTAAGAAATCTTTCGTTCAACGAGTTAAGCGATTACCCGCTGGCGTTGAAGTATGCCCGGGAATTAATACAATTAGCCACCGAACAAAACAATGAAGACTATTTGCGCCGGGGTTATTTTTTAAAAGGTAATAAGGAACGACTGCTGGGCAACCTTGACGAGGCTTTGAAGGCCTACTTTACCTGCGCCGAAGTAGCCCGAAAATCAAAAAACCTTTCGGGCGAAGCCGACGCTTATGGCGCTATTGGAGATACTTACTCGCTGGCAAACGACCACACCAATGCCATGCCGTATTACCGGCAGGCCATTGCAGCATTACGAAAATTATCCAATACTAAAAATCTGGCTTCGGCCCTTTACAATTTTGGCGACGATTTTTTAAAGGTAAAAATGTACGACTCCGCCCTGGTGTATTGTACCGAAGCATACCATCTTTTTAAAAAATTAAAATACCAGCCAGGTATTGGGTACAGCCTGGGCAATATAGGCGTGGTATATGCAGCCATTGGTAACACAACCCTTGGCGAAAAAAACCTTAATGACGCTATAACCATTTTAGAGAGTGGAGGCGACTATTACCCTGTTTGTGGGTTTCTGCTTACAATGGCCAACCTATTTATGATTAGGGGCGAAATTGAAAAAGCGTTGCAATACGCACAAAAAAGCCTCTCGCTTGCCAGGCAATACAAGTTGAAGGAACAAATTGCCGACGCCGCCCTTACGCTTTCGCAGCTATACGAAAAAATTGGTAATGTGGCCGATGCATTTGGTTTTTATAAAACACACATTATAAATCGCGATAGCGTTAATAACCTTACCTCGGTACGCAGCATGGCCGACCTGCGAACCAACTTTGAAGTATCGAAAAAACAGGGGGAGGTAAACCTGTTGTACCGCGAAAAGGAAAACCAGCAAAAGCTGGTGTTATTGCTTTTTACAGTATTGGCACTAACCATTATAATTTTAGGTACACTGTATTGGTTTTACAAAAGCATAGCCAGCGAGAAAAAACGATCGGAGGAATTGCTATTGAACATTTTACCAGCTGAAACCGCCAGGCAACTTAAACTAAATGGTAAGGTGGAAGCAGTAAAGTTTAATGACGTGACCGTACTATTTACTGACTTTGTTGAGTTTAGTAAAAGGGCCGAGCATATTGAACCCGAACAACTGGTAAAAAGTATTGATGAATATTTTAAGGGTTTTGATATGATAACCACCAGGTATGGGTTGGAAAAAATTAAAACCATTGGCGACTCTTACATGTGTGCCTGCGGTTTACCCACGCCAAACCCTGCCCATGCTACTAATGTACTAATGGCAGCAAACGATATGATGCAACTTGTAAAAAGTAAAATGAACGCTAACGATGGCCTAAGCCATTTTAACGTTCGCATAGGTATACATACCGGCCCGGTAGTAGCAGGCATTGTTGGCATTAAAAAGTGGCAGTACGATATTTGGGGCGACACTGTAAACATTGCATCCCGCATGGAAAGCAATTCGGTTCCGGGACGAATAAATATTTCAGAATCGACCTGGGAGATGGTAAAAGATTCGTTTGAAACCGAATACCGCGGAGCGATTGAAGTAAAAAACAGGGGGCCGCTAAAAATGTATTTTCTTGTTTAACTGCATATCTAGCCATTTTACTTTACCTCAGCTTCCGCTGTTTTTATATAAAGTTTATAACTATACACCTTAAAACTTAAAAGCCGTTATGCTTTATAAATTTCAAAGGCCGTAATTAATGCAAAACCAAATACCATAGTACTTTACAATAAAAGGTTGATCGGCCACCTACATTTCGGTATTCGTAAAACTTTCGGTATCAGTAAAACTTTCGGTAATGGTGATAGGTTCCTCCACCTCCCTCTCAACGGTTATTGAGCAATCACCTATTAGGGCTGCCAACGCTCCAATGGCAGCAAATACCGGGGCAAACACAGCCCCAACTAAGCCAATCGTTAACGGAAAACTCAGCAGTTCTTTTCCATCTCTATCCGATATGGTAATTTTTCTTATGTTGCCTTCTGCAATCAGATCTCTTATTTTTTTTAGCAAATTTTCGCCATGCAATGTAAACGACTCTTTAATGGTCATATATTTTGTTTTAAATGGTAATATAATAATGAAACTATTGTGCCACCAATTATTGGTGTTAATAAGCAAGCTGTCAGTTCCCCTCACCTCCTTTACATCGCATGTGCAATTGAACCTGCAAAGCCATTGTAAAAAGGTGCCATACAAATGCCAGTGGCCTTACAAAAATACACCGTTGTAATTACAGCCAGGCAAGGTTACATCAGCAATATTGACCTTCCATCATTTAAAACATTTGCCTGTTAAAAATTACCGACACCTATTTAAAGCCTATTATAAATCAACAGAAAGCTTACATATAAAAATATTGGCAGCGCAGCTGCTTGTTTTGTAAATACACGTATGGCTTTTTACCGTGGCTAATTATTTGACAGCCAGTTGTAAAGCTTTTATGGTGTGCAGAAGTACGTACCAAATACCTTTTTATACTTTTATGATTTGGTGGGGCATTTACATTGCCCGCTTTGTACACCTGTAAACATCAAGGGCCTGTACTTATAAACAAGCGTCAATTATTTTTTTGCAATAAAAAGGCTTAGCACTCTGCAAATATTTACCAAATAAGCGCACTAACGGCTTAAATAAATTACCCCTAAATAATTAATGTTGATACAAAAAAATATTAAACATTTATTACAAATGCGTTTTGACCTCAAAAAAAATTACAATTTGTACTATCCACTAATTGAGGTTTGTAAGGCATAAGCAGTCAAAAGCAAAACAGGTAACCAATTAACTTAACCTAACCAGTTATTTTTATTTGTATGAAATATAAACATATTGTGCTTACTGATAACGATGAGGTCGACCATTAAACATTTACCGCCGCAGTTGCCCGGGTATATTATTTGGATTGCTGCACAGTGCTAAGCAATACGGTAGTGGCGCTAATAAAACTTACCGGCCGCTAAATTAAACCCCACACCATTTTTATTAATTTAAACATGCCGGTAAACAATGGCATACAATTTTTAGAAGAAATAAATAAAGACCAGGGATTACGTAATATTCCGGTTATTATTTTTTTAATCACACCGCATGCGCCTACAATAAAGCAGGTAATGTTACTTAAAGCAAAGGATTTTATAATCAAACCATCTACGTATAACGACCTGGTTAATGTTTTAAAACCAATATTGTTATGACAATCAGCAGCAATTTGCCAAGGGCCAATATTAACCCGTTATATTTTATTGAGGCGGGCGGCGAAATGGGAAGGTTAATACGTAAAAAAGATTGGAGCACTACCTGCCTCGGTCCTCCACAAACCTGGCCACAAAGTTTAAAAACAATGGTAAAAATGCTGCTGGATAACCCGTTTGGCATGTATATAGCCTGGGGAAACGAATACATTCAATTGTATAACGATGGGTACCGGCCCATATTAGGTACACATAAGCATCCCAACGCACTAGGCAAAAGTACAAGCCAAACTTTTGGGGAAAGTTATCATATTATAAAGCCGATGTTTGATGGGGTGATGCAGGGAAAGGCCATATGCAGCATCGACTTTTTACTTCCAATAAACCGAAACGGGTTTTTAGAAGAGTGTTATTTCGATTTTTCGTACAGCCCCATTAGGCTTGAGGATGGACAGGTGGGTGGCGTGCTGGTAACAGTTATTGAGACCACCAATAAAAAAAAGGCCGGGTTGGCATTGAAAAACAGCGAAGAACGATTTAGAACAATGGCCGACAATATTGCCCAACTTGCGTGGATGGCTGATGAAACAGGTTCAATATTTTGGTATAATAAACGATGGTTAGAATATACCGGCAAGCCCTTTGAAGAGTTGAAGGGCAGGGGATGGAAAAAAATACATCACCCGGAATACGGGGAAAAAGTAATAGTGAAATTTGAGCGTGCCATGAAAGAGGGACAACCATGGGAAGACACGTTTCCATTGCTTGGCGCCGATGGTAATTACAGGTGGTTTTTATCGCAGGCTTTTCCAATAAAAGATGGTAACGACCATGTATTACAGTGGTTTGGCACCAATACCGATGTAACTAAACAAATGGAAACCCAACTAGCTTTAAAAGAAAGCGAACAGCTGTTTAGAACCATGGCAGAAGCTACCGGGGTATTAATAACAATAACTAACGAAAGGGCCAATGGAATATTTTTTAATAAAGCCTGGACTGAATTTTCGGGGTTGCCAATAGAAGAATTGTTGAACATGGGCTGGCTAAAAATAATAGATGAAAGCTATCGCGAACGATATTTAGCCTCTTTTCGTGAATTGTTTGCCCAAAAAAAGCCGTTTAATGGCGAATTTAGGGTGTTAAACAAAAAAAACCAGCAAAGGTGGCTTTATGCCCAGGCAACGCCACGCTTTAGTGCCGATGGTTCCTTTGCCGGTTTTATAAGTTCGGCAGTTGATATTACTGAACGAAAAGAGGTAGAATGGCGTATACAGGAAAAAGAGCGAAACCTGCGCAACATTATTGTACAGGCACCGGTTGCCATGTGTATACTAAAAGGCAAAAATATGGTTGTTGAACTGGCCAACGAGTTAATGTTTGACGTTTGGGGCAAGCCAAAATCGGCTATGGTAGGCAAACCATTGTTTGACGGCCTGAGTGAAATAAAAGGCTCCGACATTCAATACAAAATGGGAGAGGTTTACCAAACCGGCGAGGTATACCGGGGCGGGGAAAGTGCTATAACCATAGTACGCCATGGTAAACCAGCACCAATGTTTTTTAATTACGTATTAAAACCCTACCGCGAAATTAGCGGCGGCGACATAACCGGTATTTTTATTGTGGCCATAGATATAACGGCCCAGGTACTTGCCCGGCAAAAAATTGAAGAAGTGGTAGCTCAACGCACAAAAGCTCTTGAAGAAGCCAATATCGTCCTGCTAAAATCGAACGAAGAGCTTTCCCAGTTTGCGTATATAGCCTCCCATGACTTACAGGAGCCATTGCGAAAAATTTCCACCTTTTCGCAGATGCTTGAAAACAATTTGGGTGAAGAAATTGATGAAAAGGGAAAGAATTTTTTAACCAAAATCAACAACGCTGCCCGGCGTATGAGTAATCTTATCAAAGATGTATTATTGTACTCGCTGGTGGTAAAGGACTCACAAGTTTTTGAAAAAGTTGACCTGAATGAGATTGTCAGAAATGTAATTGTTGACTTTGAACTGATGATTGAGCAAAAACATGCCGACGTAAAGGTTGAACTAATGCCTGTGTTGCCAGCCATAGCCCTGCAAATGACCCAACTATTTGGCAATGTTATTGGCAACGCCCTAAAATTTTCGCGCAGCGATGCCACTCCGCAAATATTTATAACTGCCACCGCCACCAACATGCACGAAAAAACAACACTTGAATTGAATACTGAACTGGAATATTGTAAAATTATTGTAGCTGACAATGGTATTGGATTTAAAATGGAACATGCCGACCAGATTTTTAATATTTTTCAGCGGCTGCACCGCAATTCGGACTATGAGGGTACGGGTATAGGGCTGTCCATTTGCAAAAAAATAGCCATTAATCATGGCGGCATGTTAACTGCTACGGGTAGCAGCGAGGCAGGTGCTGTTTTCAATATATTTTTACCCAAAAGCAAACGGTAAAGCCAAATAGGGGAAGGTAACGGCTAACTATTTTTTTTAAAATGATACTATACATTTTATTTAAACCCTGGTAATTTAACCATTTTTGGGGCCGGACCGTGTGGATTAAACTAAGGGTATTAACCGGCCACCGAAAAAATATATTTGCGCACAGTGGCCTTGGTAACCAACCATAAAACCAATATTATCGCAAGGGCTGCTGCCACGGTGTATAGCGATAACATGGGTGAAATAAGCAGCTGTTGGTTAATTAAAAACTGCTGGGCGGCAAATTGTACCAGCCACACGGTAACAAGGCAAACCGCGCAAATGATGAGGTTGGCTGGCATAAACTTTTGCATTAAAAACCGTTGTAGTTGGGTTGGCGAGGTTCCTAAACTTACCAGCAATTGAATGTCGGCGCTGGTGGCGGCAATGGTCAGTTGCACAAACAGCGAAAACACCAGTAGCGCAAATAACAATAATACGACCCCGGTACTAGCCGATGCCTTTACCACTACATCAACAATTAGCCTGTATTTGCTAAACCGGGTTTTTTCAGCATCTGTTTTCAAACCGTTGTTTTTTAAATAAACGGCCAGGGCTGGGTCCCCAGCATCGGCCGTACGGATTACCACCCGCGATGTGTTGGCTTGTTGCCGGGTACCAAATTGCTTATTGGCCCAATCCAAAAAGTTTTCGGGCACCAGCACCGACGAAATGCGATCGCTAAACCCAACCACCCTGCCGGTAAAAGTTTGCAGTCCACCGGGGTGTTGAACGTTAATGACCACGGGTAAAGCCATTACCATATCCTGCGATAACTGTGCTAAATTTTGCGAGGGGGCAAAGCCAAAATTATACAGGTCTAAAAACTGGTTGGGCACAATCATGGGTATGGTAACATCGCCCTGCTTCCACGTCCACCCTTTATTTTGAACATCTATAAATTGGTTAGGCACGCTTTCAAAAAAAAGGTCGGTATAAAAGGGTACCTGGTTGCTGGGGCTTTGGGCCGATACTTTAAACCGGCTATTGGTTAGTTCGCCCACGGCCTGTACAAAGGGCTGTTGCCGTAATTGGTTAATCTCCTTGCTGGTAAGGCTATTGTCCATTTTATTACCATCCACCACTTTATTTATAACCAAAAAATTGGCAATACTGTCGCGGTTACTACTGCCATACAAAAGGTTGTTGTAATTAACCTGTAATTGCATTGCAAGCAAAATCAATAACACGGCCACAAAAAGCCCAATGGAGGCCAGCCAGCGGCGGGTGCCGCCAATACCTGTATTAATAATTTTTGTTAGTAACTGGTGTAACATGGTAAATGGCAGCCCGTTTATAGTTGGTATTGTTGGGTGTAATCAAAATGCGCATCGTGTTCAAGGTCGGTAATAATTAGGCCCGCAGCACGTTTGGCGCATTCGGTGGCTACCAGGCTGGCAGCTTTGTCAATATTTAAATGGTCAAGATGGCTGAAAGGTTCATCCATAATCAGCCATTTAAATGGTTGCATCAATGCCCTGATGATGGCTATCCGCTGCTGCTCGCCATAACTACAGTTACCTGCTTTTTGATTTAATATGTGCAAAATACCCAACTGTTCGGCCATTTGGCCAATTACCTTGCTTTGGTATAGCACCGGCTGAGCCAGCACCCTTTTTAGCTCAATATTTTCAAGGGCCGTTAGCTGATCAAACAGCCGCATATCCTGAAAAACAATACTTAAGGATTGCTGCCTGAGCGCTGCAAGTTGGTTGTTTTTAATGGTTGGCAGCAGGCGGCCATCAATCAAAATTTCGCCCACATAGTCGTGCCGCAGCTTATACAACATGTGCACAAGGGTGGTTTTACCTGTACCACTCGCCGCTTTAATTTTTATTTTGTTGCCGCTGGTAAAAGTGGTTTGGGTTAACCAAATGTCCGATGGGCGGTTGCTTAACTTATCCTGCAACGGCAAAGGCACCAGCCCATTTATTTGAATATTCATTATGTAGCGCTAATGGTTGGTTAAATGTAAGTAGTGAGTTGTCAGTAATAAGTAATGAGTTGTGAGTTGTATGTTGTGAGTTGTGAGTTGTATGTTGTGAGTTGTGAGTTGTGAGTTGTGAGTTGTGAGTGGTGAGTTGTGAGTTGTGACATGTCAATAGTGAGTTGTCATTAGTGAAAAGTGAATAGTGAGTTGTCAATTGTGAATGGTGAACTGTGAGTTGTCAGTAGTAAGTTGTGAGTTGTTAATGGTTGTCAGTAGTGAAAAGTGAACAGTAAATGGTGAATGAGTTTTCAGTAGTGAAAAGTGAATAGTGAGTTGTGAAAAGTGAAAAGTGAATCGTCAATAGTCAATAGTGAATAGTGTGCGACTACCAGAAGTAATGCAATCACTCATAACTGATTATTTACCTCACAATTACCTTACTACATTTTAAAAATAACATAACACCAATACACTAAATAGCTGCTATGGTAGCTTGGCGGCTTTCTAAACTGTAATACCGATTAGTAAGTGGTAATTACAGGCTTGCCTTTTGACTGCTGCGATGCATTGGCTGCAAGTGTTACCAGCGTAGTAAACGAATTGGTTTTTGCATCCATCATACGCAGTTCCATTTGCCCTTCAATATATTTTCCGTTGTAATTACCAAGCGTTGCCTTTACATCTTTAAAAGTATTTTTAGCCATTACCATTGCAGAGTCAATAACCTTGTTTTTTTGGGCAACCGGTACGCCGTTAAAAATAGATTGCAGGTTAATGTACATAACTCCCGCTTTATCACTTAGCCCTTCCTTTACATTGGCGGCAATAGTGGCGCCACCATTACCGGCAAGGTAGCCCTGTAATACTGCAGAGTCCGATGCCAATACCACGCTTTTTTTGGTGATAGAAAGCCCCGAAGGCATCATTCCCAAAATGCCGGGAATGGTATAAGTTCCATTTACCTTTTGCAGGCTACCGTTGGCTACCAGCCTGTCAATAATTTGTTGCGACCGGGCCTCATCGCCTAAAGGCAGGGTAAATAAAACTTTAGCCTTAGGCATCATCATAAGTGGAAAGGCCGCCCCGGTGCTGTCAACATTTGCTATGCCCACGTCGGCAATTACTACACCAATATCGCCTTTTACCGCACTCAATACATCCTGCAAGGTAAAGGTGGTGCCCATAAATTTTGATACTACACCGTCTACAAAACCCGCCGACTGCGCATACCTGACTATACCGTTAAAAATTTGTGGGTCGAAGGCAAAAACCATAAAAGCGTTGATATTGCCCGAGGGAAATTTTTCCACCAGCGAAAGGTCAACCTTTGGCCCCGCGTACTTTTTTAGTATGTCCCTCATCGGCTCGCTGGTATACGTACGGCTCTTAAACACCACTTTTCCTTCGTCAAAATTAATGGTGGCAGCGGTATAAGTATTCTCCAAAAGTTCATTAAGCTTTGGTAATTGCAATGGCAAATTTTGTTGCGCTTCGCTTGCGTTTGCCCAGGCATATGCATCTGCCTTTTCGGTAAGCAGGTCGTTAAAAGCTACCAGGTTGGCCAGTGTTTCCGACTGTTTTAAGTTAAACGTGGCAGCAAGCGCTTTTTTTAATTCGGCTGCTTTGTTTGCAGGCTGCCCCAGGTTAAATAGCTTTGACGCACTATCGTACTCCATGGTTATTATGGCAGGTTTTTGGTAATACATTATTATTACCACCTCGTTATTCCAGCCTACGATTTTATCGCCTTCGGCAGCCAAATAGCTATAGTCCGCTTCTTTTTGGATAGTATTTCCAAAAAATTTCTTCTGTAGATAATTTTCCAGCTTTTTTTCATCTTTTAAAACAGCAACGGCTGTTACGATATTATTGGTGGCTGTAGTATCTGTTTTGTTTGCCGTGTTGTTGCTGCCGGCAAATACCACCAGTTTATTATTAAAATCAATACCCGACCCAAGTAAAGCCATCCATTCGTTGCCCATTTTATCAGCCATCGTATCGGCCCTGTCTTCCATATTGGTTATTATCTTTTCCAGGTTGTCTTTGTTTTCAATCAACTTATCGCGCAGGCTGGCCATATCGACCACCAAAACTGCGTCAGCATTTTTGGGTACAAATTTTGCCTGGGTAATTGACGCCTTTTTGCAGGAAGCAAAAACAATTATACTAATTATTAAAATAGTGAAAGGCTTTACAAATTGTTTCATGTATTACGTTTTATAGTTCAATATTTAAATGTATTGACAGCTTGGCAATTAACCGTTGACTACGCCAGCGCTTGTTAGGTAATTTAAAAATACAAACTTAACACCCGATACTAAAAAACCTTGATGAATGGTTATGCGTAAGTGAGTAAAAAGGCCTGATTATTGCACATGTTAACCAGCTTTTTATATTTGTAAAGAATATATAATTTTTTCCGAAATATTTAAAGTATTACTATAGAGTAAAATACCACCAAAACTATATTTACCTATATTGGTAAACAATGCTGAATTTACCAAAAATGAATGTTTTAATAGTTGCTGTAGCTACCATTATTGCCGGTATTGCCGGTATTGCACTTGTTTATTATCTTAAACCTAAACGGGTAAAGGCTTTAAAGGCCGGTGATTATGTAATGTTTAAAAGGAAGTATGCACTTCAATATCCGTTGGTGCCGACAACCCATGCATTGGTGGTAGAAGCTATAGAAAATGGAAAAGCAACAATTGTATTTATGACGGTAAAAAGTCAGATATTAAAAGAGGTTGTGCCGTTGGAGTGTATTGTGAGAGCAGTGTAAAGTTTTGTTTGTCCTTTCCTAATTTTTCGTTTTACGATATTTAATTTTCACGTTCACCACCCCTGCGTTTACCATATCTATTTTTTTAGCGGCTTTTTTGCTCAGGTCAATTATTCGGCCTGCAACAAACGGTCCACGGTCGTTAATAATTACTTTAACCGCTTTTCCGTTAGCCAAATTAACCACCTTAACCTTTGTACCAAACGGCAGCGTTTTGTGGGCTGCGGTTAGTTTACGCTGACTGAACACTTGCCCATTAGCGGTTTTTCTACCCACAAATTTATCGGCATAATAACTGGCCTTACCTTCCTCAACAATTTTGCGGCTGCAACCAGCCAATATCAGCACACATGCAAAAAGCCATATGCTGGCATTTCTTTTTTTCATACTTTAATTTTAGGCCAGTGCTTTGGTTAACGGCACGTGTTTCCATTGGCTGCCCCTGCCCTGTTGCCGTAGTGCTGCATTGCGCGTTTTGGGCAGCTTTGTAAGATTTTTTATAACTATCCGCCACCTGGTGCTGATATTTTGGAACCGTGCTTTATGGCTGTTTTCATCAGCCGTTGCAGCCTGCCTTTATGCCCATAGAGGTTGCACTCTTATACTGTTGGTAATTTTATGCTGCCTTTTTTATCATGCTTTTATATTAGGCTTTGAGGGTACCAAATAGCGGATAATCATTATATTTTTAACCACTATTGTCCGAGATAAATAACGAAAAAAAACTAACAATAAAGGGGGCTCACCACCCCCTTTATTGTTAGTTTGCTAATACCACTCATCAAACCAGCAATAAACAAATCTACGACCTATGTCGGACAGCACATTCTGTCCCGGTTACTTTCTTTATGCCCTAAAAATGAACTGGCACCTATATTTATAAGAGCCCGATCAAACT
>JBBRUR010000068.1:0-26742 GCA_038247635.1 Chitinophagales bacterium
AAGTCTTCCGAAATGTCCGCAAGGATGTGCTGGTTCCATTCCAGTCCCGGGCACGAAAAAAGCCTTCAGAAATGGAGGCTTTTTTTATTAAATTGATAGAAGCAGCAGCCTCCAAGTCTTCCGAAATGTCCGCAAGGATGTGCTGGTTCCATTCCAGTCCCGGGCACGAAAAAAGCCTTCAGAAATGGAGGCTTTTTTTATTAAATTGATAGAAGTAAAAGCCTTTATTGATTTTGTCTAATCGCAAGGATGTGCTGGTTCCATTCCAGTCCCATGCACGTGCTTTAGTAGCCATAATCGTCCATGCATCCATTTTTTAAAATAGCAATTTGGCCTTTATGGCTGCTTTGTTTTCGGGCTAAGGCTGCGGCGGCAAACTTACTAATTGTAAAAACGGGCTAATTACTGCCATTTCTTTTTATAATGGCTTTGTACAATGACCCAACAACAACTTGTTAACCAATATCGCGTGCAAACCAGCCAGTGTGGCAAATGCCTTTTGCCTAATTCCGGTGTCATAAATAACCTTCTTGTATAGCTCCTCACGCTATATTTTAGGTGATATTTAAATACTTTGCTTATTTTCTTAGATTTAGAACAGAAAAATAAGCAAACACAGTTTATTGTCTTTTGCTTATTTTTTAAAATTGAAAAGTAAAAAATAAGCAAACACAGTTTTTTACCTTTTGCTTATTTTTTGAAATTGAAAAGTAAAAAATAAGCAAACAATGTAGAGACGCGATTAATTGCGTCTCTACCACAAACGCAACCCATAATGCAATAAAATGAAATGGGCCAATTGGCCGAAAATTTTAATTGGAGGTACCCAACAAATTGGCAATTATTAAATTGGAAAATTTTGAGGTTATGCCAAATCATACCCATGGCATTTTAATTATTAATAAAACGGGCGATAACGTAAACGACGCCAAAGTAACCGAAGCCTATGTCACCGTACGCCAACGTAACTAAAGCCAAGGTAACCGTAAGCCAACGTAAACGACGCCAAGGTAGCCGTACGCCAAGGTAACCGACGCCAACGTGACCGTACACCAACGTGACCGACGGCATTGCAGAGACACGACTAATCGCGTCTCTACACCCACTAATACATCCACCAACGGAGATAAGGGGCGGTTTTGCCAGCTACAAAACCCTATGTTTCATAATAATATTTCACGTATTACAAGTTGGTACAAGTGCAATGTTCGTTTGTAATAACAAAAAAACATTCCAATTTTTACTGGCAATCACGTTTTCACGATCATATTATTCGCGATCCAAAACCATTTGAAACCTTTCTAAATTATATTGCCAATAATGCATTAAACTGAACGAAAGAAAAATTTTATGGATAATTATAGCAAAGACGCCATCAATAGCGTTTTTGAAACAATCCGAGCTACTATTACAAGAACAACTAATTACCTAATTACCCAATTACAAAATTTAGTTATCAATATGTTGTAGTTAATATTGAAATAAATAGGTTGAAGAACCTATCAGCGCAATTGGACAAGCACAATAATGAGGCGTTGTACAAAACAGGCAATGAGCAGTTTACAGCAACAGAGTTTCAAACAGTTTAACTATTTTAAGCAAAGGTTAATGATTAACCGCTATTTGGTACACTCAATGCTTACTATAAAATGATGATAAAAAAGGCTGAATAAAATTACCAACAGTATAAGAATACGACCTCTATGGTCATAGAGGCAGGCTGCAACAACTGATGAAAACAGCTATAAAGCCTGGTTCAAAAATATCAGCACCAGGTTACGGATATTTATTAAAAGGTTGTGTATTTGAAAGAGGCAAAACCCTGCTATCAACAACATATTGCTATCAAGCCATTAATGGCGTTTCAAACACCAATGCTTACATTATGTTTTTAAAAATTAAGCATTGGTGCTAAAATTAATATAAGTTAACCAACACTTGCCTTGCAACACCCAAAAATTGGCGCACTAAAAATAAAATGAAATTAGCGCTGATTAAGCCAATGCTTAAAAAATCTTACGTAAAACAGTAGGCCCAGTAGCTAAGTACTCACATTCAAATCAAACTATTTTCCAACGCGTACCGTGTAAGGTCGGCATTGGACTTTAAGGCCATTTTTGCCAAAATGCGTGCTCGGTGGGTACTTACTGTACTAATGCCAATAGATAACATTTCCCCCACTTGTGTCAGGGGTTTGCCCTCGGCAACCAGCTTAAATACATGAAACTCCCGATTGGTTAACAACTCGTGTGGCATTTTTGAACTGCTAATGTCAAGGTCCGACACTAACTTTTCGGCAATATTGGGCGATAAATATTTTCGGCCCTGCAGCACCCGCTGAACAGCTTTTATTAACTCCTGCGTAGCGGCATCTTTACATAGGTAACCGGCAGCACCTGCCTTTAATGCCCGCAAGGCATATTGCTCTTCGGGGTGAATGCTTAGGATAAGTACGGGTATGTGCGGGTAATTTTCCTTTACATGATGCACCACATCGAGGCCGCTTTTGCCAGGCATGCTGAGGTCGCAAATAATAACATCCCATGCGGCTGTCATTATTTTTTTAATGGCGTCCTCCGCATCATTTACTTCATCAATAAATGCCGACGGATACTGCTGCAGCAGTATTAACCTTAACCCTTTGCGAATGATAGCGTGATCGTCGGCAACTAATATTCGTAACATCATTTACAAATATAAAATGTGAGGAATTGAAACCCGGATGGTGGTGCCCTTACCGCTTTTACTTTGTATGTCAATAGTACCATTAAGCATAAACGTTCGCTCTTTCATACCTAAAAGGCCAAATGTTTTTTTTGATGCGGCATGTGCTTTATCAATACCTTTTCCATTATCGGCTACTGTTAAGGTAATTGAGGTAGGTTTTATTTGTAAGTGTGCATTTATAATAGTTCCATTACTGTGGCGCACAGCGTTGGTTAGGTTTTCCTGGTAAATGCGAAAAAACCCGGTGCTAATATTAAAAGGCAACGCCACGTCATCTTCATTACTGGTAAAATTTACTTTAATGTTTGAGCGCTTTTCGGTTTCGCGGCTTTGCCACTCCATGGCTGCTACCAGCCCAAGGTCGTCCAACAAAGCGGGGCGAAGGTTTGCCGATATACGCCTGATGGATACCACGGTTTCATCAACCAGTGCCACCATGCCGTTAATAAGGTTGGCAGTTGATGCATTCCCTGCTGGCAGTATTGAGTTAAGCTGCGATAAATCCATTTTTAACCCGGTTATTTGCTGGCCAAGTTCGTCGTGTATTTCCCGGGCAATGCGCATTCTTTCTTCTTCGCGTACATTTTGCAAGTGGGTAGATAATTCGCGGAGCTCATTATTAATGGCAAGCAGGTTTTCTTCGGCCTTTTTCTTTTGATCTATATCCTGATAAATGCCGTAAAACATAATACATAAACCATCTCTAAATTCGGCCCGGCCAATGGTGCGTATCCATTTTAGGTTTCCTTTTAGCGTTACAATTTGCAATTCTTCATCCCACGGGGTACCATCGGTTATACAGGCCTTTACACACGTTCGGATCCTGTCGCGGTTTTCGCCTTCCCTATAAAAGTCAATACCTTTAGAAAGATCGGGTATGTAATCAGGGTCTGCTTCATGAATTTCGCGGCTAACGGGCGACCAGTAAATCGATGCTTTTTCTATGTCTACTTCCCAATTTCCAATTTGTGCCAGGTGGTTGGACTTATCTAAAAGGGCCTCTAATTTCTTACTTTCGGTATTATCGGACGATATTCCAACTATACCGGATAATATATTATTCTCGTCATAAATGGGTGAATTGGTAATTAGGGCAGGAAAATTAGTTCTATCTTTTTTCCGTAAATTAAATTCTCCCGACCACGTCTTCCCTTCTTTTAGCTCCTCCATTATCTGAATGGCTTGTTCGTTGGTACCCTCAGAAGTTGTCAATTCAACTATACATTTCCCTAAAGCTTCATCTTTTGTCCACCCATAAATATTTTCTGCCGCCTGGTTCCAATAAATTACAATACCATTTATATCTGTTGCAATTGTAGCTTGCCCAATTGTTTTTAAAAGTTTTGCCTGAAAGCGGTTCTCTTCTTCCGCTTTTTTACGATCAGTAATATCGGTTCTGATGGCAACATACTGGTAAGGCTTTCCCTGATGGTCCATAAAGGGAACAATGATGGTATCAACCCAATACAACGTTCCATCTTTTGCTACATTTTTGAGCTCGCCACGCCAAATGCTGCCATTAGCAATGGTTGTCCACAGGTTTTTAATAAATAATTTGGGATGATAACCTGAATTGATCAAACGGTGATCCTGGCCAATAAGTTCTTCTTTTTGATATTTAGAAATTTTGCAGAAATTATCATTTACATAGGTTATGATTCCTTTGTGGTTGGTAATGGCTACAATTGACGAAACATCTAATGCGTATTTATAATCCGATACAGCCCGGTACGCCAATGCCAGTTCATCGGCCCGATCTTTTTGAATTGAGATAGCTTCGATGGCGATTTTTAAATCGGCCGCCCCGGTTTTTCCTTCCTGAATTTGCAATAAAATAGCCTGGTTTGCCTTAAATAACGCTTTTGCCTTCTTATGTCGTTCGTTAAGTTGCAATGAAAGCTCCTTATTTAAAATCATCAACTGTTCATAATTCCTTTTGGTACTATTGCCTGGTAATGTTAGCTGGTTACCCGCCTTTTCAGGCTTCAATTCTCTCATTCCCATCTTACTTACCCCAGCTTTAAATCCTTTTTTAGCAACTCTCAATTCATCGGCCCGTTGCTTCCTCTTCTTTATCGCAATCATCAACTCGTCATCCAGCTTTCCATTTTCAATTATTTGTAAGGCTAACTCTTTATCTACAAATGTCAATTGATCTTCCCAAATTTTTCCCTTTCCGTCAGCCATCATAGGTTCGGTTGCAAATTGGCCGTTTATGTTTGGTTTAAACTCAACCAATTTAGTAATGCCGGAACCTTTGATTACCTTTTCCATGCTTTAGTTTTAAAACCTCCATAATTTGTACTACATGTCAGTCCTTCATAAACGAACATGCTGCCCCGTTGTGGTAAGCAACTATATAAATGGTCAAAAGCGTTGAAGGAAAAACGAAAAAAAATAAGCATTAATTGTGCTGCTTCAATAAATAACTTTTTTAGATTTTTAGAAGAAATATTTGCAAAAAGCAAATTATCCGGCTTGTAACAATTTCTTAAAAAATAGTCTTTACCCTATATCGAACCCCCCATCTATAATAATCTATATTGACCTGTCATCAAACTTTTTGAAGGTAAAATTATCATGCCAACGCATTTATCATTTCTTCAATTACATAAGCAAGCCGGGGAAAATCGCGTGTTTTATCTAAAAACATATCAGCCTTTAACTGATAAGCCTTTGTTTGATGTATTGCATCGCTGCAATTGGAGAGAATAACCACCTTTGTTAAGGGTAGTTTGGTTTTTATATAAATGAGTATTTCAAAACCATAGCCATCGGGCAACGATAGGTCAAGCAGCACAATATGGGGTTTATGTTCTTCTATCATTTTGTAACCCTTTTTAAGCGTGGTAGCCTGGCCACATACTTGTACCTGGCAAGTATTTTTTATTAGTACCAAAACACGTTTACCCAGCATAACTGAATCGTCAATCAATAGTAAAACTGGCTTTGCCTTTGCCTGTACCATAATTAGGGAGTGGTTATTATTCAACAATTGTAAATACCGCTTTCCGCTCACCAGCGCTATATAATCAGGAAGCCTTTAATAGTATTTGGGAGATATTTTTGGTTGGATTTTTAAATGTAATAATGAAAGTTGTTCCTTTACCCACCTTGCTTATCACTTCAATTTTACCCCCTAACGCTATCACCTGCGATTTAACCATAAACAGCCCTAACCCCTGACCATCTGAATTAGAATGAAATCGCTGGTAAAGACCAAAAATATTATTGGCATTCCTGATTAAATCAATCCCGAGCCCATTATCTTCAAAGCTCAATACTACTTCATCGGCTGCATTTAGGTAGGTAGAAACATTTATTTTTAATCTTCGGTCGGGCGATCTGTATTTAATGGCGTTCGATAATAAATTCAGAAAAATACTATCAAGGTATAGTTTATTAAAATATACTTCTGATACAGAAAAATCGGTTTGGATCAACGCATTTATTTCATTGATATCATAGATAAGAGAGTTCTTGGTTTTCTTAAACAAATTTTCTATGCTATTGAAACATACATCAACATTTACATTATTTCTGATTACTAAAATCTGGATAAGATCATTAATCGTTTTATTAAGTTGTAACGTACTCCGTTTAAACATTTCAATTACTTCGCTGTTGGCAGTATTTAAATTATCATAATCAACCAAATCTAAAAGCCCTAACAGGTTTGAAAGTGGAGCCCTAAAATTGTGCGAGGTAATGTATGAAAATTGCTTCAGATCTTTTATTGACCTAGATAATTCCAAAATAAGCGATTCTCTTTCTTTATTAATTTTTAAAACTTCCATTTCAGCCATTTTTCGTGCATTTATATCCTGGAAGCTTCCGTATAATTTTACACATTTGTCATTAATAAACTCTGCCTCACCAATAGTACGTATCCATTTTTCATTTCCCTTTTGAGTTACGATTAACATTTCCTCGTCCCAGGTAATGCCCTTTTCAATAAAATTCTCCACCCTTTTAGCTGCTGTATTTTTATGGCTGCCTTTACCAAATATTTGCAAGCCAGTAGTTAAATCGGGCACAAAATCAGCATCGGCCTCATAAATTTCTTTAGTTATATCAGACCACAAAACGGTGCCTTTATCTACATCAATTTGCCAGCTTCCTATACGGGCAAGCCTGTTGGTTTTGTCTAATAAATTCTCCAATGTCTTCTTTTCAGTAATATCCCTAAAATTTGATACTATGGCGTTAATGCCCTCGGTTTCAAAAAAATTAGTTAGGGTACCTGCCACCCAAATATAAGTACCATCTTTTTTTCGGTTGCGTATTAGTGGGCAATCCATGGGTACCTCGGGATGCGCCATTACCTTCACCAAAAACTCCTGCATTACCAGGGCATCGTTAGGGTGCACAATGTCGGCAATAGTGAAGTCTAAGCATTCCTCACTGGTATATCCAAACTTTTTTGATACGGCAGGACTTGCGTAAACTGTATTTCCTGCCGGTGCAATTACGGTAATCATGTCCTGGCTGCTGTCTATAACCCCTTTAAAAAACCTTTCACTTTTGGCAACTTCTTCATAAAGCATTTTTACTTTTTCGTTGGCAGTTGTTCGTTCCGTTATATCAATGTTTACACCTATCATTCGCACACCAACCCCTGCTTCGTTTCGCGAAACAACTCCACTTGCCTCAATAAAATGGACAGATTTATCGGGCCACACAACCCTAAAAGTTGAATTAAAATCACGTATGCCTGCTATTGCATCCTTTACTTCTTCGCCCGCCCTTTCAATATCATCAGCATGAACCCCCTTTTGCCATGCACTAAACGCCCCACTAAAAAATTGCGCTTCTATTCCGTACATTTCATACATCCTTTTGTCCCATGAAAGGGTATTATTAACAATGTCCCAGTCCCAAATACCCATTTTTGCGGCTGTGGTTGCCAAAAGCAACCGTTCAGATGTTGCCAACAAATCTTTTTCCACCTTTTTCCGTTCCGTAATATCAAGTACAATTGCTAAAAACCGCTTATTATTTCCTTCGGTTACTAATTGTAAATGTACTTCTACGGGATAAAGACTTCCGTTTTTTCGCTTATGATTAGTGAAAAGTATAATCTTCTCTTTCTCATTATAAATTAGCGGAGCAATCAACTGTTTAAAAGAAGTTGCTGTATAGCCAGGCTTTATATCAATTGGCGTTAAACCTTTTATTTCGTGTTCGGTATAGCCAAGGTTTAAAAGGGCACCTTTGTTTAAATAGCTAAATTTAAAAGTATCATATTCAAAAATGTAAATTTCGTTCAGGCTGCTTTGCAATGTTGCCTGTAAACTATTTCTTTCCTGTTCTTCAATTTTACGTTGGCTAACATCCCTTTGAATAGATATCCAATGAGTAAAAAATCCATTTTCATCTGCTACCGGGCTTATCGAAAAATCAACAGAGAATTCATCTCCATTTTTTTTATAATTAATGGTAGTTATTTCGCATGATTGCCAGTTACGAATGGCTTTTGACAAACGTGCCAATTCCATTTTATCTGATTTTGGCCCTTGTAACATACGGGGGTCTTTCCAATTACCTCCTCAGCACTATAGCCGGTCATCCTGGAAAAAGCTTCATTTACATATATTATTTTAGGGCCAGGTAAATCAAAAGGTTCTGCCTCCGTAATTAATATGCAATCTTTGGTATTGGTAATTACAGATTCCAGTAACTTAAGCTGTTGCTCTTCTTTTTTACGCGTGGTTATATCCTGGCAGGTGCCTGTTGCATGTAAAGGCAACCCGTTGGCATCTACAACAATTACCCAATTTTCTACTACATATTTATTTAGTCCTTCTGTGGTAACAATTCTATGTTCAATTGAATTGGCACCAGTGTTTCCAAGCGAGTTCCTAAAAGCTGTATTTACCTTTGCCAGATCGCCGGGATGGATAAAATTTAAAAATGCACTATGGGTTGCCTCAAAATTATTGGGCTCAATTTCAAATATGCGGTACATTTCTTCTGAGCAGATTACCTTTAAGGTTTGTAAATCTGTTTCCCAACTACCTACCTTGGCTATTGACTGTGCCTCAACCAGTCTTCCTTTTTCTATTTGCAATTCCGACGAAAGTTGACGGAACTTCTGCTCACTTTCGCGGCTTTGCTGCTCTGCCTTTAATTGGTTTGTTACATCGCGGCAATTGTTTATAATACCATTAATATTAGGATCGCCAAGCAGGTTGGTAAGCGTTACCTCAATGGATACCCATGCACCGTTTTTATGTTTTACCGATAATATACCGCAACTTATAGCCACACCCGGGCATGCCAAACACTCACCCATTTTTAGCCTGTACAAAGCCAGGTCGTTGCTATGTATGTGGTCAACCATTACTAATTGCCTCGCTTCGAATTTGGTATACCCTAAAATCTTAAATACCGAGGGAGAAGCAAAATCTACCTTACCAAAAGCTGAAAGTATAAATATCCCATCCACGCTATTTTCAATTAATCCACTGTATTTATTTTGGCTTTTTATCAGTTCTTCCAGCAAAATCCGCCGTTCTTTTTCGAGCCTGAATTTTTCAATGGAACTATTAATGGCAGCGGGCAGCCTATTGAGCCGGTCTTTTAAAACATAATCATCTGCTCCTTTTTCTAACAACTCTATTGCAAATTGTTCGCTCATGGTTGACGTTACCAAAATAAAAGGAATCTTTCTTTTTGTTTGCTTAAATATGGATAGCGCTTCGCTTGAATCAAAGGCGGCAATAAAGTGGTCGGAAATAATTACATCTGGTAAAAACGTAAATAATGCATCAACAAACTGCTCCCTTGTGTTAACTACCAAACCTTCAAAATTAATATTGCCTTTTTTTAAGGCATTAGCTATCAGCAAAGCATCGCTTGCCGAGTGCTCAAGGTGTAAAATTTTAATTTTTTTATCCGCACTTTTATCAATTATTTTGGAAGTAGTAGCAAACATGAATTTAAGATTTAGCCGTATTATTTAACACCAGCAAGTAAAAGCCAGGATCAGCAATGGTTTTTAAAAAAATTTTTGAAGTCAACAGGTTTAACTACATAACTGGTTACGCACAGCTTGTGGCTTTTTACTATATTCAATTCGTAATTTAAGAAAGTCATCATAACAAACTGTATCTGCTTGGTAAATTCATCACCTTTAAATCTTCAGCACTTTCAATCCAACAATCCTTTGCATTTTTAGGTTGAGAAATATTACTTTGGACGGTTAACTCTGCCGAAGTTTTACTTATATCAACTGTTTACGTGGCTAATTGCTTAAAACTAATCAATACCTGATTTATTATTTTTGTTATATGTTCTTCTCTATTGTCAATAAGCACTCTACCATACAGGCAACATAAAATGACCACGATGCCACTGGGTAATTAATGTACCGTTATTTACAGCCTGATGTAAAAATATTGAAAACCAAAGGGCTGAAATATAGTTGGTTGCATGATAACAGGGTAGCATTTGCGCTTATGCGTTGTAGTATATGTACTACCCTAAGGCTTTATTACAAAACAATTAAAAGTACAGTAGTTAATTAATAAATAACAGCCGGTTACTTTACCAGCATTTTTAATAAACTGGTTTCGCTGCCGGGGTGCATTATTTGTAGGTAATACAATCCCTGACCTATTGAAGGGATGGTTATATTTTGAGAAAGCGATCCGGTTAAGTTATTGATTTGCCTGGTAAGTAATAACTGCCCTGCCACATTTACCAATTTTGCTGTATAAATACCTTTCGCCATTGTTGCAAAGTGTAATGATACTGTACCGTTGGTTACAGGGTTTGGAAAAATTGTAATTCCACTGGCTTCGGTTTTACTTTTTACTAGTACAATGGAGCTAAACCGGGTGCCGTTTTGTTCCAACGCTTTTATACGGTAGTAGTTGTTGCCGGTGCCGGGTGCTTCATCTAACCATACATAGTTGTCGGTGCTGCTGATGTTGCGTACTGCCTGTGTGCCGCCTTTAATAAACGAGCGGCCGTTGGTTGATTTTTCTATCTCGTACAATTTTACACCCGTTTCGGTGGCAACGTTCCATTCCACCTGTATGGCTGGTCCTTTTTTAAAGGCTTTTAACTGTGTAAAGTTTACCGGCAATACCGCCATGCTGCGGAACACCACTTTAAACCGGTCGCTGGCCTTACTGGCTGCATTGCTGGTAATGGTAAACGGTACAATGGTGCGGTCGCTAAGGCTTATAGCTGTTTCGGAAGTTAAAAATTTATCCTGCAGGTAGGCTTGTAGGCCTGGGGCGTTAAAGTTAGCGGGATCAAACTGTAGCTCGTAGGGCTGTACTTTCATTTTGGCAATGTACAGCGGTAGCGTATCTGCATGGTCTACTAATGGCCGGGCTTCTATGGCCAGATTTTTTTCATCTCTTAAAATGGCAATATCCTCATAAAAGTTAGCAAACTTAGGTGCATCCACCTGGTCAATTGCGGCAGAAAAATCGTTCCCAAACTCAGCCAGTATTCCATCGGCAGAGCGTCTGCCATATTCGGGGCTGGTAAAAAAAAGCGAGATATGCATATTTTCAATTTGCCCATTGTTGGTACGATACACATCGCGGTTGTTGATGGTTGATTTATCGGCTTCGCGAATGACCATACTACTTGTATTGGAATATACCCAAAAAGCCTGGCCCGATTGTATAATTGTTGGGTTAGTTTGTGATGCTGAAATATTTGAAACCACCCCTAGGTTGCTGGCGCTTACATAACTACCTGACGGTGGGTTTACATTGGGATCGTAGTACACAAAGTTTGCATTGCCAAGGTTATTGTTTGCAGTATTACTATAAATGGTTGCCCAATTTATGGCCGAAGCATATGGATTAGCTATATAATTGTACATAGCTGAGCCAACGGCAATTGTTTGGTTACCTGTTTTAAGGGTTCCAATAGCACGTAGCGTGGTGTTGTTGGTACTGCTGTTAGAGGCAAGGTTAATACTGCGGTCGCCACGAACATAAATCAGGTATCCTTTGGTGGCATCCAGTGTTAGTGTTTTTGTATTGGTTACCTTATCCCATGCAGTTTGGGTGCCGTTAAGGGTATATAAACTTGTTTGACCAGTTGCTGTTGGGTCAAGGCCCACATCATTTAACGCTGTTAAACTTTTTGAACCTGTTATGTGGGTACCATACCCGGCAAGGTCGTTGCCACTTTCCATCCAGTTTTGAAACACGCTGGTGGTGGTGGTAACCATAGGAGCCAACTGGCGGTAAGCGCGGTTAACGGACGAAGAAATATATCGCTCTACAGTAACGTTACCAACAATATAACCACCCAAGGGGTTGGCTTGCGCCACCGATGCTGTTGAGTCGGCAGTAGATCGCAGGGTAAAGCCTTTGTTGTTTCCATACCCGTCTGTGTCTAAAACAGTTGTACCGCTTACCGTAACTAAACCAGCAACACTTACATTATTGCTGTTAACTTTTGTTCCGTTTCCGCTTAATAAAATATTGTAGTAGGCTATTGCTGCCGTACCGGTATCAATAGTAAAGCCCGCCCCACTAAACACTACAGTTCCGGTACCTGCGTAAAACAGGCCATTATTTTTTATACCCCCATTATTTAATATTAGGTACGTGTTTCCCGATATTACACAATGTACGTTTGAGCCTATAGTTAGTACCTGTGATTGCAATGGAAGTATAGTTGTACTAAACGCGATAAATGTTGCCAAAAAGCCTATGTTGGTTATTACTTTTTGAACTTTACAATGGGCGGTGGTTATAGGCAATAAAGAATAATATAGAGATGTGTATTTATTTAAAAGTCTGGTTTTCATTTTGCTAACTATTAGTAATGATAAAAGCGATTGGTGGATATTTATGCAAATACTATTTTTTGCAGGTACTAACTATTAATCATTAACCCTAAACTGAATATCCTCCACTATTAACGTGTTCGTATTACCGTTATTTGTTCTTATAAAAATTTCTATATAATCATTGGTTTGCAAATCCATTTCGGTAATAAGTGTAATTTGAAAACTTTGGTTATTGGTGGTGGGCGACATTGAGCCATTAGGAAAAGGAATGATTACTCCATTTTTTGCAATGGCGATTGTAAAATCAGCATTATTTGACGGAGCTTTGGCGCCAATTACCGCTATTATTTTGGAAGTAATAAGCTCTTTGCCATTATAGGTTAGCCGGTTATTGGTTCCGGTAAATTTTTGTTGTTTTGATATGGTGGTTGTTCCATTAATTTTATAATAGGTACCTACAACAGGTAACGATGTAGCAGTACTATTATTATTCATATATTCAAAACAAAACGCCCGTGAGTTGGGTATGTTTGTATTGGAAATCATTTGCCAGCCCGGCGTGTAGGAGTTGAAACCGGTAAGGTAGGTACCCACCCCCCTAAACATATTGGTCGTCATTCTTCCACGGTCAATGGTAGCACCAGTATTAATTTTTATACCAGTTTGTCCATTATATTCAAAATAATTATTGGATAGATCGATGTCGTTAACAGTAAGGCCCGCCAAAAATTCGATGCCTGTACCCGAGGCGATATTGGTAATAAAATTATACGACGAACAAAACTTGCCTACATTACCGGTCACTTTTAATCCATCTTTACAGTTCCAATAATTATAAGAAAGCGTTATGGCATTAAACCCACTTATTTGCCCCACGCCTAAGGATGGCACACCTACCTCAACAACAGAGCAACCAGTAAATAAATTACAGAATTTTGTGCCCGTAGCATCCGCAAAATCATAAGCTTTGGTTGCAGCGCTTAACGGTATTATGGCTATATGTTCCATAAACACGCTTACATTGTTGCTGCGTAAAATACCACCCGCAACCGTCGACATAATGCCGTCTCTGGCCGGATCCATACCACGCAAACTTGCACCATTAAGGTTTAAATAGTTGGGTGAGATGTTTACAAATCCCGTAAAAATATACAGTTTAGTGGCATCCAACGTAATGGCTCCACCCGATGGTAGGGGAAGATTGCTTAACGAATCCACGTACACAATATTGGCGGCACTATGTGCGGTGTTTAAATTACCCCATTGCGTATTTTGATAAATGTCAATTGTATTGTTGGTGGTATTATAAATCTGCAAACCGTTTGCGGGTCGGGTAATTGCGTCGCGTTGCAGGGTAGTCATACGCGGAATTAATAACCCCCTATCCGTACTGGCTATATCCAGTATAGCCGAACTATCGGCCGCTGCGCCGGTTGCATTAATACCCATGTTTTGGCTAAAACAACTCTGCACAATAAATAATGCGGTCAGAAGCAGAAAGGTATTTTTCATAAAGTTTATTTTTAGAATTTTATTAGCAATATTGTTAAAAGCGTTATTTAATTGTATATACACCGTATGGGCTTGTTGGCAAAATATTTTTCGCTAATAAATTTGTATGTACCCAAACACCTTACGGTGGCAGGGCCCTACCTAACAAGTACCAGCTATTGATTGGTAAATCTATTTGGTGTAAAACAAAGGATTGATTGAACGGGGTTTAATTATCAATCACTTATTTCTCTTCACTTTTTTGGCTATCCAATCTGTTTAGTTAAAAGTGCGGTTTGTTTCTTCCTACCTAAACACAAACGGATTGCACACCTGTTTATTGCACCAGCCGCAAGGTAATTAGCCAAAAATGGATGGAGTGTAGAAGAAAAATTGTTATGATCGTAGAAGAATAACGGGTGAGATGGTAGACATAATACTACAAACTGTTTAAAGATTTGCTCGTTAAGCACAACAATATTGAAATTTTACGTTAAAAACTATGGTTGAATGTTACAGTTGTAAAGTATTAATTTGTAGCTACATGCCTCAATTACGTCAAAGGCCCAACATCGCCAGGTATAAACCGGGTTTTAGGCAATTTTATATGGCAGTCGTTCCGCCCCAACTATCATTCAAATTTGTTTGGATGCAAATACCCAAAACTTCCATTAACAAGAAACATATTTTTTAAGAATTATAAAAAAATTTTCCGTTGCCCAACTATTGGGGGGATAGGAAATTGAAAAAAGTAAAAATGAAGAACATTTAGGGAAGCCCCAAATAGTATTACTAACCCTGATGATACAATTATTTTATAAGGGATGATTGAAAAAAAGTAATGGCACTTCTACACATTAATTGTTTGTTAAGGCAACTTATTGTGCGGCCCAATACACCAATAAAAAACTCCACCAAACCGGCGAGGCTTTAAAACATCGTATTGCCAAAGCAAAAGCATTTAATTACAACGCGGCTTGCGGCTGGTAACTGCCGCCGAAAATTCAGTAACCTTGGTTTGCTCCGGCCCCAATAACGCCTTGTTAAGTTTGGAGGTAAGCAGGCTTGCTGCTACTTTTTTGCCCGGCCTTTTTTTAGGTTGTCCTTTCGGTAGTTTAGGCGGCGCAGGTTACTTTGTATACTCACTTTGTCTGGTACATTGGTCAAACTGCCACGGTAGCTTTGTTGCCCGTAATTTATGCTTTTTCACTTAGCCGGTCGGCCTACACCAAAGCGGTATACTTAATTTTACGGTTCAGGTCGCGTTGCAGGCATTATTATTCGTAACCAACGTTAACTTATAAAGCGATTGCCTGCGCCAACGCAATGTCGCAATCGGCAAGTTTTTTAATGTTAATACTATGTAAGCCATAAAGCCCAGCCCTAAGAGGACAAAAAAGAGCAGCGATGGATCGGCTTGCTTATACATCATTATTAATGAACTTGCTGGCCAACTGTTTTAGTTTGGCAGCGCGTGCCTGCAACCCAGCCAGTTTTGCCTGTAGCAAATGTTAAACCAGCACATCAAATTTCTTTATTTTTTATGAGCCTGGTACTCAATCTCGTCTATACAACGCTGTTTTGGTGGGGTTAATACCCCGCCCTGCCGACGGTAAAAGGCCACCAGTTTAAATGCGCTTTGCGCCTGACCATAACGCATTTTAGCCTTTTGCAACTTTTACTTCACCGCGCTACAATCGTAAAGGCATCTTTGTTCCTGATCCAATAAATTGACCTTAAAGGCCTTTGTATTTTAGGGCAACTGCTGCGGCGGCAAACTGACCGGTTAAAAAAAGCGGGCAACTACCATGGCCTCTATAAATGCTGTAGAAAGAAGCTACCATTTGCTGCCATCAAGAAGGGCGAAACTCAATTTTTGCCTACACTTCATTTATCTATCTGAAAAGTATAAAATAACCGCCGTTGTTATATTTGACTACCGACAAAGACCTTGTTTTTCAACAATACAATTAAAGCCCAACCAACCTAAATAGGTATGTTGAGCACCTTATCTACACATCAACTAAGTACATGAGCGAGGAGATGTCAAATATTGACTGTTTTTAGAATACTTCGCCTTTTTATGCCTTTATAGGTCTTATTCACTGTTTTCAAAAAAGAATTAACCAGTGTAAACACAACGTTATTTATAGTAGACAGTGTTGGCTCTTTACTAATATAAAAGTACTGTCCGGCACACGTAATAACTGTTATTAATTTTTGTATAGCAACAACAAACTACAATTACAGAAAGGGAAATTTACCTCTTTTTATTCTCCCTTTTTTTCGATATTTCTTATTTAGAGTGGCTTTTAAGTATAAAAAAAAGTTAACTTCCATGTCAATTTTCGTCAGTGCTTATTTGTTTATTAACTTAATTTTATTATTGATAAAAACCATTTTAACCAAATTTTTTAAATGAACTTGCTTATGAAAAAAATAGTATTTCTTCTATCCTTTCTTATCTTGTCAACCATTTCGTTGTTGGCACAGGAAAATGTTTCAGGTCGCGTAACCCTTGAAGACGGCACACCTGTTTTCGGTGCTTCGGTTTTGGTAAAGGGAACCAAAACAGGGGTTAGAACAGACGCAAACGGTAGATTTTCTCTATCTGCACCAAAAAATGCTACTTTAATTATTTCAAATGTTGGTTATACTACCATAGAAATAATTAATAATGGAGAAACTTCAATTACTGTTTTAAAAGAAAACGCAGATGTTTTGAGCGATGTTGTAGTGGTAGGCTATGGCTCACAAACAAGAAAAAATGTAACGGGAGCCATCTCCCGAATCACCAACGAAGCCATCACTGCCGTTCCGGTGGCAGATGTACGCCAGGCCTTGCAAGGCAGGGTTCCTGGTGTAGTGGTTACAGCCAATGGTTCGCCAGGTGAGGCACCAATAGTAAGAATCAGGGGCATTGGCTCTATTAACTATTCATCGGAACCTTTTTATGTAGTGGATGGTTTTCCGGGGGCAGATATGAGTATGATTGATGGTAAAGACATCGAGTCCATTGATGTGTTACGGGATGCATCTTCTGCAGCTATTTACGGTTCAAGGGCTGCCAATGGTGTTGTGATTGTAACAACTAAAAAAGCAAGAAAATCTGATAAAATACACGTATTGTTAGATACCTATTATGGTTTCCAAAAAGCATGGAAAAAGTTAGACTTACTCAATACCGAAGAATATGTGAGGTATGCTACCGATTTATTAACCAATGCAGGGGCAACTTTACCAGCAAGGTTTTCAAGATTAGATGACCCAATTTACGCCGGGGCCACCCAAACCTACCGTCAAACAAATACCGACTGGCAGGATGAAATGTTTAGGACAGCCCCTGTAACACAAACCAATATTGGATTAACAACTTCAAATACCAATTCAAGAATGTATGCCTCTGCGGGTTATTTTAAGCAGGAGGGCATTATGCTGGGTACCCAATATGAGCGCTTTAATTTCCGTATTAACTCCGACCATAATTTTGGTAAAATATTTACTTTTGGTCAAACGCTTACGCTGGCCACCGAAAATAAATTGAACGAAAACAATGCAGGCGGACGTACCCAGTTAAAACACATTATTCACAACGTGCCCTATATACCTGTAATAGACCCTACCCAATTGGGAGGATACCGTGGCCCAAGTGGTGACGATGGTTCTGATCCGCAGAACCCGGTCCGCATTGCATTGCAGGATATCAGCCGCAATAGATTATTGAAAATTTTAGGCAGTGCCTACGTGGAAGCAAAAATATTGAATGGACTAAAATACCGGTTTACGGCTGGCATCAACTACTCCAATTTTGTTAATAACGGGAATGCACCTATTTATAACGAAAGTTTTAATGCCCGTGGAACCAACCAGTTACAACAATCAATTTCTAATTTCAGGTCGGTATATCTCAGTAACCAGTTAAACTATGAGCGGTCTTTCGGTAACCATAATATTAATGTTTTGGCGGTAGCTGAATCGCAAAACGGTAAGTCTTCCTTTGTGTTTGGCGGTGGCAATTATGCTACCAACGAATTGAGGTATGTAACCTCTAGTATAAGCGACCCAGGCGTAAACGGAGGGTTAAGCGAGGAGTTGCTTTACTCCTATCTTAGCCGTGTCAATTACGATTATAAAGGTAAATATTTACTCAGTGGTAGCTTCCGCCGCGATGGCTCGTCTGTGTTTGCGCCAGGTAACAAATGGGCTAATTTTCCTTCCGCATCGGCAGGATGGCGTGTTTCTGAAGAGGCTTTTTTAAATACCTCCAAAACCATTTCAGACCTTAAACTTAGAGCAAGTTGGGGTAAAATGGGCTTTAATGGAATCGGCAATTACGCCTGGCAGCCAGTGCTATTGCAAAATACCGGAGCAATATTGGGAGATACCCGGCAAACAGGAGCCTTTTTTAATGCCCTTGGTAATTCAGACCTAAAATGGGAAATTACCACTATGACCAATTTTGGTATAGACCTAGGTTTTCTGCAAAACAGGCTAACCTTTAGTGCTGAATATTATATAAGAAAAACAGAAGGCTTAATACTTCAAACACCTTTGCCTTCTTCCCTTGGGTTTTCTAACAGCACTCCGGCCAATGTAGGTGAAATGGAAAATAAAGGATTTGAGTTGCAGGCAGGCTACGCTAAGCGTACTGGCAAATTTACCTGGGATGTTAACGCCAACATCTCTACCATTAAAAATAGGGTAATTAGCTTTGGCGAAAATATTAAGTCACCCATATTTGCAGGTGGCAATGCTGATTTTGGTGCCTTTGATATTACAAGAACAACAGTGGGTGAAGCTATTCAGGCATTTTATGGCTGGAAGGTGGGTGGTATTTTTCAAAGCCAGGCAGAGATTGACGCTGCCAATGCTATTGACGGCAACGCTGCCACCAAATACCAGGATAATGCAAAACCGGGTGATATCAGGTTTCTGGATTTAGATAAAAATGGTGTAATTAACGGGGATGACAGAACGAACCTGGGAAGCTTTTTACCTAAAATTACCTACGGCTTTAATTATGCAGCCAAATATAATAATTTCGATTTTACCGTATTTTTCCAGGGTGTCCAGGGCAATTCAATTTACAATGGTACAAAGGTACTTACGCAGGGCATGCTGCGTTTGTTTGGTGCCGGCACAGAAGTGCTGAACGCATGGTCGCCAAAAAATACTAATACCGATATACCCCGTGCTGTAAGTGGCGACCCAAATAACAACTCACGTACATCAGATCGTTTTGTGGAAGATGGCTCGTACCTGCGGTTAAAGGTGTTAAGTGTTGGATATACCATTTCACCAAAAACCCTAAGTGGTTTTGCGAAAGGTAGTTTTAGTAGTGTAAGGGTATATGCATCGGCACAAAATTTACTAACTGTTACTAATTACACGGGTTATGATCCTGAAGTAGGTTCAAGGTTCAATGGTGCTTTAAGTGCCGGCATAGATTATGGACAGTTTCCTCAACCAAGGTCATTCCTTGTTGGCCTGCAGGTAGGATTTTAATAGCACCGATTTTATTTATAATTTTTTTAAAAAAAAACTTATTGTTATGTTCAAACATAAATTAATTACCTGGTTTTGCCTTGTCACTTTTGCATTTTCCTGCACCCCCGATAAGCTTAACAAAACCAATCCCAACCAGCTAACTCCCGAAAATTTTTACAAAAATGCAGGGGAACTTACCAAGGCTGTTAACTCTATATATGCCATCATACAAAGTAACAACCTTGTATCAAGGGAGTATTTTTTTCTGCACGATTTACGGTCGGATGATTGCGCAACCGGCGGCGGCCAGTTAGAAAGCCCCCGTAACCAATTATTAATTGGCGCTCAGGCTCCAGACAATTCTGTAGGCAGCGAAGTTTGGAATGGTTGTTTCAGAACTGTTTTCCGTGCCAATACCGTAATAGATCTGGCACCCGGCGCAGTGGACTTTAACACACCAACGGTTCAACGAATTGTGGGAGAGGCGAAGTTTCTGCGGGCATGGGCCTATATGGAACTGGTAACCATGTGGGGTGGCGTTCCAATGCCTCTAAACGTACCTACCTCCACTGCTTCTACCCTGGCCCGCTCCAGTACAGCAGATGTTTATGCGCAAATTAAAAAGGACCTCACCGAAGCCCAGGCAGTATTGCCTGCAAGTTACAGCGGTGCCGAATTAGGCAGGGCTACCAGGGGAGCAGCCCAAATGCTGTTGGCCAGGGCATATCTAAACCAGGGCGATTATACCAATGGTAAGGCAGAACTTCAAAAAATGATTGGCGCTGGTATATATAGGTTGCAAAACATTAAATACGCCGATAATTTTAGAGAAGAAAATGAATGGAACGGCGAGTCAGTTTTTGAGATTGGGTTTGCGTCTATTGGAGAAGTAAACTGGGTGGGCGATGGGGACGACCCATCGTGGGGCGCCCAGGAAGGAACTACCCGTACCCAGGAATATTCTGCTACCGGATGGCGAAACCTTATTCCATCTAACAGCCTTATTGCAGAATATGAAAGCACGTTTAAAGGAGATCCCAAAACGGATCCCCGAAGGGCAGCAACTTTTTGGGTAACTGGCGATAAATACAATAATGGGGCAAACACCCTTACTGATGGGCAGGTGCAGGGCAATACATCCAGCTACGATGGTACAACCACTAAAGTATCGTGGGCTAAATATACATTGCAGTACAAATCCGATCCCGGTGGGTTTAAAATTGGCGGCATCAACCATCGGGTAATGCGGTATGCAGATGCGGTGCTAATGATGGCAGAATGTGAAAATGAATTGGGCAATTCGGCAGCAGCCATTGCAAGGTTGAATGAAATAAGGAACAGGGCAGATGTTATAATGCCAAACTACCCTACTACTACTTACCCTTGCCGTAATAAAGACGAGATTTTTGTAGCCGTACGTCATGAAAGAAGGGTAGAATTGGCTGGCGAACAAGTACGGAATCGGGATTTGCTGCGATGGCTTAAAAACGGAAAGATTACAGTCGGCCCAATTGCAGGCTTTAAACCACTGTTGCCTATACCACAATCAGAAATTGATAACAATGATAAATTAGACCAGAAAGATCAAAATCCGGGGTATTGATTGTTATACCCATGGTTAAAAATGTGTTCTGGCGTTTGATAGACATTATCGTATACTTGCCTAAACGATGAATAACCAATTTTATAAGTAACCTGTTTCAAGTTCTATTAAATATCTTTTAATAGCAGAGCGTAAATCTGTTAGTTTTGGTATCCGGAGGAAGTATTTACTTCCTCCTTATTTTTAACGGTAATCCCGCTATTTATTAAGCTTTCATTTTTTAAATTATATCAATTTTTATCTGCCACCATCCTGTTACTGGATAGATGGTTTATTACTGCCCATAAATTCATTTCTGTAGAATAAGTTAAATGATGGTATCAACAGTTTCTAAAGTATTTTTAAAATTAATATTGCTTTTTTGCCTACCGCTTTTTTGCTTTTTATCCTGCAAAAAGCAACAACCATTATTTATAAAAATGGATGCATCTATTACTGGTGTAGGTTTTTCAAACACACTTACAGAATCTGATTCAATAAATATTTTCACCTTTGAATACATGTACAATGGTGGTGGTGTGGGCATAGGCGATTTCAACAATGATGGATTACAGGATATCTTTTTTACGGGTAGCATGGTACCTAATAAACTATACCTTAATAAGGGAAATTTTAAATTTGAAGATATTACCGTTACCGCCGGTATCAAACCTTCCCAATGGTGCAGTGGTGTATCAATGGTAGATGTCAATATGGATGGTTTATTGGACATGCATATATGCACAGTGTATCCTGACAGTTCCAAAAAAGAACCCAACCTTTTTTACATTAATACAGGCATAGATGCTAAAGGGTACCCCCATTTTCAGGACAAGGCAACAGAGATGGGGTTAAATGATTCGGCTTACTCCACCCAGGCAGCGTTTTTCGATTATGACCATGATGGTGATATGGATATGTTTCTATGCACCAACTCAGGTAAAGAAAGCGACCGGAATGCATTGCGTGGCCAGTATACCAATGGGCGTGGGCTTGCACAGGATAAGCTTTACCGCAATAATGGTATTAACCCGTTTACCAGCCTACCTGTATTTTACAATGTTAGCAACGAGGCGGGCATACAAACCGATGGTTGGGGACTTGGTTTAATTATAAAAGATATTAATGGCGATGGATGGCAGGATATATATGTAGCAAACGATTTTCAAAGCAACGACCATCTTTATATAAACAACCACAATGGAACATTTACCAATAAAATTGACACATACCTAAAGCACCAATGCCATAACGCCATGGGGGTGGATATGGCAGATTTCAACAACGATGGTTTAGAAGACTTTTGCGTGGTAGATATGATGCCTGACGACAACATGCGGCAAAAAACAATGTTTGGCAGTATTCAAAACGATAAATACAACGATGCACTCCGTATGGGGTATCAACCACAATTTGTTAGAAACGTTTTACAATTAAACAATGGACCGCTACCAGGCGAAGATTCAAATGCAACTAGCTTTTCGGATATTGGGTTGTTGGCTGGCATAGCCGCTACTGACTGGAGTTGGAGTGCCCTATTTGCTGATTTTGATTTGGATGGCAACAAGGATCTACTCATTACCAATGGGTATGTAAAAGATATAACTGACCTTGATTTTGTAAATTTTATGAACGAGTCCAGCCTTTTTGGTGAAAAAGGGTCTAAAATGGCAAGTATGCTAAGCATGGCTACCAAAATGGGCGAGGTAAAAAAAAGAAACTTTCTATTTAAAAATAACGGCGACCTAACTTTTACTAATAAGGCAAAAGAATGGGGGCTTACCGATTTGTCATTCAGTAACGGCGCAGCTTATGCCGACCTTGATAATGATGGAGACCTTGATATTGTAATGAACAACCTGAACGCGCCTGCTTTTATTTATAAAAACAATAGTAAGCACAGCAAAACCAGCAATACAACAAACAGTTTGGTTATCCGGTTAAATGGTAACAGGCAAAATGCGTATGGCACTGGTGCAAAAGTTTCTGTGTGGAGTAATGGCAAATTGCAATATGCTGAACATTGCACACAGCGGGGCTATTTATCCAATGTAGATAGCAGATTATTTTTTGGTTTGGGGCCAAGCAACACAATTGATTCGGTACAAATATGTTGGGTATCGGGTAACAAACAATTGTTGAAAAATATTACGGCTAATAAGTTATTGGTTTTAAATGAAAAAAATGCAGTTAAACCAGTAGATAACATTAAAGTTGATGAAACAGCTTTGCTTAAAGATGTAAGTAATTTCTACAATTTAAACCAATACAAACACCAGGAGAATGATTATCTTGATTTCGATTACCAATATTCACTGCCACACCTGTATAGCAGGCAAGGCCCATCCATAGCAGTGGCTGATATAAATGGCGATGATCTGGAGGATGTATACATAGCAGGCGCATCGCGGCATAGCGGATATTTTTTATTACAAACAACAAAAGGTTTTATTACAAAACCTATGTTGCAATTACCTCAAAAAAAATTACAGGAAGAAACTGGCGTGTTACTATTTGACGCAGACAATGATGGGGACAACGATTTGTATTGTGTAGCCGGGGGAAATGAGTTTGGGGACAGTGCCTCATACCAGGATTTATTTTTTGTAAATGATGGAAAGGGAAATTTTAAGGCTGTTGCAACCGCATTACCAAACACAACGGCAAGTGGTTCAACTGCGATAGCTGCCGACATAGATCATGATGGTGATTTGGATTTATTTATTGGTGGAAGAAACAAACCTCATGTATATCCACTATCGTCAAAAAGTTATCTTTTAAGAAACGATACTGATCCAAAGACCCATCAAATAAAGTTTACAGACATTACTTCACAAACTTGCCCTGCATTATTACAACCTGGTATGGTAAGTTGCGCAATATTTACCGATTATGATAATGACGGTTTTGCCGATTTAATGCTTGGCGGCGAATTTATGCCACTCCAGTTATATAAAAATAAGCTAGGTAAAAGATTTGAATTGCTCAATATACCAGCCTTTAAAAAAAGTGAAGGTTGGTACAACAGCCTTGCGGCAGGAGATTTTGATAATGACGGTGACATGGATTATGTAGCGGGTAATCTGGGATTAAATTGCAGGTACAAAGCAACTGAGCAGGAACCTATTTCAGTCAGATTCAGCGATTTTGATAAAAATGGTTCTATAGATGCTTTTCTCTATGGATATAATAATGGCAAAGAATATCCACTTCAAACAAGAATGGTAGTTACCGAGCAAATACCATCACTAAAAAAAAGAATGCTTTACTTTCATGACTATGGTAAAATGACATACAATGAAATGTTTACAGATCAGGAAAGAGAAAATGCCAAAGAGTTGAGTGCTTTCCAAATGCATTCTCTGTACATTGAAAATAAAGGAAACAACCAGTTTGGAGTAAAGAAATTGCCGATGGCTGCACAAATTGCACCAATTTTTGGGATTTCAATTGAAGATGTTGATGCGGACGGTAATTTGGATATAATTGCAATAGGCAATTCTTATGCACCTGAAGCGCTCAGTGGCCGGTATGATGCCTTAAACGGATTGGTATTTAAAGGAAACGGTATGGGCGAGTTTGTTTCAATTAAAATGATGAAATCCGGATTTTCAGTAACGGGTGATGGTAAGGCATTGGTTAAATTAAATTTTAAAAATGCACACTGTATTTTATTAGCTACCCAAAATAGCGGGCCTTTAAAAAGCTATTCAATGGAAACAGTAACACACTGTGTGCCAATTTTACCTAAAGAAAATTGTGCGCTGGTAATGCTTAAAAATGGCAAAAAAAGAAAAGAAGAATTTTTTTACGGAAGTTCATACTTATCTCAATCCGGCAGGTTTATAAATATCAATCCAACAATAAAAAGTATCGAAATATTTTCCAACATGGCAAAAATTCGAAATCCTGTAGTAAATAAAAACCAATAAACATTATACCTTTAATGGACGTGCAGCCAAACAGAACACAGAATACCGCCGCAACGCCACGCCCTAATAGTTAGCCGTAATTGTAAAGCAAAAGCGTACAAACTTTCAATAGCCAACAATATAAACAATGAAATTAACAACTCAACAAATAGCCGAATAATTTTCATATTACCCCAGTGAAATCATTTTTGAATTCACAGCAAACAATATTTAATGGAATATGGTTGGTGAAGAACACATTGTTGTGAAGGTGAGTGTTATTAATACTTGTGAGTAATAAGCAAATTATCTAAAAACTATTACATTTACATTCAGTAAATTTTTAGTGTTTGAAAGTGACAGCTATGTTACAATTAATAGCATTTCAGATAATCCTGACCGAAACAAAAAAAAATTAAGCCTACAAGTTTCGATATTTATAAGTTTTAAAGTGGACTGCTGACAGAAATTACCTCATATTATATTGAGCTTTATAAAAAAGAATTTACACCTGGCAAACCAACAACCATATAAACCCCAGCGTACATTGGTTTTTAATAAAACTGACAAAATGGAAGGACGCCTAACAAGACCTAAGAGCGCTTGTACTTTTCTTTTTATTTTGACGGAGGAATTAAATTGGGGTAATCCTTGTTACACCTTCGACAAAAAAACGTGGTTTTAACAAACGGTTTTAAAGATTATTGCGCTTTACTATTTATGAAAGGAGTAAATATGAACAACCCAAAAAAGCTTTTGGTGCTACAAACAGAAAATATGCAAACGGTAAGACAAATCAGATTTATTAACTTAAATGAAATAATAAAACAAAAGACACTTATAAATTCCTACATAAAAATACCATTATAGTTAAAACGTCAGGAGTTAAAATAAAACTGAAAAATTTTCAGAATTTTAAATTTTAGATGAATTTTAGACAGCGCTGCACCAAATTAGTAAATTAAAAACTGCTTTCGATAAGTTAATCCCAGCACTAAAAAAAGGGTATTTATTATATTCTTTATTTGCTAAACAAGCCAAAACAAGAACCAAAAAAATAGAAAATTATATTCAACTTACTTGACGGATAGCGATTAGATGATTAACGGGTAGGCAACAAACGAATTATATTAAGTTTATGATAAGGCTGGCTTTCTGTAGTACAACGCTCACTCTATCAATAATAATAACATGTAAACTGAACAATTTCCAATAACGATTAACAATGAACTTTTACTTGTTAACAATTAAATTTATATTTTTATTCGGTTCCGTATTTACGGGTTTGCAGGCAATACAAGCAATAAAGGCCACCCCGGCCCGTTACCTGAAATAATAGCACCGGTTCAGGCATTTATTCTATCGATAAAACAAAAATTGTAAATTGTACAATGCCTAAAAAATATCTACGTTTACCACTTAACACGCAGGTTAAATTTAAAATCTGTTTAGTCATATTTGGCGTTGATTTAGCATTGCCTTCAGCTCCAAAACTGCATGCGAACCAATTAAACTAAGTTTATGGTGCATAGTTTTGACAACTATAAAGCACTTAAGGGGTAGGCAGATGAAGTGACCTATTGCAAAACCAGGAAAATTGGTAAACCCAAAATGGACTTTTGTACAGCCCTTACAATTTCAGAACTCCTGACCCCACCCGTCAAAATCAATGATTTGCGCTTCGTTGTTCGCAAAGAAAAAATGACGAAATTTCCGGTTCAGTCAATGCTTTGCGATGCAACTAAAACTTCCCATCTTCCCTTCAGATACTAAAC
>JBBRUR010000069.1:0-26700 GCA_038247635.1 Chitinophagales bacterium
ATTCATAACACGCCACTCACCTTCCTTAATTCAAAATTTAGCATTCAAAATTTAAAATAATATAGCAACTCATAACTCATAATTCTTAGTTCATAACGCACCACTCACCTTCCTTAATTCAAAATTTAGCATTCAAAATTTCAAATAATATCTCAACTCATAATTCATAACTCTTAATTCACCACTCACCACTCACCTTCCTTAATTTAAAATTTAGCATTCAAAATTTCAAATAATTTTTCAACTCGCCACTCACCTTCCTTAATTCAAAATTTAGCATTCAAAATTTAAAATAATATCTCAACTCATAATTTATAATTTAAAATAAATTCCCTTACGCCATAATATTCTCTGTAACCGTTTCGCCGTCTAACATGCGCATGATGCGGTGGCTATACCGGGCGTCGTGCTCGCTATGGGTAACCATTACTATCGTAGTTCCCTGCTCATTAAGGTCTGTTAGCAGGGCCATCACCTCGTTGCCATTGGTTGAGTCGAGGTTACCGGTAGGCTCATCGGCCAATATTAGTTTTGGATTGTTAACCACCGCCCGGGCCACCGCTACCCTTTGCTGTTGACCGCCCGATAACTGCTGTGGGTAGTGATTGCGCCGGTGCATGATCTGCATTTTATCAAGCACTTCTTCTACCCTTGTTTTTCTTTCAGCCGTTTTAATGCCCAGGTATATCAGCGGCAGTTCCACGTTTTCAAATACGGTCAACTCATCAATCAGGTTAAAGCTTTGAAACACAAAACCAATGTTTCGTTTGCGCAATTCGGCCCGTTTGCGTTCGTTAAAGTGGGCTACTTCGGTACCGTTAAAAACAAAGCTTCCACTATCGGGGTCGTCAAGCAAACCAATAATATTAAGCAGGGTCGATTTGCCACAGCCTGACGGACCCATAACTGCTACAAACTCGCCTTCCTTAATTTCGAAGCTTAGTTTGTTAAGCGCAACCGTTTCCACGTCTTCGGTGCGGTATATTTTTTCCAGGTTTTTAATTGCTATCATATTTATGATCATTAAAAAAAATTTACTTATTAATATTTGATAAAAGCGGGCATTATTAATGGATGCATCATGTCCTGTCGGCTGTCGGTAACGTCCTTGCTTGTAACTACCGGGTGGCTGTAGGTAAAACCCATTACCACGTTTTTTTTGCCCAACACTACCGGGTGGCATCCATTTGCCAAAATAAAACCAAAACCTGCCAACGGCAATAGTAACAGGGTGATCAACTTTTTCATATCTATTGTTTTAATCTTTTTTATTTTTATTAACAGTAGCAACGTGGTCTACTAACAGCATCAGCACAAGCCCTCTTAACCATACTATTTCAGCACCAGTTCCTGCATGGTTCCATAGGTTTCGTAGCTGGAGGTTATTACTTTGTCGCCAGGCGTCAGCCCCGACATTACCTCATAATAATCAGGGTTCTGTCGGCCCAGTTGTACATCAACCTTGTAGGCACTTTTACCGTCGGCCGAAACTTTAAATATCCAGTTACCGCCCGTTTGCTGAAAAAATCCACCCTTGGCCAGCAGAAGTGCTTTTGTTTCATCGCCCAGGGCAAGCCCTACCTGCAACGTTTGTCCGCGACGAATACTTTGCGGCACCTCGCCATTAAAAATCATATCTACCTGAAAACGGCCATTGGTTACCTGCGTATATACCTTGTTAATGGTGAGGTTATAGGTTTTACCCGACAATGTAAAATCTCCCTTTAGCCCGGTAAATATTCTTGTAATGTAGTGCTCGTCAATATCAGCCCGAACTTTAAAACCTGTTACCACATCTAGTTGTCCAAGCCGTTCACCTTTATTTTTTTGCTGACCAATCTCCGCATCAAGCGACGTAAGCTGACCATCCACCGGCGCTCTTACTATCAGGTCGCCCACTTTTTTACGCATTACGTTCAATGCGTTCTGCGATCCTTCGTACGACTGTCGCGCCTGTTTAACCTGTTGCAGGTTGCTCGATGAGTCCTGGTTTAATATCTGCTGGGTCAGCTTATATTTTTTCAGGTAATAATTATAGTTGTTTTCAGCCTGTTTAAATTCCTGTCTACCTATCGCCTTTTGATCAAGTAGTGTTTTATTAAGATTGTAAAGCCTTTCCGCTTCCATAAACTGGCTTTCCACATCGGTTAGCTGGTTTAGCTTAACCACTGTATTTTGTTGGGCAGCGTTGTTCGATATCTGCATTTGCGTTAACAGATTGTATACATTGGTTTGCTGTGTTACCAATCCCAACTCAAGGTCGGTATTGGCAAGCCTTAGTATGGGTTGGCCTTTGGTCATTGTAGCGCCATCTTCCACATATTTTTCTTCTACCCTACCGCCTTCCACCGCATCAAGGTATATAGTGGTTACAGGCAGCACCACCCCATTTACCGGAATAAATTCTTTAAAAGGCCCATTGGCAATTTCGGTTACAGTTATACGCCCGGTATTTACATTTAGGCGGCTTTTTCCCGAAGTGAAATACAAGCTGGAAACAATCAGTGCAACAACTGCTGCCATAGCCGCTATGGTTACAACTTTTTTTATAGTCCATCTCTTTTTTTTAATAATCCTATCCACGTGCTATGTTATTTTGTCTGTTAATTTTTTAATGCAAAGCCAGTTATTTTTTTCGGTAGCAAATACTAGGGCAATTGTATGCCAATTCTTAAATAGCTCACTATCAACACTTTTAAAATTTTACTATTGTTGCATTGTACGCAGGCGATACAAATAGTGTACGCTTTTGATACACCCGTTACAAGCCGCTTATCAAATAACTAAATAAACGATACCGTCGTGTTAGCAAATTATAATAGTTTGCAACCATCAACTTTAACTTGAACTTCATGCTGCTAAAAAATGCATCTATACTTATTGTGGACGACGACCCCGATGTACTGACCGCGGTAAGGTTGCTATTAAAAAGGGAAGCCACCTTTGTAATGACCGAACCCAACCCCGAAAACCTTCGCGACCTTTTAGCCAAACATGCCTTTGATTTGATACTGCTGGATATGAATTTTAACAGTTCAATCAACACAGGTAACGAAGGATTTTTTTGGCTTAATAAAATAAAATTATTTAAGAGTGATGTAGCCGTAGTAATGATAACTGCTTATGGCGATATTGACCTTGCAGTAAGGTCGCTAAAAGAAGGTGCAGCCGATTTTGTAGTGAAGCCATGGCACAACGAAAAGCTGATAGCCACTATCAGGGATACGCTCAACAATAAAGAAGGCACGCGGGCTGCATCCGCTGCTGCTGTCAGTGGGCACAACAGCAGGTCTGCTATTATTGGCGCATCGGTAACAATGGAAAGTATTTTTTATAAAATAGAAAAGATTGCCCCTACCGATGCCAACATATTAATACTGGGCGAAAATGGCGTAGGAAAAGACCTGGTGGCAAAAGCTATACATGAGCAAAGTGCACGGGTTAATAAACCTTTTGTAAAGGTGGATGTAGGAGCCCTTACCGAATCGCTGTTTGAAAGCGAATTGTTTGGCTATAAAAAAGGAGCCTTTACCGATGCCCGCGACGACCGAACGGGCAGGTTTGAAGCGGCCAATGGGGGTACCCTTTTTTTGGATGAGATCGGCAATATATCCCTACACCAGCAAGCCAAATTATTAAGCGTATTGCAAAACCGGCAGGTGTTACGCCTGGGCGATAATGAGCCAAAAAATATTGACATAAGGTTACTATGCGCTACCAACCTGCCATTGCAGCAACTGGCCAACGAAAACCGGTTTAGAAAAGATTTAATATATCGCATCAACACAGTTGAAATAACGGTGCCCCCCTTGCGAAAACGAGGAAATGATATACTGTTGCTTGCCGCTCACTTTATAAAAATGTATAGCGCCCGGTATTCAAAAACGAGCCTTGAACTAAGTAAAACTGCGCAGGAAAAATTACTACAGTATCATTATCCGGGCAATGTTAGGGAACTGCAATACTCCATTGAAAGGGCAATAATTATGGCCGAAAATGACCTGTTAGAAGAAAATGATATTATTTTTTCGCCTATAGAAAGCAGCCGCAAAAATGAGGATGAGCCCGAAGCGTTAAAATTAGACCAGGTAGAAAAAAGTACCATTGTAAAAGTGATTGAAAAAAATAATGGCAACATTTCAAAGGCGGCTAAAGAACTGGGCATTACCCGAACAGCATTGTACAGGCGATTAAGCAAATACGATATTTAATGATTTTTGGGTAATGCAACAAAAGTTAATAGATAAAAACAGGTTACCAATAAACCATTAAAATTGTATACACCTCATATGTTTAAAAGCTTTGAATGGAAAATAGCCTGGCGGGTAGTACTCCTGTTTGCCGTGTTAGTTGCCACCGCATGGCTGCTGGTAAATAAACAATTTATTTACGTGTTCCTTTTTTGCATAGCAATTATTTACCTGGTGGTTGAGTTTTATAAATTTCATAAAAAAGCCTATAACGAACTGAACCAGTTTGTAGAGTCGGTACACTATCGCGACTTCAGCCGCAGCTTTGATGTAAAGCATGCGCCTGTTGAGTTAAAAGAACTCAGGAAAGGTTTTAATCAAATCAATTCCACCTTTAAAATCATTAGCAAAGAAAAGGAGACCCAATACCAGTACCTGCAAAAAATACTGGAGCTGGTTAACACCGGCATTTTATCGTACAAAATGGAAGATGGCACCGTGGTTTGGATGAATGATTCATTAAAAAAGATGCTGGAGCTGCCCTACCTAAAAACGGTACAATCCCTGCAAAAACGCGATGAAATATTGTATCAGCAAATAAGCGAATTGAAGCCCGGCGAAACGCGGGTGGGCACTGCTAAACTCGAAAAATCGAGCTTTAAAGTATTGCTTTCGGCTACTGCTTTTATGACCGACGGCGAAAAGTTTAAGCTCGTGGCATTTCAAAATGTTAACGAGGCATTGGACGAAACTGAGTCGGAAGCCTGGCAAAAACTACTAAATGTTATGACCCACGAAATCATGAATTCTATAGCGCCCATAAGCTCGCTGGCCAATACGCTAAAGCAACGCCTGCACGAATCCATTGGGCAACTAGACAATAGCAATGGCAATTTCGACGATCTTGAAATTGGCATTGACACTATTAAACGAAGAAGTGAAGGACTGCTAAAATTTGCCGAAACCTACCGTAACCTGAACAAAATTACTACCCCCAACCTTTCCAAAATATTGGTACGCGACCTGTTTGAGAACCTGTACCAATTAATGCAGCCAACGCTTGATAAAAAGCAGATTGAGTTAGACATTGTTTTAAAAGATACCGACGTACTGCTTGAGGCCGATGTAAACCTGATTGAGCAGGTATTGATTAACCTGCTGGTTAATAGTATTGAGGCAGTAAAGGACAAAACCGAAGCCCGGATTGTACTATCGGCATGGTATAGCCCCAATAATAAAGTAATAATAAAAATAGCCGATAATGGATGCGGCATACCGCCCGAAGTACAGGAAAAAATCTTTATTCCCTTTTTTAGCACAAAAAAAAGTGGCAGCGGAATAGGGCTAAGTCTCAGCAAACAAATAATGATGGTGCACAAAGGCAATATTCAGTTGCAATCTATTGAAGGGCAGGCCACCTCCTTTACGCTTCATTTTTAAAACGGTATCTTAATCTATCGCCTTGATTTATATCTTAAAACATTACCCTCTTACATCCAAAAATTAATGACTATGCCCAGGCTGGTTCTAGTATTATGTAACCGGGCTTTGTAGCTGTTTTCAACAGTCGTTGCCCGCCTGCCTTTATGACCATAGCGGTCGCACTATTGTACTGTTGGTAATTTTATTCAGTTTTTTTTATCATCATTTTATATTCAGCATTGAGTGTACCAAATAGCGAATGGACATTCGCTTTTGTTAGCAAAGGCATAATTAGTATTAGGGGATAAAAATAACTTTTGTAGAAAACCCCAAAGGAAAAAGGCAACCGGTATCATCATAAACCAAATAAATAAATCTCCAAAGTAGCCTTCACTGTCAGCATTCTTGACCATGGCGTAAGAAATACCAACGAAAATTAAAATCCCAAATCCAGAAGCAAGTCCGGTAATTGCGTACGGAATAAACGTTGGCTTATCAGTCCATAGAATTTCTTCATCATCATCTTTTACGCTTTCAAATTCGGGAAGTATATTTTTATTAAAAATTGAAGCCATAACGTTCAGGATATTTCAATTTAATATTACCGTCAACACAAATCTTTTCTATGAATTTAGAAAAAGAACTTTGATCGAAAAATTTTGGTGGGAGGCTATCGAAGTTTAGTTACCAAATTTATTATTTCAACCTTAAGATGCCCTTTTTACAATTGATGAAGTGATTTCGACGCTTGCGTGGCTGACACCAGTTGGGCAGGCAACGAAGATTGCATCAAAACCACCGGTGATATCATAAAAATTACCTCACTCTTCTCTACATTCAAAATTTGCATTTAAAATTCAACATAAAACACACAATATTTTGCTACCAACATGTTGTGCCGCTGGCCCAAAGATGTTTTTACCTTTTACGTTTTTTGCTACCAACGTGTTGGGCCGCTGGCCCAGAGATGCTTATTCCTTTCATTTTTTGATATCAACCTGTTGGGCCGCTTGCCCAGGGATGTTTTTTCCTTTTACGTTGCGCAATTATAATCACTCACCATTCACAACAAACCACCTATAACTAACCACTCACCACACTCTTCTCTACATTCAAATTTTAGTATTTAAAATTCAACATAAAACTTCCCCCTACCCATCCGCATTTAGCTTTTGAATCTTCTTTCGGTCGCCCACAATCCACACAACATCCTCCCACTCAAACTCGGTAGTAGAATCGGGATTTAAAATCCGATTGTTTCCCCGCTCAATACCAACCACCAACCCACTGGTCATTTCGCGAATGCGAGAGTTGCGAATGGTTTTGCCGCGCAAATGGTTGTGATTGTCAATGATGATTTTGTTGAGCGACACCTCCTTTTTTTCGCCTGTAAATTCAAGGTTATCAAGCACCGGCTCCACCACTTTTCTAAACTGTTCCAATTGGTCGTCGGTAGCTATCACCGCTATCTTATCGTAGGGAAACAACATTGCATCTGGCGACGGAACATCTATCACTGTTTTACCTCTTTCTATACGGGCTATATTAATGCCAAACTGTTCGCGCCAGGCAAGCTCTCTTAATTTTTTACCAATGTAAACCGCGTTGGGGCTTATGCTAAAATAGGCAAGGTGAGCATCCCAGGGCGAAATGTTATTCTTCACATCTACCCCTTCAATCTTTTGCTTATCGTTTAAGTTTGTTAAAAACCGGCGCTCTATGCGATTATAAAAATGTTGCATTCGTTTTTTAAAAATCACCAGTACTACCACCATCACAATCAACGCCACAAAAAACGATATTGCCTGGTTAAAAAAGCGGCTAAGCAACACGTATAAAAACACTACCGATAGCACATTGCGCAGTACCTCCAGCATGGCCAATGGACCACGGTTGTATTTATTATCCAGCCAAAGATTGGTGTAGGCATGGCCGCTCATTTTTTTTACGGTAAGCGCCCAAATAAAAGGCGACATTATAATGAGTATAATAGTCACCGATAAGATTTGCCCCAATAAAGGGTGCCCTGTTTGGCGTATGATAAAAGGCGAAAAGTATATGCTTGATAAAAATATTAGTGCCACAATAATAACGGAGTTGGTAATAATGAGGTACAGGTACAACCGTAACACAATTTTCCAATCGCTTTCGGCCTGTATGGTTTGGGCGCCTGCGCTATACCTGTTTATGTTGGTGATCCACTTTTTGGGTAATACCCGCTCAATAAATTGGTACAATGGCTCGGCCAGCCTTAACATATAGGGCGTGGTAAAGGTGGTAATTACCGATACCCCAACGGCTATTGGATACAAATAGTTACCTGTAACCTGTAAACTTACCCCTAAACTTGCAATGATAAAAGAAAACTCGCCTATTTGCGCCATGCTAAAACCCGTTTGTAACGATTGCTTTAGCGGCTGCCCCGATAACAGCGAACCAATAGTAACGTTTACGGTTTTGCCAACTATTACTACCAGGGTTATAAGTAGTACCGGCCATGCGTATTGAACCAATATGGCAGGATCCATTAACATACCTACCGAAACAAAAAATACCGCCCCAAAAAGGTCTTTTAGTGATTTTACCAGGTGCTCAATTCTTTCGGCCAACACGGTTTCGCCTAATATGGAACCCATTATAAAGGCGCCCAAAGCAGCCGAAAATCCCGCCTTGGCGGCCAATACTACCATTAAAAAACAAAGTCCGAGACTTACTACCAGCAACGTTTCATCGTTCATAAACCGTTTGCCGGCCCTTAGCACGGTGGGCAACGAGTATATACCGGTTAAAAACCACAGGCATAAAAAAAACAACAATTTTATTATAGAAAGAAAAAAAGCAAACCCTTCAAATTGTTGCTTTAGCGATATGGTACTTAAAAACACCAACAGCAGTACGGCCACAATATCTTCTATAATTAAAATGCCCAATACCGAGCCGACAAATTTTTGATTTTTTACCCGCAGTTCACCAAATGCCCGTATAATAATGGTGGTGGAAGAAATAGCAATAATTCCCGCTAAAAAAATACTATCCATAAGCGACCACCCAAGATATTGGCCGGTAAAAAACCCCAGGCCCATCATGGCACCAATCTCAAAAATGCCCGAAACAGCCGACGTGCCGCCTACCTCGGCCAATTTTTTAAAACTAAACTCAAGCCCAAGGCTAAACAAAAGAAAAATAACCCCTATTTCGGCCCATATTTTTATATCGTTAATATGGCTGACAGTAGGGAATAACGAAAAATTGGGACCTACCAGTAATCCGGTTAGTATATATCCCAATACAACAGGTTGTTTTAATTTTTTAAACAGCAAGGTGGTTACTGCTGCGGCACAAAGTAGTAGCGCAAGGTCTTCAATTAAGGTGGGCAAATGAACCATAGGCCATTATGTTAAATTAGTTTACAATGAGACAGATAAGAATTTACACAAAAAAAGCCAAAAAAGCAGTTTTACTATTCATTAAACTTTGGCTCCCGATATTAATTGTTAATATTTTGCCATAAGAGTTTGCCGCAAATATAATGTTGGTTATCTTGACAGCTAATCGGCTAAACGGTTTTGCTTTTTTACATATATTGTCGGGTTTACAGGCAAGGCTAATTAACACTTGTTTATGTAAATCCGGTCGGGACAATTTTAACGTTAAGGGCTTAATTTTATCATTTTTATGCCATGCATTGGGCCGACTTTTGAACCAGAAAATAAATACTGCATGAATACATATTTTACGCTATTTGCTCTTGTTGGATTTAGCCTAACTTCCTGCGCTTTACGGGACAATTCAACCACGTTAGGTACTGCTAAAATAAATAATATGCCTTCTGGAAAAACTGACACTGCTGTGTTTGGTGCGGGTTGTTTTTGGTGTACCGAAGCAGTTTTTCAAGAATTGGAAGGAGTGTTGAAAGTAACCAGCGGATACAGCGGTGGCCATATAGTAAATCCAACTTATGAGCAAGTATGCAGTAAAACCAGTGGACATGTTGAAGTTACCCGACTGGTATACGACCCATCGGTAATAAGCTACGACGAGTTGCTGGAAGTATTTTGGAAAACGCACGACCCCACTACAGTTGATAAACAGGGAAACGATGTAGGCCCGCAATACCGCAGCGTTATTTTTTATGAAAAAGAAGCTGAAAAAGCAACTGCTCAAAAATATAAGGTCGCGCTTGATAAATCGGGCGCCTGGCCAAACCCGGTAATAACCAGTATAGAACCATTGACCAATTTTTATCCGGCAGAGGATTATCACCAGAATTACTATAATCAAAACGGCGGTCAAATGTATTGCCGCTATGTGATCAGACCCAAATTAGAGAAGTTTGAAAAGGTGTTTAAGGATAAGCTGAAGAAAAATCATTGAGTTTTTTATTTGATAGAAAAAGCCGCATTTAACGATGCGGCTTTTTTGTTGGGTGCCACAAACGAAACGATCCGATAGATCAATAATTACTTATGGACAAATTTTTTGCTACTTAAAAAAGGACCCTTTTGGTCTGATAAAACCGGTCAGGGATTGGTTGTCGCTATTGATAAAACGATCAGGTGGATCTAAAAAAACCTGGTGATTATTAAATGTGCTAATCGCTATCAGGCAGTAAAGCATCAGTTACCTGCACTAGATCCATACTTAAAAAATCAAATTAATTGGCGCTCAAAAGAATTATTTTTGGCCATATGACCAGGTATTTCATGCAAGTTGTTCTAAAAGGTTTTCGCCTCGCATGTGGGCAGCGGAAAGGGCAGACCTTCCTGTTTCATCCCCTTGAAATAAATTTAATAGCTACAGCAATGTCAATCAAAGCTTTGTTCCTTGTACTACCCATACTATCACAACCTGGCAAATCTGGCACATTTACACCATATCCGACATTAGCGGCTTTTTCAATAACGATTGCATACCTAACCAAAAAACAGTTTACTGCAAAAATTAAAATTATTTACTCAATTGCGCTTGCTTCAAAATATTTTTCCCTAATCCAGGTGTCAAATCATTTAATAACCGATAAACCGGCATCGTTACCAAACCGGCTTTTACAGCATGTTTAAATTGATTTAATAATTAGCCCTAACATAGCTTTAAAATCATTTAACCTGCAACCATAAAGCATTTGGAATACGAAATCGCTTTATCTTACTGATTAATAATTTCTATTACCCACCAGCGATTGATTCCTGTACTCACTGCCCGCTACCATACCCCCTTTCACGTTTCACGATCACTGACAACTCACAACTCACCACTCACCACTGACAACTCACAACTCACCACTCACCACTCACCACTCACCACTCACCACTCACAACTCACCACTCACCACTCCCTATTGCCTCCCCAACACCATCTTAATCTCCCCATATGTTATCTCTTCTGGTAAATTTTCCTTAAGCGTTTTAAGGCTTAGCTTACCGTAAATACCGGCCGCCTTTTCTATAGCTTGCTGCTTATGGATTGGTACCACAGCGTCTAACTCAAGGTCGCCGCTGGTAACAAATTCGGCCAGGTGGCTTTCTATTGTGCCGGGAGAAAGTTGGCGTTCGGTAGCAATTTCGCTAATCGTTTTTCCTTCTTTAAAAAGGTGGAGCGATGTTCTTTTTGTATCGGACGATGAGGGTGCGGCCGACTTACGTTGCCGTTTTGGCTGCTTTAGATTGATGCGGCTTTGAAGCTGATGCAATGCGCAGTAACCTATCACCTCATTAAGAAACGGCTGGCCATATTTTTCAATTTTAAAAGCGCCGAAACCTGAAATTAACGAAAGGTCGGCCAATGAGGCGGGCAGGTAGGTGGCGAGGTCCAGCAGGCTGCTATCGCTTAGTATATGAAAGGCGGGCACGTTTTGATGGTGTGCCAATTGGTTGCGTGTATGCTTTAAGTTTTCAAACAACGGCTTTTCGTAGGGGTGTTGCTGAAATACTTCGGGGTCTCGGGCAGTCCTTAGTACAGAAGGTTTGGGCAAAAAAACCTTTTCGCCTTGTTTTAGTACCGGCCAGCTTTTTTCCGTTAGCTTCAGTATAGGGTATTCGTCATCTGACTGTACAAGATAGCCAGCCTGCATCAATTCGCGGAGGTAGTACTTCCATTCGTCCTTGCTCTTATCTTTTCCTACACCATATACTTTTAGTGCTTTGTGTTCGGCTCTAATTTTTTCGCTATTGGCGCCCCATAGCACATCGGTTACATAACCCACGCCAAATCTTTCATTTAAACGGGCCACTGCGCTAAGTGCTTTTTGTGCTTCTATTGTGGCATCGTGTAGCGTAGGTTTGTTAATGCAAACATCGCAGCTACCGCAATCGTCGGGCGCTTGTTCGCCAAAATAGTTGAGCAGGTATTTGCGGCGACACTGGCGGGTTTCGCAAAAGCCGGTCATCTTCTGTAACTTTTGTTGTAGTATGCGGGTTTGCCCGGGGTTGTCTTCAATCGTAGCAAATTTCTTTAGCTTCATTACATCGCCTGCGCCATAAAATAGCACAGCCTCACTGTGCAATCCATCGCGGCCTGCCCTACCAGTTTCCTGGTAGTAGCCTTCTATGTTTTTAGGCAGATCGACATGAACCACAAAACGCACATTGCTTTTGTTGATGCCCATGCCAAAGGCCACTGTGGCCACTATAATTCTAACATCATCTTTCAGAAACATTTCCTGGCGGTCATCTTTCAATTTTTTATCCAGCCCTGCGTGATAGGCTGCAGCTTTAAACCCATCGTTCACCAGGTCGTCGGCCAACCTATCGGCACTTGCCCGGCTAAGGCAATAAATAATGCCGCTATCGTTAGTGTGTTGTGTCAGGAAGTCGTGTAGGTCGTTGTAATAATCACTTTTCGATTTTACGTAATAGTAAATGTTAGGACGGTTAAAGCTGTTTTCGTATAAAGTAAAATTTTGCAGGTTTAGTTGGCTCACAATATCTCCGCGGGTTACCTTATCGGCGGTGGCGGTCAATGCAATTATTGGTATGGCAGCAAAGTGAGTTTTTAACTGTCCCAATACCAAATATTCTGGCCTAAAATCGTGGCCCCACTGGCTAATGCAATGCGCCTCATCAATGGCAAACAACGCTACGTTAATGGTTTTTAAAAAGTTGATAAACCCTTCGGCATTGCCCATGAGCCGCTCGGGTGCCAGGTACAATAATTTTAGCTGCTTGCTGCGTATTTGGTCAAACACCTGTTGCTGATCGGCGTGGTGCTGGCTGCTGTTGAGAAAAGCCGCACTTATGCCATTTAGCTTCAGCGCATCTACCTGGTCTTTCATCAGGCTTATGAGTGGACTTACCACAATAGTTAATCCATCCATACATAATGCGGGCACCTGGTAGCACAGGCTTTTACCGCCGCCGGTAGGCATTAATACCACTGTGTCTTTAGCGGCCAGTACATCGGTTATGATGGCTTCCTGGTTGTGCCTGAATTCGTTGTACCCGAAAACCGATTGCAGTATTTGGCGTGGATTGGTCATGGGTAAATATAATGAGGGAGGGCGATTTTGGCAAGGGGATTTTAGTGATTTTTTGTTTCACGGAAAAGAGTAAAGGAAATTGTCGGTTAGCATAAAACCCAATTTTAGGCAAAGGACAAAAAGCGGACGATCTAAAAATGAAAAAATTTTTAGGCACAATTTTCAAAATATCTTTTTATACTTTTTAGTTTTTGGCTTTGCCAATTACAGAAATAAAAGCAAACCGGTTAAATAATAAAATGCTTTCTCATTTTTAAGCATAAAAAGCATTGGCCTTTACTGGCAGGCTGCCATGTGCATAGCAACCGGGGTCATCCGTGCTTTTCTATCTACATAACAAATTTGCCGGCCACTATTCAGGTTCAGTAATTGTTAATCTATCATAGATATTCTCCAATTTAAGCTTCGTTTTTAAAAAAAGTTCTAAGGATATGGGGGATATATTTTTGGCAATTATTATTCCTTTGCTATCTAACAAAAAGTTTGTTGGAAAGGAAGAAACACGATATGACGTAGCTATTGTTCCATTCTCATCCAGGTATTGATCCCAATCAAGATGTCTATTCTCTACAACACTTTTCCACATATCAATATCCTTACTTCTATCAACAGACACGCCCACTACTGCAAATCCCAGCGCGCCATAGTCCTTAAAAAGTGATTTGTAAACCGGAAACTGTTTTAAACAGGGGCTGCAGCTACTAAACCAAAAATCGACCAGGGTATATTTGTTTGCTAAATCAGCCGCATTCAAAATTACCTTTTCAGAGGCGTTGTTTTTTAAGGTTAGGCTGGGAAAAACATTGTTAAGCGAAAGTGCTTTTGCAGCATAAATATCGTTAACCAAAAGTTTTCCCGCCACGGAGTTCCTTACTTCATTCAATAACAAACTATAAACTTCATAATATTCCTCCTTATAACCGTTGGCACAAAATCTCTCAATCAGCTTCCATAAAGTAACATAAGAGGCAGAATGTTTGGCTGCATATTTAATAAAAAGAGAATCTGATTTGGATGAAACAATTTTTCTCCTGCTGTCTACAGTCAGGAGATCCTCTTTTGGTATATCATTCCCAAAATTTCTAAACAAACCATACTCAAAATTATTTAAGTCATTTACTTCGATTACAAACTCCCTAAACGCCCCGTTAAATTCCAATTTCAGCTCATTTTGTATTGCAGAGCCATCTATTCGCGGCGCAATGTACTCGTTAATTGTATCTACAAAAACAGTTTGATTACGGGGCGTTATAAAAACAAGGTCTGTGACACCCTCAAATGTGTCATTTTGAAAGAGAAACCTGTAAGGATAAGTGTTACTGTCAACCACTATTCTTTTAATTTCAAATTGCCCATTTGTAACAATGGCAGAATCCACAGTTAAGGTACCGGCGTAGTATTTACGGTCAAAATTATCAGCATATAGGTACACTTTACCATTAACAATGCCTTTTACCTGCCCATTAATTTTAAACGTTTTCACCTGGGCGATGGAACTCATAGCATAAAATATGAAAAGTAGTAATCCAGTAAATAGTTTCATAAGTAGGTTTTAGAATTATTTATCAAAAAAAGCCCTCACACCGTATCGTTTTTGTGAAAATATATATTAACTACCAATAATTGGATGCCTCTTTAAAGCGCATGACAAATGTCATTTTTTCTATTGTTAAGTACCTCACAAACAATTGCTTTTTCGGTTTTGATCTTAATTAATTACATAGGTCATTTCCTACCCTTTTATACCTAAGTACTTTTGAAACACCATCAAATCTATTTATTCAAAAGGCTACTAATAATTTTATCCGTTCGCTTTTCCCAAGGCAATAAAGCATTTAAAAATAGCAGTTCAAATTTCTTGTTTATCAATATTTACCTTGGAATAGAGGTTTTATAATAATCGTTCAATTTTGCTTTATCAATAATTAGTTGTAATCCGCTAGCCTTTCTTTTGTTGATAGCATTTTTCCATCTCATTTCATTGTCGTCAACGAAAAGCGCCGGAAATACTACCTGGTCATTATCGCTAAATTTCTTTTACAGTTTTTAAATGCCGGTATTTTTTAATACCTGGCCCACACCGGGTTGCCCAAACATCTTTATAAATAATTTTTCCCTTAAAATCAGTCAACCTTATTTCTTTCCCTTTGCTTGTAAACACTTTAGAGCCGACCGCCTGATTCCTATTGTTGAAAATATTTTTGGCTTACAACCAGCGGTTAGCACGGCTATGTATTAAGGGACTTTGAATTTATTAATATCATTTAATAAACTCGCCAGCATATCCTTATTAATCATCCCCTTTATTTTCTCAAATATTTTTATGGTGTTTAATCAGTTGTCTATTACAGCATCCCTGTTTTTCTTACTACTCAGGCAGTCCCGGTCCGCCACATCACACGGCAGGACAGACCTGCCAACCCACAAACGATCAACTATCGACGATCAATACCCAACATACTCTCTACTCACCACTCCCAACTCAAAACTTACTTACTCTATACTCAAAATTCAAAATATAGCATTTAAAATTCAAAATAATTTCTCCACTCACCACTCCCAACTCCCAACTCAAAACTTACTCACTCTCTACTCAAAATTCAAAATATAGCATTTAAAATTCAAAATAATTTCGACACTCACCACTCCCAACTCCCAACTCAAAACTTACTCACTCTCTACTCACAATTCAAAATATAGCATTTAAAATTCAAAATAATTTCGACCCTCACCACTCACCACTCCCAACTCAAAACTTACTCACTCTCTACTCACAATTCAAAATATAGCATTTAAAATTCAAAATAATTTCTGCACTCTCTACTCCCTACTACCATTTCCCGAATCCAACCTTACCCTCCGCAGCTCCAGCAAATTCAATGCATTGGGCCTAAAATTTACCACGTTGTTGTTTACCAAATGTATAGCCATATCGTACCAAATGGGTACTACTGGGGCATCGTCAATAACCAATTGGTCCATTTGGCGGTATAGGGCAAAACGCAGGCTGTCGTTGGTTTGATGTAGGGCCTTATTGTATAGCACATCAAAGGCGGTGTTGCTATAGCGGGTGTAGTTAGGTGGCGCGGGGTTTTTGCTGTAAAACATGGCCATGTAGTTTTCGGCATCGGGGTAGTCGGCTATCCAGCTACCCCTAAAAAACAGGGCCTGCGACTTGGCGGTTTGTTCCAGCAGCAGGCTTTTTTGCACCACCTCAACCTGCACGGGTATGCCTACCTCTTCCAGTTGTTTGGCTACGTAGCTGCCTATGTCGGCATAAATGGGGATGGTAACTAGTTTAATTTGTGGTAATTCATTTGCGCTACCGAAACCTGCTTCGCGTAGCAGTTGCCTTGCTTTATTGGGTTGGTAGGTGTAACCTTTCACCATTTCCGCATTGCGGCTGGGCAAGCCTGCCGGTACAAAACCATGTTCGGCGGGGGTGCCAATGCCGTTGCGTAGGTACATCATTAGCCGCGGCCGGTCAATGGCATAATTGATGGCCTGCCTAATAGCTTTCAATTGCAGAGGCGATTGCTTTACCAGTTGGTTTGTACTATCTACTACAATACCCAAATACTCGGTGTTAAGGTACGGATGTTTGTTAAGTATGATCCTGCCCTGCCAGTTGGGCCGTAGCGTGCCGGTTTTGGTAAGCACTTCATCTTTAAACGAAGGATCGATGTCGTTAATAAAACTCAGTTGGCCCTGCTGAAACGAAAGGAACTCGGTGGCCCGGCTGTCCAGAAACGATATTTTGACCGCATCCAGGTAAGGCAACCGTTGCCCGGCGGTATCCTTTTCCCAATAGTATTGATTTTTATGTAAGATGAGCGCCTGCCCTTCTTCCCAAAAATGAAAGGTAAACGGGCCGGTACCCAGCGGGTGACTGCGAAAGTCTTTGCCATATTTGTCCACCGCTTCATGCGCCACAATGCTGCAATACTGCATGCTCAAAATGCCCAATATGGGTTGAAACGGCCGAAGCAGTTTTACGCAAAAGGTGGTATCATCCACAGCGGTAAAGCCACCCAACGTATCCACCCGGTTGTTAAAAATCCATGCGCCGCTGCTGGCGGTGTTTGGGTTGCGGATGCGGTTGAGGCTGTAGATAACATCGGCGGCAGTTAGCCTTCGCCCCTTGCCATTGGCGAATAAGGGATTGTCATGAAAGTAAACATCGTGTCTCAGGTAAAAGGTATAGGTAAGGCGGTCGGCGCTAATGGTCCAGCTTTTAGCCAGCGAGGGTACCATGTTGAGGTTACTGTCAACCTCCACCAGTGTATTGTACAACTGGTGGGCAACCCACATGGTTGCCTGGTTTTTAGCAAAAGCAGGGTCGAGGGTGGCAAGACCCTCTATTTGGTTGTAGGCAAATACCTGTTTGGTTGATGGTGACTTGGAAGTACATCCCAAACCCATCAGCCCTACAAAGCCTGTAATATAGAGGCTTTTAAAAACCAAACGCTTTAGCGGGTCAAAACTTTTCACCTTCATCTGTCAACTATTCTTTCCCTTACCTTTAAAAAATGAATTACAAAGGCAATGTATTAATAATCGGTTGTTTGCTGATAGTTGTTTTTGCCGATGCCCAATTAATGGTTCCTAAATTTAGTTTTACTTATGCCGATACTTTGCGGGGTAGTATAACGCCCTATCGCCAGGGTTGGGATGTAATAAAATACGAACTGGAAGTGGAGCCCGATTTGGCAAAAAGTAACATAGAGGGAAAAAACACCATCACTTTTTTAGCCACCTCTCCACTGCAAACTATTCAAATAGATCTTCAACAACCGTTAATAGTTGATAGCATAACCGGCCCGGCTTTTAATAAATATTCGTTTGTACATACCGGTAATGTTTGCCTGGTTGACGTAAAACTACCAGCACCCTCAACCTCTGGTGGCTGCCAAAACCAGTTGACGGTTTACTATCATGGCAAACCAAAAAAAGCCATTAATCCCCCGTGGGATGGCGGTCTGATTTGGAGGAAGGACGCAAATGGAAACCCTTTTATCGCCACCGCCTGCCAGGGTTTGGGTGCAAGTGTTTGGTGGCCCTGCAAAGACCACCAAAGCGATGAGCCAGATAGCGGAATGGTGATAAAAATTATTGCACCCGATGGCCTATCGGCCATAAGCAACGGAAGGCTGATGGGTATATCCATTCTTGAAAATAAAAAAAAGCTATGGACGTGGCAGGTCAAAGACCCCATCAATTCGTATGGCGTTACGATGAACATTGGCCGCTACCGCAATTTTAGCGACACGCTTTTGGGCGAAGCAGGCAAACTCGACCTTAACTATTGGGTATTGGAATATAACCTGGATAAAGCTACATCTCATTTTAAGCAGGCGAAAAATATGCTGCGCAGTTTTGAATATTGGTTTGGCCCCTACCCTTTTTATGCCGATGGCTACAAATTGGTTGAAACGCCGTTTTTAGGTATGGAGCACCAAAGCGCCATAGCCTATGGAAACAACTATCAAAATGGTTACTCGGGCAAAGATTTAAGTTTTACGGGCTGGGGCCTGAAATGGGATTTTATGATTGTGCACGAAAGTGGCCACGAATGGTTTGGCAACAATATTACTACCAAAGACATTGCCGATATGTGGGTGCACGAAGGTTTTACCAACTATAGCGAAACCCTGTTTACCGAAAGCGAATATGGCGTAAAAGCGGCTAACCAATATAATGTTGGCACACGAAAGAACATAGAAAATAATATACCAATTATTGGCCCCTATGGCGTTAATAAAGAGGGCAGTGGCGATATGTATTATAAAGGTGGAAACATGCTGCAACTCATTCGCCATTCAATAAACAACGATGTGTTATTTAGAAAAATATTAAGGGGTTTAAACATGACTTTCTACCACCAAACCGTTACGTCAAAACAGGTTGAAGAATATATTTCAACAGAGAGTAAAATAGATTTTTCAACAGTATTCAGCCAATACTTGCGAACCATAGAAATACCTGTGCTGGAATATTACCTGCTAAAAAACAAAACCCTTTACTACCGTTGGAACAACTGCGTAGAAGGTTTTAACCTGCAGCTTCCATTACAAAACGATGGCACTGCCACCACTCTGTTGCCATTAACCCGATGGCAAAAAATTAATTTTACTCCCACGCTCAAAAAAATTTGGTCGGTTACCGACATTCAAAAAAATTTCTACATACAAATAAAAAAAGTGGCAGCCTTACCAACACTTTAAAACTAAGTATTTAGCTCAATGGCCAATATTCGCAAACAGGCAATTTTAAGTAGTATACTGGTGTATATAGGTATTTTTATTGGTGTTATTAATACTTATTTCTTTACCCGCAATGGTTCTTTTACGCCAGAGCAATTTGGCTTAACCAGGGTATTTTACGACCTGGGCCAAAACATTTTTGTGTTTGGCAGCCTTGGTGTTATACCCATAGTTTACAAGTTTTATCCTTACTATAAAGACAATGTAGAAGACACCAAAAACGATTTAATGAGCTGGGCCATGGTGGTATCGTTTTTTGGTTTTTGTATGATATTGCTGGTAGGCTATATAATTGAACCACTGGTGGTGCGAAAGTTTACGGCCCGTTCTCCTCTCATCATTCAATATTATTACCTCGTTTTTCCCTTTGGTTTTGGCATGTTGTTTTTTTCGGTGCTGGAGGCCTTTTGCTGGAGCCTGCACAAAACGGTTATCAGTAATTTTTTAAAGGAAACCGCTATGCGCTTAATTGTGCTGGTATTTATATTGTTGTATTATTTCAACGTGGTATCATTCGATACTTTTATCAAGCTGTTTACACTGGTATATTTTATTATTTTTTTGGTGCTTTTTATATATTTAAGAAGGTTGGGAAAACTACATTTTACGCTTTCGCCCAGCCGGGTTACCCTAAAGTTTAAAAAGAAGATGTTTGGGCTGCAGTCGCTGGTGTTTGGGGGTGTGTGCATAAGCGTGGTGGCGCAAACCATCGATACATTCATAATTGCAAGTGTAAAGGGATTGGGTAGTACCGGTGTATTTAACCTTGCGCAATATGCAGCCAACCTGGTGCAGGTACCGCAACGAAGCATACAAAGCATAACCACCGGCGTGCTGGCACAGGCATGGAAGGATAAGGATTACACAGAGATAAACCGCATTTACGAACGTAGCTGTATTAACCTTTTGCTGATGGCGCTATTTATTTTTTGTAACATCTGGCTAAATATAGATGAGGCCTTTGTGGTAATGAAAATACAGCCCGAATACCAGGCCGGCATATATGTAGTGTTTGTTTTGGGCATGGCCAGGCTGGTAGATGCCGGCACCGGCGTAAACGGTACCATCATTGCTACCAGCACTTTTTGGAAATTTGATTTTTATAGCGGCATTGTATTATTAATATTCAGGATACCGCTTACCTATTTTCTGATAGTAAATTATGGTATTATTGGTTCGGCTTTTGCCGAGTTGTTTTCGTTTACCGTGTACAATGGTATCCGTTTTGAGTTTTTGCGGCGGCGGTTTAACATGCAACCTTTTACCCGCAAAACACTTTATACGCTGCTGGTTGCCTCTGCTGCATATGGCATATCTTTCTTTTTGCTTCGCAATGTAACTGGCTGGGTAGGTATCATTTTAAAAAGCAGCCTGTTCTCGTTGTTGCTGATAGCGGGTGTTTTCTTTTTAGAGCTTTCGCCCGATGCAATGCAATTGTATCATAAGTATGCTGATAAGTTGAAGAAGAGATAGGACAATAACCACTTATTGACCAACACCAAACGTTCACCCGTAACATTTTTTAATTACTATCGGTAATCTGGTTCTGATATTCTGGAACCGGGCTTTATAGCTGTTTTTATTAGTCGTTGCAGCCTGCCTCTTCTATGATTACCTTTTAGTTATAACAACCTGCTGTTGGCTTCGGCTACGCTCAGCCAACGGTGGCACCCAACTAGCCACTCCCAACTACCAACTCCTGACTAAACACCTATTTCAACCAACTCATAAATTATAATTTATTATTTCAAATAAACCTCGCAATTAAACACGGCCGGCTTTTATTGCTTTTATACGCTACATTTATTGTCAATAGCAATGTAGCATGCCACCAAAAACGGTGATTGCCCGTCTTAAACTAAAAACAACCCTGGCTATTATGGCAAACAAATCTTTACTAAACAAAGCGTCGTCGGTATTGGATGTAAAATACCTTGCGTTGTTTTTAATTATACTACTTGGACTTTATTATGGTAATCTTGGCTTTATAGCGTTAACTGATGGAAAAGGTCAGTTCTACAGCCCTTTATTACACGATCATTTTAATTATATTTCGTGGCTACGAAACTCATATTTATATTCGGCGTCAGGGTTTTGCAATCTTTTGGGTTTTGATGCAATGGTTTCACTACCATTTAAAATTGTTACCCCGGGCCGATCGTATGTTGAGGTGGTGTATGATTGCCTGGCCATTAATTTCTTTTGTTTTTGGACGGCCTTTGTTTGGGCCAGCCTTGCATCTTTTAAAAAAAATATGCAATGGTTTGCTGCTGGTATTGCGTGCATCTGGGGCATCAATTGCCTGCGCATGGTTGTTCTTTTATACGCTGTTGAAAAACGATGGAACTATAACTATATCGATCATCATACCTTGTTTAATATAGTAGCTTATATTTTACTTGGCAGCTTTATTTATTGGTACATAAAAGCACAATCAGCAGTGCAGTTAAGTGGTGCCACTCCGCAATAAGTTGTTATGTACCAGCCATTATTTTGGCCAAAGCCATTGCGCTAATTAAGTTAGTGTATCTATCCTGTACCTGCCTTTTATTTATTACCAATAAGGCATTATTAAACTAATAACTTGTTGCGCTATAGACTGATATATATTCAGACGTCGCAAAATGAAATTGTTTTGTAAAGTAGCGACGTATTGCGAGGGATGTTTTTATTTGTTTTACCTAATTAAAAATTTAAAACTCCCTTATTATTACTCTTACCTGATAACAGTTATTGCAGAAGGACATCAGTTGGTTTGCTGCCTGGCTAATTGCTTTATAAGTTGGAACAGAAACAGGCCAGGCGGTTTTCCCGTTTGCAATCGGGAACAAAATAAGGAGTTCATACAACCTGAGTTTGAAACCCTGACAGACGGAGTTATTCCTTTATTTTTATTTGCGAGAGGTAGGAAGCTCTAAAACTGCAACGTTGTTAAGTAATCCCCTTAATAAACCAGGTTGATGCCACATGTTGTAGAGATGAACGGATTGCGACGCAACAGGCGATGCTATAAAAAACTTTAGCTGGTATCTAAAAGCTTTGTATTATAAAACTTGACGCCTTAAACTTTTTACTTGTTACTTTTTACTTGTTACTTTTTACTTGTTACTTTTTACTTTTTACTTGTTACTTTTTACTTGTTACTTTTTACTTGTTACTTTTTACTTTTTACTTGTTACTTTTTACTTGCTACTTGTTACTTTTTACTTTTTACTTTCCTACGGCACATTCGAAATCCCGGTTACAGTAAGCGTTACACCGGTATTGATCGTTAAAGTAGCCGATGTATTAAGGGTTAATTTTCCGGCCACTGTAAAGTTTATATCCAGGTGGGGATTGCCCGATGGTATCAAAATAATATCGTTAGGGGTAGGCACCTGGTTACAACTCCAGTTGCCGGGGTTACTCCATAGGTTGTTGATAAGGCCCGTCCATGTAAGCAAGTTGCAACCAGCAAGGCCCGGTACGCCAACACCATAACCGGCAGGGCCCGCGTTGGTAAATTCGGCGCTAATAGAATAGTTGCCACCAACGTTGGTTTTGGTACCTGGTGCCAATACCACCTGGCTAAGTAATGGCTGCGTAGGCGTTACATCCGGCATAAACTTTCCGCCCGATACGCTGCAAACTTGCAAAAGGCTATTTTGCCAGTTGCGGCCAGTGGCCGTTTGCCATGCTGCTACTTCTGCTTCGGTATAATATAACGTTAGTTGAAAATTGCCGCTGTTGGTATTATTGGCCGAGATTACTTTTACTGATTTTGACAAGAGTTGGTTTGATACAGCGCTGTTCCAAAACGGGGAGACTGTGGCCCCTGCCCTATCAATGGTTATGGTAGTACAACCATAAATAAACGAAGTAAGATTTTTTAAACGTGCAATTACTTTACCCATCGCATCGTAAAAAAACACCTCATCAAAAGGGCCGATGGAGGTAGTGCTGGTGGTATTTAGTGCCGTGGCTATGGGTGTACCAATAACAGTTTTGGTAAGCTTTATTTGCGGTTTAATGTTGTTGGCAAAATAACTGACCGCAGTATAACTGCCGCTACAGCTAAGCCCATCCTGAAAAAACATATTACCGGTAAAACAAGTACCACAATCAGAATATCCAGCCGTTGAGTCCGATGCCTGTGTAGCGTCAAAGGTGCCATTATCGTAACAAAGCTCCACCACCAAATTATCGGTACCGTTCCAATTATAAGACTGATCGAAGGTTATATTATTAAAGCCTTCTACCGTGTTATAGGCAAAGGCATTTTTTACCTTTGCTAAGTTCCTTATCACAGATACCCCGCCATCAACCAGGTTAGCTACGGTGGCACTCCCCATTTGTAATGTTAGGTTACCAAAAGGCCGGGTACTTTTTTTTGCCAAAATATTAAACGATATACCGGTAAGCAATCCGGCAGTAACGCCGTTGGTTGCCAATTCACTGGCCTTGTACAGTATTTGCACCTTTTTATACTGTTGCTTAGGGTTAAAAACGGCATCGCCAGCAGCCTGCGAAAGGTTAAAAGTAGGAGCACCAATATTAGTTGTGGTAACCCCAGCCGCCACTACTGCGTTATCGTTACTAATAATTGTAAAGGAAAAGGCAGGTATATTGGTTCCTACCGTTGCATTTCCTCCCCCATTATTCAAACTTATTTTAAAGGTGATGTTTTCGTTAAGTTCTATCACCGCATCGTTGTAAACCCTTATGATAAAGGGCTGTGGCGCGCTTGCCCCTGTAGCAAAAACCATTGCCAGCGAGGGCAATAAAAAATTACCATTCGTGGTCACTTCGTAATCGATACCGCGGGTAGCGGTGCCTCCCAGCATAAGGGTTGCAGTTGCATTGGCATTAGGTGCAGCCCCAATAGTTAACTGGTAATTGTAGTCGGTATAGGGTCTGCACTCCTGCGTGGTATCGGTGCTAGTCTCAATGCGGCTATCAGTTGCCCGTTGAAAATTAATTACAGCTCCACAGGGTGTTACACCCAAACTATTTGCCAGGTTAATCCTTGATGGTAATTGCATTGCTGCCTGCACCCGTTGTTTTTGCCCATTGGTAAAAAGGGTAAAACCGTTTGTATAGCTCATAAAGTTCTTTTCAGTATTACGGGTATAACTGGTATTAGTACAAATGTTTACACCCGTACGAGCCAAAAAATTATACACGCCGTTGCTGTTTACATTATTACTGATTGGGTCAGTGTCGCATACACGGTCGCCCTCGCTGGTGCAGTTGGCATTAGTGGGGCAGGTAGTGTTAAGGTTTGAACCCTGGAAGGGATGATACAGGTTAAATGCATGTCCAATTTCGTGCGGTAGCACTTTATTACCTGCAATGGCCTGTGTGGCCAGCATTACAGTGCCATCCAACGAGGCCGATGAACCGGCGAAATACGCATAGCCGGCAATAAACTGCCCTGCAGTACCATCCGCACCATCAATTTTATTTACCACCCAAATATTATAATAGTCATTTGGGCTCCAACGCGAAAAGTTTTTTAAGGCAAGGTCGGTACTGCCGTTGGTGGTATTTGCACTTACGCCGTTAGCAACATAATTAGGTAACGAGGTAGCATCAACCCTGTTAATACCGTTGGTGTACCCACAATTGGGCGCCCTTTGTGCCAATGCAAAATTCAGTTCCATATTTACTACAGGGCCTCCATCGGCCGGGGCTTCCATGCCGGGGTAAGTGCCGCCAAATACCTGGTTAAGGTAATTTATAAAGCCGGTAAGCCTGGTGTCGGACGGGTTATAAATGCTACCTGGTGCGCCACCGGTATGCATTACATGTATAACTACCGGTATGGTATACACCGTAGTATTTCGTTTTTGTAAACCAGGCGCATTTTCAGCAATATATTTTTGAATGAAAAGTTCTGTGGCTTCAATTTGCTGGCGGCTTTCGGGGCTAGCGGCTTTAAGCTGCTCCATTTTTTGGTCGAAGCCACACTTGGCTTGCGCCAGTAGTGGTGCATGCTTACAAACGACCAGTAGCAGCAATAATATTGTCTTATTCATAAAAAGTGGTTATTAAACTGGCAGGTATCACTATCAATAATAATGCAAATAAAAAGTATTGCCCCGTTGTTTGGATGGGAACTTTCCGGAACTGTTTATTTAACGTATGCCTTTACAAAATTGATTGTTTAATTAGTAGCCTGCATTTACTTAGTTGAAACAAGGCATCATTTAAATAATAAGAAAATAAAACAAAATTTTACAGAGGGTGGTTATCCGTGGCAGGGAGCAACAAAAGTTAGATTGAAAGTGAGCCACGGTAAAAATGCAGGCTGAATTATGACGAAAATATTCCGGCTATTTCTTTTAGCAACGGTAAAATAAACACCAGCCCCGCCATTTTTATTTAATATTTTTTAAAGATGTTTTTGCGGATATGCCAGGTGCGAATTAGCTTACCAAAAGTGAGGCGGCTATAATTTTTTCGCCAATAGCCAGGTGTGTAGTTTCTCCATCTATGATAGCCCGAGTGGATGAACATTCCAAAAATATCCCAGGGTTTGGGCTAGCCTGGAAAATGGCTAATAGAGACATCCGGGTAGGCCGGTGAGTGCCTGTGGTAATGATGGAACATTTAGTTTCCGTGGTAATTCAAAAAAGTCGCCCTTTACCAATAAATTCAGCAGGGTTTGATCGGCCGAGAGAAATTCTGTTGAATGTTCGGTCGAAATTTTGTTGAGTTGGATATGAAAATTATCCTGGTGCCATTTTGTAAGATTAATCAGCAGCACCCCCGCATTAAAATAGTTTGTTTCGGGGTGCCATTGAAGTTTATCTACAAAAAAGGGGCGTTCCAATGCCTAATGTACGGTACCTTCTTTTACTGCCGATAAGGTGGTAGTAAATTCAATATCGGCAAACTGTAATATATCGGTTTCAATATGGTCGCTGTCTAAATACAGTACAATATTGCTTCTAATAATTTCGGGTATAAGCAATCTGCCATAGGTGGTCCAGTCGCCGTGCAGCGACCGGAGTTTACCAAAGGTTTGCTTTTCATTAAAGTCAATAAATTGTATGCGCCCTTCAAAACCATCCTCGTGCAACAAATGCCAAATATTACATTTATCTTTTTTTAAAAGTTCAGCGCACAAAAAATGAAGGTGCAATTTTCCGCTGTTTTGACAGTTCCGCCCTAATGAGGCAAGTGTAGCACCGAGGCCCTCCAACCCACCCCGTTAACATTAAAAAAAAGTAACTATTCAGCCCTTAACTCTAATGGTTGCCCTTTAATTACCGCTTCAAGTGCATCCATAATACCTACACTTTGTTTTTTGGCTGTGGCAATATAACTTCTGATGTCTGCAAAGTCTTTAGCACCTTGCTTACTTCTA
>JBBRUR010000070.1:0-26612 GCA_038247635.1 Chitinophagales bacterium
AAGGCTAAGGTGTTTACAAAAAAACCTATCAGCCCTTCAAGGTCTTTTTGCTGGCGGCTGGCGATGGAGGTGCCCACCGTTATATCGCTTTGGCCGCTGTAGCGGTAGAGGAGGACTTTGAAGATGGAGAGGAGCAGCATGTACAAACTGACACCCTTTTGCTGGGCGAGTTCATTAAGCTTTCCTGCAGTGGCTTTATCTAACTTAAAAATATCTGTAGCTCCGCGATTGCTTTTTACAGCAGGCCTGTTATCAGCAGGCAACAAAAGCGGTTCATGGCCTTCCAGCTTATTTTTCCAATAATCTGTTTTGCGTTTTAAAACATCGCCTTTAAGGTAATTGCGTTGCCACAAGGCAAAGTCGGCAAATTGTAAAGGAAGCGTTGGCAAGCTAGCCGTGTTGCCTTGAATATGCGCATGGTATAATTCTGCAACTTCTTTTATAATAATGCCAGTTGACCAAGCATCTGACGCGATATGATGTAAAGTAACGGCAAATATGTGCTGCTCTTCATCTAACCTTAATAACAATGCACGTACGGGAAAATCCTTTGCAAGATCAAAAGGTAACCTGGTTATCTTTTCAATATAGTTGTGCAATTGACCGGGGCTGGTTTTGAATTGCGATCCATCCTTTACCTCCAACACCCAATCGTGCTTTTGTTTTACCGACTGGTACACCTGGCCGCCTCTTTCGTAAAAAACGGTGCGGAGTACTTCGTGGTGATCAACTACTGTTTTTAGTGCAAAAGCCAACGCCTGTTGGTTGAGTATACCTTTTAACCGCCATACAGAAGTTAAATGATACTCAGGGCTACCATTCAACTGATCAACAAACCAAAGCCGCTCCTGGCTAAATGAAGCAGGAATATGAACAACTTGCTGCCTGTCAAACGGTTTTATATTGATTTGACTATCAGCAACATTAACGGCTTTAATATCGTTATTTGCCAGATAGTCAACTATCGATTGTTTGTTGTTCCTTATTTCAGCAAGTAGTTTTTCGTCAATTTTTTTACCCTCCGCCACTTTTAACTGTAAGCGTTCTTCATTAAGCAACACCTCTACCCCTTCCCGCCGCGCCAGTAATAATAAATCGACCACTTTGTTTAACGAATGCTCCATAATACTCCCTAATTCTTACTTAAACTTACAAATTAAACATCTAATATTTGAAACCTGGCATTTTCTTCTTCCACCGTTCCCGACTGTAGTTGCAGGTAATTGCTGAGGTCGCTGATGCAGGTAAACTGGAACAGCGCCTTTATTGGAATGGACACAAAAAACGTTTTTTCTATATGTGCCACCATCCTCATTACCATTAACGAATGGCCACCCAATTCAAAGAAATTATCGAAGATGCCAACACGTTCCACTCCCAGCAGTTCCTGCCAGATGATTGATAGCTTTTCTTCCATTTCATTCCCCGGTGCCACATAATCGCCTTGTGCCGATGCCTGCACTTCTGCCGGAGGCAAAGCCTTTTTGTCCACCTTTCCATTAACAGTCAATGGCATGTTATCCAGCTCTTTCCAATACCGGGGTACCATATACACTGGTAATTGTTCGGTAAGATACTCTACCAACTTTTGGCTGCTAAAACCCTGTTTTATAACAAGGTAGCCTGCCAATTGTTTCGCGCCGTGCTGGTCGGTTATGGCCACCACAACTGCCTGCTGCACCAAGCCACTCTGTTGAATGGTATTTTCTATTTCACCCAATTCTATACGATAGCCCCTGATTTTTACCTGTTCGTCTTTTCGGCCCAGGTATTCAAGGTTGCCGCCAGGCAACCAACGGCAAAGGTCGCCTGTTTTGTATAGCTTTTTCTGCTCATTTGAGTTATAAACGTTTTTTACAAACTTTTCTGATGTAAGCACCGGGTTGTTTAAATAGCCACGGGCAAGGCTCTCTCCCGATATACATAGCTCACCAGCCGCACCATGTGGCACCAGTTCTCCTTCTTCGCTTAATAAATAAAAGGCGGTATTGCCAACAGCTTTGCCAATTGACGGTGCGGTATGCGTGTTTTCTGTTAGGGGATAGTAGCTGGCTACCACCGTGTTTTCGGTGGGGCCATAGTTGTTAACCAGCGTATAATCCAGGCCGCTAATATCTATGCTGCCCAATGCATCGCCACCGGTTAATACATATTGAAGACCGGTAATATTGTTTCTTGTAATTTCTACAAAACCGGGTACCAATGCCGTGGCAATAAATGAATGGGTGATACCGTAGCTGATATATTCGTCAAGCAGTTGCTGCGGGTTTAGGCGCATATTGTCGTCTATTACCAACAGGCTTGCACCACAACTTAGGTAAGGCCATATTTCCCACCCAAACGCATCGAAGCCTACACCGGCCATGGCTGTTGCGCGGCTATGTTGAGTTACTCCGTAGGCATTAGTATGCCAGCCAATAAGGTTCATTAATGCCTTGTGTTCTACCATTACACCTTTGGGTTTACCGGTAGAACCGGAAGTGTAGATGACATAGGCCAGTTGATTTTCGGAAGCTTTCTGAACCGGATTAACGGAAGCATGGCTTTGCAGTTTTTCTGCCAATAAATCTACATTTACTATGTCAACCTGCTGCTCATTAATTGTGTTAATGTTTTTATTGCTGAACGATTGATTGGTTAGCAACATGGAAGCTCCTGTGTCGTGCAACATGTAGTTTACACGCTCATCGGGGTAACCGGCATCGATGGGTACATAGGCGCCGCCGGCTTTCATAATGGCCAATAAGGCGATGATGAGCGTGGCGCTTCGTTGCATACAAACCGGCACCAGTGTTTCAGCAGTAACACCTTTTTGCACCAGGTAGTTGGCCAGTTGATTTGCCCGTTCGTTTAACCGGCCGTAAGTAAGGCTTTCGTTGTTGTAAATTAAAGCGGTTGCGGCCGGATTTTGCTTTACCTGTTCTTCAAATAGTTGTACTACTGTTTTGTGTTGCGTGGCGTGTACCTGCGCTGTGTTGTTAAGTTCGTGCAGTAAATAATCGGTCTCCGCTACTGAAAGCATGGGCAATGTGCCAATACTTTTTTGCGGCGCACTAACAATGGATTGTAACAGCTTTACAAAATGTGCAGATAGTTGGTTGATGGTTTCCTGTTTGTACAGATCGGTGCAATACTCCACGGTTACAGCCAGGCCCTCTTTATTGTCCATTATGCTAAAGGTGAGGTCGAACTTTGACGTAACGTGACCAGCAACTGCATTGGCTGCCGGGCTTAGTTGTAAATTGTGCAGTTGCATGGCCCCCACCTCCGGTGTATTCTGCAACACAAACATTACCTGGAACAGCGGGCTGCGGCTCATGTCGCGGTCTTTTACACTTAGCTCAACCACTTTCTCAAAAGGTACTTCCTGGTGGTCGTAGGCTTCTAAGGTGGTGGTACGTACGTGTTGCAATAATTGCTCAAAACTGTCGTTGCCGTTTACTTCGGTGCGCAGGGCAAGGGTGTTTACAAAGAAGCCAATTAGCCCTTCCAGTTCGCTTTGCTGCCTGCCGGCTATGGGTGTGCCTACGCAAATGTCGCTTTGGCCACTGTAGCGGTACATGAGTACTTTAAAGGCGGCCAGCAGGGTCATAAACATGGTAGCGCCGTGCTGTTGGCTTAACTGCTGCAGACCGGTTGATACTTCCTTACTTAATCTAAATCCTGACAGTGCACCACGGTTGCTTTGCAGCGGCGGACGTTTGTAGTCGGTCGGTATTTGTAGAGCCGCTGTATCGTGTAGTTTTTGTTTCCAGTAGTCAAGTTTTTTATCCCAGGCTCCGCCTTGCAAATAGGTGCGTTGCCACAGGGCATAGTCGGCATATTGTACCGGTAGTTGGGGCAGTTGAGCTTCTTTATTTTCTATAAAACTATTGTATAGTTCGGCCAACTCTGTCACCATGATTGAGGTGCTCCAGCCATCGCTGGCAATGTGGTGTAATGTGGCTACCAGTAGGTGTTCTTTGGTGTCTAATTCTATCAGCGTTGCCCGTAGCATATAGTCGTTGCCAAGGTCAAAGGGTTGCTCAATTGTTTGTTGTATGTACTGCTGAAGCGCTGCTGCATCTTCTTTGTATAGATCATTTTCTATCGTTTCCAGCTTCCAGTCTTCCCAGCTTTGTACCTGCTGGTAGCCGGTACCGTCCTGGTCGTTTATAATTGTCCGTAATACTTCGTGGCGCTTTACTACTTGTTGTATGCTATATTGAAGGGCATCAATATTTAGTGTACCTGTTAATTGTAGTACCGATGGTATGTGGTATTGCACGCTGCCACCCAACCGGTCTATAAACCACAAACGCTCCTGGCTAAAGCTTAGAGGGATGTGAGCAGGACGATCAGCTATTGCGGTGATAATCGGCAGATTTAAGCCTTTGGTTAATTGTTGAACATGGCCCGCAAGCAGTTGTATGGTTGGGAAAGTAAACAGGTCTTTAATATTCAGCTCAACCTGCAAGTGCCGGCGTATGGCCGAAATAACCCGCATTGCCAGTAGCGAATGGCCGCCGATATCAAAGAAATTGTCGTCAATGCCTACTTTTTCAAGATGAAGGAGACCTTTCCATATATCTGCTATTGACCTTTCAATAGATGTAGACGGCGCCAAATAATTGAGGGTTTTAGCAAAATGCTTTTCCTCCACCTGGCTTAAAAATAGACGATCTACTTTGCCGTTGATAGTAAGCGGCAACTGACGCAGGGTTACAAAGTCAGAAGGCACCATATAATCAGGTAAACTTTTCAGTAAACTGCTTTTTATATCTGCCTGCAATAAAAACCCAATGTCAGTAAATAAAGGAATATTAATGCTGGCCTCGTGCTCATACTGTCCATTGCTGGCAGCGGGCAATTGCACGAACGCGTTGGTTGGATTAACCTCCAAAAGAAGGTTCATCATAAAATGATTTTCATGCACCAAATACTTTGCACTATAGCCTTTCGCTTTTGCATTGCTGAGTAACGCCCGAAGTTGCGCAATTTCATTCTCTTCGGTATTTAACGCCTTAGTAAGATCACCCACTGTTTTAACTGCAACATTCTGTAACGCCTGCTGTAAAATTATTTCTTTACCCAGGCGTGGGTTGGGAACATCTTTTATGGCTACCATCAACCCGTCATTTTCGGAAAAGGCCAAGGGTTTGTCTTGTATTTCGTTCCAGCTTTTCCACTTTGGTGTTACTACGGGTTTATTGATGTTTACATAAATAACAACCGTATACCGGTAAAGCGTGAGTTCATTAATGTAATCACCTTGTTTCCATATTATTTCAACGTGGGTAATTTGCGGATAAACGTCCTTCAATCCATGGAAAAAAGCGGGTGAAACACACAGCTCTTCTTCGCGAAGCAAAGCTTGCTCAAGGCCCCATTTAAAGTCTTTTACATTTACGGCGTCCTGCAGTTTTTGTAATCTCAATCTTGTTTTAAATGACTCAAGCAAGCGATTATCCCGAACGTCGCCAATAATTATTCTGCCCTTGTCCTGTAGTAATGTGAAGCATTTATTGAGCACTGAATTCAAATAATGTTCACCAGGAAAATACTGGATCATTGAATTGAGCAGTATGGTATCTACTTGCTGGCCTTCATTTAAATCTACTTCGTGTGCCGGGGCCGTAAAGAGTTCTGTTGGGCCGTAATCCCGCAGTTCTTTGCTTATGCGCTGTTTAATTTGTTTAATAGAAGAACGGGAAAGATCGGCGCCAATGTATTTGTTCACCTTCCCGGCAAGCTGGTAATAAATAAGGCCCGTTCCGCAACCTATTTCCAGCACATTACCTGCTCCTTCTGATAAAACAACTTGTACAATATCTGCCAGCCATTCCTTCATTTCAGCGGCGGGAATAGGACCGCCCGTAAAGCTGTCATTCCACCCAATTATGTTGAATTCAGAATCAATACTTTCATCCTCTTCTGTTTGCCCATATTCAGTTTCATACAGTTCTTTCCAACTGGCCACCCGTTGAAACTGCAGTTCCATCTCCCTGGCTTTTAATTCTGTAGCATCCGGCGTATAATAACTCACCAGTCGCTTATCGCCTTCACCCACCTGCTTTGCTATTACCACCCCCTGCGATACTTCTTTACTCTTCAGCAATTCTGCTTCTATTTCGCCCGGTTCAATGCGATAGCCCCTGATCTTAACCTGGTCGTCTATACGGCCGAGGTATTCAATATTGCCATCGGGCAACCAGCGACCAACATCGCCGGTTTTATAAATTCTATCGCCGGGTATATTTGTAAACGGATTACTAATAAACTTTTCGTTTGAAAGGCCGGGCAGATTGAGGTAGCCACGTGCAACACCTGGTCCGCCTATCCATATTTCACCTTTAATTCCAACAGGAACCAAACTATTGTCTCTAACAATATAAATGGTTGCATTATCAATAGGGCTACCAATAGATATACCGTTTTTGATAGCCTCTTTATCAGCAAGGGTATTGAAAGTAAAAGTGGTACAACCAACAGTTGCTTCTGTTGGTCCGTACTCGTTAATTATGGTTACGCCAATGGCATTTGCTACAAACGAGTCAAATTGCTCAGGGTATAAAGCCTCTCCACCTATAACCAGGGTTTCGGTTAGCAGGCCTTGTTTGAAATCAAGAAATTTTGGTTGAATTAACTCAAGGTGTGCCGGAGTAATCTTTATAAAGTCGTAAGGAGCGTATTTAAGAAAATTTTTATCTTCAAAAATATCTATTGATTGTTTAGCGCCAACTACTACAGCCTTACCATTTATTAATGGCATAAACATAGCTGAAACAGAGGCATCGAATGTGTAAGAAAGGTGAATATAACTTCCTGGATTATTGCTTTCTTTTATGTACTTCGTTTTATTATTTAAAAGATAATTGACCAGGTTATGATGTTCAATCATTACCCCTTTTGGCTTACCTGTAGAACCCGAAGTATAAATGATATAAGCCAGATCGTTGCCACTAATTGTTTGCGTTAAGGGTTGCCTGGAATATAGATCAGGCAAGTCGGTTTCTTCTTCAATACAAATAATATTTAACGCTGCGTGTTGTGGCAATTTGGCTGTATTTAACGCATCGGTTACAATTACACCGGCACCAGTATCATTCAATATATAGGCTATTCTTTCTTCGGGAAAATTTGGATCGATAGGAACATAAGCTGCACCTGCTTTCATAATACCCATTGCCCCCACCAGCATTTGAAGAGAGCGGTCTAAAAATAATGGAACGAGGGAATCACTTGTGACCCCGTTAATTTTAAGACAGTTTGCAAGCTGGTTTGACCTTTCGTCTAACTCTTTAAAAGTAAGGTGACTATCATTAAATATAACCGCAATGCTATCAGGCATTTTAACAGCCTGCTCTTTAAATAAATCTACAACAGTGCCTTTGTATTCAGCATCAATTTGTGCGTGATTAAATTCCGTAAACAATTGCTGTTCTTCAGCCGTCGTAAGCAACGTCAGTTCGCTTAAATTATTTTTTTGGTTACTGATAATTTGCAGGAGAACATTTTCAAAATGATCCCTGATTTCTTTTACAAATAATTCATTTAGTATCGCCGCGTTGTAGCTGAATTTTATATGGATTACTTCGCTGCTGCTAATTACAATGCTTAACGGATAATTTGTATGATCGTTTACCTGCACATTGGATACGCTTAATGCCCATTGTTTTGTGGTAAAAATTTTGTTGAAAGGATAATTTTCAAACGTCAGCAACGTATCAAACAAATCGCCCTGTACGCCAGACCAGCCCTGTACAACAGAGAAGGGTGTATGCTGGTACTGCCTTGAGTTTAATTGCTCAGATTGAATGGACCGCAGCCATTCAACTATTTCATCCGCCTCGTTTATTGACGTGCGGAACGGCAACGTGTTAATGTACATACCAACCCTGCGCTCCACGCCCGAAAGATCGTCGGGGCGGCCAGAAACAATGATACCATACACCACCTCTTTGCTGCCGGTATATTGGTGCAACAGGTACGCCCAAACACCCTGCATAATGGTATTTAGCGTTAGGCGGTTTCGTTGCGCAAAATTGTTTATACTTTTTGCTGTACTTCCCAACAGGTTAATTTCTGTTGACTGGTATATGCCACCGCCCTTGTTACGCTCGGCGGTTGAATTGACAAAAGGAAGCAGGGTATTGTGTTCAATGCTGCCAAGGTATTTGCGCCAATAATCCTCTTCCAGTTCTTTATCGCTGCGCTCGATGTACCTTATATAATCCTCATACCTGTCTTCGGGAACAGGCATGATTTCAGTACCAGAATTATGCGCTTCATATATAGTAAGGAACTCTTCCATTAATATTGGAAAAGACCAGCCATCAAACAAAATGTGATGAGAAGTCCACAACATTCTGTACTTATCGTCGCTTAAACGCAACAATCCAATCCTCATTAGCGGAGCAGCTTTAAAGTTGAACCCCTTATCCCAGTCGGCTTTGTCAAATGCCTTTATTGCTACGGCCTGTTCCTGCTTATTCAACTTCCGTATATCGTCATACACCAAAGGCATTACCACCTCTTTGTAAACACATTGCACGGGCACACTAAACGCATCTACATAAAAAGCGCTACGCAATACACTATGGCGACTAAGCAACTCGGCCCAACTACTTTTAAATACTTCCATATCCAGCCCCGCCAGGTCGCATACAAATTGCTCAGTGTAAGCACCGATACCGGTATCGTACAAGCCATGAAACAACATTCCTTCCTGCAAACCGCTTAGGCGATATAAACCTTCAATTGCAGACCTTCTTTCCTTACCATCCACTTTTTCGGACAAGAACACATTAAGATCATTGTACGCTATTTCAGATCCCAGTCCATAATCAGACGGTGTATACATTGAACCCGCTGACTTTTGCTGCTCTATACAATGCACTATCAAATTTTGGAGATTTGACAGGTAAGCCGCAGCAAGTTTTTTGATGGTATCGTTGTTATAATGCTGGCTGCTATAGCTAAGGCTAATGGCCAACTCCCCTGCACGTACAGAACAGTTCATTAAAATCTTTTCGCGAACAGCCTGTTCTTCCCCTTTCAAATTACCAGATGATTCGCCTGCACCCGATAACCATTTGCTTTCTCTAACCACATTGTCTAATTGCCCCAGGTAATTAAACATTATATCCCATGGTTCTTCTTTAGTTTGTAACGAAGTTTCGTTGTTTAAATATTTAAGTACGCCAAAGCCAAGCCCTTTGTCCGGCACTCTTCTTAACTGCTCTTTTATTGTTTGAATAATGTCAGCTTCTTCTCCTGATTTTGGCAGCTCTAACAACAACGGATACAAACTGGTAAACCATCCTATGGTTCGGGTGGTATCTATAGCAGCATCAATGTCTTCGCGGCCATGCCCTTCCACGCCTATGGTTACTGATTGCCTGTTGCCCCATTTGCATAAAGTAACGGCTAACGCAGCCAACAATAAATCATTGATCTCAGTATGGTAAACGCGGGGAACTTCCTGTAGCAACAGTGTTGTATTTTTTGCATCGAGACGGAAGTTTTCATACACAACGTCGCTTGCTTTAACCACCTGCCGGTAATTAATATCAACCGGTAATGGCCGGCAACTTTCAACTGCTTTTTGCCAGTAATTTAACTGGGTAGTTAGCCGTCTGCGCAATCCGTACGCTTCCAATGCCTGGTACCATTGACGGTATGAACTGGACTTGTTGCCCATGTTTATTTTGCCGCCATCGTTAATATTGGTAAGCAGCAGCTCAATATCTTCCAGCAATATTCTCCACGATACTCCATCTATGGCTAAATGATGCACTATAATTAACAACCTGTTGGTAGATTGGGAAGATGGCGTTTGAAACAACACGACCCTCATTAAATCACCCAATTCAATATTTAAATCCTTTTGATAAGCGGAAGCTTTTTCGGTTATGGTTGTGGCGAGAATGTCCTTTGCAATATCCCGTAGGTCTTCAACATAAACAGTGCCTTTATGATTGCCATATTGCTGGTGCCATTGGTTGTCAGGTTTACGATAGATAAAGCGAAGCGCATCATGATGCTCCACCAGTTTTTGGATGGCGAGGCTTAGCGCTGCCTCCGTAATATCTTTATGTAAACCCAATAATACCGCCTGGTTAAAATGAGAGTTATAAGATTGCTCACCCTGAAGATGCCATTGCTGAATAGGCAATAAACCACTCGGGCCGGTAAGCACCCCTTGTTCGGTAGCTACAATTGAACCCGACTTTTCGGTAATTGCATGCGACAGCTTTCTAATGGTTTGGTGAATGAATACATCCTTAGGTTGTAATTCGTACCCCAGCCGTTTTAACCGGCTTACAATTTGGATGGTCAATATCGAATCGCCTCCAAACTCAAAAAAGTTATCATCAATGCCAATCTGTTCGGTTCCCAATAAATCTTTCCAGATGGTTGCCATTTGGTGCTCAAGCACCGAGGAAGGCGGTATATGACTGGCTGTACTAATAAAGCCACGTTCTTCGCGCTGTCTCAAAAACTTTCGGTCGGCTTTACCATTGTCTGTCAATGGAATTTTTCCCATCGCAATTACTTCGGCGGGTATCATGTATTCGGGCAACTCCTTTTGAAGCAATAGCCTGATGTCTTTTTGTATCTGACGATTGATATCCAAAAACAACGGAACGTTTGTAAAATTGAGTTCACCGTTTTCGCCTACCGTATACGATTGTTTGTATAGTGTATTGTTGAAGTCCTTCTCAAAAATGATATTCATTTTAAAGGGATCGCCGTTGAGCAAAAGCCTGTAATGGTACCCTTTGGCTGAGGCTATGCCAAGTACTTCACTTATTGAATTATTAGCTACGTCCTCATTATTTGTTGCATACAAAATATCTTTTAACGATGTAACATGGTTGTTGCTCAAGGCCTCTTTTAAAGCTTTGTCTTTCCATAAACGTGGATTTGGCACGTCCTTAATGGCTATGGTACTTTGTCCATTTTCTAATTGATTGACGAGGTCTTTTATGCTTGAATTATCTTGCCAGCTTTGCCAGGTTGGTTCAACCAGTTTGGCGTTATTGCCCAGGTGAATAATTACGGTATAGCGATATTGGGAAAGCTCGTTGGTATAATCGGCCAACTTCCATCTTAATTCAATAGTAAGAATATCAGGATACTGATTTTGTAGCTGTAAAAAATAAGCAGGATCAATACAAAGCTCATTTTCTTTAAGCACCTCCTGGTCTACCACCCACTTAAATTCCTGCGTACTTAATAAATCCTGTAGTATTTCAGACTGAAGCCTTCCTTTAAATGATTTGAGCATTCTGCCATCTCTAACATCGCCGATTATGATGGTGCCGCTTCCATTTAAAAGTTCAATAGTATTTGCTATAACCGTACTTAAATAATCTTCTCCCGGAAAATATTGAACGATGGAATTGAGAATGACAGTGTCAACATATTCGCCTTCTGGCAGCACTACTTCATGCGCGGCACAGGTTATAAATGTTGATGGGCCATAATCTCTTTCCCCTTTTGCAATTCTTTCGTTTATCTGGCCTATTGAAATGCGCGAAAGATCAGTACCTATATATTTTGTAAGCTTACCGGCCAAAGGGTAATAAATTAAACCGGTACCACAACCAATTTCCAACACACACTCCGGCTTGTTTGATAAAATGACCTCAACAATATCCTCTACCCACTGTTTCATTTCTGCCGCAGGAATGGGCTCGCCGGTAAAACTGCTATTCCATCCAATGAGATTAAATTCATCCTCTATATTCTTTTCATCTTTGGTGGCGTATTCAGTATTATACAACTCCTTCCAATTGTCTATCCTATCCTGGTACATACTTCTTTCTACCCCTTTAATCGCCTCCCAATCGGGTGTATAATAGCCTACCAACCTTGCAGTGCCAACCTTGTCGGTTTTAGCAACCACTACTGATTGGTTAACCAAATTGCTTTTACGCAAAACAGACTCAATCTCGCCCAGTTCTATGCGGTAGCCACGAATTTTAACCTGTTCATCTATCCTGCCCAGGTATTCAATATTTCCATCCTGCATCCATCGTCCCAAGTCGCCGGTTTTGTAAAGCCTTGAAATTTTATCGGTGCCAAATGGATCGGGTATAAAACTCTTTGCGGTTAAATGCGGCTGGTTTAAATAACCACGTGCCACCTGTATGCCGCCAATATGTATTTCTCCAATGCCACCCCTTGGCACAATGCTTCCCTTTTCATTTAATATATAAATTTTTGTATTGGCAACAGGCTTACCAATTGGCACCATGCCAACACTTTGCTGGTTTGCAGAAAGCGACCAGCAGGTAACATCAATAGCAGCTTCGGTAGGACCGTATAAATTATGAAGCTGTGCGCCTTGTAATTTTTCTATAAAAAGTTCTACCTGCGAAGGTTTTAAAGCCTCGCCGCTACACAACACTTTTTTAAGCGAACTGCAATCATCTATTTGCAAATCGGGTAGAAAAACTTCTAACATCGAAGGCACAAAGTGCATGAGCGTAACCTTGTTTTCTTCGATAACAGATTTTAAATAGGTGTTATCTTTTTGCCCGCCAGGTTTTGCAAATACCAATTTTGCGCCCGTTAAAGAGGGCCACAAAAGTTCCCACACCGAAACATCAAAACAGAAAGTTGTTTTTTGCAACACAACATCTTGCTGCGTTAAAGTAAAATATTGTTGCGCCCAATATAGCCTGTTGGCCAGGCCACCATGCTCGTTCATTACTCCCTTTGGTTTACCTGTAGAGCCGGAAGTATAAATTACATACGCCAAATGGTGAGGGGCAATCACTACAGCAGGATTGGTTTCGTGCTCCTGTTTTATTATTGAAAAATCACTATCAAGCTCTACGATTTCTGCATTTTCAATGTGCAAAATTTTCTGTACAGAATCCTTTGTTGTAATGATCAATTTTGAGGAGGTATCCTCTACTATAAAACGTATTCTTTCTTCAGGATAATCGGGATCAATTGGCACGTAGGCCGCACCTGCTTTTAATACCCCCCAAATGGCCACGATCATTTGCAGGCTACGTTGCAGGCATATTGATACCAACGTTTCTTTTTCCACGCCCTTGCTTAGTAAGTAATGCGCCAGTTGGTTACTCTTTTTGTTGAGTTCGCTGTAGGTTAATTGCTCGTCATTAAAGGCGACGGCTACCAGGCCAGGCGTTTTTATAACCTGTTCTTCAAAAAGAGTAACTACGTTTTTATCTTTTGGATAGTGAACGAGGGTGTTGTTCAATTCAACCAATAACTCATGTTCTTCAGCTTTTGCCAGCATTGAAAAACTGCTTACTTTTTGCTGAGGATTACTAACAATTGATGATAGCAATTCTTTAAAGTGATCCATCATGCGGATGATGGTTGTACTGGTAAAAAGATCGGTGCAGTATTCAACTGTTATAGACAGACCATCCGTTTTTTCGAAGAAAAATAACTGCAAATCAAACTTGGCCGATGTACGGTCGGGGTCTTCGCCTTTCAGTGTAAGTTTATCTAAATTAACCACCGGCGCTTCGGGTAAATTCAGTAAAACAATCATTACCTGGAACAGCGGGTTCCTGCTTACATCTCTTTCCTTCACCACCTCGTCTACCACTTTCTCAAAGGGCACTTCCTGGTTTTCAAAGGCTTCCATTGCACCTATACGTACCCGCTCAAGGAGGTCACTAAACGATTGTTCGCTCACTACCTGCGTTCTAATGGCAAGGGTGTTTACAAAAAAGCCGATTAACCCCTCCAGTTCCTGTTGCTGGCGACCAGCAATGGGTGTACCCACACAAATGTCCTGCTGGCCACTATACCTGTGCAGCAGCATTTTAAAAGCTGCTAACAAAGTCATGAATAGCGTACCACTGCTTTGCCTGCTTAATTCGTGAAGCTTATTGAGTAACGCTTTGTCAATTGACAGAAAATGATTTGCGCCACGGGGGCTCCACACCGGCGGACGGCTAAAGTCAGTTGGCAATTGAAGTGTTGCCACCCCGTTTAATTTGTTTTTCCAATAGCCTAATTTTTTTTCGAAGAAGGAGCCCTGCAAAAAGTTTCGTTGCCAGATGGCATAGTCGGCATATTGAATGGGCAAGGGTGCCAACTCAACTGTGCGGCCGGCCGCTAAACCTTCGTACAATGCTATCAGTTCGTTTACTATAATGGAGGCTGACCAGCCATCGGAAGCAATGTGGTGCATATTTACCACCAGCAGGTTGTCGTCTTCACCCAGGCTTATAACATGTGCCCGAAGCATATAGTCCCTGGCAAGATTGAATGGCTGATTGATTAGCTCTTCCACCAACTTTTTTAACTGCGGAGGATCTGCAACAAAGGCAGCACCATCTATTAACACGATGTCCCATTCTTCCTCGCTTTGTATAAACTGATATCCCTGTCCGTTTTGTTGCCTGATAACGGTTCTAAGTGCTTCGTGCCTTTTAATAACCATTTTTAAAGAAGCCGAAAGCGCGGTTCTGTTTACTTGCCCGGTAAGGCGTAACACCGAAGGAACATGATATTGCACACTTCCTTCCAATTGATCAATAAACCACAGCCTTTCCTGGCTAAAAGATAAAGGAATATGTTCGGGACGGGGAACGACCACCTTTATCGAAGGAAGTAATAAACCCTGGCCCTGCAACAGCAAATGATCTGCTAACAATCTTATTTCAGGATAAACAAACAAATCCTTTATTGATACTTCTGCACGCAGGCGGTTTCTGATAGCGGATACCACACGTGTAGCCAGCAGCGAGTGACCGCCCAATTCAAAAAAGTTATCTGTTATACCAACCAATTTTACTCCCAGTAAATCACTCCATATAGAAGCCAACTTTTCTTCCACTTCATTTTGCGGGGCTACGTATTCATTTTTTCCGGTGGCGTTGTTACCTGCATCAGGTAGGGCTTTCCGGTTAACTTTTCCATTGGTAGTTACGGGTATCGAAGCCATTTGTACCCAAAGCGCCGGCACCATGTATGCAGGTAAATTTGCCTTTAAATAAGCAACAATACCTGCCTGGTTATACGTGCCTGCTGCAACAACATACCCTACTAATTGCTTACCGCCCGTTTTATCTTCCCTGGTTATCACCACTGCTTTTTCTACAAGGCTACATTCCTGTAATACCATTTCTATCTCACCAATTTCCACGCGGTAACCCCTTATCTTAACCTGGTCATCGGCACGCCCTATGTATTCAATATTTCCATCGGGCAACCAACGGGCCACGTCGCCGGTTTTGTACAAAGTCGGGTAACCATCTTCGGTAATAAAATTCTTAATAAATTTTTCGGCTGTTAGCTGTGGTTGTTTTTGATAACCAGCGGCCACCTGTACGCCGCCAATAAACAACTGGCCGGGCACGCCAACAGGCACCAAATGATTTTGTTCGTCAACAATGTACAGCTTAGTATTATCGATTGGTTTGCCTATCGGTGGTAACAAAGGCAAATCATTCTTTGCATCGAGGGTGTAGCTACTAACTACATGCGCTTCTGTAGGACCGTATTGGTTTACAATACGGCCAATGTTAGTGCCCAGCAACGACCTGATATCCGGCGTAAGCTTTAATTGCTCGCCTGCAACAATTACTTCTTCAAGCGAAAGTTGTTGATCGCCTGCGGAATTAATACTATCTGCCAGGCTTTTTAAAACAATGTATGGAACAAATAAGTGAGTGATTTTTTGTGAAACAATATCGGCCAGCAATTCGGCTACGTCCTTTCTGCGGTCGGCGTCAATCAAAAACAACGTACCGCCAAAGCACAAGGTTGAAAAAATTTCCTGGAAGCTTACATCAAAAGTCAGGCTGGCAAATTGCAGCACATGCCTTTGTTTGTTGGTAAACTGTTTTTCCTGCCAGTGCAATAAATTTACCAACGCCTTGCCGGGCATTTTTACCCCTTTTGGCACACCGGTAGAGCCAGATGTATACAGCAGGTAAGCCAAATCATCCGGCTGGTTAAAACTTTGCAGATTGGTTGCAGGCTGCTGGTTTATCAATTCATTTTCGCCATCAATTTCTATAATAATAAAATGGCCCAAGCCGGTTATTAATTCTTTATTGGCCTTTGAAGTCAGCATCATCACGGGTTCAATTTCGTTGATAATGTGGGTAATGCGTTTCTCCGGAAACTCAGGATCGATGGGCACATAAGCGCCACCGGCCTTTAAAATAGCAATAACGGCTACCATCATATCCAGGCTGCGCTCAATACAAACCGGCACAAGGGTGTTCTGTTGTACGCCATGGCTGCGCAGGTAATGGGCCAACTTATTCGACCTTTCGTTTAGTTCGCTGTAGGTGAGCGATTGTTGCCCGTAGGTTACTGCAGTGCGATGCCCTGTTTTTGCCGCCTGTTCTTCAAAAAGGTCGGCTATACTTTTTTGGTGCGGTGTAGGTGTGTCAGTGTTATTAAAATCAACAAGTAATTGCTGCTTTTCGGCCGCAGACAACATGGGCAATAACCCAACCGGTTGTTGTGGCGCCTGCGTTATAGACGCCAGCAACGTTTTGAAATGGACAATCATTTTATTAATCGTCTCCACTTCAAACAATTCCGCACCATATTCTACTACGCCGTTAAACCCATCTTCGGTTTCGGTTAATCCAAAAGTCAGGTCAAACTTGGTAGTGTCGTGAACGAGCGGCTCGTACGACAATTCAAGATCGCCAAACAACAGCTCGTCAACCTTTGGTGTGTTTTGCAAAATGAACATGACCTGGAAAAGCGGGTTGCGGCTCAGTTCTCTATCGGTAACCACCGCCTCTACTATTTTTTCAAACGGTACATCCTGGTGTTCGAATGCTTTTAAGGTGTTTACCCTAACCTGTTGCAGCAATTCGGTAAAAGGCATTGTACCTGATACATCGCTTCGCAAGGCCAGCGTATTTAAGAAGAAGCCAATAAGCCCCTCTAATTCGGGTTGCTGACGACCGGCAATTGGTGTACCCACACAAATATCGTGTTGGCCGGTATACCTGTACAGCATTGCATTAAATGCCGCCAGTAAGGTCATAAAGATGGACACGTTTTGTTGGCGGCTCAGGTTGTTTAATTCCTGCGCAACATCTTTATCAACACTAAATGATATGGATGCGCCTTTTGTGCTTTGCACAGCAGGCCGCACATGGTCGGTTGGCAGTTGTAGTGGCTCAACGTTTTGCAGGTAATCTTTCCAAAAGGCAAGCTTATTTTTCAACACATTGCCTTGCAAATATTGGCGTTGCCAAAGGGCAAAATCCGCATACTGTACAGGTAAAGCCTGCAGGTGGGCGGGCTGGTTTTCGGTAAATGATTTATACAATTCTACCAGTTCCTTCACTAATATGGAAGCCGACCATCCGTCGGAGGCTATATGGTGTATGGTAAAGACCAAAATGTGCTCGTTAGGCTGAACCCTGATAAGGTTAGCACGCAGCATGTGATCGGTTTGGAGCTTGAACGGTTTATTAATGAGTTGCCTGATATGGGTATCAAGCGTTTGCTGATCTTTTTTAGAAAAGTCTTCTTCACCCAATTGCCACTGATCGGGCTCGTTTATATGTTGAAAACCTTGTCCATCAACCTCCTTAATAACTGTGCGCAATACGTGGTGCCTGTTCACAATTTGTTGCAGGGCAAACGCCAACGCTTTAGCATTCAACTGTCCCTTTGTTCTTAATACCGCTGGAACGTGGTATTGAACACCTCCTTCCAACTGGTCAATAAACCAAAGTCTTTCCTGGCTAAATGATAGCGGAATTTGCTGCGGCCGTTGCTCCATTACCTCTATGGCAGGTAGCGTGGGTAGGCTATCATTTTCGGTATAATCTTTTTGCAGATGATTTGCGAGCAGCCTGATGGTTGGATAATTGAATATTTCGCTTATCTGCATTTCAACTTTAAACTGCTTTCTGATAAGTGAAATAAGCCTGAAGGCCAGCAACGAATGTCCACCCAAATCGAAGAAGTCGTCATTAACGCCTACCTCGTCCAGTTCAAGTACTTCTTTCCAAATATCACAAACCATCCACTCCGCTTCGCTGGATGGCAGTGCATCTTTCGCATGCTGAGGATCGCCTGATCCAACTTCGGGCAATGCCTTTCTATCAACTTTACCGTTTATGGTCAACGGTAAAGTTTCCAATTCCAACAATACTGATGGTATCATGTAATCGGGCAAGGTTGCTTTCAGTTGCGCCAGCAATTCGTGCTTGCTGTATTCATGTGCAGGAACAATATAACCTACCAGCCGTTTACCGCCGGTGCTGTCTTTTTTTGCCAGTACTACTGCCTGCGATACCCATTCAGATTCCAGCAATGCTGCCTCTATCTCGCCTAACTCAACACGGTAACCTCTTATTTTTACCTGGTCGTCTTTTCTGCCTATGTATTCAATGTTGCCACCAGGCAGCCAGCGTGCCAGGTCACCGGTTTTATACATTTTTGATCCTTCTTTGCCAAAAGGATTTAATACAAACTTTTCGTTGGTAAGTGCTCCATTGTTAATATATCCTCTTGCAAGGCCGGCACCACCAATTGCTATTTCGCCTACAGCACCTTGGGGCAACAGCTCGCCATCGGCCCCAATAATATACATGCTAACATTATCTATTGGCTTGCCGATAGGTAATGCATTTTGTGGCGCTACATTGATGTCACTGGTATGTAGGCTGAACACGCTACAGCCCACCGACGCCTCGGTAGGGCCATACTCATTTATGATTTCGACACCAGACAGACCTTCGGCAAAATGCTTTACCTGGCTGGTAAATAATGCCTCGCCGCCCACTACTATTTTTTTGCTAAGCAGTCCTGCTTTGCTGCTGTTCATTTTTGGTTGAAGCAACCCTAAATGTGCCGGGGTAACTTTTATAAAATCGTAGGGTGCATACTTTAAAAGATTTTCATCTTCAAAAACTTCAAGTGAGGTTTTTGATGAAATCACCAATGGTCTGCCATTGAGGAGTGGCATAAACATAGCCGTTAGCGAGGCATCGAACGTGTACGATAAATGCATGAAACTGCCGGCGCCTTCCTTTTGATTGCTGCTGTAATTTGTTTTTTTGTTCACCAAATAATTTACAATGGCTGCCTGTTCAACCATAACCCCCTTTGGCTTGCCTGTAGAGCCCGACGTATAAATTACATAGGCGAGGGTATGCGGATCATGCCTGGTTTCCATTGCCGTAACCGGTTGGTTGGCTAAAACGGAATGATCTGCATCCAGAAGTATTACCGGGATAGCATCAATATTAAAACTACCATTGTGTTGGTCGTTGGTGATTATGACCGCTGTATTTGAATCTGTAAGAATAAAATCTATGCGCTCCTTTGGATATCCCGGATCGATTGGCACATAAGCTCCACCAGCCTTTAAAACCGCCAGTATCGCAATGAGCATTTCAGGAGATCGATCGAGGCATATAGCCACCAGTGTTTCGGATGTTACGCCCCTGGCCGAAAGTAGGTGCGCCAATTGGTTGGCTTTGGCGTTCAACAGCTCAAAAGTTAGAGAAGTATTGCGATACACCAATGCCTGCGCTGTGGCCGTTTTTAGTACCTGTTGTTCAAATAATGCTGAGATGGTTTTTTGCACTGCGCCAATGGCCTGGTCACCCTGCGATTGAGTTAATAGCGATTTTTGCTCATCGTCTTTTAGCATTTGCAGCAAACTGATGTTGGTTTGCGGAGCAGCCACTATAGATAGCAATAACTGATTAAAATGGTTGGTAAGCGCAATGATAGTTGCTTCAGTAAACAAATCGGTACAATACTCCACTACAACATCAATGCCTTCGGAGGTTTCGGTTAAGTTGCAAATAATATCTAACTGCGATGTCTTGTGTGCATACTTGTCGGTGGTAATAGTTAACCCTGTTACCTGTATGGGAGGCGGCAACGGATTGTTTTGCATTGTTAACAGTACCTGGAATAACGGGTTGCGGCTGCTATCTCTTTTTACATTAGCAACTTCTACCACTTTTTGTAAAGGAACATCCTGGTTTGCAAACGCTTCCAACGTATTTTGCTTAACCTGCTGCAACAAATGGGTGAAGGCAGGATTGTTTTCCAAACTGGTGCGTATGGCCAATGTATTTATAAAGAAGCCAACCAATCCTTCCAGTTCAGGAAAGTTTCTGTTTGCCACCGAAGTGCCAATGCAAATATCATTTTGATTGCTGTAGCGTTGCATCAAAACATTAAATGCCGAAAAGAGCGTCATGAACAGGGTTGCGTTTTGCTGCCTGCTCAACTGGCGTAAGTTTTCAGTAAGTTGTTTTGAGACACAAAAGCTTGAAGCTGACCCTTTGCTGCTTTGTACCGGCGGCCTGGCAAAGTCGGTAGGCAATGCCAGTGTGGGCACGTTCGCCAACTGCAATTGCCAATAATTCAACATTGCTGACAACGTTTCTACTTTAAGCACGTTACGTTGCCAAATGGCATAGTCAGCATATTGAATCAAAAGCGGTTGCTCAATAACACTACGGCCATCAACAAGCGCCGAATAGTTTTCAATTAATTCTTTTACCAAAATGGAAGCCGACCAGCCATCTGAGGCGATGTGGTGTACGGTTACAACCAAAATATTTTCTTCGTCATTTACATTGATCAGTGACGATCGCAACATGAAATCGGCTGATAAATTAAATGGCTTTGCCGTCAGGTTTTCAATTTGTTTTACACATTCCGCATTTGAAGCGCCGTTTAACGAAAGAATATTAAGAACCCAATCGGCACCGTCTTTTATTTGTTGGTAACGCTCACCCTGCTGTTCAACAATTACAGTGCGAAGTATTTGGTGACGGCTTAAAATATGCCGGAAAGCATGTAGCAGCGCTTGTTTGTTTAAGCTGCCCTTTAATTTTAAGATGGCCGATAAATGGTATTGGGTACTGCCATATAATTTGTCAATAAACCAAAGTCGCTCCTGGCTAAACGACAAAGGCACCAACGCTGGTCGTGGGTCAGCAACAGGAATGATAAAATTTTTGAGCGTTCTACCCTGCAACCGCAGGTAGCTTGCCAGCGACCGGATGGTAGTATAAACAAAAAGATCTTTTATGGATACTTCTACTTTCAGGCGGCTGCGCATGGCGGCAATTACACGGGCTACCAGCAACGAATGCCCACCTAAATCGAAAAAATTATCGGTTACCCCTACTGGTTGTACGCCCAGTAATTCCTCCCATATTGTCGCAATTTTTTCTTCCAGCAAGTCAGCGGGTGCCACGTACGCATTTTTGCTCATGTCGGCCAGCTCGGGCTCGGGCAGTACGCGTTTATTTACTTTACCATTGGCAGTTAAGGGCACATTTTCTATGTGTATCCAAATTGCGGGCATCATGTAGGACGGCACCTTTGCCTTTAGGTAAGCTACCAGGCTGTCTTTGTCAAATTCACCCTCGGCAACTACATAAGCAATCAATCTTTTATTACCTGTTTTATCAGGTTTAGACAATACTATTGCCTGCCGCACCAAACTGCTTTCCTGCAAAATGGTTTCTATTTCGCCCGGCTCTACCCTGTTGCCCCTTATTTTTACCTGCTCATCTTTTCTACCCAAAAATTCAATATTACCATCGGGCAACCAGCGAGATAAGTCGCCGGTTTTATACAGCCTGTCGTTTTTGTCGTTGCTAAAAATATCGGGTATAAACTTTTCGGCGGTGTGCTCAGGCCGGTTTAAATAACCTTGTCCTACCTGCACACCACCAATATACAGCTCGCCCAAAACGCCCACCGGCACCGGCTGCATACTGTCAGATAAAATATATAGCTGTGTATTGTCAATAGACTTGCCTATTGGCGGCAGGTCTGACACTGTATCGTTTTTGTTGATGGTGAAACTGCTTACAACATGTGCCTCCGACGGGCCATATTGGTTCACAATTCTTTGTATATTATTTTTTAAAAGGAAACGGGTGTTTTCGGTCAGCTTTAATTGTTCACCTGCCACTATCACCTCTTCAACAGTAAAGTTGATCTCGGGCATAGTAACTAACACATCCGCCAAATTTTGAAAAACGATGTAGGGAACAAAAAGATGCGTTATTTGAAAGCGATTAATATCGTCCAGTAATGCAATCAGGTCTTTGCGGCGTTCAGATTCGATTAGGTAAAGCGTACTACCAAAGCACAGGGTTGAAAATATTTCAACAAAACTCACGTCGAAGTTTAAGCTGGCAAATTGTATAACATGGCGGTGGGTGTTGCTAAATTGCCTTTTTTGCCAGCACATTAAATTAACCAATGCTCCACCATGCAGTTTTACTCCCTTTGGCTGCCCGGTTGAACCCGAGGTGTAAATCAGGTACACCAAATGATGCGGTTCATAAATATCAGCAGGGTTTGTGGGTGCATGTTTTTCAATTTCGCTCCAATGGTTGTCTAACTCAACAACCAACACTTTAGGCGAAATAGGCATTAGTTCGCGGGCGGCCGAGGTGGTAATGATCACATCGGCATCGGCATCATTCACCATAAAGTTGATGCGCTCTATTGGGTAATCCGGATCCAAAGGAAGATAGCCTCCGCCTGCCTTTAAAATACCTATAACGCCCACAATCATTTCTATACTTCGGTGCACACAGATCGGCACGATCGAATTTGCTTTTACACCAACACTTCGCAGGTAGTTTGCCAGGCGATTGATGCGTTCATTTAGCTCGTTGTAGGTAAGCTGTACATCGTCAAATACCAATGCGGTGGCACCAGGTGTTTTGGCCACCTGATCTTCAAAAAACGACGTCAGGCTTTTGTGGCTTGGGTATGGAATGGCGGTTTGATTAAAGTCATAAAGAACAGTTTCAATCTCTGCTTCGCCCAGCATGTTTAGCAGCCCGATAGCCTGTTGCGGGTTTTGAACAATAGAACGCAACAAGCGGGTAAAATGCCCTGCCAGTCGCTCTATGGTTTCAGCTTTAAACAGATCAGTCGAATACTCTACCGATGCCTCAAGTTTGCCATCCTGCTGTGATAAGAAAAGGGTTATGTCGAACTTTGAGGTCGTTTTTTCCTGCCTTTCAACAGACAGTTCAAGATCGGGCAATTGCTTTTGCTCATTGCCGGTATTATTTTGAAGCACAAACATTGCCTGAAACAGTGGGCTGCGGCTTAAGTCTCTTTCGGTTACCACACTCTCCACCACTTTTTCAAATGGTATTTCCTGGTTTTCGTAGGCGTCTATGGTTACTTCCTTTACCTGTTGAAGCAGGTCAGCAAAAGATAGCTGGTCGTTGAGTGCTGTTTTTAACGCGAGGGTATTTACAAAAAAACCGATCAGTCCGCCTAGTTCGCTTTGTGTTCGCCCTGCGATGGGGGTTCCCACACAAATTTCAGTTTGACTTGTGTAGCGATACAACAGCACTTTAAACGCAGCGATCAGGGTCATAAAAAGCGTTGCGCTGTTACGCTTTGCCATCGCATTTACCTGGGTAGACAGGTCGGCATCGATATCAAAATAAAATGCACTACCCCTGCTGCTTTTGTACAATGGCCGGGCAAAATCCGTTGGCAATTCCAGGGCCTTAACATCCTGTAATTGTTTCTTCCAGTACTGTAATTTTCCATCCCAGGTACCCGATTGCAAGTGCTGGCGTTGCCACATTGCATAGTCAGCATATTGAAGTTGGAGCGGAGGTAACGAAGACGACCTGCCCGATAAGCGATCGGTATAAAGGCGTGCTACTTCGTCAACCACTATTGGCGCCGACCAGCCATCGGCAGAAATATGGTGAACCACCACAACCAATGTGTGTTCGTGCTGATGAATGCGGAACAACTTAGCCCGCAACATGTAATCGGTAGAAATATTAAATGGGCGGCTGATAAATTCATCGATCTGCTGCTGCAAAGCTTCCCCCTCATTTGTAATGTCCTGTTGAACGGGCAATTCAAGTGCCCAGCTATCCACCGGTAATATTTGCTGATATGGATCTCCTTCGCCGTGACGAACGACTGAACGAAGTGATTCATGTCTTTCAACAACCATCTTAATAGCATACGCTATTGCCTCTACATTTAATTGACCCTGCAGCTTTACTACCACGGGAATATGATAGTCGACCGAGCCCTCCATTTGGTCGATAAACCACATACGCTCCTGCCCAAAAGATAGGCTTAACTGTTGTACCGCACCCCTGTCAATCGGCTTTATTTCATTGTCGTCAGCGGTTGTTTTTAAAGGCCTGAGTTCAGTATCATTTAAATAATCAATTATATTTTTTTTATTGTCTTTGATCTGCTGAAGCAACTCCTGATCAATAGTTTTGCCACCCACCATTTTAAGCTGCAGTTCGGTTCCATTAGTAGTGATATTAATCCCGCTTTGCCTGGCGGTTTTTAATAGATATATGATGTCGTTAAACATTAGTCTTGTTTATATAATGATGAGTTCAGAAGGTTCATTATCGAAAGCTTCCGCTTGGCCAGAACCATTTTCCCACTCCATAAAATTGGCCATTTCAAAAACAGTTTGAAGTTTAAAAATGACTTTTAACGGAATGACTATTGCAAACTCTTTTTTTATTGCCGCCACCATTTTCATTACCATTAGTGAGTGGCCGCCAAGTTCAAAAAAGTTGTCGTTGATGCCGATGCGTTCTATACCCAGCAGTTGCTGCCACATGGCTACCAGCTTTTGTTCGGTAAGGGTAGTGGCGGCGGCGTATTCAGTACCTAATGCCCGTTGCGCCTCAACTGCCGGTAATGCTTTTTTGTCTGTCTTTCCATTGGCCGTTAATGGTATGTGCTCCAGCTCTCTGTAAAACCGCGGAACCATATATATCGGCAAATGCTCCTTTAAATATTCAACCAATTTTTGGTTACTGTAATCCTGCCGTGGAATAATATAACCAGCTAATTGTTTTGTACCCTGCTGATCAACTATAGCCAACACCACTGATTGCTGCACCAAACCACTCTGTTGAATGGTATTTTCTATTTCGCCTAATTCTATACGGTAGCCCCTGATTTTTACCTGCTCGTCTTTCCTTCCCAGGTATTCAAGGTTGCCCCCGGGTAACCATCGACACAGATCGCCTGTTTTATACAACCTTGCATTTTCGTTTTTGTTATAAACGTTTTTTATAAATTTTTCTGATGTCAAGCCCGGATTGTTTAAATAGCCCCGTGCAAGGCTTACACCTGAAATACATAATTCGCCAGCCACGCCGTGCGGTACCAATTCTCCTTCATCATTTAGTAAATAAACCAACGTATTCAAAACGGGTTTGCCAATTAGTGGGGCAGAATCTGTGTTTACAGTTATAGGGTAATAAGTGGCAACCACCGTGTTTTCGGTGGGGCCGTAGTTGTTGACAAGCGTATAATCCAGGCCGCTGATATCAATGCTGCCCAACGCATCGCCACCGGTTAATACATATTGAAGGCCGGTAAAGTTATCCCTGGAAATTTCTACAAAACCGTTCACCAGGGCTGTCGCAACAAAGCTGTGGGTGATGCCATGGCTGGTATATTCGTTAAGCAGTTGTTGTGGGTTTAAACGAATGCTATCGTCTATCACCAACAGGCTTGCACCACAACTTAGGTAAGGCCATATTTCCCAGCCAAAGGCATCAAAGCCTACACTGGCCATAGCTGTGGCGCGGCTGGTATGTGTTACCTCGTAGGCATTGTTGTGCCAGCCAATAAGGTTCATTAGTGCCTTGTGTTCTATCATTACACCTTTGGGCTTGCCGGTAGAACCGGAAGTGTAGATGACATAGGCCAGTTGATTTTCGGTAGCTATTTGAACAGGATTGACCGAAGACTGGCTTTGCAGTTTTTCTGCTAATGCATCTACATTTATTATGTCAACCTGCTGCTCGTTATTTGTGTTGATGTGGCGGTTGTTGAACGATTGCTCGGTTAGCAACATGGAAGCTCCTGTATCGTGCAACATGTAGTTTACCCGCTCATCGGGGTAACCGGGATCGATGGGTACGTAGGCGCCGCCGGCTTTCATAATGGCCAATAAGGCAATGATAAGTGTGGTGCCCCGTTTCATACAAACCGGTACCAGTGTTTCGGCGGTAACACCTTTTTGCACCAGGTAATGGGCAAGCCTGTTAGCCTGTTCGTTCAGTTGGGCATAAGTGGTAAGAATGTCTTCAAAAATCAGCGCTGTCGCCTGCGGGTGCAGTTGTGCCTGCTCTTCAAAAAGCTGCACCACCGTTTTGTTTTGGGTGGAAAATTTCTGACCCGTATCATTAAGATCGTGCAGCAGTTGACGAGTTTCCGCCTCTGTTAGCATGGGCAATGTGCCAATACTTTTTTGCGGATTATTTACCACCGATTGTAGCAGGTTTTTGAAATGGCCTGCCATTTGGCCGATGGTTTTACCGCTATACAAATCAGTGCAATATTCTATGGAAACCGCGTGGCCGTCCTTGTGTTCCGTTACCGTAAAGGTTATATCAAATTTGGCGTTTACATGTTCGTTAAGGCTGCTACCTGCTGGGCTTAGTTGTAAATCGTGCAGTTGCATGGCCTCCACCTCGGGTGTATTTTGCAGCACAAACATTACCTGGAACAGCGGACTGCGGCTCATGTCGCGGTCTTTTACCACCAGCTCTACCACTTTTTCAAAAGGTACTTCCTGGTGGTCGTAGGCTTCTAAGGTTGTGGTCCGAACGTGACTGAGCAACTCT
>JBBRUR010000071.1:0-25584 GCA_038247635.1 Chitinophagales bacterium
GTTATTTTGAATTTTAAGTTTTAAGTTTTGAATTAAGAGAAGGAGGTTATTTTGAATTTTAAGTTTTAAGTTTTGAATTGAGAGAAGGAGGTTATTTTGAATTTTAAGTTTTAAGTTTTGAATTGAGAGAAGGAGGTTATTTTGAATTTTAAGTTTTAAATTTTGAGGGAAGGGTTATTTTGAATTTTTAATTGTGAGTGGTGATTTGTGAGTAGTGAGCTGTGAAATAATCTGATGACTGTTTTTATGCCGTACACGCTGTGCGACGCAACGATGACGAATTGGAAATATACTGTCCGGTTCCAAAAAAGTTATCCGATGCTTCAACTATCATTCAGAATTCGTCTTCTTCATTTAAAATTCAACATTTAGCATTTAAAATAAACAAGCTTCCTTATTTAAAATTTAGAATTCAGCATTTAAAATAATCAAGCCTCCTGCGCCTGTATTGCCGTTATAATAACCGTATTAAAAATATCGTCTACAGTGCAGCCGCGGCTTAGGTCGTTTACGGGTTTGTTGAGGCCTTGTAACATTGGGCCAATGGCCAATGCACCGGTTTCGCGTTGTACGGCTTTGTAGGTATTGTTGCCTGTGTTTAGGTCGGGAAATATTAATACGCTTGCCTTACCGGCCACTTCGCTGTTGGGTAATTTTTGATGGCCGACTATGGGGTCCACTGCAGCATCGTATTGTATGGGGCCTTCTACTTTTAGGTCGGGGCGCTTTTGTTTTACAATTATTGTGGCCTGGCGTACACGATCTACATCTTCGCCCTGGCCGCTGGTGCCCGACGAGTAGGAGAGCATGGCGATGCGCGGTTCTATACCAAACATAAGGCTGCTTTCGGCACTGCTAATAGCTATTTCGGCCAGTTGTTCCGCAGTAGGGTTGGGGTTTACGGCGCAGTCGCCAAATACGCTTACGCGGTCGGGCAGGCACATAAAAAATACCGATGAAACAACCGAGGTGCCCGGTTTTGTTTTTACAAACTGAAGTGCGGGCCTTATGGTATGTTGCGTGGTATGGACTGCCCCCGATACCATGCCATCTGCATCGCCTTTGTACACCATCATGGTGCCGTAGTAGCTTACGTCGGTCATCAGGTCGCGGGCCATTTCCAGTTCTACATTTTTGTTTTTGCGTAGTTCGTACAAGGTGTTTACATAATTGTTGTAATTGGGCGAGGTAGCCGGGTTAATAATTTGTATGCGGCCAGGTTCAAGGTTTAGCCCCAGCCGTTTTATGCTGTTGTGTATTTCCTGCTCATAGCCCAGCAGGGTTATGCGAACAATTTGTTGGTTGATAAGCCTTGCCGTTGCACGCAAAATCCGCTCATCGTTGCCCTCGGGTAGTACAATGTGTTTTATGTTGCTTTTAGCCCTTTTGGTCAACTGGTATTGAAACATATGCGGGGTAATGCCTTCAGGCTCAAAAGTGATCATTTTTTCGGTAAGGGCATTTACATCAACATATTTTTCAAAGGTGTCGATGGCCAGCCGTATCTTTTTTTCGTTGTCGGGGGTAATGCTGCTTTGAATGCCGCCCAGCAGTGCACTGGTTTCAAAGGTGCCTGTATTTACTGCTATTATCGGCATAATGCTTTGCGAACCCCGTATTAACCGCATAATCGGTTCTTCGGGTTCGGAACCGGCCGAGAGAATGATGCCGGACACTTTTGGATAGCTGGTTGAAAGGTTTGCCTGCAATGCGGCTATAATAATATCACCGCGGTCGCCCGGTGTAACGATCACCAAATTTTCTTTTAAAAAATTTAAAAAGTTAGGAACCTGCATGGCGCCGGTCACAAAGTTGTCTACCTGGTTATTTAGCTGATCTTCACCAAACAACAGCTTACCACCAAGGTGCTCGTAAATTTCCTTCATGGTGGGGCTTTTAAGGTTTTTGTCGTTAGGAATAACGGCCAGCACAATGCCCTTTGGTAATTGGGTTAGCAACAGTTGATGTACATCTTCTACATTTCCTTCGTCCACTTTATTAACTATTACCGCCAGTACCTGCAATTCCTTTGCTTCAAAGCTTTGAAAAATAGTAAGCGTATTATTAACCACCTGCGCGGTACTTTTTTGCTGCCCTGCAACCACCATAATAACGGGGGCGTTCAGGTTTTTAGCCACCGTAAGGTTGGTTTCGTATTCAAAAGCAATCCCTTCGCCTACGTAATCGCTACCTTCTATTACTGTAAAATCGTTTTTGTCTTCTACCTTTTTAAACTTTTCAATAATGGTTTCCATCATTTCGCCAAGGCTTTTGGTTTGCAACAGGTTAAGCGCCTGCTGGCGGGTAAAGGCGTAGGTATCGTTGTAATTAATGGCCAGGCCAAAGTATTTGCGTATGGTTTCAATGTGGTTATCGGGTTTTTCAATGGGGTTGCTATTGATTATGGGTTTAAAATAACCGATGTTTTTAGCCTTGCCCAACAGCATGTTAACCAACCCTAATGCTATTACCGATTTACCGCTGTAGGGTTCGGAACTGGCTATAAATATTGATTTTGACATGCTATAAAAGTAAGTGTTGCAATGTTGGTACTAAAAAACCTTCAGTTTTTAGTTTACGGAACAAAATTTTATACCACCACATTTACTTCCCCAACTGGGGTTAGGTCTTTATAAATTTTGCAAACTACATGGCACTGATTTACAATAAAACTAATATGATTATTGCTTAACCATTAAGGCGGGTAACGTTTTTCAATTCATATATGAAAATGCCGAATTACTTATGGCTTCAAAAAATTTTTGAAGATGTATGGTTCAACATAATAACAAAAGCCACTTTACAGCGGCCTTCGTTTTAAAAATATACTTCAGTCAATTTTCAGGGGTAAGGTATTGCGCATAAGCATACCCTTCCTCGCCGGCATCGGTTTTTATAAGGTACCATTGACCGTTGGTTTTGCTTATGAGTGTACCTAACTCGTTATGGGCTGCTTTACCAACAATCGGCTGGTCAGTACCAGGTCCTTTCCTGATATTTAAATTGGCCTGCCCGGTGGTTACCCGGGCTTTGCCACCAGGCGTACCAACTACATTAACATTCATAATTAGGTCACCAGCACCAAAGCCGGGATCGATGGTATTATAAATATCCCACAGTTTGTCCTTTTCTTCGCCAGACGGTGCATTGCCGTTAACATACAAAACATTGTCTTGCTCAGTTACAACAAAATTGGTTACCCCTGCGGTGGAAGCAGCATGGAGCAACTCGTTATATTTTTTTCGGCAAGGCCATGGTTTAAATTATTTAATGGTTATTTGATTGTTTATTTTTTTGGGTTTCAAGGTACTGATAGCCTGCATTAAATTGGGCAAACTACTACGCTTATTTGGGCCGGTTAGGGTTACTTGCCCATCGTTTACATTAGCAGTAACACCTTCAAAATCTTTTACCGCATCCTTAATCGCGGTAGTAAGTGCATCATCATTATTAATTACAACAGGTGCCCGAGCTGGCATAGCTATGGTACAGTTGTTTACAACCGATTTGAGTCCTTTTACTGCTTTAACCTCGGTTTCAGCCATTGCCTTGCCCGCTTCGTCTTTGCACTCCCACTTAATGTTACCACGCCATCTTTTACATCGGCAGTAATTTCGGGCATGCCTGCCAGCTTTTCACTTGCATTTTTTTAAATGTCAGCATCTTTAACGCCGCAGGAAGTTATTATAACGCCAAAGGCTGCGACCAATAGAATGGGCATTATTTTTTAGAAAAGAATTTTGTGTCATTTAATTTTTTTTAGGTGGTAAATAAATGGTTTAAGAAAGAACTGTAGGGACTTTAAAGATAAATTCGCAGCAAATGTGGTTAAGTTTTTACGATCATAATAGTTACCAATAAACATGGCGTGTTTTGCCAGCCAACCATCTACATAAAAAAAATTATTACTATAAGTGTTGCAAATAATTTAAAGGTTTACTATTTTAGTTCACACAATTAAAAATTTGCTATATGAAATTTTCAGGACGCATTTTTGAAGTCACTAATCTTGTAGACTTTGCCCCTTCGTATATACTCAATTCAAAAGCCCCAAAGGCAAGTTCCTTTAAGCCTGCTGCAGGTATCAGGCTGCATGTTGCCAGTGTGGCAGCCGGTTTTCCACAAAGTTTTATTCCCGGCATATCCGTTAAAACAAATTCGGCCAGCGATGGAAAATTCAATATTATTTTAACTGAAGGACAAATGGGTCTGTTTAACCTAAATAAAAAGGCCTATGTACTTGCCTATAGAAATGCCGGTTCGTTAAATATTTTAGGTACGAATATTACCATTTACGAACCGGTGTACAGGTCGCAGGCATTTGACATAACTACTTATAAAGAAAAGCCTGTTGATATTTATTTTGCTCCTTATGACATTCCTAATAAATCGGGCATAACCCAGGCGCAGGTGGATGCCCAGATTACTGCTGCCAAAAAAAACTTTAAAGATTTATCCAAACTATCAGCCACTATTCAAAATAGAAAAGTATCGGTAAGTGGCAGCGGCCGTGGTGCTGATATAAAATTTAATATTGACATCAGTTCATCTACATCAAGCAATCTTGATAATTTTTTAAATGGCAAAGTGGACGATATGGATATTGATTTACCCGGCCCTGACTTTTTGGTGGGTATTTGTGTAAGTAAAGATGATATTGAAAAAGAAATTGAAAAAGGTATTGTCGGCATTATGAAGCAGGTAAATGCTACAATAGAAAAAACGATGGTGGATGAACTGGCAAAGCAAACAGGCCAGTCAAAAGCGCTTCTACAGGCACTTTTAAAAAGCACTGCATCGGTTACTTTTAGCAAATTGAACTATCCCATAGTTGAGCAAAAAGTGATTAAATTACCTATTGTTGGTTCTATTACGCTGCAGGTACGAGGCATTGTACCAAAGTTATCTATCGGGTTTCCAAGGGTTGTTGGGTAAAAGTATTTTTCTGAAATAAATTAAATGCCCCGATAAATTTTGCGCAAAATAATTTAACTAAAATAAAAAACCCGCTCCAAACATGAAGCGGGTTTTTTTAAACCGTCAACAAATAACGGTCAACTATTAATATCTGTACATTTCGCTTTTAAACGGACCAGCCTGTGGTATACCCAGGTATTTCGATTGAGCATCGGTCAACTCATCTAACACCACACCAATTTTTGAAAGGTGCAAACGTGCAACTTTCTCATCAAGGTGCTTTGGTAATACATATACCTTGTTTTCGTAGTTGGTATGGTTTGTCCAAAGTTCAATTTGGGCAAGGGTTTGGTTGGTAAACGAGTTACTCATAACAAAACTCGGGTGGCCGGTGGCGCATCCAAGGTTTACCAAACGCCCTTCGGCCAATAAAATAATATCGTTACCATCTATATTGTAAAGGTCAACCTGTGGCTTAATAGTGTCTTTGGTTTCGCCATAATTGGTATTTAACCACGCTACATCAATTTCAATATCAAAGTGGCCAATGTTACAAACAATTACTTTGTCCTTCATTGCTTTAAAATGATCGCCGGTAATAAGGTCGCGACAACCCGAGGCAGTTACTACTATATCGGCTTCTTTTACCGCATCAATCATCCTTTTTACTTCAAAACCATCCATAGCGGCCTGTAAGGCACAAATAGGATCTATTTCGGTAACTATTACACGGGCTCCTGCTCCGCGCAAAGACAGGGCTGAACCTTTACCTACATCTCCATATCCGCCAACAACGGCTACTTTACCAGCCATCATTACATCGGTAGCACGGCGAATGGCATCTACCAAACTTTCCTGGCAACCATATTTGTTGTCGAATTTTGATTTGGTAACGCTGTCGTTTACATTAATGGCGGGAACCGGTAATGTACCAGCAGCCATACGCTCGTATAGGCGATGTACACCGGTAGTGGTTTCTTCGCTCAGGCCTTTAATATGCTGTATTAACTCAGGATACTGGTCAAACACCATATTAGTAAGGTCGCCACCATCATCTAAAATCATGTTCAAAGGGCGATCGGCAGCTCCAAAAAATAAAGTTTGTTCAATACACCAGTCAGCCTCTTCCTGGCTTTGTCCTTTCCAGGCAAAAACACCAATACCAGCGGCGGCAATAGCAGCGGCAGCATGGTCCTGCGTAGAAAAAATATTACAACTGCTCCATTTAACTTCTGCGCCCAGTGCTATCAGCGTTTCAATTAATACGGCAGTTTGAATGGTCATGTGCAGACAACCGGCCACACGGGCACCCTTCAATGGTTGACTGGTACCATACTCCTGGCGAAGCGACATTAAGCCCGGCATTTCGGCCTCGGCCAGCCTGATTTCTTTACGACCCCAATCAGCAAGGCTGATATCGGCTACTTTGTAATTAACACCAAAATCGATGTTGGTTAATGTTTGTGTAGACATATATATAAATTAAAAATTAAAAATTAAAATTACGAAAGTAGTTGCAGGCAATTATCAGGTATTTTTTTTGGTTCCGGACAGTAGTCTTTTTGTTCAACATTGTTGCGTCGCACACTTGTACTGTTGTTTGGCTATTTAACTTTAACGGCAGTATTGTAACCAGTAATTGAATAAACGCTTGTTCTTAAAGCGCGCTTTTTGCGTAGGTTGCTTTTGTTTTAGGGCCATTTTATTAGCCAACACTAACTTTTTTTCTGCTCCTGCGCTATTTAATTTATAAAGCTTTGCAAATGTAACTTCAATAGTAAAAAATCCTACAACAGTAATAAACTTTGGCAAATAGTTACTAAAAAATATAATTTTACAGCATTTTTATAAACTTTGCTATGGCAAAACTTTCTAAAACAGTTGATTCACCTGGTATATCTGCATCAATTGACGCTAAAGATTTGGCGATCCTTCGCCTGTTGCAGCAAAATGCCCGGATTACTGTAAAAGAAATTGCAGAAACCATCCACCTGAGTACAACCCCCGTGCATGAGCGGATAAAGCGCCTGGAGGAGTCCGGCGTAATAAAACAATATGCAACGCTACTCGATTTTTCGAAAGTAAAAAAGGGGTTGATGGTAATATGCTATGTATCGCTTATGCAGCACAGCAAGTTTGCTGGTAATAAATTTATTGAAAAGATACACGAGCTGGCAGAAGTGATAGAATGTTATAGTATATCGGGCGAATTTGATTTTATGCTAAAGGTGGTAACCGAGGATATGAACGCCTATTACGATTTTCACGTAAACCGGTTAAGCCAGATAGAAAATATGGGGCAGGTACAAAGCGTTTTTGTAATGGGTATAGTAAAACAAACGCACCATGTAGTGTAACTACGACTGATGATTACCCAGTATAAGTGGCAACGCAACAAGTATTTGTATAAAAAGAAGAATGAGAAAAATGATGAAAAGCGAATTTTGCAGCTTTTTATCTTTTTTACGTTGCGGGTTATGGGTAGTTGCTATATTGCTATAGGTATAATAAAAAAAATGGTGAAACCGCTGAGTGCCATTTTCTAATTTTTTATACAGCCTGAACTTAATTATAAGGATTATCGGAATGAAAATTCCGGAAATGACAAATCTCTTTAAAAGAAATTCTATAATAGTGTCGAGCATATAGTCAAACGCTGGGTTGTAGAATATGGATCTTATATAAGCAATATGTAAGACTGAATATAAATAATCGTAAAAAACCAATAACTAAAAGTTGTGCACTTTTAGTAAATAACTGGTAACAATTTTTTAATATTCAACCAGTTTAGCAAAACCTGGATGTCGATAAATAATTTTACAGCTCAATAAACAGTTTTAATAGTACTCATTTTGATACCAATTTTATATGTCGCTTAAGGTAATAGCTTTTGATGCGGATGATACGTTATGGATAAACGAGCCCTACTTTCAGGAAACCGAAAAAAAGTTTGCTGTTTTGCTGGAAAACTATTTACCACAGCATTCGTCAACCCGCGAGTTGTTAGCTACGGAAATTAAAAACCTGCCCTTGTATGGCTATGGCATTAAAGGTTTTATACTTTCAATGATAGAGGCAGCATTGGAGGCTACCGGAAAAACATTGTCCATTGATGCGGTTGAGGCCATACTGCAATTTGGAAAAGACCTGATGGTTAGGCCAATAGAACTGATTGATGAGGTAGAAGATGTATTGATAGCGCTTAAAAAGGAGTATCGGTTAGTGGTTGCCACCAAAGGCGACCTGCTTGACCAGGAAAGGAAACTAAAAAACTCAGGTATAGAACATCATTTTCACCATATAGAAATAATGTCTGAAAAGGGGGAAAACGATTATCTAAAACTCATTAAACATCTTGACATTAACGCAAGTGAGTTTTTAATGATTGGCAATTCGGTTAAAAGCGATGTGCTTCCCGTATTGGCTGTAGGCGGGTACGCTATACATGTACCATACCATGTAACCTGGGCATACGAACATGTAGAAAAAAATATGGAGCACCGAAACTTTAAAGTGGCCCGCCACCTCGGTGAGGTGTTGGATATTTTAAAAATGCCATTTTTTGTATAGTGGATGTTACGGATTGTTCATCATTTATTATAACGAGCATTTCCTGTTTATTTAAATACTTTGGTTTGGCAAACAACAAGCGCCTTACGGGTAAATGCAACAATTTTTAAAAACAACACAATCCGGTTTATTTTTCCGTTAATATTAAAGTACAACTTATTGTTTGCCACTTTAGTGTTTAAGTAATATACCTTTTACCGTTGCCCCACGGGTCGGTAGGTGCACCGGTAAATGGCCAACCAATGTTTATTTAGCGCATTGGTTATTTTTTCATGCCACAAAACAATAGCGCAGGTCAATTATACCTTGTTATTGAAAAGCCGCAAAACTTAGGGGCTAACTATCAGCAAACGTTATAACGCTTTCATCTTATTAAAAATAAAAAGCCCCGTTAACGACAACAGGGCTTTTTTGAAAAACGATTAATATTTACAAAGTTTTTAATACATCGTTCATCGTTCTCACCGCATCGGCACTTTTGTTAAAGGCTGCCTGCTCATTTTCGCTTAACTTAATATCTACAATTTTTTCCCAGCCATTTTTCCCAATCACAACCGGTACTACCAGCGATATATCGTTTTGCTGATACTCACCTTCCAACGCCACACCTGCGGTTATCAGTTTTTTTTCATCCCTGACTATGCTTTCTACCATGGCTGCTGTGCCTGCACCAGGTGCATACCAGGCCGACGTGCCAATAAGTTTTGTTAGCGTAGCACCACCTACCATGGTGTCGGCCACTATTTTATCCTGCTGCGCCTGGTTTAAAAAATTGGTTACCGGAATACTGTTCCAGGTGGCGTGCTTTATTAATGGTATCATGGTAGTATCGCCATGGCCACCAATAACAATGGCATTTAGGTCAGCAGGCGAGCATTGTAGCGCCTGGCTCAGGTAAAATTTAAACCTTGCCGAATCTAAAGCACCGCCCATACCTAAAATCCGGTTTTTTGGTACACCACTGGTAGTGTAGGTAAGGTAGTTCATGGTATCCATTGGGTTGCTTACCACAATTATGATAGTATTTGGCGAGTGTTTTAAAATATTTTCCGTTACACTTCTCACAATGCCGGCGTTGGTACCAATTAATTCTTCGCGGGTCATACCGGGTTTACGCGGCAGGCCGCTGGTAATTACTACCACGTCCGATCCGGCAGTTTTGCTGTAATCGTTGGTTGAGCCAATTACTTTGGTATCAAAACCAAGCAAAGCTGCGGTTTGCATAATGTCTATCGATTTTCCTTCGGCCACACCATCCTTAATATCAAGCAAAACCAGTTCTTCGGCCAACTCTTTTCTTGCAATGTTATCTGCGCAAGTTGCTCCAACGGCGCCTGCACCAACCACGGTAATTTTCATTGTATTAGTGTATTTCGTTTTAAAATAGATTTGATGGTAAAGGTAGGGGTTGGTATAAATTAAAAAGGGCTAACGAGCACTTAAGTTAAGTGTAGCGGTATTTCGTTTTTAGTTTCAGGTATTGGTATCTAAAAGGCCAATTATCTTTCTAGTCATTTTTCGAAAGGCGGCCATACAAAAAGAAAACCTTATAGCTGTTAAGCTGTATAAATTCAATAGGATTTTAATATTTGATCCTCCCGTTCGGCTAATTCTGGTGGGATGGGCCCGCGCGGATACCGCCAGCTAGACAGGCCCGCGTGGCTGTTACCGGTCAGATAGGCCCGTAGAGGGCTCACGCCAGTCGGATAGGCCCGCGTGGCTGTCGCTAGTCAGACAGGCTCGCCCTGCTAACGCCAGACAGATAGGCCCGTGCGGCTAATGGCAGTGGAACAGGAAACAATCTTTACCGTTGTAGACAGAAAAAGCCGCTGATGGCATCTAAATCAAATCGTTTTTAGAAAGCTTCTCAAAACCTTTATTTTTATTTATTTAATAAATTGTGGATATTGAAAAAGAATGCGCTTAGTGTGCAATCATTAAAAAGAAATATTTTTAATGCAACGCAATTGTATCAAAACCGTATTAATAACTTTATAGACAGGTAATGATAAAAAATACATTCATAAAAAATTGGAGGCATAATTAATTTATCCTATCCTTTTACCGGTCAATGACTTATTAGAAAGTGTTGCGGCTATTTTTATTATAAACAAAACGATTTATTTGGATACTATTAACCATATAATTGAAGGCTGTAGAAAAAAGGATCAAAAGTACCAGCGATTGCTTTACGACAGGTATCGTGGGTACATGTGTAAAGTAGTATTTAAGTACATATACCGGTACGAGAAGGCAATGGATGTGGTAACAGATGGATTTGTAAAGGCCTTTAATAGGTTTGAGCAGTTCAGGTGCGAAAAAGATCAGGATGCCGAAAAATTGTTGATGGGGTGGTTAAAGCGTATTATGATTAATTGTGCTATTGATGAATTGAGAAGAAATCATATGATGCCTGAAATAGGAGGGATACCCGAAGATGTTTGGAGCACCACCAGCAAAGGCGATAATGCTGACCAATTGTTACTTTATAAGGAGCTAATTTCTGTTATAAAAGAGTTACCTCCTAACTACAGGGCCGTCTTCAATCTTTATGTTATTGATGGCTATTCGCACAGCCAGATAGCAGATATTTTAAATATTTCAATTGGTACAGCCAGATCAAGCCTTGCGAGAGCAAGGGCATTTTTGCAAAAATTGATCCATAAAATGGAGGAGGGAAAAGCATGCAGGATATAGGGAACGATATGGATGATTTATTTAAAAGGGCAGGGGAGGATTATCCATTAAAGCCCGGAAGAGATAATTGGGAGCGCATTCTACCTCAATTAGATCAACAGCAAAAAAAGAGAAGGCCAGCGTTAGTTTTTCTTTTTTTCGCTGGTTTTAGTCTTTTACTTGTAGGTACCGGTTTAGGTGTTTCCCTTTATAAAATGTATGACCAAGGCAATAAAAATAAGGTAGCAAGTACTGCCCAGGCGTCTAAAATAATAAAAAAACTGAATGATAAACATCCTAAAAGCTATGATATTGTAAAACCACCCGAAACAGCTAAACCACCAATTGGCACTTCAACATTATTTGGATTATCACTGCCAAAGTCCTCTAATCCTTTATCAGCCATTGGTTTAAATAAATCCAAAATTGCCAACAGGCGTCAGGTTGACCTTAATAGTAATATAAAAACCTTTGAAACAACGCAGAAAACCAGGGCAAAAACTATATTGGCAGTCTACCAAAACACACCATCAAATAATTTAGCTAAATTAAATAAACCACCCTTGGCTGAAACTAACTTTTTGGAGGCAGGTAAACTTTTGGGCAATAATTTGTTTGAACTTCCACGACATAGTAACTTAAATATTTCTCAAAAAAATAAGCTTCTTTCTGTCGATAATAATATTGTTAAAGAAATAAAAACAAAGCTGAATGGCAAGTTTTATTTGCAGCCAGTGGCAAGTATTAATATAAGCCATGTAAAAAATTCGGGTATTGAAAAAGTTGGAGAGGACCTGGGACTTTTAGCCGGGTATAAGATCAGTAGAAAACTTTCCATAGAAACTGGGGTCATTGTAGGTAGGAAAGTAGTAAAAGTGTCGGGCGATAATTTTAGTAAAGATAAAATTGGCTCAATGCTACTAATTGGAATGAAACTGATGGATGTTCAATGCAATGCAAATTTAATTGAGATACCGATACTTATTCGATACGATCTTTTTCAAAAAAACGGAACAAAAGTGTTTGCCAAGGCGGGTGTGTCAACTTTTGTGTTGACCCAGGAAAAAAACAGTTACCATACATTTTATAACGGCGTTGAGCAAATATTGTATGGTAAGTATAGGGACAATCGTTTGTACTACGCAGGGGTAATTAATCTTTCAGCAGGTTTTGAAATAAAAGTGGCAAAGTCAACCAGCTTAATAATAGAACCAAATATTCAACTACCCACCACCACCATTGGGGTTGGTTCGTTGCCAATTAACACAGGTGGTGTGCGTTTCGGAGTAAAGTTTCCTTTGCGATAATTGTAGTATTATTTTTTAAGATGTCAAAATCAACAGGATAGCATTATGTACGAAGTGCTGAGGTTATGATATGTTAGTATTTCGTTTTGTGTAGGCACAAATGCATGAATGGTATGCAGTTAATTTAATCGCAATTACTAGTCTTTGCTTCTGCACCATTTCCTGAAAAGTTTTGGAGGTACTTTATAAAAAACACAAATATCAACCTTTTAAAAACGCCTGTTTCTGCCATACAAAGCACCGCTTATTGGGTTGTTATTAACGATATAGATTTGTGCCACCAAAACTGGCGGCAATACAATAACATTGTTTGTTGAGGGCTAAAAAGTAAATTTTAAAGTTGCCATTGGCGCTATTCCGTCGGGCGATAACTTGTAGCCTATTGACGCGGTGTTAAGCAAATAAAATTGTTTTTTGGTGGTACTTAAATCAGGAAACGAATCATTCAGCTCCTTTAAGGTAAAAAACAATGGAAACCTTCAATTTGTTTATAATAAAAAGGTTTAAAAAACGGCACCACGGAGCTTGCTTCCGGTTAATTTAAAAAAGATTGAAAAGATAATTTTTGAACTCTCATTTTTTCGTCGCAAATGGGCATTTGTAAAAAAAACCGGTTTTATAACCGGTTTTTTGCATGTTGCATTTTAGAAGTTTTTTTGTCATGCTTCGGTAATCAAACGCTCCATTTCCACAAAGTCAATACCTGACTCGTATATTTTTACCAGGTTTCCATTTTTATCATAAAGTGCTGAAAATGGCGTAAACTTTACGTCGTAAAAATGAGAAACAAAACGTTTTGTATCACTTCCAACAATAACATTTGGAAACTTTTGCAATAAATAATGATCAATAAATTGTTTTACTTCCGGCACTTCTCTACTTGTTATCATTACAATTTGAAGGCCTTTTAATTTGTTTATTTTGCTAATTATATCCTCTGTTTCTAACTGGCAGTGACCACAGTCGGGGTTAAAATACATGATAAGCGTTGGTTTTTGTTGCAGGTTGGATTTTGCATACCACGAACTATCGGCTAACTGAATATTAAAAGATGGTATGTACGGCGATTTTTTATAACCGGGAATAGTATCAGTTTGGCTAAAAACAGTGGCTGATAACATGAGGCAAGTAAGGATAAAAAAGTATTTTTTCATGCAAATAATAATGGAATGATTAACGGAAAAAGTAGTATAGGCAGGGGTAAAATTAGTGTAACCTCCCAATGCTTCTAATTTTTTGTTTAGCCGCAATCATTATTTTTGCTTTCTTTTATCAAATCTCAACCCATTGGCACAAAATGAATTTTAATTTATCGCAGATACCCGAACGCATTCTTAAGCCACGCGGCCATGGCATTACTATGGTAATGGACAAAGGACTTAGTTTAAGAGAATCTGAAGACTTGGTAAGCGGCTCAAGCCCGCACATTGATATTGTTAAGTTAGGCTTTGGCACCGCTTACGTTACGCCTAACCTCAGACAAAAAATTGAAGTATACCAGGCGGCCGGGTTGGCCGTTTATTTCGGCGGAACTTTATTTGAAGCTTTTTTGGTTCGCAACCAGTTTAACGATTATCTCTCGCTTTTAAAAGATTATAATATTCAGCACATGGAGGTGAGCGATGGGTCCATAAACATACCACATGCCGAAAAATGCGGATACATTGAAAAAATGACCCAATACGGCACCGTATTTAGCGAGGTAGGAAGCAAAGATGCAGCACATATTATACCCCCCTACAAATGGATAGAGTTAATGCGGGGCGAACTGGAGGCTGGAAGCACTTATGTAATCGCGGAGGCCCGTGAGGCCGGTACCGTTGGTATTTACCGGGGCACGGGCGAAGTTAGAGAAGGGTTGGTACAGGAAATATTAACGCAGATACCTGCCGAAAAAATTATTTGGGAGGCACCTCAAAAGGCTCAGCAACTGTATTTTCTTGAGCTAATAGGGTGTAATGTAAACCTTGGTAACATAGCCCCGTCGGAGGTTATTGCGCTGGAGGCAATGAGGATTGGCTTACGTGGCGATACTTTTGAACTTTATCTTGATAAAGTAAACTGATGCGCAAGTTTGGCTTAATAGGGTATCCATTAACGCACTCATTTTCCGAAAAATACTTTACTGACAAATTCAGGACGGAAGGCATAGCTGGTTGCCGGTATAATTTATACAGTATACCCTCTATTGATCAGCTACCTTCCATTTTGCAACAGCATCCCGAAGGACTAAATGTTACTATTCCGTATAAAAAAGCGGTGTTGCCATTTTTGAACCAATCTACACAGGCTGTTCAGCAAATTGGGGCCTGTAATTGTATTCACTTACATAACGGACAATTAACCGGGCATAATACCGATGTGGCAGGGTTTGAACAAACATTGGTATTGGGCTTGCAATCGCATAATACACACGCATTGGTTTTAGGTACCGGCGGAGCCTCTGCTGCAGTGGAGTATGTATTAAAAAAACTTGGAATTGAGTATGCATTGGTTAGCCGAACCAGCAATGCGGCCAAAAATGTGTTGGGGTACGACAATATTACCAAAGCTGTTATTGAAAAGTATACAGTTATAATTAACACCACGCCATTGGGTACCTACCCGGCTATAAATACCTGCCCTGCAATTCCATATAAATACTTATCGCCTGCAAGCTATTTGTACGACCTGGTGTATAACCCCGCTGAAACTATGTTTTTAAAGCGCGGTAAAAACCAAGGAGCCACCATTAAAAATGGCGAAAAAATGTTGGAGATACAGGCCGAGGAAAGTTGGAAAATCTGGAACTCCTGATCAAATAGAAAACTAGCTTTCGCTTAACCGTTGTATAGCTTCATCAGGTACAGGGGTTCTCTTTTTTTCTTTATAATCAAAACACATCATTCCAGTTTTAGCCTTTGCTGCAACAAACCATTCACTATTTATTTCTACTTCAATAAGGTAAAACAAGTCAAAACCAATTTTATCAAACCCGCTGGCAACAACCGAAATAAATGCTGTGTCAAAGTGTGTCAACTCCCTTTTATATTCAATGGCAGCATCGGCCATAATTAACGATGTTCCTGCAAACAATAACTCTGTGTACTGGTGGAGTTGCAAATATTTTACGCGGGCTTCATGCAAAAGAGTAAGATAGGTGTCGTTACCAACATGGCCACCATAATTCAGGTCGGTTACACGTACCGCTATGGGAGTCTTAAAAGAAAAATTGGGAGGTAGGGTGATCTTTATGCGTTCCATTGCCGCAAAATAGTAATTGTGGCGGTTTTAGCAGTCATTTGATTTGCGCCCATTTTTATGCTCTTACTAAATACCATAAGGCAATGGCGACAAGACCAATCAACACTGAGCCATAAATATATTTTTTGGTTGGTACAATTGCAGATGGCGTTTGTACAACACTTTTCATTGTTTGGCCAAAACGTTGCCTGTCTTGCTGATCTAATATTTGGGCTATGTTGTCCCAAACATGCTTTGGGGGGGCTATCTCGTTTTCTTTCATTGGGGTGGGGGTAAACTCCTCGAAAGTTAAAAATGTTTTATTGGTGGCACCGCTGCTTTGCAGTTGGCTTTTCCCAAATGGATACAATGTTAAAGTGTTGCTGAAAGCTAAAACGGTTTTCATTTTATTTCGATTTTATTGCCCTTGTTGTAGAAAGTAATTAGCAGTACAACCAACTACAGACGGCGATTGGTGTAAAATAGTCAACAAAGTATATTTTAAAACCCGGTCAACCTGAGTGTATGACGTGGTACTTTTTTAATAGGTTGCAGATTTTTTTTGCAAGTTCCAAAAAAGGAACCTTTATTTCCCACTTTTGGAAAGAAAGGCCAGCATTAGTAGGGTAGCCTTTTGGCGGTGGCTAAAAGTATTTTTTTCGGCAGGGGTCATTTGGGCAAAGGTTTTGTCGGCGCCGGCAGGTGCAAAAACGGGGTCGTAACCAAAACCACTGGTTCCGGTTTTTTGGGTGGTAATGTGGCCGTGGCAAACACCTTCAAACCTTGTTTCCTGGCCATTTATCAGTAGCGATATGATGGTTCTAAACCGGGCCGAACGATTGGTAAAATTGGTAAGGTGGTATAATAGTTTGTCAGTATTGTTAGTAAATCTATCATCGCCCTGTGCATAACGGGCGCTTTTTACGCCCGGCGCACCTTGTAGCGCATCTACTTCAAGGCCGGTATCTTCGCTAAAGCAATCAAAGCCAAACTGTTGGTAAATGGTTGCCGATTTTACACTGGCATTTTCCTCAAGCGTATCAAATGGTTCGGGTATATCTATATCAATACCCGCTTCTTTTAGCGATAAAACGTTTGCAAGGCTGCCAACAATTATTTTAATTTCGTCAACCTTACGCTGATTGTTAGTGGCAAAAAGTAAATTTCTGGTAGCGGGAGTTATGTCCATGTTGTACATTAATTGTTTAAAATATAAAAAAAGGCAGGGCTTTTTTAAATATTAAAACTTCTTTTCAGGCTTTCCCATAGTTGGCGTTTTACAGGTTTCACGTCGGGTGCATCACTGTTCATAAGTGCCAGCGCCGGCGCTACCATTATTGTGCAGCCTGCATATTGCTGTACCTGAAAGTTGGGCACCTCAAAGGGTAATTTTACCTCTGTTGGTTTAACGCCAAACAACAACAGGTATTTTAGTTGTAGCAAATCCTTAGTATCGGCAAAAACCATATTTTTTGTGTGGATATTAAAAATAGCAATATCCTTGAGCGATAATTTGCATGCAGCAAGTATGTTTTCTAAAAAATACAAATCTTCCTCGGCAATATGTACACCATTACTATCATTAACCACAATACCTACGTGTTTTTTATTACCACCTAAAAAGGCTGCTTTTTCTACCACTACATCAATTCCGCATGTTTGTGCAGGTTCATCTGTTGCTTTGGCCAAAGGCTGCCCCGTTTCCGGTTGCTCAATTATTTCAACAAGGGTATTTTTATACAACGATGCTACCAAAAAACCAGGCAGCAAAATAGGTTCGTCAACCATGTTTTATCATTAAATTTAGTTACAGTTGAGGTCAATTTTCGTTTCTTTGCAAAAACAAAATTAGTGTTATGATTGCAGCAGCGGCTTTTAATATTGAGAAATTGTTGAGGAGCAGGCTTAAAAATATTTCGCTCGAAAATTTGAATTTCGGTAAACAATTTACCGACTACATGCTTGAGGCCGATTATCAAAACGGCGAATGGAAAAATGTGGTCATTAAGCCTTATCAGCCCTTATTGCTCGATCCTTCTACCGCTGCGCTGCATTATGGCCAGGCTATTTTTGAAGGAATAAAAGCATACAAAGACAAGGATGAGAATGTATTCATATTCAGGCCTCACGATAATTTCAGGCGGTTTAACATTTCGGCTGAAAGAATGTGTATGCCATCGGTACCCGAAGAAATTTTTTTGGAAGGTATGCGTCAATTGGTTGATTTGGAGCGTAACTGGGTACCCAGCAAAAAGGATCACTCGCTTTACCTGCGACCGTTTATGTTTAGTACCGATCCATTTATAGGCGTACGGCCCAGCGAAACATATAAATTTATGATTATTTGCAGCCCTACCGGTCCGTACTATAATAAACCAATGCGTATTTATGTAGAAGAAAAGTACACCCGTGCAGCCCCGGGCGGCATTGGTTATGCTAAAGCGGCTGCTAATTATGGAGCCGCAATGTTACCAACTGCCGAAGCACGTAAAAAAGGTTTTGACCAGGTACTTTGGACCGATGCATTTGGTCATAAAATAGTGCAGGAAATTGGCACCATGAACGTTTTTTTTATTATTGACAATAAGGCGGTTACTCCCGATCTGGCTGTGGGAACGATATTGGAAGGCGTAACCCGCGATTGCGCCATTACCATTTTAACCGAAATGGGGGTGGAAGTGGAAGAACGTATTATAACTATTGACGAGGTAGTAGAGGCCTACAACAACGGTAGCCTGAAGGAAGTATTTGGAACAGGTACTGCTGCAACTATAAGCGCAATTGCTGAACTGGCGTACGGAGATCTTTCCATGACCTTTAATGTAGAAAACTGGAAAACATCTCCTGAACTAAAAAACAGGCTCGACAATATTAGGGAAGGGAAAACAGATGACATTCATAACTGGATGTTTAAAGTGTAAGCAAACGGGGCTATACTATTTGTGTGTGAAAAGTAAATTTTCGCAATATTTTATTTAAATAAGGCTACTGTAGTGTGGGTTGCTGCCAATGCACATTGGCTTAACAACTTTTACATTTTTCCCTTACATTCCACAATCGAAATTTATTAATAAAGATTTTTGTTATTCCGGATTAAGATGCTACTTTTGCCGTCCGAAAAATTTAAAAGGTTACAGATGCCTACAATACAACAATTAGTTAGAAAAGGAAGAGAAATAATTAAAGCCAAGAGCAAATCAAGGGCCTTAGATTCATGTCCTCAGCGCCGTGGTGTTTGCACCAGGGTTTATACTACCACACCCAAAAAACCAAACTCGGCGCTACGTAAGGTGGCAAAGGTTCGTTTAACCAATAAAATTGAGGTAATTGCTTACATTCCCGGTGAAGGACATAACCTTCAGGAGCACTCTATTGTATTGATACGTGGCGGCAGGGTTAAAGATTTACCAGGCGTACGTTATCATATTGTTAGGGGTAGCCTTGATACTGCCGGTGTAAAAGACCGTAAGCAAAGCCGTAGTAAATATGGTACCAAAAAAGCAAAGGCTAAAAAGTAGTCGCTTTTAAACAGTAATTTTAAGTATAATTATAATAAGTAGCAGTTTACTGCAAAAAACAACATAAGCCATGCGTAAAACGCAACCCAAAAAAATTCCTTTAGCACCCGACCCAAGGTTTAACGATAAACTGGTGACCCGTTTTGTAAACAATATAATGTGGGAAGGCAAAAAAAGTATTGCCCTTACTATATTTTACGACGCAATTGACCGTGTATCGAAGCAAACCAACGAGGATGGCTACGAAATTTGGAAAAGAGCATTAAACAACGTTACGCCGGGTGTTGAAGTGCGCAGCCGCCGTATTGGTGGAGCCACGTTCCAAATTCCGAGCGAAGTACGTGCTGACAGAAAGATTTCGTTAAGCATAAAATGGCTGGTAAGGTTTAGCCGCGATAGAAACGGACGCAGCATGGCCGAAAAGCTATCCAACGAAATAATCGCAGCCAGCAAAGGCGAAGGTGGAGCATTTAAAAAGAAAGAAGACACCCACCGCATGGCAGAAGCTAACAAAGCCTTCTCACACTTTAAGATTTAAATTCTCAATTTTTTATTATATAAGAAGCCGACCCCAAAAGGGTTGGTTTTTTTATGCTTTATATTGAAGCCAGCATAACCCAAGGGTAATTTTTTTGTGCATTGGGTAATCGAATTGCATGTTTGGTTTAAAAAAAAAGTTACTTTCAAAAATTAAAACTAAAAATCAAAAAAATTGCCATGGAAATTAACCTGCATCTAAACCAAATGTTCGCTTACCGTCGGCATACCCCGCCAATTTTTCCACTTTTGTTGCCTTTGCAGCAAACCTAAAAATGAATTTAACCTGTTAGGTCTAATATGAATATTGATAACTCATATTGGTCTTCCTATGTCACACAAATCTGAATCTCAAAACTCTATAAACTTAACTTAATGAACGACAATATTAATAAAAGCGCCCTGTTCAATGGTAGTTGCTTTGCGCTCATCACTACTGCATTCACTTTTTCTATCCGGGCGGGAATTCTTCCACAGTTAGGTGAAAGTTTCGGTCTGTCTGCTGAACAGCTTGGGTTTATTAATTCTATGTGGTTTTTAGGGTTCCCGATTTCTATGATCATTGGGGGACTGGTTTATCACACTTTTGGTCCTAAAAATATTATGATGGTTGCCTTTTTTTGCCACACCATCGGAATTTTACTAACCATTTATGCCGGTGGTTACACAACCTTACTTATCTCAACCCTGTTAATTGGCATTGGTAATGGATGTACAGAAGCTGCGTGCAACCCAATGATTGCTGATATGTATTCGGGTGTGACAATGCAAAAAATGCTGGGCAGATTCCACATGTGGTTCCCGGGCGGGATACTTGTAGGCTCACTCGTATCATTCTTTATGACTAAAATGGGCTTTAACTGGGAAGCTCAAATGTGGATCACGCTAATTCCAACAGTCATATATGCTGTTTTGTTTTTTGGTAAAACTTTTCCCAGGTCGCAATTGGAAGAGGCAAATTCTTTATCTGAAAACTTTAAGGCAATGTTAAGTCCGGTTTATATTTTCCTGTTCTGCTGTATGGCCTTAACGGCTATTTCAGAGTTTGGGCCGAGCCAGTGGGTAAGTATTGTTTTAGGCTCAAGTGGCGCGAATGCTATGTTGATATTGGCTTTAACCTTTGGCGTATCTGCCACTGGCAGGTTCTTTTCCGGCCCGGTTGTAGGCACATTGGGACAGTCGGGTGTTTTACTTGCCGGAGCAATACTGGCCAGCATTGGCATTTATATGTTTGCAACAGTAACCGGCTTAATGACTTATGTGGCTGCTGTGGTATTCGCCCTCGGTATCTGTTATTTCTGGCCGGTTATGATCGGTTTAGTCGCTCAACGAGTTCCGAAGAGCAGCGCACTGGGAATGTCGATTGTAGGTGGTGTTGGCATGTTTTCTACTTCAATTTTTCAGCCTTTTATTGGAGGGTGGATTGATAGCGCAAGAACTGAAAACGCTGCAAAAGGACTTACCGGAAGTGAACTGGAGTTGGCAACAGGGCAGCATGCGCTCTTAAATATGATGACCTTTCCGGCTATTTTAATTGTACTGTTTGCTATATTTTTCTTTTGGCAAAAAAATTCAAAGACTATCACAGAAAGCGATATGACAATGGCTGTACATTAATGTAGCCGGGTGAATTTAGAAAGATGCTTCTTTTGAGATAGTCAAGAGAAGCATCTTTTTTGTTAGGAGAATATTTAGTCTACTTCATTTTCATTTGGGCAAAATAGGGATAATTGGGGTTTACGATCAGTTCCTGCCTTAATGGATGGAAGAGTATATGATCGACTTATAAAAGTCTATAATAAGGTAGTCGGGCGGGCATATCTTCCAGACAAATAGCACCTGGTAGAACTTCGGAGTCACCAGGGAGAACCATTGCCCTGCAAGTGGTTTCTCTGTTTTTAAATCTAACTTTCACCGGGCTTACCATATTGCATTCCAAAATACTGCCATCGGTCATTTGAGCTTTTTGTTTTTCTACTACCGGTAGTTGAAGTTGCTCTTGTATATTTTCGTTGATGGCTAGCATATATGAGGCGGTATCGGCCAAGGCAGTTACCCACATTCTTTTTATTTCATCTTTACCAATAATATTTTGTGGGACAGGGCAATGTCCTCGCAATTAATAATCTCTATTTTGGCATATACCAATCCCATATTGTGTGGGTTTTACTATAAATTATAAAATTTTTGCCGGTCAGGGTTAAGTTATTATGTTGGTCTTTGATCTCGCCTATGTGATAGCCAATTTTCTGCCATTATTAACCGTGTACCTTATTTTTTGTATGCTTAGTTTAGTTACCTTTGCGCCTCAAAATTGTGGCCTAAAATTTTTTTGTAAATGATGCAAAAAGGTTTACGGTTTAGTGAGCCCCGCAAGGGCGGGGACAATGTTGAAAAAAGATCAACTGCTGATCACAGAAAAAAAATAATAATCAGTAATTAACAACAACAAATAAAAGGTCATGGCGGACTTAAGGTATCAACGAAACTTTGGTATTGCTGCGCACATTGATGCGGGTAAAACCACTACAACAGAGCGAATTCTGTATTATACAGGTGTTAACCACAAAATTGGCGAGGTGCACGATGGTGCGGCTACCATGGACTGGATGGCACAGGAGCAGGAGCGTGGTATTACTATTACATCGGCTGCTACTACGTGTTTCTGGAATTTTCCTACCATACAGGGGGTTAAAAACGACGACTCTAAGCTGTATAAGTTTAATATTATTGACACGCCTGGCCACGTGGACTTTACTGTTGAGGTAGAGCGGTCGTTGCGTGTATTAGATGGTTTGCTGGCGTTGTTTTGCGCTGTTAGTGGTGTTGAACCTCAGTCGGAAACCGTTTGGCGGCAGGCGAACCGTTATAAGGTTCCGCGGATTGGTTTTGTAAATAAAATGGACCGTAGTGGGGCTGATTTTTTAAACGTGGTTAAGCAGGTTCGTGAAATGCTGGGTGCTAAAGCGGTACCTCTACAGTTGCCCATAGGTGCCGAAGATCATTTTAAAGGGGTGGTTGATTTAATAACCATGAAGGGAATTATTTGGGATGAAGAGTCACGTGGAATGACCTTTAAAGAAGTGCCCATTCCCGAAGATATGAAGGAAGAGGTTGACCAATACCGCCAGGAACTGATTGAGGCGGTGGCTGAGTATGATGATAAATTGTTAGAGAAATTTTTTGACGATCCAAATACAATTACGGAAGATGAAGTGCATGAGGCGATCCGTAAGGCTACCATTGACCTGAGCATTATACCTATGATGTGCGGTAGTAGCTTTAAGAACAAGGGTGTACAAACCGCATTGGATGCAATTGTGCGTTACTTGCCTGGTCCGTTGGATATTGCTGCAATTGTTGGCACCAACCCTGATACTGGCGAAGAAGTTATTCGCCATGCTGACCCTAAAGAACCATTTAGTGCCTTGGCATTTAAGATTATGACCGATCCTTTTGTAGGACGTTTAGCGTTTTTCCGGGCTTACTCTGGCCGTTTGGAAAGTGGTAGCTACGTGTTAAATGTACGTACCGGTAAAAATGAGCGTATAAGCCGTATTATGCAAATGCACGCCAATAAGCAAAACCCGGTTGACTATATTGAAGCGGGTGATATTGGGGCAGCAGTTGGTTTTAAAGATATTAAGACTGGTGATACCCTTTGCGACGAAAAACATCCGATCACTTTGGAGAGTATGACCTTTCCCGAGCCGGTAATTAGTGTAGCAATTGAGCCGAAAACACAGGCCGACGTTGATAAAATGGGTATGGCTATTGCGAAGCTGGTAGAAGAAGATCCGACCTTGCGTGTAAAGACCGACGAAGAGACCGGCCAAACCATTTTAAGTGGTATGGGTGAATTACACCTGGAGATTATTGTTGACCGTATGCGTCGCGAATTTAAAGTTGAAATTAACCAGGGTGCTCCCCAGGTTGCTTATAAAGAAGCCTTCACTAAATCAATTCAACACCGCGAAACGCTTAAAAAACAAACCGGTGGTCGTGGTAAATTTGCCGATATCCAATTTGAAATTGGACCGGCAGACGAAGAGTTTTTAAAAGAAGATAAAGGGCGTTTCCAGTTTGTAAATGACCTGTTTGGTGGATCAATCCCCCGTGAATTTGTACCTGCTATTCAAAAAGGTTTTGAGCAATCTATGAACACCGGTGTACTGGCTGCCTACCCGGTAGAAAGTATGAAGGTGAGGGTGTACGATGGTAGTTTCCACGCGGTTGACTCCGATGCAATGAGTTTTGAATTGTGTGCCCGTTCTGCCTTTCGCGAAGCAGGCCGTAAAGCCAGGCCGGTATTGCTTGAGCCGATCATGAAAGTAGAAGTTACTACCCCCGACCAATACATGGGTGATGTTACGGGTGACCTTAACCGTCGCCGTGGTATGTTGGAAGGTATGGATAGCCGCAACAATTTGCAGGTAATAAAGGCCAAAGTGCCATTAAGCGAAATGTTTGGTTACGTAACCCAACTGCGTTCATTGTCATCAGGTCGTGCCACCAGCACCATGGAGTTTAGCCACTACAACGAAGCGCCTAAAAACATTTCGGAAGAAGTAATGTCTAAGCAGAAAGGTAAGTTGAAAGTGGAAGATTAGGAGAGTGAGTAGTGAATGGTGAGTGGTGAGTAGTGAGTAGTGAGTGGTGAGTAGTGAATGGTGAGTGGTGAGTAGTGAATGGTGAGTGGTGAATAGTAAGTTGATGCACACTAAAGACATACAATAAAAAAAAAGCCCTGCTGAGAAGCGGGGCTTTTTTGTTTTATACTAAATCGTAACTCAGCATCTCTGTTACTTCCATGCCAAAGGCATTTGCTATGGCTACTACCCGGCTCCAGGCAGGGTCTGTTTTACCCCTTTCTATATCGCCGAGGGCGGTTACACTCAAGCCTGCTTTTTTTGCTGCGTATTGCTGGGTAAAGTTGTTACTTACCCTTGCTTTTCTAATAATTACCCCTATATCCATAACATGCCTTGTTAACTCTTTAATGCTTTATGGGGGGATTATATAAAAGCAACGTTAGGTGCTTTGTTGTTATAAAAAATTAAAATTTTAATGAAATATCAAGCGCTGCTCGAGAAACTTGCACGTAGAAAATTTTTCATTTTCATTTTTTAATCTAATTTTATGATCTGAATAATTGAGTATGAAAATCTTTGATTCTTCAGCAAATATTTACAAGGCTGCCGAACACCTTTTACAGCAACTAAACGTAAAGGTTTGTAAAACTACTATTGAGGAAACTTTAAACAATCGCCCCGATTACCCAGGCATACTAAGCATGAGTGATGCGTTAAAAAAGTGGAAAGTTGAGAATTTGGTAATTAATGCTGATAAAAATAAGCTGTACGAATTGCCACTGCCTTGTATTGTACATACCGAAAATAATGGTGGTACTTTTAATGTTGTTAACCAGGTAAGCCATACACATGTTAGTTACCAAAATTGCGGGGGGGGTAGTTTCATAACCAAGCCCTTAGTTGAGTTTGTAAAAGAGTGGAGCGGTGTAACCTTATTGGCCGAAGCGGGTGCGCAAGCTGGTGAAAAAAACTACAGTCAAAACCGCCGCAAAGAAATCCTTCAAAACTTACAACTGCCTTTTATAAGCAGTATCGTATTGGCTTTTGCAATTTATGCTATCGTTTTTCAGTATTTATTAGGTGCAGTTGTACTGCCCTATAGTTTGTTGTTACTTCTTAAAATGGCAGGCTGTGTAGTTTCCATGCTTTTACTTTGGTACGAGATAGACAAGGCCAACCCGGTATTACAACAAATTTGTAAAATGGGCGGTCAAACCAATTGCAGCGCTGTTTTAAACGGCAAAC
>JBBRUR010000072.1:0-25100 GCA_038247635.1 Chitinophagales bacterium
AGGCAACCCCAAAAATGAATGAAATACTCAAAAGTTTATGTGGCCAAATGAATGAAACAAAAACCATTTATCCACAAACAGATTTAATCATTATTTTCAAAACGGGTTAGCTCTTGTTTGCGCGGGATCAGGAGTTCTGAAGTTGTTGATTTTTAGCTGAAGAGATACTCCAAATCTTCGCGGGTAAGGTTTTTTACAAAGCCGCTATCGTCAGTAATAAGGTCGGCGGCAAGGGCCCGTTTTTTTTCCTGTAGCGATAAAATTTTATCTTCCACCGTGTCTTTACAAATCATTCGGTAGGCAAAAATATTTTTGGTTTGGCCAATACGGTGGGTACGGTCAATTGCCTGCTGCTCAACGGCGGGGTTCCACCATGGATCAACAATGTACACATAGTCGGCGGCGGTTAGGTTTAAACCAACACCGCCCGCTTTTAACGATATTAAAAATACGCGGCAACTGGTATCGTTTTGAAAACTTTGTATGGCTTTTTCGCGATCAAGGGCGGTAGTGCTACCGTCGAAGTATTCGTATTTAACGCCCATTTCGTCTAACCTGGCACGTATTAAGGCCAGCATACCCAAAAACTGAGAGAAGACGAGCGCTTTGTGGTCGCTGATGTTTTCGGTTATTTCCCTCACCAGTTCATCTAACTTTATTGAAACGTTGGGAAATTTTTCCTGGTCATTCATAATAGCGGGGCTGTCGCATATTTGCCTCAACTTCATTAAACCCTGCAAAATTGTCAACTGCGATTTATTGATGCCCTGGTTTTCCACTACACCCAAAATCTTGTCCCTAAAATCGTTGCGGAAGGCATCGTAAATTTTTCGCTGCTCATCGCCCATTTCGCAAAACAGGATCATTTCGGTTTTTTCGGGCAGGTCCTTAGCCACCTGCTCTTTAGTACGGCGCAGTATAAAAGGAAACAGCAGTTTACGTAAATGTTCTTTTTGTTCCTGCTCGCCAAACTTATCAATTGGTACAGCAAACTCCTGCTTAAAAAACTCCATAGTACCCAGCATGCCGGGGTTTAAAAAGTTCATTTGGGCAAAAATGTCAAACGTATTGTTTTGCAACGGCGTACCACTAAGGCATAGGCGGCTTTTTGCTTTTAGCAAGCTTGCCGCCTTGGTTACTTTGCTGCTTGGGTTTTTAATGGCCTGGCTTTCGTCTAAAATAATGTAATCAAATTCCTGCTCAACAAAAATTTTAATATCGCTGCGCAAGGTACCGTAGGTGGTAATGATTACGTCTATTTCCTCATCTAAAATAGCATCGCGGGTGCGGGTGCCACCGTGGTGTATATAATTGCGAATGTTAGGGGTAAATTTTTTTATTTCGTTTTCCCAGTTGTACATAAGGGTAGTAGGGCACACTACCAGCGCTTTTAGTTTGCCGTTGGTTTTTTTTATGTGGTGCAAAAAGGTAAGCGCCTGCAAGGTTTTACCCAAACCCATATCATCAGCCAAAATACCACCCCATTTAACATCGTTCAGGTAATTTAACCAGTGAAAGCCCGATTCCTGGTAGGGCCTTAATATAGGTTTCAGGTGTTCGGGCGGTTCTATTTGTTCAATATTGTTAAACTCCTTTAACTTGTCGTAGCGCTCTTCTAACTGAAAAAACAGCTCTTCTTCGTCGCGGTTTTCGTATAGCTCTTCAATAATACTAAAGTGGTAGCGGCTCAGCTTCATTTTTTCGCTTTTGCCTTCTCCCACCCTAAAAAGTAACGAGTATTTTTTTATCCACTCTTCGGGTAAAATACCCAGCGATCCATCTTGCAGGGGTACAAACTGCTGCTTGTTGGCCAGTGCTTTTTTTACGTCGGCCACCGTTATTTTCTGTTCACCAAAAAATATTTCCACCTTGGCATCAAACCAATCAGTATGGCTGCTAATGTATATTTTAGTTGAAGGTTTTGCTGTATTGAACCTAAAATTTTTGAGTGCTTCAAAACCAAACACAGGTATATCCATATCCTTCATGGCATCTACAAAAAGAAAAAACCAGTTGTTTTTAAGCACCTCTGCTCCTTTTAGCACCAGGCTATCAGTGCCTTCGGGCCGTATAAAACTTGAGTGAAGTTTTTCAATTTTGTCGATAAAGGCATTCTCTTCCACCATGTTTCGCTGTATTACCAGCAACCTATCTTGTTGGGGAATAATAAGCTTATCCTTGTCGGCAGGTTTAACCTCGTAGCCTTTGTACACAAACACCGGCTGAAACATCAGGTAATCGCCCTTTTCCTTTAACATTAACCTGGCCTCAGGTTTCAGGTCTTTTATTTCTTCGCGCTTAACGTTGTTAAATTGTACGTTGTAGTCTTTAGCCAGCGGTAATATAAATTCGTTCAACTGATAGCTCCAGTTTTGCTCTGTTATGTTCATTATACCGGTAGGTAAAAACTTTTCTACTACTAAAACGTCCATAGCCCTTTGCCACAGGTACAAACTATCGTCAGTTGAAAAAAGTATGGGTGTACCGCTTTCGTTGGTTGACAAAGGCAGCTCTAAATGGTTGGCTTTTACAAAGCACTCAACCCGGTACACATTGTTTTTTAGGGTAATATTAAAGCTAAGTTGTGCAGGATCTACTGACAGGTGTACCTTTTTTAAATTACCAGTTACAAACAATTTATTGTTGGGCAACAAAAAGGTAAAATGTGGGCTTGCATCAGCAAATATTTTTTTATAGCGCGGGTAAAGGTATTCAATAATCAGGGTGCGGGTTTCTTCGGGCAGGTTATCGTTGTGTTGCTGAATAATGTTTTCCCAAATACCACTAAACGGCGAGTTGCGGTTCAGGTACCTGTTTACTTCGGTTGGTTGCAGTTTACGCAGTTGCTGCACCATCAATTTATCGTCGTCGCTAAACACCTCGGTGTTTACATATTTTCCAAGGTCAATTTTCTCCACTTTTCCTGCGTAGGCAGTACCATCGGTGTTTGGCTCGCCTTGTACACTTTCTACAATAATAAAAGGGTATTGCTCGGCTCGTAAAAAAACCAAGCCTAAATGCATGGCGGCGGGTTTGGCCTTTTCTTCTTCTACGGCCACATCGGCCTCGGTAGCCTGTGGTAAAGGCTTTGGTTTTAAACCTATGGCTGTTGGGGCTATGCGTTTTATTGAGCTGTCCAATACACGTAAAAAGGGCTTATTGTCTTTGTAAGCAAATTCAAACTTTCCTTTCAGGCTGTCGCTTAACGAGTAGCCATAGGCTTCCAGTAATTTATTTTTTTCTTTATCCCAGTTGCGTATGCTATCAAAATAGTTAACACCATACTTGTTTAGCAGGTGTACAAATACAATTGTTTTGTGTATGCAAAGGGGATGTTTATCGTCGCTGTTGCAATTACAGCTGGTGTCAAAATTCCGCTCTTCATTTTTTTGAAGCAACACACTAAAAGTCTCGCCTTCGTATGTAAGACCAGCCTTCACTTTTTCGTCTTTGGCCTCTAAAATATTTACTTTATTATCGCGTAGGTAATCTTCGGCCTCTGTATACGATTGTTGAGCAGCAAGCAGGCGAATCATTTTAAGATCTAACTGCTTCATTTTAACCACGGTGTGCTTTTGGTCGTACACCAGTTCTTTTTCGCCCAGCATATTGCGGTCAAGCAGTTCCTGCAGTTGAAACAGTGCTCCGGCTTCGTGGCGGCAAATTTCGCCCAGGTTATAAGGGCAAGAGCAACGGAGCGATAAACCGTCGGCTTCTTTAAACTTGTTAACCTGCACCTTATAGTAAGTGGCATAAATATCGTCCTTAACCCTAAAAACCACAGCGCCCATCAAATCATCGTACTCAATTAGTTCAACATTGCCAATTGCGTGTATTTTTTTGCCTCTGCGAATTACTTCGTCGGTTCCGTTATTGTATACGTGTTTAATCAGGTGAGGTAAAGCCATTTACAAAACAATGTTTAAAAGTTATATTGACGTAGCAGGGGGTGGCCCTTCGTTTAAACCAGCAGTTAATACAACTGCTATGTTCAAAAAAGTGTAAGTAGCAAAAATAACATAATTAGGTGCAGCAGCAGTGGTTTATTAAATGTTGGCGGTCAATTGTTTGTTAACAAACGCAACAATAATTATCTGTTGCTAATACTTTTTTGCAATATACTGTTGCAAACAATGGTAGCAAAATTGCTGAGGCACCGGGTTGCATTTGTTAAGGCAGGTGGAAGTAGGAGGTAGAAAGTAAAAAGTAAAAAAACCGCTCTTGTCAGAAGCTCAAACCGGATGTTGAAGGTGGAAAGAAGTAAAAAGTAAAAATTAAAAATTAAAAAAACTGGTTTTGTCAGACGCTCAAACCTGTTGTTAAAGGTGGAAGGTTGTGCAAAGAATGAAGAATAAAGTAAAAAGTAAAAAGTAAAAAAACCGAGCTTGTCAGAAGCTCAAACCGATTGTTGAAGGCGGAAAGAAGTAAAAAGTAAAAAAACCGAGCTTGTCAGAAGCTTAAACCGGTTGTTGAAGGCGGAAAGAAGTAAAAAGTAAAAAAACCGTTCTTGTCAGAAGCTTAAACCGGTTGTTGAAGGTGGAAGGTTGTGCAAAGAATAAAGTAAAAAGTAAAAAAACCGATCTTGTCAGAAGCTCAAACCGGTTGTTGAAGGCGGAAAGAAGTAAAAATTAAAAAAAAACCCGGTAGTGTCGTTTATGTACGGGATAATTTTATACCTGCAATGCTATTTGCAAGGTGTGTTTTAGATAGAAAAATTGCTTTACCGCCAAAATTAGGACCTGCAGTATAAAACAACCTTAATGTTGCAGGGCTTATTACACAACGTGCAGTGCGCCATTAGCATACAGCGGAAGTATATTGGCCACATCAATAGTAGCACAGAAGGTTAAATCGTTTTGTAAGCCATATGCTGCCAGCCTGTGCCAATGAGTGGTTTGTTGAACAAATGAATGCAGGTCGCGGCTATGAAGCCCGTACATTGCTTCGCACATAAGGCTACTATCGCAATGAATGGTAAAATATTTGTTTACGCGGGTAATCACTGCCCCTGCAAAAAGCGAATCCTCCAGGTTAAAACGGTCCTTCCAGGCACTGCAACCCAATATTACGGGTTGGTTTTGTTGCAAAATAAAATTGCAAACGGCCGTCAAATTGGGAAACGAGCCTGTAACTACCTGGCTTGCCCCACCAGCCACTGCGCGGTGCAAAAGCTTGGTTCCGTTAGTAGTAGTGAGTACCAATGTTTTTCCTTCAATAAAACTGCGGGGGTATTCGGCAGGCGAGTTACCATATTGCAATCCTTCAATTACCTTACCGTCGCGTTCGCCGGCGGTAATTGCATTGGGTAGGGTAGCGCCCAGTTGCTTACATTCATCAACGTTGTCAACCGGTACCACCTTACATGCTCCATTGTATAATGCGGTAGCAATAGTGCTGGTAGCCCTAAAAACATCAATAATTACCACAATTGAGTTTTTAACATTATACAGCGGCAAAAGTGCAGGCGAAAGGCAGGTAAAAAGTGTTGGCTTCATATTTTACTTATTTCAATAAGTGCGCTATTATGATGTTGAAAATGGGTGGCGAAATTAGTGGGTTGATGGCAAGAAGCAAGCTACAAAATACAAGCTACAAGCTACAAGCTACAAGCTGCAACCTTCAAGCTGCATGCTACCAGCTACAAGCTGCATGCTACAAGCTGCATGCTACAAGCTACAAGCTTCAAGCTGTATGCTGCAAGCTACAAGTTGCAAGGTACAAGCTGCATGCTACAAGCTACAAGCTACAAGCTACAATGTACAAGCTGCAAGCTACAATGTACAAGCTGCAAGCTGCCAGCCACAAGCTGCAAGATGCGTGCTACAAGGTATAAGCTACAAGCCGTAGACCCTTGCCTTTTAGCTCTTGGCTGGTATTTGTAACTCCCCTAATTCCAACTCCTCGCTGTCGGCTGATGGATACTGGCTGTTTGCTGTTGTCTTTCGGCTTCCGGCTGCTGGCTGTTTGCTTTTGGATAATAACTCTTGACTTCCTACTCCTGACTATCGGCTGCTGGCTGCTAACTGTTATCGTTTGGCTATTAACTCCTGACTTCTCACTCCTGTCTATCGGCTTTCGGCTGCTGGCGTTTGGCTTTCGGCTGCTGACTGTTGACTAATGGCTAGAACTCCTGACTTCCTCCTCCTGACTATCGGCTTTCGGCTGCTGACTGTTGGCTAATGGCTAGAACTCCTGACTTCCTCCTCCTGTCTATCGGCTTTCGGCTGCTGGCGTTTGGCTTTCGGCTGCTGACTGTTGGCTAATGGCTAGAACTCCTGACTTCCTCCTCCTGACTATCGGCTTTCGGCTGCTGGCTGCCAGCGTTTGGCTATTAACTCCTGACTTCCTCCACCTGGCTTTCGGCTTTCGGCTGCTGGCTGCCAACCTTTGGCTATTAACTCCTGACTTCTCACTCCTGGCTTTCGGCTTTCGGCTGCTGATTCCCCACTACCGACTATCTACTTGCAAATGGCTTTCGGCTACCGGCTGCCCGCCGCCGACTTCTATATTGTAAAAAATTAAAAAAGCCGGTAACAAACGACCGGCTTTTACGCAGTATGAGTGGATATGCAAATGCTATTTTTTCGAAAACACTAACAACTCGTTGGCCTGCACTTCGGTCACATATTTTTTTATGCCCTCTTTGTCGGTGTAGCTACGGCTTACCAGTTTGCCGTCAATAAGTACTTCCATGCCTTTACTAAACAATTTTTCGGCAAGTTCTGCGGTTTTACCCCATGCTATTACATTGTGCCACTGGGTTTCTGTAACCTTTTCGCCGTCTGCACCGGTATAGCTTTCGTTAGTGGCTATGCTTATGCGGGCTAGTTTTTTGCCTCCATCAAGACTTTTAATTTCGGGGTTTGCACCTAAATGTCCAATCAATTGTACTTTGTTCTTCATGCTGTTCATAAATTTTCGTTTTAAGTTTTAATAAATAAATGATAGTTCAGATCATCATTACCATACAAAATTGAGCAGTGCAACAGCTAACAGTCGGTATATCAACGCTTGTAATCGTATGTAAGTGGTAATAAGCGTTTGTAAATGGTTATTTTTTTCTGTAATTTTCAATATCTATTTAATATTAACTTTTCATTCCATTTTATATGGAAGCTTTAAACAAGGAATGTACTGAATGCGGAAAACAATTGCGTGGCAGGACCGACAAAAAATTTTGCGACGATTTTTGTAGAAATGCATTCAACAATAAACTAAACAGCGATACAAATACGTACGTCCGTAACGTTATTAACATTTTACGACGCAACAGGCGTATATTAGAACAGTTTGTAAAAGGAAAAGATGACGTGTATAAAACGACTAAAGAAAGGCTGATAACCAACGGCTTCAACTTTAGTTATAATACACATACTTACACAAACAGAAAAGGAAATGTTTATTACTTTTGTTTTGAATTTGGATACTTAGTACTTGAAGGAGATTGGTTATTGATTGTGAAGCGTAAAGAAGATGTAAAAGATTAGAATCATTGTTATTTACAACCCCCAGTTAAAAAGTGTTGCAGGCTAAATACCAGCATGTGATACATTATGCCTTTCTCCGTAACCCCCCCTTAACGCCATATTTATTATGACCACTGCGCACCCCGGAGAAAAATGGAAATTACTCACATTCAATTTTGAGTATATAAATGAAAATCGTATTGAAGTATCCAACTTTGGACGTATTCGAACGTTCAATAAAACTTCTGACGGAAAAATCTTAAAAGGATCGATGATCAATGGTTACCGCATCATTCGGTTAAAGTTTTTTAAACCCCGAGATCCCGGTGTAGCTCAAAAACTATCTTTTTTGCAGGAACAGGTAAGACTGTTAGCGCAAAAAATAAAAGGTATGAAGATAGAAAAAGAGGGTACCGTTGAATTTGAGGATGCCAAAAAACTATTGGCCACCGTAAAGAAAAACCTTAAAAAGAAATTTGCAGAAGACACCAAAAAACGCACTATACACTACCACGCTTTAATTCACAGGCTTGTTGCTGACTACTTTTTGCTTAAACCAACCGAAGGGCAAACCATTGTGGCACACGTAGACCACGATAAACTTAACAACAACGTAGCTAATATACGTTGGATGACGCCGGATACTAATTACGCCCACCAGCAATTAAGCCCCTACGTTATAGCCGAACGATTGGATAGAAAAACAAACCCCCTAAAAAAGCCATCGCACTCAAAGCTTACCGTAACACGGGTTATGTTACTAAAAAAATTGCTGAACGAAGGAAGGCCTATAAAATCCCTGGCAAAACAATTTAAAATTACCAATACACAAATATTAAGAATAAAAAGAGGGGAAAACTGGGCACAAATTCAAGCGGCGAATTAGCGAATTTAAGCCCACATCCACTTACTAAAAAAATGCAATGATTACCACTACCACCAGTACTATTGAAGGGAGACCCGTAAAAGAATATTTAGGCATTGTAAGTGCTGAAACTATTATTGGCGCCAATATTTTTAAAGACCTTTTTGCAGGTATAAGAGATATTGTTGGCGGTAGAAGCAGCACATACGAAAAGGTAATTGAAGAAGCCAGGACCAGCGCAATGAGCGAGCTGGTGTACAAGGCTACCACTATGGGTGCAAATGCGGTAATTGGTATCGATCTTGATTTTGAAACTATCGGCTCATCGGGCAGTATGTTAATGGTGTTGGCCACTGGTACTGCAGTAATTGTATAATTAATTAAATGGTTTAAATTAAAAAACCATTGGCAAATACCTCAGGGTAAATGTCAATGGCTTTCGTTTTGTTGATTAAAATAAATTATAAACGGATAACTTCTGTTTCGTTAACTGTTTTTGTTATTGTGCTAACATTAAAAGTAGTATTGAACACATTACCACCGGCACGGATAATAAAATTCAACTGTAGCTCATCGTTGCCGCTTTCATTTTTTATAACAATAGTTTTATCAATAGCCTTGTCAGTAAACTTTTTCGAATACAGGATATAGCCGTTTTCGTTTACTAATTCAAGCTCCACGTTTTTCAATAACGTGTTATCAAACTTTACGTTAAAGGCAACCTTATTATTTTGTAACCCAATATAGGATACCTGCGGGCTGGTAATTTCGGCGGTTGATTGTGCCTGGGCATTGGTAAATAACATGGTGGTTAAAATTGCCAGTGCCAGGGTTTTTATTTGCTTTTTCATAAAAAAATATTTTTAATTGTGTTAAATACGTTGTGTTGTAATTATAAAATGTTTGCGTTGTGTTATAAGCGGGTTACAACGGTTTCGGTAATGACCTTTGTGACAGGCTCGATTTCAAAATTTTGATTAATGATCTCCCTGCCGGCTGAAAGGGTAAAATACACCCTGCATTTTTCGCCGGTACTTTTAAGGTAAAGGTTAGTATTTACCGGTTGGTTATTATACGCTTTGTGCAGCAAAACCTCGCCACGGTCGTTGGTTAGGTGAAGTATTACCTTTTCGTTGGCCGGGTTTGTATAACTAATGTTAAAGGCCAATAAATTGTTTTCGGTACCCACATAAGTAATGTTGGATTTGTCGGTATCTGTAGTATTTTCCGATGCCTTTACATCGGCCATACCTGCCAACATAATAATGGAGGTTAAAATGGCGGTTGCCGGCCGTGCAATAAATAGTGTTCTTTTCATAATTAATAATTGTTTTAAATGGATAAAAATTGGCAATACCTCGTTAAAACAATATGATTTACTTTTTGCAAAAGGCCGGGTTTGGACATATTTGTGGCAGATTTCTTTATTTGTGTTGATTATTCCGCCCGTGTAAATACCGGTAATTTATTGTTTGGTAACTATTATTTCTTGAACAAACCGTGTGTAAGTGTTAATATCAAAACTTTGAGTGGTGGTGGTGGAGGGTGATTTTACAGTAATAATAACTTTTGCATTGTCGGATACTGACCTTACAAGTACATTTTTATTAAATACTTTATCATCAAACTTTTTTTGATAAAACACCTGGCCCTGTTCGTCGCTTAAAACCAACATGCAGGCTTCGCCTGTAGGATTGTTGAAGTTTACATTAAAAGTAATTAGGTCGTCTTGTGTGTTTACGTAGCTAATTTTTGCTTTGTTTTCTTTATTTAGTTTTTCGCTGGCGCTGGCCTGTGTAAACGAACAGGTAACAATAGCTGCGGTTAAAACTGCGGTAGCATATACCTTGATATTTGCTATATTAAAAATTTGCTTTTTCATAATCCCGATTGATTTTAATTGTGAATGGTTAATACATGGCTCACAATCGAGAGGCATATGGAGCAAATCGTAATAAGTTAATAAAAGGCGAAGAAGAGTTATTTACTTCTTATTATAATCCAACCGAAAGGTTAAGGACCGTATCGCGTTTGTTAATACACTGGCTCGATAAAAATAACCCAGCTAATGTGTAAAAATTACCCGACAACTTTCATTTTTATAAGACGCGTAATGGGTAAAAACGTCTAACACGCTTTATTGTTGCAAATGTCACCTCAAAACATTAAACAAAAGAAAACAACATTTAATCATTTATATGATGCCCAACATAAGATTTTGGACCGCAACAAGCAAAATTTGATTTTAATTTTTAAATGATGCGCTATAAAAAAATGACATTATTAAACGGCAATCAGTTCATTTATACATTGCTATTGCTGCGTTAGCATACCGTTTATAAGTGGAGCGTGAAATATCAAAACACAGTATTTCCAACAACTAAATTACCCAATACTTGCCGCTTTTTTGAGGATGCAGCTTACGGCATTTAGCTTGACTATAAATAAGTATAAAAAAGGCCCCCAAAGAATTTATATAGCAGGTTTGTTTAAAACCGACCAGAGCTTATCTTTTAATTCTGTCAGCCCTTTGTTTGCAACTGACGAAATAAACAAAAAAGGAATATTGGCAGGTAACTCTTTGGCAATTGCTTCTTTTAATTCATTGTCAAGCATATCGCTTTTACTAACAGCAATTACAAAGTCTTTTTGCAGTAATTCGGGGTTATATTCTTCCAGCTCTTTTAAAAGAATATTAAACTCCCCCATATGGTCTTTACTATCGGCAGGAATAAGAAATAACAGGCATGCATTGCGCTCTATATGCCGCAAAAAACGGTGACCGAGGCCTTTGCCCTCGGCGGCGCCTTCTATAATACCTGGCAAATCGGCCACACAAAAGCTTTTTCCATCTCTATACGCTACAATTCCTAACTGCGGCGTTAAGGTAGTAAATGCATAATCAGCAATTTTTGGCCTTGCGGCGGTAATAGCCGATAGCAGTGTTGATTTACCTGCGTTGGGAAAACCAACCAACCCTACATCGGCCAACACCTTTAGTTCAAGTACTTTCCAGGCTTCCTCGCCAGGTTCGCCGGGTTGGTAGTGCTCGGGTGCCTGGTTGGTTGGGGTAGCAAAATTGGAATTACCTAAACCCCCGCGGCCACCTTTCATTAAAATAACCTGTTGACCATCCTCCAATACCTCAGCCACCTGTTCGCCTGTTTCCTCATCGCGTACAACGGTGCCTAAGGGTACTTCAATAAAAATATCTTTTCCTTCGCGGCCTGTACACCTGTTTTTACTGCCATTTTCTCCATCTTCGGCAAGTACGTTTTTAAAATAGCGCAAATGTAGCAAGGTCCACATTTGGGTATTTCCCTTTAAAATAATGTGTCCTCCACGGCCGCCATCGCCACCATCAGGACCGCCCAAAGCGGTTAATTTGTTTCGCAAAAAATGCCTGCTTCCACTACCTCCATGACCACTTTTGGCAAATATGCGTATGTAATCTATAAAGTTTGATTTTTCCATTAGCGGGTAAAGATAAGCCGGGAGGGAGGAAAGTTGTTGGTTGATGGTTGGGAGTTGGCCGGGAAGAAAGTTGTCAGATGGGAGATGACGGATGACAAAGGGAAGCTGTTGGTTGATAATTAAGGTGTCTTTTTTGGAACATTAGTTATTTGTATAACTTGTGGCCAAAGTACCACAAAAGTTGATTTACCTACGCAACAACGCAGTTAACCTTTAAGAAAGCTGTCAGACGGAAGATGATGGATGACGGAAAAAAGTTGTTGGTTGATGGTTTGGAGTTGACCGATCAGAAAAATGACAGATGAATATTGTTAATTAATGATTGCGGTTATCTTTTTGAAACATTAGTCATCTGATTAATTTGTCGCCAACGCGCCACAAAAGTTTAGGTAACCTACACGGCAACGCCGCCATTTTTTAGGAGGTTTTACATGGCGGTTTGGGAAGATAGAGAATGCAGATTACTTGTCTGCTTTGTTTTTTTGCTGGATGAGTTGTTTTACTTTTTCCATTTTTATATCAACACCCTGGCTAATAGAGAATGATGTTGGCGCCACCTGGATATCGGGGAAGAAGCCTCGGCCGTTTTTTATCCTGTCCTTGCTGTACACTATTCTGTACAAAGGCAGCACCATGCGTATTTTACTGTTGGGTAAGGTTACTTCGGCCAAATGCACCGCTGTATTGCCGTACGATCCACCACCGGTTTCTTCGCCTACCACCGTTACATGGGGCTGGCCCTGCAACACGCTTACTACCATACTTGCTGCCGAAAAAGTGAAACCGCTGGTTACCAAATAAACCTGCCCATTAAAATGAAGCCTGTTTTTTACCCGGTAATGATGCTTTTCGAACCAGGCAAAATGTATGCGGCCATCGGCACGTTTGCGACCGGTAAGGTGCATGCTTAGCCAATATAACAGCGATGGTTTAATGTGGCGGCGGTAAGCCAAACTTCGGTCAATGCCAGCTACTGTATCGGCCAGCTTAAAAGGGCTGGCGGACAAATACTGCAACAACTTAACACTCGTCAAAATGTTTCCCCCACTGTTTTGTCTTAGGTCTATTACCACATTTTGGTACCCAAGGTGTCGTATTTTTTTAAAACTTTTTTTAAAGAATGGCTTTAAACCGGCACCACTAAAAGTATTAATGGTAAGCGTTGCGGTACTGTTGACTGTATCGATTACTAATAATCGTTGATTAAGTTTTGCCAGGTTGGCTTTTTCGCGGCGGGTAATAGTGGTAAAAACCACCTGGCGGCCATTTTTTGCTGTATCTGTCATGGGCCTTACCACATTTACTTTGGTGGTTTTTGCTATACCCAATGTGTCGATGTAGCCAATTGCATAAACACTGTCTATACCAAAAGCTGAGCGGTAATATGCAGGAAAATAAAAGCTGGTTAATTGTTGTTTAAAGGCCAGCGTATACCCGTCGCCGCCCATTAACTGGTAAATACTATCTAGCACCATTTTGCTGCTTCGACCGTTGATGGCAGTAATAACCGTACCGCGGGCTAAAGCTGGCCTACCCGCTGGTGTGCCTGTAACCAACAGGTTATCGCTTTGTGCCTTAAGGTTTAACGGAAACCGGGCCAGCGTTTTGCCAGTAAAATAGTTGGTATATTTTTTTGAAAACCTAAGCGATGTATGACCGCAATGGACGTAATTGACAATACCCCAAAGCCGGTTACGAAATTGTAACTCAGTAAGCGAATCGGTTAAAGAAGTAATGGCCGATTGAAAGGCGAAGTCCAATGAATCTTTGGTAGTGTACCAATAGAGGCTGGGATGTTTTTTTTGTAGGATATTTTGCATTAGTTGCACATCTTGCTTTAGCAGCTCGGGGGCAATTTTGTTGGCGGGGTTGTAGGTGCTTTTCTTAGCAGAAGCGCACGACATCACTAAACCAGCCATCAAACCCATATAAAAAAACACTGCAATTTTCACGCTTGCAATATACTGTGCAAATGGGTGAAGATGAGTTGTACCATAATGGTTGAAAACAAATTAATAGCCACATTTTCAGAAATCAAAATATCTGCCAACCGTTCATTACCAGTTTATCGGTGTTGTCAAATAAAGTAGCTCTTTTAACCCACATTGCAGTTACCCAAAAAAAATTCAGGGTTGTTGGGGGTTTGGCTACTTTTTATTTCTGCAAGGGGGACTACAGATTTTTAACGGGTGAAGGGTTTAGATTTCAATTTTAAGGCTGTATAGATTTTGTTTCCATGGTCTGTCGGTTCACTGCATTGTCTGATTATGATTTGTTAATTATAGTCGTTATTTATTGTGGTGGTTACTATTTTTTGCGTGTTCATTATTATGACTATATCCCGCCAGTTGTTGTTGATGCTTTTTTGTTTGAGTTGATAGCGGATAGTATTTACCACCCAATTAGCCACCAGGCCCAGGTAAAGATGTGCCATTGCAGCGGTATCTGTTTTATGATAAAGCGGCCGGAGATCAAGATTGGTTTTTAATACACGGAGGGTGGCTTCTATTTGCCTGATGGTATTACAAATTGTCCATTGTACCATTCATCTTTATTGTCAGGGGTAGTACGAAGTAAGTAATAACCTTCTTTCTTTTCGACAGGCTTTTGCGTTGAGGTTATATTAGTAACCGTTTCCTCATTATTTGCTTCGGTGCGTATGTCGTAATACTTATGAATGCTTCGATATTTGGTTTTGAGCCTGCCGATTCGTTCCCAAACCTTTTTCCTGCTTTTTTACCCCGCCTTTTTTACCCAAACCTTTTTTTATTTGTGTAAGCCCTTGTTCAAACCGCTCCGAAAAACGGCTGTTTATTCCAGATTTTTTCAGTGCTTCCATTATTTTATAATCAACAATAAACTGATGCTGATTGGTAGTAATGAGTACAAGATGACCAAGCGCTGCTTTTTTAATAAGCTTGCCTTTGGTTATCCATTCTGTATGTTCTTCAAAAATGGAATATACCTTTTCTTTGGCCGGGATAACTTCTGCTTTCTGATTTACAGCTAATTGTAGCTACTTCATTGTAAATTTATTTCAGCATTTCCTGCGCATTTGTAAACATTAAACAGGCCATCCTGATCCGTTGTGTTGGACAGGAGGACGTAACCTTAACCCGATAATTAACCCCGACAATGGTTACCTATTATTAGGCCCGGCGCGCCAGGATGAAACCCATTGTCGGCCACAGGCCGATCATTTCCAAAAACCCCAACGGGGTTGTTTAAAACGGCGATGTATAAAACCGATATCAGGAAACCCCGGAGGGGTTTAAAACCCACGATCTGTTTAATTCATGGAATTTGACCCCGGCGCGCCGGGGCTATTGTTAGAAAACCCCTCCGGGGTTTAAAACCCACGATCTGTTTAATTCATGGAATTTGACCCCGGCGCGCCGGGGCTATTGTTAGGAAAGCCCGTCGGGCTTAAAACCCTTACCTGTTAATCATTAAACCGCTATGCTTTCCAACCCCGACTGGGGTTACCTAATAATAATGCCGGCGCGCCGGGATGAAACCCATGGATGGCCATACGCCCGATCATTTCTACAACCTGGGGTTACCTAATAATAGTGCCGGCGCGCCGGGATGAAACCCATGGTCGGCCATACGCCGATTATTTCCAAAAACCCCAGCGGGGTTGCCTAAAACGGCCTGGGAATTAATATAAAATTATACAGTAAAAGCTGCTTTAAAAAGATGACGTACAAGAGTGCGACGCAAGAATTTTGCTTGAAAATCAAATGCTTGTCTCCAAAAAAAACCCTTTAGTTGTAGCGTATATGATGTGGGCGGCGGAAAGGATGGCGCATGCATTAGCACTACCTTTTTGACTTAGCACTACCGATTTTTACCTGGCGCCAAAGCCCTCATTCCAATGCTGGGTTGCGGTATTATTTGCCAGGTATGCCCATTAAAATAGTTAAAATGCCAAAGCCCGGCGAAGCACCCAACCCCATACTGGTTTTGTGCCCGCAACCAAACAACCTATCTTAGTAGTACATCACCCCGAAATTTTATATATGAGTACAACAGAAAAGTTAGCAATTATACAGGAAGATCCATGGTTAGACCCTTATAAGAACGACGTGCAAAACCGCTATAAGCGGTATGCCGAAACGCGCAAACAAATTGAGGAAGTAGCCGGCAGCCTGTTACAGTTTGCTACCGCTCACAAGTATTATGGTGTAAATTTTGAAAAGGATAAAAACGGTTGGTTTTACCGCGAGTGGGCACCTGCAGCACACCAGTTATACCTTACCGGCGACTTTAATAACTGGGACCGCTGCTCGCATAAGCTGGAGCGGAATTATAAGGGCGACTGGGAAATTTTTCTGCCTTACGACCAATACAAAAACACCTTTGTACACCAAAGCAAAATAAAGGTGCATATAGAAGGCGCCAACGGATGCAACGACCGCATACCGGCCTATATAACCAAGGTGGTTCAGGACACCGCTACGTACGATTTTGCCGGCCAGCTTTGGTTTCCTGAAAATGCTTTTGATTGGACCGACCAACAGTTTAGCCCGGCCGATACTGTAAAGGCACCCATTATTTACGAGTGCCACGTAGGTATGGCCCAGGAAACCGAAACGGTGGGCACCTACCGCGAATTTGCCGACAATACCCTGCCCCGTATACAAGCCGGTGGCTATAATGCCATACAGTTAATGGCTGTAATGGAGCATCCATATTATGGATCGTTTGGGTATCATGTATCAAACTTTTTTGCACCCAGCAGCCGCTTTGGTACCCCCGAAGATTTAAAATACCTGGTTAACAAAGCACACCTGTTGGGTATTACGGTTATTATGGACATGGTGCACTCGCATGCCGTAAAAAACATGGCCGAGGGATTGATTGAGCTGGATGGATCGGACCACCATTATTTTCACCCCGGTGGTCGTGGCTATCACGAGGGCTGGGACAGTAAATTATTTAATTACGGCAAGTGGGAAGTAAAGCAGTTTTTACTAAGCAATGTGCGCTACTGGCTGGAGGAGTTTCACTTTGATGGTTACCGGTTTGATGGGGTTACCTCCATGATATATATGCATCACGGCACTACCGCTTTTGACCATTACGATAAATATTTTAAAGATGGAATAGACTGGGACTCGGTAACGTATATGCAACTTGCCAATGCCGTAATACATGAGTTTAAGAAAAACAGTATATCCATTGCCGAAGATGTAAGCGGTATGCCGGGCCTTACCCGCCAGCCCGAAGAGGGCGGCTTTGGCTTTGACTATAGGCTGGCCATGGGCATACCCGATTACTGGATAAAAACCTTAAAAGAAAAACAAGATGAAGACTGGGATATTTACGAAATGTGGGGCGTATTGAACAACCGCCGATACAAGGAAAAATCAATTGCTTACGCCGAAAGCCACGACCAGGCGCTGGTGGGCGATAAAACAATTGCCTTTTGGTTAATGGATAAAGAGATGTATTTCCATATGCATGTGGACGACCAAAACATGGTGGTTGACCGCGGTATTGCGCTGCACAAAATTATTCGTTTATTTACCATGGCACTGGGCGGCGAGGGTTACCTGAACTTTATTGGCAACGAATTTGGCCATCCTGAATGGGTCGATTTTCCCAGGGAGGGCAACGGATGGAGCCACCAATATGCCCGCCGCCAATGGAGCCTGGTAGACAATAAAGATTTGAAATACCACCTTCTGGACAATTTTGACAAGGCTATGGTACAAACGATAAAGGAGAACCATATTTTGGCCAGCGGTCCCGCCAACCAGGTATACATGGACGGCGGAAATAAGGTGATCATTTTTGAGCGCAACAATTTGTTGTTCGCCTTTAATTTTAGTACCGGCAATTCCATATTTGGCTATCGTTTTCGGGTGCCCGAAAAAGGCGTTTACCGCATAATATTAAACAGTGACCGAAGTGAATTTGGTGGGTTTGACAGGGTGGACGATACGCTGGAATACGATACTGACGGTGAGCAGATGCTGAGCATTTACCTGACCAATCGCTCGGCATTTGTAATGCAAAAGATAAACTGACTTTAAAGGTACCCCTACCGAAAGAGTATAAAAGAAACCCCAACGCTAAAGAAAAAATGCTCAGGTAGCGTTGGGGTTTTTAACTTCCTTTTTTTTAAAATTGGGGCATGCTTGGTTTGCCTTTAGTGTACCAGCTTACCTACAGCCTTAGCGGCGGCGGTTAAGGCCTTGCCCAACATTTTTACTTTTTTGCCTTCGTCGCCTTCAGCATCTTCGGCAGCTTTAGTGGTTTCTTCACCAAGGCTTGTCAGGCATTTAACAATCTTTTTACCGTCTTTTGCAGCTAAGGCATCTTTCAGCGTTTCAAGATCGGCAGATACTTTTTTAAACTCTTTGTGCTCTTCCAACGTTTTTTGCCAGCCGTTAATAACACGGGTAACCCCGGTAGGAGATTCATCCTCAACATGTTTTTCCAACGCTTCAATGGTTGCGTCAATTTGTTTTGGATCTGTTTGCGTTTCCGTTTTTTCGTCTTTCATTTTATTAAATTTTATTGGGTGATTAAATCCCTACAACAGTTGTTAAAACAGTGCCGATTTTATGCTTTGTTTTAATGGGGATGCGTGCAAGGCTTTGTGCCTGTAGATTTTTAAAAGCTTAAACAGTTGGGGATGTAGGTTGGGGAAAGCGGGGAACGCTGGTAACGTATCATCATTAATTCAATATTTCCTAAAAACCCATCGTAACCAGGGTAGCTATTTTGGTGTAATACTTTTACCGATACACAGCAAAAATTTCCAGATTTATCGCATTTCATAAATTGATTAACTGCCTTGTATATAGTTTTGCACCGAAACAGAAAAACTGACCTCATTTATACCTAAATATGGAGAAGAAATTGACCCCTGCTAAAAACACGGGCCGTAACCTGCGCTGGTGGATGCGCTTTTTACACAACAATACTGGTTTTTTTATTGTGGGGCTGGTAATCATTTACAGCCTAAGTGGCATAGTACAAACCTATCGCGATACCAATATTTTTAAAAAGGAAGAAGTGAAGGAAATGACTTTATTGCCCAACCTGGCCGCCGAACAACTGGGCGAAGCATTGGAACAGCGCAATTTTAAAATAGATAAAGAAGAGGGTGGTATAGTGTATTATAAAAACGGCACCTACAACAAACAAACTGGTTTTGCACGTTACACTACCAACGAGTTGTACGGCTGGATAGAACCCTTTACCGAACTCCACACCTCCAACTCAAAAGGCCTTGCCCATTATTTTACCACCGCATTGGGCGCACTACTCTTTTTTATGGCCATTTCGGCATTTTGGATGTTTAAGCCGGGAACCAAACTGTTTAGCCGGGGAATTATTATGTCGGTGGTGGGGCTGGTGATGGCGGTGGTGTTGTTGTTTTTATAGGAAGGGTTAGGTATTGTAAGTAAAGAGTCTCCAAAATTTTAATGAGACGGTTTTTTTTACGCTTCGTATTTTCCAATTGGTTCAATTCCAGCGTTCGAGATCTTTAATATTTCGGTCGAAATTTCATAGCCCGAGGTTTGATATTCTTTTAAAACAGTTTCACCCAAAGCATTTATGAGTTCGTCTTTGTCTTTCTCGTTAAACATATAGCAAAAATCACGAACAGGTAGTACGCAATAAACCGGATAACCAATGACGGGTGAAATTTTCTGTTTTAAGTTTTTGCTGAGAAGTAGTGCAGATTTGAGTTCTTCCATTTCTGTATTAAAGTAAGCAAGCCTTGCCCCACTTTCCATCTCCAAAACTTCAATGGTACTCCTTTCTAACAAGTCATTCATATTTTTGTCTACTTGTTTTTTGAACTCATGCTCACTAATATTCCATATGCTCAGTTGCTTATGATTAATCCAAACATATTGGCCGTTGACATATAGAACATAATATTTATGAAAATCACTTGTCACCCTTTCATTTATATTATTACCAAACTCAAAAATTGCCTGGAAACAGTGACCAAAAAACTTTCTCTTCGCTTTCTGGCCATGCCGGAATTTGTTCTTCCATCATATAATCACGAATAGACTGTACAAGATTTTCAAGGTGGTCAAGTGTGCCGTCTTGTTCATAGCTTTTTCTCACATTGTTAAGGCTAATTTTTAAAGTGTTATCATCAAAGTCAATATGTATTTGACCTTCATCATCAATATTGGAAATTGATAAACCTACATCGGCTAACCGGGTTTTAAATCTCTCTAGTAATTCGTCTTGCATAAGTGATCAAATAAGGTGGCTTACATCATTCAACTCATCTAACAGAAACAATCACTTCGTTCCTTCTACCCAGTAACTCAAATGGTGCGTTGTAACCCAGGTACCTGAAGTTGCCAAAGTATTCAATACCGTTGGCCTCCAATTCGTTTTTAAGTTCGGTGGCATAATGCTCCAGTTTGCTTTGCGATGCAAAACCTCCAAACCGAATGGCGGCTATTTTTTCGGGTGGTACGGTTTGTAATTTAATGTCCCCATCGGTAGGTTTTGGTAAGTTTTGCAGGTTGTACTTACCAGGCATTACAAAACTCATAGACGACATGCTGTCATTAATATCCATGTGTACCGGCGAGGTCATGGATATAGAAGTATTTGTTGCGTTTCCCTTAAAAATATAGGCTGCCAGCTTACCAAAACCATTGGTTAATTGTTTGTACGTTTTGGCCGGGGTAGTCATGGTAGCCATAGTAGTAGCCGGGTAATTTCGTATTTCAAAACCCGGGTATTTTTTTACCACGGTGTACGATTGCGACTCTGTTTTTTTGGACGATATCATTATCCAAACCTGAATGATGGCAACAATCGCTACCAGCGCCAGTACAACCAAAATAAATTTCTTCATAGAATAATCCTTTAGGTGGTTAACTATAAAGGTATCAAACTTTTAAATGACCTGCTGGCGTAAAGCAGGCAATTACCTATACCACCAGTAAACATGGTTAGGTTATGCGGGCATAGCTGGTGCTACAAAGCCTATTTATTTTGGTAGTAACTAAGCGCCCCCGACGGACAGGCCGACACCTGCTGCGCCAATTGAGCAGTAGTAGCATTTTCAGGCTTTATCCACGGCTGCTTCTTTGGCTTGTACGCGTTGGGTAGCATTTGTACACATACACCGGCATGCTGGCACCGGGTAGACACTTATACAATAGTAATATCTCCGTTGCTGTATTGTTTGATGGCCATAGTAAACTTTTTGTAAAAATACACCGTGTAAGTTGTTTTGATAGTGTTAGCCGATAGCTACCTTACTACATTTTTATTGCCCGCAAAATGGAGTGCTACTCAGCCAACAAGCTATCAACCACTTCGTAAAATCTGTTTTTTGATAAGGTATAGTACTCCCCGCTGGCTGGTCCGTAAAAGCTGGTGTGTATATCCCGGATATTGCCCTTTTTATCAATAAACAAAGTGGTAGGGAACGACTTAACAGATGTTAGCTGGGGTAATGTTTTCTCGGCCTTCTGATCGTCGCCGGCGGTTACACCTGTAATTAGCATAGGGTAGGTAACCCCAAAAAGATTTTTAAATTTTTCAACACTTTTTTTAGAACGGGCAAAATCGGTGGTCAGTTCATAAGCAAGGGCAACAATGGCTATGCCTTTGTCTTTATTTTGTTTGTAATAGTTAGCAAGAAACCGGGTCTCGTCAAGGCAGTTGGCGCACCAGCTACCCATTAACTGTACTACCACTACCTTATTCTTAAACGCACTGTCATTTATAGAAACTTCCTTTTCATCAAGATCGTTAAACGTAAAGTTGAGACTATTTTGTCCGGGGCGTAACCGGGTAGGATCGTTGATCTCCGGAAGTGCTACGTTATCATCTTTTACGGCGGTCCAGCTTTCCTGGCCGTTATAGCCGCTATAAAATATGCCGCTTAGTCTAGTGCCGTTGGTTTGGATTGCTGCTTCAAATAGCCGGGCATTATCACCATCAAAGCTGGATAGCTTTACGGAGTCGCCGGTTACCACACCTTGCAGGTATCGGTAATCCGATGACGGGGTAAGAAAGCTACCTGTAAGGTTATTTCCCTCCTGTTTAAAAATGGCTATGGCATTGCGTATGGTGCCATTGGGGCGGGTAATGTCTACTTTCCATTTACCGGTAATATCGCCTGCGGGCATACCCTGGCTAACCGGGAACCTTATCCCATTTTGTGGCGATCCTGTAAGTGGCCAATACTGAATGCTTGCGGCGGTTGACTTTATAAGCGTACCGGCAATGTTACCATTAGGCAGTTGTTTTACCCTAAAAGCACTTTCAAAAACAGGCATGGTAAAAAACAGCGAATCCCCGGCCGTGATCACATCGGTTACTTTTACCTGATCGGCACCATTTTGTACATACAAAACCAGTTGTTCTTGTTCGATGGTTTTTGACAGCCCAAAGATCACCTGCCTGCCATCTTTCCGTTCAAGGGCCACCCGCCAGCTATTTTGCTTTAGTAATGTGGATTGTGCTTTTGCAACTTGCAGGGCAAAGAGTAATATAAGGCTTATAGGTAGTTTTAACATAGCGTGCTTTGCTTCGCAATTTCGGTAAAACCTGCCGGAAGATGCCGTTTTAAATAGTTAAGAAAGAATGATTACTAAAACCTGCGGCAGTCGTTTGCATTAATCGTTAATTAGCAAAATACAATGGTTATCCGCAATCGGATGCTGATATTTTGGAACCAGGCTTTATAACAATTTTCATCAGTCGTTGCAGCCTGCCTCTATATTCATAGAGGTCGCACTCTTATACTGTTGGTAATTTTATTCAGCTTTTTTATCATCATTTTATATTCATCATTAAGTGTACCAAATAGCGGTAATCATTTAAGATACCTAATTTGCCAGCCGGTATTTATCGGGTTTGGTGCCGGCCCGTTCAATTATGTGCCGGGCTTCCAGGTCAAGTATTACGGTTTTGCCATACCATTGCGCATTGCCCTCTAACAGGTTTTTTACTGAGGCGTGCAACTGTTCCATAAGGCTGGGGTGCGTAATTTTGCCCAGGCCTACAATGGCCATCAGGTGCTCCCTCAACAGCTCATATTTTTTAAGCGAGATGTTTTTATTGGTCTTGGCAGGGTCGGCGGTGTAGGGTTTGGATAGTTTCGTTATCGGCAGGTTTAGTAGTCATTTTGTTACCAGTTTTTTTAAAGCTACAGTCGTCTATAAAAAGTTGCAACAAACATACGCGGCCATCAGCCACCTTTTGTCAAAACAGCTCTTTTCTACACACAAAGGTCAAAAGCCATCTTTACTATAGTGTTGTTGTTGGCTTTTATAATACTGTTGGCAAGGTTTAGCGATAGCAGTGTTGTATAAGTATCTTTTATAAAAATTAATTTTTAGGAACCAATAGGCATTGTACTTATTTTCGTTTTTATAAAAGATGAATACAGCCGTAGATGAAATTTGGCGGCGTTTGCAATACGTTCGCTTTATATTTTATCGTTACTGGTAGTGATAGTAAAAATATATGTATGGGTAAAATTATTTGGGTAGTATTTGTATTGTCATTTAGTTCAACTGTAATCATTGCTCAAAAAAAAGCCGTGACCGAAAATGGCGATGAAGTATTGCTGTATCCCGATGGAACATGGAAATACGCCAGCAACCCGGATAGTGAGGATAGCATTGCCACCAACCCAACATTATTTAAAAAAAGCAGCAATGCCACGTTTTTATTAAAAAGCAGGAATAATGAAATGGGATTTTGGCTGGATCCTAAAAAATGGAACTTTAAAAAATCGGAGGCCTCCTCTGATGCCGAATTTGAGATAGACTTGAAAGGACAGTCGGTGCAAGCCACCATTATTACCGAAAATTCGGCGATACCTATTGAATCGTACCCTTACATTGCCCTTGTAAATGGAAAATCTGCTTCTCCCGATCTGCAAATAGTTTCCAAAGAGTATAGAATGGTGAACAATGTAAAAGTGCTCTGTATGAAAATGGAGGGTTCGCAGGCGGGCATTAAATTTTGCTATTCGGGCTATTATTTTTCTACCGAAAATGCAACGGTGCAGTTTATAACCTTTACCTATAAAAATCTTTTAATAAAGTATTCAAAAGACATTGATGAAATATTGAACGGATTGGTGGAACTATACCCTCCGGATGCTTCATCGGCCGTAGGTACCAATGCCACAAGCAAAAGTAGCCAGCTGGCCCAGGGATCGTTTTCGGATAACACTAATTGCAAAAAATATTTTGATGGAAAATGGCAGTACGATGTTACCGACCCCGACGATCTTAAAAAAAAGACAGTGCTAATAGAGCGGACTTCTACCAAAACAACTGAATACACTGATAACAAAAAATACTTTTTTGAGTACGCTACCAATTGGCTCAACGATTGCAATTACGAGCTGGTTTTTACAAAAACCTCAAAACCCGGTTACAAATTGATGAAACCTGGTGAGGTTATTAAAGTTGAGATTAATTACATAAGCAGCGATGAAATGAAATACACTGCAACGTTTCGCGAAAAGATTAGCCATGGCCAAATGGTGGCGAGCCACTAAACTGAAATATTAAGTGCAGGATTGAATACTGGTAAGCGTTGTTAGTAAACTTTGGTAATATGCTGTTTGGGTAAATAGCAATGGGCTATACCTGGAGCCTACCCCTAAAACCCCGGCCGCCGTAATACGACTCCACTCCGTTATGGTATACAAATACCCTGTCAAACCGGCGATCTCCAAAAATGGCGCCCCCCAGTTTTCTTATTTCAGGCGGCGTTGCCAGCCAACTGGAGGTTTTGCAATCGAACGGTCCTAGTTGCTGCAGTTGCCGGTATTGTTCTTCGGTCAATAGCTCAATGCCCATGTCGGCTGCCAGTTGCCGGGCACTGCCCGCAGGCTTATTTGCCTTTCGCGAATCCAGCGCTGCCGCATCGTAACAAAGGCTCCTTCGCTCCTTAGGGCTTTCGGCCGCACAATCGTAAAAAAGGTACTCCCCCAACTTTTTATCCTGCCCTACCACATCAGGTTCGCCGCCCGAGTTTTCCATTTGGTTCAGCGACCATAGTTTTTCGGGGGCAGCGTGCAATTTTGCCAGTACGCTGGCCCACTCAATGCCTTTATGCCGCTGCGGGTTATTGGCAAAACGCGTTTCAAGGGTTTGCAAAAGGGTAGATTGCTGCGCGGCGGTTAGTTTTTTTATTTGGCTCATATTGGCATAAGTTATTTTGCTGGTGTATAAGGATACCCCAAATGTAAGTCCATCTGCAAAAACTTTGCAACCCGCCCATAGGTAGTAGCGGTAGCAAGGCAATAGCCAGTAAAGGTTTTA
>JBBRUR010000073.1:0-24886 GCA_038247635.1 Chitinophagales bacterium
AACTTAGGTCTCGAACTGAATTGCAATAAAATAAAAAAGCTTTATAGCCAGTGCTTAAATATCGGCTCTATGGCTGCTTAAAATACTACCGAACCATTGATGAATTATGAGTTATGAATTATCGATTATGGGTTATAAGTTATGAGTTATGAGTAATGAGTTATTAATTATGGGTTATGGGTTATGAGTTATGAGTTATGGGTTATGAGTTATTAATTATGGGTTATGGGTTATGAGTTATGGGTTATGGGTTATGAGTTATGGGTTATGAGTTATGGGTTTTAAATGGTAAATTTTAAATGGAGAGAAGTGAGCAGGCAGTTGTGAGCAGTCAGTTGTGAGTGTTGAGTACGTACCTTATAAATTAAATTAAAAGCTGACTAAATAATTGACATTTCATATTTCACTTTTCACAATTGCACTATTGGCTTCGGCTCCGCTCAGCCAACGGCACTGTACGATTTCTCTTTTGATTATTCACCAATGACTATTTCACGTTTGACGTTTCACGATATTTACTATTCACCATTGACTTTTTAAGTTTCACGTTTCACGATATTCACTATATACGTTTCACGTTTCACGCCCTCACCGCTCACCCCTAACTTATCATCCTTACCACCATTTCTTTCATTAAACCGCTGTCGGTGGTGCTGGCATTGTTTATGCCTACGCTGCGCAGGTTGTATTCGTGCAAAAGCAATAATACCTTTTCAACGCCTTGCAAGCCAAAACTGCGGGTAGTTTGTATGGCTTCGCGGGCTGCAAAACCATTGTTATAAAACATACTTTTAAGCGCCCCCTCCGAGGTATCTTCCATACCAAAAATGGTATACACCTTGCTGAAGTAATTATAAATGGCTGGCAACACCAGTTGTAAGGGCGCCGCTTTGGGGTTCAACTCAAAATATTGTATGATGCGAATGGCCTTAGGAAGGTCTTTTTTAGCAATAGCCGACTGCAGTTCAAAAGCATTAAACTCCTTGCTGATGCCCACATATTTCTCAATCGTATTTACGTCAATTTCCTTGCCCCTGCCAACGTTCAGCACCATCTTTTCCACCTCGTTTTCCATTCGGTTAAGGTCGTTGCCAATATGGTCTGCAAGCATAGTAATTGCCTGCGTACTTATTTGGTAACCCTTGGTAGTTACCATGTCTTTTATCCAGTCGTTCATTTGGTAGTCGGCCACTTTTTTAAAAAAAACGATCTCGCCGTTCTTCTTAATGTGCTTAACCATTTTACTTCGGCCATCCAGTTTTTTGTCTTTATAGGCAACAATTAAAATGGTGCTGCCAAGCGGTTTTTCCATGTACCCTTCCAACTTGTCAATATCCCGCATGGCTTGTGCTTCTTTTAACAGCACCACCTGCCGCTCGGCAAACATGGGGTAGCGACGACAGGCATTTACCACGGCTGTCCAATCGGCATCTTTACCATAAAATACGGTCAGGTTAAAACTGGCCTCGCTTTCGGTTAATATTTTATGCTCGGCAAAGGCTACCAGTTTATCAATGTAATACGGCTCCTCCCCTTCTAACCAATAAATAGGTTTGTAAGCCTTTATTTTCCACTCTTTTAAAATTGTTTCAACGGACATGTGTACAATATTGGAACGCAAGATAAGTTGACATGCCGATATGACTTTAGCTGATTGACAAGCCAAAAAAATCATCAAATTTAATATAGTAATGTTGTGGCGAAAGTGACATTATATCTAATTTAAACTAAAAAAAGAAATGCTTCGACAACTCCTGATCGTCTTATTACTTATTTGTCTCCAAACCAATGCCCAGGTTAGCTTTAATCAAATTAGGTTGGCAAGTGCTATAGAAAAAGCAGCACAAACCGGCAAACCTATATTTGCCCAGTTTGTATCGGCAACCTGCCAGCAATGCAACGAGGTGGCAGCGGTAGCACTAAAAGCGCCGCAGTTAGGAGAAACAATCAACAAAAATTTTATTGCCATTGAAATTGAACTTGACCATAAAGACAGGCAGGTATTTATTGACACCTACAATCCCAAACAGCAAATAGGAACTTTTTTTATTTTGGGTAATGGAGAGCTGGTTCATGTTTACCCGCGAACTACTACTGCCTACATTGCTTACCAGGCCGAAGCCGACAAAGCCCTCAACAAAATTGTGGAGGGAAAAGCCACCCTTGCCGAGTTAAACACAGCGGTGAGCAACGATCCTGATAACGTGCCAGCGCTGATAAAAAACCTGGAAACAAGGCTTTCCGTCGGTTTACCGACAGATAGCCTGCTGGAAGCGTTGGCCGTGCTGATGCCGGCAGAAATGCTGGCAGATAAAAAGATACTTACATCAATAGCAACTATGGCCCCAACGCTATTTTCTAAAGCAAACAAGTTGATGCGGCAAAACAACGACTTGTTTAAACAGGTGTGGTATGCACTCCCTTTGCAGCAACGCATTGCTATTAACCAGCGCATCATAAAAAAATCGATGGATATAGCAATAGCCGAAAAAGATAAAAACAAAGCAAGCCACGTAGCCGCTTTTACCGCCGACACCTACGATTATGCTCAACAAAAACAAAAGGAATACCAAAAGCAATTGCTCAGTTATTTTATTGGAGTAAAAGACACGGCTGCATATATCAGGGATGCTATCAAATACTACGATGCCTTTTACATGATTGTTCCGGTAGCCGAAATAAAAAAAAGCGACTCGATGGCCAGGGATAAAGCGAGGGATGCCGCACCGGAAATGGTGGAAACGGACCCGACAAATCCCAAAATCATATATAAGAAAAAGACGTTCACGTTTGCACCTTATGCCCAGCAGTTTGCCAACAGTTTAAACCAAGGCGCGTGGTTGCTATACACCAGCTCAACCGATACCAACCACCTTGCCAAAGCATTGGGCTGGGCTGAGCGGGCAATGGAATTCTATAATGTATCGCCCGAGTTAATAGACACCTATGCCCGGCTATTGTATGTAACCGGCAACCCAAAAAAAGCCATAATGACCCAACAAAAAGCTATCAATATTTTATTGGAAAGAAAATTTGATACCCAACGATTTGACGCTGTAATACTGGCAATGAAAAAGGGAGACAAACTACCAATGTAATCTGGCTTTTTTAAAACATCCTGAAGGAAAATTATTGTCTGTCGGTTGCCAGCAGTAGCAGTACAATACCGTTTTAATATTGTAGCTACCTTTACGCGTATGAACAATGCAAAGCCCAAACCCATTTTTGCCAGGCGAATATTTTGGGATGTAAATTTTGAAAACATCGACTACGATGCCAAAGCAGTGTTTGTGATTGAGCGGGTTTTTGAACGCGGCGATGTGGACGATATAAGGCAGTGCCGAAGGTATTATGGGGACGAAAAGGTGGCGGAGGTGCTGACAAATGCTAAATGGCTATCACCGCACAACATTTATTTGGCCTGTGCCCTGTTTAATAACGACCCAACTGACTACAAATGCTTCAATACAGCACAATTGAACCCGGCACACTGGACCTATTAAAAGCGCTGATGAAAGTACCAGCATTAAAAGATTTTCACCTCGTAGGGGGCACAGCACTTGCGCTTCATTTAGGGCACAGACTATCTATTGATATTGATCTTTTTTCTACCAAACTTTTTGATAACGAAAGTTTGATAAAGCCACTGACCGATACTTTTCCCGGCTTCGCTTATAGAAGTACGAAAAACCCAATAGGACTTTTTTGCTATATCGACGACGTAAAAGTTGATTTTGTAAAACATCATTATCATCCTGTGTTACGGGAACCGTTGATTGAAAATGATATCCGTCTATTTAGTATCCCAGATATTATGGCGATGAAAATTGCCGCCATTTTAAAACGTGGAGTAAAAAAGGATTTTTGGGATATCGCTGAGTTACTTCATCATTATACCGTAGAGGATTTCATTAATTTTTACACGGAAAAATATCCCAGCCAGCAGTTACTAATTTCAATTCCCTATGCCCTCACCTATTTTACCGATGCCGAAGAAAGCGAAGAACCCGTAAGCCTGAAAGGCCAAACATGGCCTGCAGTAAAAAAATTTATACAGGGTAAAGTGAATGAGTTTTTGAAGTAAAGGCATTATGTTGCCTTTAGGCTGCATATTTGAAAACTTAGCTATAAAAACATTCGAAATTTTAGTGGAAGGTGAAAGTGCTGAAACGCCTAAATCTTTATTGGTTTCATTGCCATATATGAAACAAGTACATCAAAAGCAATCTATCAGTGGATATACCCTGGCTTCAGAAAAAGTGTTGTCTGAGGACTGGCTTTCGGAGGAGGATGATGGGTTCAAAAATTAAACGGGAAATAATGTTTGACAAAGAAGATAAAATCAAAAGCCACCTAACGCCGAAGTTTTTTATAAAATGAAAAAAATAGTATCATCTAAGTATTTGATCATTTCAGCCATTGTGTCAATTTTTATAGTTGCTCTACTGTCAGATTTCTAATTTGACTTAGTCACATTTACTGACTTACCATATCCAAATCAAGCAAATGGACCAGCATTTTATACTATTCCCGCATTCATTTTAGTAGTCTTTTTGTTCGTGATAATTTTCTGTCTAACCCGCTTGCTTAGATTTACAATTAAAAAAAATAAACACGCTTATGGCAAATCAACAATAGGTATCACATAATATTAATCGGTATTTTTTTTTACTCTACTCCTAATCATCTTCTTAATTTTAACAACCTATTACTCACCATTGCATACTGACATCTTACTGCCCCCAACTGCCGATTAAATACAATAAGCTACAGACTCCTCAAAACTCACCATTGGCTTCGGCTTCGCTCAGCCAACGGGGGCTCCCAACCCACCACTCCCAACTAACGACTACATACTCCCGACTTACTCCCAACTCCAGACTTACTTCGTTACTTTTGTTGCCTATGGCCAAAAGCAGTACAGAAACGCCTTTAATGCAGCAACACAACGCTATCAAAAAGCGATATCCTGATGCAATCCTGCTTTTTCGTGTGGGCGATTTTTATGAAACTTTTGGTGAAGATGCTATTACCGCCAGCCATGTGTTGGGCATTACTTTAACCAAGCGCAACAACGGCGCAGCGTTCAGTAGCGAATTGGCGGGCTTTCCACACCATGCATTGGATACTTACCTGCACAAACTGGTAAAGGCAGGCCTGCGGGTAGCCATTTGCGACCAATTGGAAGATCCCAAACAAGCTAAGGGCATAGTAAAGCGGGGTGTAACCGAAATGGTAACCCCAGGTACCGCCTCGGGCGATAAAATGCTGGAGCACAACAGCAACAACTTTTTGGCTGCCATCCATTTTACCGAAAATAAAGCAGGTATTGCCCTGCTTGATATAAGCACCGGCGAACTGTTTGCAAGCGAGGGCGACAACGAATACATTGATAAGCTGCTGCAAAGCCTAAAGCCGGCCGAGGTCATTTTTCAACGACATTATCAAAAGCATTTTAAAGAAATTTTTGGTCAGAAATTTTATACTTACACGTTAGATAGCTGGGTGTTTGACGAAACTTATGCCAACGAATGTTTGCTTAAGCACTTTCAAACCCATTCGTTAAAAGGTTTTGGGGTAGAAGGTATGCCGCTTGCCATTGTGGCTGCCGGCGCCATCTTCCATTATTTAAAAGATACCGAGCACCCCAACCTGCAACATATTACCAGCATACACCGGCTAGAGAAGGACGACCACCTGTGGATGGACCGATTTACCATTCGCAACCTTGAGTTGTTGGGCACAGGTACCGCCGATGGCAACAGCCTGCTAAAAGTATTGGACAATACTGTTAGCCCAATGGGCGCAAGGCTAATGAAACGCTGGATAGTATTGCCATTAAAGGATATTGGTAAAATAAATGAGCGGCTTGACCTGGTGGAATTTTTGATAAAAGATGTGGAGCTGCGTATGCAGGTTACCCAACACATAAAACAGGCCGGCGATATTGAAAGGCTGGTGAGTAAAATACCACTTAAAAAAATAAACCCGAGGGAAGTATTACAGATAGCACGGGGGTTACAACAAGTAGAATCGATAAGGAAGGAATGCATCACCGCGTCTAACGACTACCTCAAACGCCTTGCCGATGCATTAAACCCCTGTCATTATATTTTAGAAAAAATCTTGAAAGAAGTGGTGGAAAATCCGCCTGCACAACTATCCAAAGGTGGCGTTATTCGCGAAGGTGTACATGCCGACCTTGACGAACTGCGCAATATAGCCAGCACCGGTAAAGATTACCTGGTTCAACTGCAGCAAAAGGAAAGTGAGGCCACCGGCATATCGTCCCTAAAGGTTGGCTTTAATAATGTGTTTGGCTATTTTTTGGAGGTGACCAACCTGCACAAAACCAAGGTACCCGCCAACTGGCTCCGCAAACAAACATTGGCCAATGCCGAGCGCTACATTACCCCCGAATTAAAAACCTACGAAGAAAAAATTGTTGGTGCCGAAGATAAGATTATGGCCATTGAGCAATCGCTGTACGACCAGTTGTTGCTTGAACTGCAGGACTACATTGCCCCCATGCAGGTAAACGGAAACGTGCTGGCTATATTGGATTGCCTGGCTTGCTTTGCTCAAAACGCCTTACATTTTAATTACAAAAAACCACAGCTACACGGCGGCACCGAATTGCACCTAAAAGACTGCCGCCATCCCGTTATTGAACGAAACTTACCAGTTGGCGAAAGCTATATTGCCAACGATATAGGCCTCGATCCATCGGCCCAACAAATCATTATTTTAACCGGGCCCAACATGAGTGGCAAGAGCGCCATTCTTAGGCAAACGGCACTGGTAACCCTTATGGCGCACATGGGCAGTTTTGTACCGGCATCTTTGGCCAACATACCGTTGACCGATAAAATTTTTACCCGCGTAGGTGCCAGCGACAACCTAAGCGGCGGCGAAAGTACTTTTATGGTAGAGATGAACGAAACCGCCAGCATTATTAACAACCTAACCGCACGCAGCCTTGTGTTGCTTGATGAAATTGGCCGCGGTACCAGCACCTACGACGGCATAAGCATTGCATGGAGCATTGTGGAATATTTACACTCCTCCCCTTTTGCACCAAAAACCCTGTTTGCCACGCACTACCACGAACTAAACGAACTGGAGAATAAACTACCCCGCGTAAAAAACTACCATGTAACCAATAAAGAGGTTGGCAATAAAATTATTTTTTTACGTAAGTTATCCCCGGGTGGTAGTACCCACAGCTTTGGTATACATGTAGCACGTATGGCCGGCATGCCTCCCAAATTAATTGAACGTGCCAACGAGGTATTGCAACAACTGGAAAGTAAAAATGTAAGTGATGAACAAGATAGCCCTGCTAACGGTGGAACAGCCCAGTTAGGCGCCAACGTCAAAAAACTATCAATCCCCAAAATGCAATTAAGCATATTTGATGCCCACAGCGAAACCTTTGATGAAATAAGAAAGATGCTGAACAACATCGATATTAACAGGTTAACTCCCGTAGAAGCGCTGATGAAGTTAAATGAGGTAAAGAATAAGATTAAATAAATCCTATCTTCTTAAAAAAACGCCCGACACTCAATTGTATAAGCTTAATTATTAATAGCCTACCTTTCTGTGCAAATGCATTTACTAACAAAACTGGCAACGTTTTACCACTTTACCCGTTAAAATATAAATGGGATTTCCTTTTTGCCGGCTATAATATTTGTAAATTGATTACTTAGCCGGAACCTAACAATAGCTTTTAATGACAAAGTGGATATTATGGTGTTGTGTATTATTGTTGCCCATAACTTCTATGGCTGGTCATGTTAGTGGGGGCGATATTCACTATACGTTGGTAAAACAATCAAACGGAATTTTTACTTACAATGTTACACTAACCCTATACCGGTTATGCAACAGCGGCCGCGAAATAAATAACTCAACCGTTGTATCGTTTTTTGACAGGGTAACCAATGGAAGGGTAATGAACGTAACGGTACCGCTGGGCTTAAAACGTACTATTTCCTTTAGGAGCCGCGACCCCTGTATTACTAACCCACCAACGGTATGTTACGAAGTGGGTATTTTTGATTTTACGGTTGACCTGCCCGCATCGGTAAATGGCTACCTGGTAAGCAGCCAGGTAATTTTTAGGGTAAACAATATTAACAACTTACGGCCAGGCTATGGAAATATAGGGGCAGCCTATACTGCCGAAATACCTGGAACTATTGATGGCGACACCGCCCCGGCAAACAACAGTGCCGAGTTTACCGGCAGCGACCTTGTACTGCTTTGTGCTGACAATAGCTTTACATATGGCTTTAACGGACGCGACGCCGACAACGACCAGTTACGTTATCGTTTTTGCCCGGCCCTTCAAAGTGGACCGGGTGTGGATGCTGAAAACCAGCGGCCACCCTCTGCACCACCCTACGATACGGTACCCTACGGTAATGGATATGTTTCTGCTGCTCCGTTTGGTACAAGGGCCAACATTAACCCAGCTACTGGCTTTATTACTGGTATTGCCCCGCCAGCCGGTGTATACATTATTTCGGTTTGTATTGATGAGGTTCGCAACGGTAAAGTAATAGCTACCCAACGTAAAGACATACAGGTACGCGTAACCAACTGTAAAGTGGCTAATGCTACCCTCCAGCCATTGTACCTGCTGTGCAACGATACCAATGATCTTCAATTAAATAATTTGTCAACCAGCCCGCTTATCAACTCCTTTAACTGGCAAGTATATAATGCTGCAGGCAGTAATGTTTTTTCATCCACCCTCTCTATGCCTTCCATCTCTTTTGCTGATACGGGGGTTTACCGGGTACAGTTATTCATCAACCAAAACCAGCCTTGCAGCGATAGTACCACTACACAGGTAAGGGTGTACCCAGGCACGCAAGCCAACTTTGACAATATTGGCTTGTGTGTTAAAGCGCCGGTTCAGTTTACCAACCGGGCAACCACCAGGTATGGCACCATTACTCAATGGCTATACAACTTTGGCAACGATGGCGAAGCCGATACCAGCAACCTGCCCAATCCCTCGTTTCAATATGTACAGACGGGCAATAAGGTGGTAACCCAAACCATTACTACTTCCACTGGCTGCAGCAGCAGTTTTCAAAAAACCATTGTACTAAACAATAACCCCGCCATTGCATTACAGTTTGCTGATACACTTATTTGCAGGGGCGATACTTTACAGCTCAAAGCCAATTCGCCCGGTAATTATAGCTGGCAGCTTAACACTACTTTACTTAACGCAAATACCAACCAGCCAACGGTATTTCCCCTGGTTACTACCAGGTATGTAGTTCAGTACAACGAAAACGGTTGCACCAACACCGACTCCGTTTTGGTTCGTGTAGTTGATTCCGTATCGCTATCCACCATACCCGATACTATTATTTGCCGCGGCGATGTGGTTACGCTAAAGGCAACTTCCAACGCGCTGCAATACGAGTGGTTGCCCGCTGCATTATTCAGCAACAACTTGTTGCCAATGCCGTCGGCAGCAATAAACCAATCAACCTTATTTACACTAAAAGCACGTATAGGCGGCTGTAGTGCCGCCCGGTCGTTTACAATTTCAACCATACCATACCCCACTGCCAATGCCGGCAGCGACACTACTATTTGTTTTAATACCAGCGCAGTTATAAATGCAAGCATTGGAGGTTCGTCCTATGCATGGTTGCGCCAACCCTCTATAACACAACCTTTGGCATTAACCGGTACAGTTCGCCCCGGTGCCACCAACACCTATGTGCTTGCCGCCTTTGACACCCTCGGCTGTCCCAAACCTTTTTACGATTCGGTTACGGTGCGGGTACTTCCAAAGCTGGCGGCCTTTGCCGGCAACGATACCTCGGTGGTGGCCAACCAGCCACTACAATTAAATGCCATGGGTGGTACCAGTTATGCATGGTCGCCCGGCAGGTTTTTATCGGCCGCAAACACCAATAATCCGGTGGCTGTATTTCCCCCAAATGTGGGCAGTGTGCGGTACCGGGTAACCGTTTTAAATAGTGCAGGTTGCAGCGACACCGCCTCTATGACAGTAAAAATATTTGATACTAAACCGGGGGTTTTTGTACCCACTGCCTTTACCCCCAATGCCGATGGAAGAAACGATGTACTGCGCCCAATAATAGCAGGCCTGCAACAAATTGAATTTTTTAGCGTGTTTAACCGGTGGGGCCAAAGGGTATTTCATACGCAGGCGGCAGGCCCCGGCTGGAACGGCACTATTAACGGCCTGCCACAGGCAAGCGGCACTTTTGTATGGATGTTTAAAGCCAAAGATTTTACCGGCAAACCTTATTTTGAAAAAGGCGTAGTTACGTTAATCCGTTAACACGCCTTGCTGCCATTTCCTTATAACAGCATACGTTCATCCCTATTTTCTCGCTATAAAAATGACCGATGCCGGCTTACCGGTAGCATAATGCAGTGGCTCCCTTATTTCCCGAATAGTAAAACCTGCTTTGACAAATAAGGCTATCCAATCGTGCAAAGTTCTAAAATACCACTGGTAAGGAAGCACATACCCGGCAGGCACACCATCCAACCTTCCCTTCTTCCAACCACTTTGGTAGCCATCGGTTATAGCAACCGTTAAGGGATGAAGCGTTTGTATAAATAAATGCGAACCTTTGGCGGCCTCGTTGCCCAGGTACAGAATAAATGCATTGGTAAGCGCTTCATCAGGCAACTAAAAATTAAACGCAAAGCTGTCCTTTCCATCAATAAATTTTTCCCAGCCAATTACCAAATTCTCATAGCTGCAAACTGCATACCGGTGCCCATCTTTACTAAAGGCGTTTTCAATTAATTCGGCTATCGCATCTATGCCAAATACGTTTACTCCATCCTTGTGCAATGTCCTCGTCAGCCAATCCTGGCCTCAACCTACGTTCAACAGGCTGGTTGGTTTGTAATCGGTAATAGCATCAACCATAGCCTGGTTAGCAACCAGTATCCGGCTTTCCAATGCACCGCTGTTGATGGTGTTAATCCAATTGGCAGCATTGGCTGTCCACGATTGTACAATTGCTTCTTCTCTATTCATTTAAATCAATAGTTTATATCAACTGAAAAATAATTTATCGTCCTTTAGAAATTTTTTATTAGCCAGAAAGTTTATTGCTATTAAGCTTTCGTTGCGTCGCACTCGTGTACGTTTTGTTTATCATTCAGCACAAAGCAAATTACAGAACCCACTATAAAAAACCTGGTTTGTAAATACCATATTGTCTTTCACTAAAATACATTTTGTTGGCAACAACATTGCAGGTAAAAATGATTGTACGCTTACATTTACTTAATTAAAAAAACAGAAAATGCAATACAGGCAATTTGGCAATACATCGTTACAGGTAAGTGAAGTAGGTTTTGGCGCCTGGGCCATTGGTGGTAATGCAATGATTGGCAATACGGCTATTGGATGGGGATTGTCGGATGATGCTGTTTCCAAAAAGGCAATACATGCAGCACTTGATGTAGGAATAAACTTTTTTGATACGGCCGACATCTACGGCCTCGGACATTCGGAGCAGTTGCTTGGTAAAACATTGATGGATAAGCCTGAAGTAATTATAGCAAGTAAAGTGGGAAATGTTTCAAGACAAAACCAATTTACATTTGACTATTCAGCCAGCCATATTATTGATGCTTGCCAACAAAGCCTGTTACGGTTAGGCAGGCAGGTTATTGACTATTACCAGTTGCATACTGCCCGAATAAAACATCTTGAAAACGGCGAATGTATCCAGGCCATGCAAACCCTGCAACAGCAGGGTAAAATTCGGTATTGGGGTTTGTCGCTCAACACCTTCCATCCCGTTCCCGAAGCTGAATTTTTAATGGAAAAACAATTGGGCTCAGGGTTTCAACTGGTGTTTAATTTAATCAATCAACGCTCACTGTCGCTCATAAAAAATGCCGCGGCACAGGGTTATGGAATCGTAGCAAGAATGCCCCTGCAATTTGGTTTACTTACCCATAAATTTTTGGGCGACAGCACATTTGAAAACGACGACCACCGCAGTACCAGGCTAACTAAAAAAATTATTGAATTAGGCAATGGTATTTTGAAACATAATTTACAAAGTTTATGCGATAAATACCAAACTTCCTATACCGGGTTAGCGCTTAGTTTTATTGTAAGCTATCCACAGGTAAGCACCGTAATACCGGGTATACGCACACCCCGGCATGCTATAGAAAATACCAAAAGCTTCGTATTATTGGAGCAAGCAGACCAAAGGTTAATGGAAGATTTGTATACATCCGATTTTAGTTTTCTGTTGGACATGATTGAAAAGCAGGGATAGGCAAAAGTATCTTTACACTTCTCATAAATCTTAAAAAAACAAAAGGCAACGCCAGGCTGACAAACGGGGTCAGCATGGTCTTTTCTTTTGCATTCAACCATTTATCTCATCTGGTATACAGTGTTGCAATATGTTGAAATTTTTTTTAATTAAGTTGATGGAAGTTAGAATAATCAACATCGTTTATAAAAAAAATGGCTTTTTATTTTTAATTAGTGAGGCCTGAGGGGCCGTAATACCCTGACGGTGGGTGAAGCCCACTGACATTAGCCAGCAGTAATTTTAAAAGCCCTGCAAGGGCGGGATATTTGATATCATGCCTGGTCAAAACAATTAAAGTTTCACGATTTTTTAAAATACAATGCTTGTGAATTGTTGACCTAATTGCGCTTTGGAAGCTGATACTAAAGACTGTAAACGAAAGGTATCCCGCCCCTTCAGGGCTTGTTGATTATGGCGGCGCCTTGGTCCGCATGCTTTACCTGCGGCTGTGGTATTTTGGCCCTCCAGGCCTGCCCGATAAAAGGAATGGAGAATAAAATAAATGAAAGTAATGACAACATCTTTTTAAGGTTTTACTGCGCTAAAAACAGAAAAGCATGGATAAGCCAAAAGCATGTTTACTTCTCATAAATCTAAAAAAAACAAAAGGCAAAACGAGGGTGACAAACGTAGTCAGCCTGGTCTTACCTTTTGCAATCAACCAATTATTTCTTCTTAACCCGTTTAAAAGCTTGGATCGGTTGGGGTGTTAGGATTGTTATCTCTTTCGCGGAATGGGTAAGGGAAAAAGTTCCGCTTACGTTCCGTCAATGGGCGTTCAAAACGGCGCATGTCTTCCAGCTTAAGGCCGCTCATAAACAACTCAATACACCTGTTACGGTAAATTTCAGTCAATAATGCAGCGGCTGTCAGCGGCCCGGCATAAGTTGGCTGGTTGGCACCTACACCAAACGGATCGGCGGCAGGTAATTGTGTAAGCACGGCATCCAGTTCGGTTTTAGCGGCTGTTAGGTTTGGCGCACTTTGCCTTACCAATGCCTCAGCCTTAATCAAACGCATTTCATCGGGCAGGTAAATGGGAAAGTTAGTATTGGCTGCCGCAGCAAAACCTAACAAGCGCCATCTTGGGGCCGTAGTAGGATTAATAACCATATAAAAGTTTACCCTTGCATCGCTTGCCTCGGGCCGCAATCCAACTGGTAAACCCATTGTAGAATCAATTGGTTGAAAAACATTATTAGTTGCAGTTGAAATTTCAAACAGGGAGTTTAAATTTAAAGCATCATAGGTAAAAGCGCTCCTTTTGGTTAGGTCTACCGCGTTGGCAGCAGTAAGGGCCAAAGGATAATTTCCTGCAAATAATGCATACCTGGCTTTAAGCGCCTGTAGTGTATTTACAATGTCAATGCCCGCAGGCAAGTTAGCCAGTACACCCGCGGTAATGGGGTTAGTGGTAATGGAGGCAAGGGCAGCATCAATAGCTGTAACAGCCCGTTCAAAGCCCTGCTTTCTTTCGGTAAAGCTACTGTTGATGCCCACACCTGCCGGCACCCGCTCCCAAAACATAGACAAGCTACCTAACGCAAGTGCTTTGTAAATGGTAGTATAACCTATCAGGCCGCTTGCATAGCCTTTATCGGCCAAACCTTGTGCACCTGTAATAACATTGTCGGCATCAAAAATAACTTTACTTGCATTGGCCCAAATGTTAGCCAATATAGTGTTGGTGGGGTCTACGCTACCACCCCCCAAATTTAATTGTGCCTCAGGCAGATTGCCCGCGTTTACCAAAAACAGTTCGTTGGTAACAAAGCCATTGGCGTTTATAATGTTAAATAACGAGCCTGCCCTGCCCAACGAGTATAACCGCTGCAAACCAACGGCAGTTCCCGTAAAACCACGCGTATTTGAAAACACCTGGTCTGCTGTGGCCGCATTAGGGTTATTAAAATCTTTTTTACACGCACCCACCAGCAGCATAGCGGCGAGCGATAGAAGTATAGCAGAATTTTTTATAATAATTTTCATACTGTAGAATTTAGTAGTTGATTAAAAGTTTGCACGAATGCCAAGGCTGTAAGTACGGGGAATGGGTACTGCACCAAAGTCGATACCGCGCAGCAGCGTACTTTGGCCGCCAGCGTTCGTTTCGGGATCGTAGCCAGTGTAATTGTCCCAGCTAATTAAATTACGGCCGCTAAAACTAACGGACAGGTTGCTTATTTTTGCCACCTTGCCAAGGTCGTAGCTAAACGATAATTCGCGCAACTTTACAAACGAGCCATCGTCTATCCTCCACTCTTCAATGTTCAAATTTCCAAGAACATACCCTCGTGGCAACAAGCCGCGGTGTTCCTGCTCGGCTACCAAACCGTTGCCTACATTCTGCCTTGTTCTAAAATCGGCATTAAAAACATCTACCCCCTGCACGGCATCTAATTGTACACGCAGGCTTAGTTTTTTAAAGGTAAACTCGTTTACCAGCGTAGCGGTGTAATCGGGGTTGGGGTTGCCAATAATACGGCGTAGCACGCTGGCAGTTACTGGTGGTAACCCATTGGCATCGCGGGCCGTGGTAAATTGTAGCGGGTTAATTTGTGTACCTCTTTCAATTTGTAAAATACCTGCGCTGTTTTTAACCTGCTGGCCGTTGGTGGTTGCAAAAAAAGTTCCATAAAAAATACCAATTGGCTGGCCTTCTATAATACCAACGGGCGCACCACCATTAGTGTTAAACAGCGTAAGTGCCTGGCCTATACGCACCGCCTTATTGCGGTTATGATTATATAACAGGTTAATGTTCCAGTTAAAGGTTTTAGTGGCAATGGGGCTTCCACCCAAAACTATTTCAAAACCTTTATTCTCCAGTTCACCAAAATTATCGAGCAGGGTGCTAAAGCCTCTTGTTGGAGCTATTTGGCGGTTAATGAGCAAGTCGGTTACTTTTTTATTGTACACGTTAATTGATAAGGTTGCCCTGTTATTAAAGAAACCCATGTCGGCACCAAATTCTATTTCGGCCTGGCGCTCGGGCTTTACGTTTTGGTTGGCTAATCGCTGGCTTGAGTTAAGTGCGGTACGGCCCAAAAAGGAGCTGGCGGTATAATTGTTAAGTCTATCATAGGCACCAATACCGGTAAGGTTGCCACTCTCGCCATAGGCCATACGCACCTTAAACTGGTTAAACCATTTTGCTACGCCCAGTTTTTCCCAATAATCTGTACCCGATAAAACATAGCTCAAACTTGCCTTTAGGTAGGTTTGGTTGCGTTGATCTTGTCCAAACACCGACGATCCATCTACTCGTGCAGCACCAGTTACAAATAGCTGGTTACGAAATTTAAAATTCTGCTGCAGGTAAAAGCCCGTTATTGAAATTTCACTTCTATCGTCGTTTCCAGGTATAATGGTACTGGCACCATTTACAGTTTGTACAAAAGGGGCGAGGCCGCGGCCTTGTAAAAGCACGTAGTTATTTTTTTCGTACTGTTGCGAAAAACCTGCTTGTGTGGTACTGCTTAGGTTGCTGGTAATAGCCGTATTGTAAGTAACATTTACATCGTGATTAATGGCGAAAAATGTATTGTTAGCCGCGCTGGCGTACCCATTACGCGAAGGATCGAGGTTTGGACCACCGCCAAAAAAACCATCGCTTACATTGTAGGCATATGGAGGCAAATAGGTGGTGCCCAACTGGCTAAAGTTGTCTATACCCAGCGTATAGTCTACCAGCACATTTTTAATGGGTTTAAGTTTTAGGCTGATGTTAGATAATGTTCGGCTGGTGGTTTGCTTTTGCTTAAAATCTTCAATAACCGACAATGGGTTAACCCTGCCCCGCTCGCCTACTGCCTGCAGGTTGCCCAGGGCATCTCTCTTAAATATGTCGTGAATATTTCCAATAATCGTTACAGAGTTCATAGGCGAAAAGAAGGAGTTGCCATCGGGCTTTTCGTTGGCTGCACTGTTTACATAATTCAGACCTATGGACACGGTTGCCCAGTCTGCTAACACCTGGTCAACATTAGCCCTAAAGTTATAGCGTTGAAAATCGGTGTTTTTTATAATGCCCTGGTTAAAAAAGTATGAGCCCGAAAGAAAGTACTTGGTTTTTTCGGTGCCGCCGGCAATGCTTATATTATTGTCGTTACCTATGGCGGTTCTAAAAATGGCATCCTGGTAATCGTATCGTGTAACGGGGGTAGTGTTGGTGAGCGAAGGCGTTAAAATATCCTGGGTTTGTGCGCCAACACCATCGGTGGGGCCGCCAAATTTGGTAGGGGCCTGGTTAAATTCAAGACGTTTACGCAATTCGCCAACGGTAACATTGGTTGAAAAGCTTACCCTTGCTGCACCGGTGGTACCACGTTTTGTAAAAATTTGTACTACGCCCGCATTGGCCCGGCTTCCATAAATGGCAGCGGCTGCTGCGCCATTCAATACTTCAATACGGTCAATATCGGCGGGGTTAATATCTACCAGCCTGTTTTGGCCAACGGTTCCAACAAAATTACCGCCATCAAAGTTACCGCTGGTGTTGGTTACCCTGTTGGTGGCATTGTTTACAATTACACCATCTACAATATACAATGGCTCGCTGGAGGAGGAGATGGAACTGATGCCCCGCAACCTTACCGACATACCACCTGCGGGGTCGCCCGAGTTTTGCGTTATCTGTGCGCCGGCAGTTTTGCCCTGCAGGGCAGCAAGCACATTGCCTGTAGCACCTTTAATTAACTGGTCGCTTTTTACAGTACTTACATAACTGCCCAGTTGCCGCCGGGTAGTACCTGCGGAAGTACCCGTAACCACTACCTCGTCAAAACCGTTTATGTCTGCCTCTAACGATGCTTCAACAGCAATATTTTGGTTGGATGATGTTACTGCAATTTCTTTCTCAAAAGACTTAAAATTTATACCTGTGACGGATACAATATACTTTCCGTTTTTTAAACTGGCCGTCAATGTATAATTACCACTGGCATTGGTAACCGTACCCGCATTGGTATTTTTTATTACAACAGAAGCACCTTCTACAGGTTGCCCCTGGGTGTTGGTTACTGTGCCGGTAACTTTTACCTGTGCAAATAACAGCGATGGCAGAGCTACAAAAACACATAGCATTACCAGCAAACGAACATGGGCTCTAACAGGGTAGTTGAGTAGTTTCATAAAGGGTAGTTTTTGTTTAAAAAAAGTGTGGAAATTTAAATGTAGGTTTTGGTGTGTAACAAATACACCCGTTTTGCGTTCAGCAGCCTTGACAAATTAAAGTCATGTATTGCTGCAAGCGAAACACTTTTCAATCAAATTTTAATATGGGAGGTTGAACCTTTTTTATTTTCAATCTGCAATAACTAATCGTAAATATGACTAATAAGGTAAACAATTTTACAGGCATTGGTACTAACGTTTTGTATCCGTAGGGAACAGCAAATGGGCTAGACACTATTTCCAATTCAAATGTTTTTTAGGTAAAAAGCAAACCTATCCTAAAAACATATGAGGCGTAATCATTAATTACGGGCTTCGTAAATAACATATCCCCATGGGTCAATTTGCCACTGGCGGTCGTTGAGCGGCTCGGTGGTATTCATAAATACATTGAATGGTTTACCATAAAATTCCTTTTCCTTTACTTGCAGTGTTTGCAGTTTGTTCGAAAGGTTTAAAATTACCAACACCTTTTTGGCGGCCTTTTCGCGTACAAAGGCATACACCGCTTTTTCGTTGCCTGCCACTACTTTTTTAAAGCTGGCATCGGCAGCAAGGGCAGCATTATTTTTACGAAGTTCCAACAGGGTTTTATAAAACTTTGCACGGCCAAATTTGCCAAAAGGCATAGCATCTTTTTCAAAGAATTCAATCTTTTTTAGCACGGGTTCTTCCTGCCCGCTATACACCAGCGGAATGCCCCTTACCATGGTTTGTGTTAATACCGCAAAAGGTGCATGGCTGGCACCGGGCATGGTGCCATAGTCGGCCATGTTCCAACTGTTTTCGTCGTGGTTGCTGGTAAAATACAGGCGCAACGCATTTTCAGGAAAAGTCGAATCTACCTGGTTTACTATGCTATCAATGGCGGAGGCAGGCCGTTCGCCCATGGCTATCTTTTTTGTCATCTGAAACATATTCCACGCATAGCTGATGTTGAACCCCGCCCCGTGTAGTGAACCCTTATCGCCTTCGGCCAGCATTAGTATGGGCTTCACTTTTTTTAGTTCGGCTATACAGGTTTTCCAAAAGTCGTCGGGTACTTCGCCAGCCACATCGCACCTAAAACCATCTATATTGGTTTCGGTAAGCCAGTATTTCATAGCGGCTATCATGCTATCCCGCATTTCGTTATTAGTAAAATCGAGGCTGCGGGTATCGCTCCAGTCAAAGGCATAGGCCGCTTTGCCGGAGCTGTCTTTTTCAAAAAAATCAGGATGCCTTGTTAGCCAGCCATTATCGGCACCAGTGTGGTTGGCTACCCAGTCGGTCAGCACTTTAAATCCTTTTTCGTGGGCGGTGTTTACCAGGTGCTTCCAATCGGCAAGGTTGCCATATTCGGGATTGATACCTGTATAATCAGCCACGGCATAATAGCTGCCGAGGGTACCCTTTCTATCAATCTTGCTAATAGGTGTAATAGGCATAAACCACAAGGCTTGAACGCCCATTTCTTTTAACCGGTCAAGGTTTGCCTCAAAGGCCTTAAAGGTGCCTTCTTTTGTATACTGGCGCATGTTTACTTCATAAATATTGCCCTGCATTATCCAGTCGGGGTGTAATATGACTGCTGTAGAAGTAGCGTTTGCCGTTATAGTTTCAACAGTGGTTGGATTGTTTTTGCAGCCAATCAGCAGGATGAATACTACCGGTAAAATGTTCGAGGCCAACTTTTTCATGTGCAGTTTTTTTTGTGGCGCTAAAGCTATTTTAAAAACATAATAACCAGCCATGTTCCTACATTTTTTTGTACGGGTATTAAAATGTTCCGTACAGAAATATTCATCTACAAAAGCCCTTAAGCACAATTTCAGCACTATAGCAGCCCTCTTAACACCGGCCAGACATCTTAAAATAAACAATGCATCTTTTTATAACAATTATTAAAAAGCATTACAAACGCAACTAAGTATTACCACTATTGCCTGCAGTTGCAGTAAGTGTTTACTTCCCATATTTAAAAACCTTTGAGTATGGCAACTCGCCTGCTCATGCCAAAATGTTGTTTATTATCATTCACCATTTTATTGAATGGTAAATTAAAGCAACTATTATTTTATTTTCCACCACATTGCGGGAGTTAACCATTAAGATAGAGCGAGAAACCGCCCGCCGCTGCAATGGCATTTATACAAAAACCAACCTATGAAAATAACAGGCAACAACAGCCTCATAAACTAAGTATTAGGAAAATAAGCTAACAATTTATAGATAAATACAGCATGACAGCGTTCGTATCAAACACTAACCTATCAGTAAGGGAAATGACCAAATCAGATGTGCCACTTGTTGCCAATTATTGGTTTAGCAGAACCAAAGAAGATATGCAGGCGATGGGGGCAGATATAAACAAATTACCTGCAAGAGCCGACATAGAGGCCATGCTACAAAAACAACTGTGGCAAGATTATAAATTAAAAAATGCCTATTGCATTATTTGGCTTTGTGATGATGTACCAATAGGCCACTCCAATACCAACCCAACTTTTTTTGCAGAGCAAGCCAATATGCATTTACATGTATGGGAAAATAAAATGCGTCAAAAAGGGTTGGGTGCCGCTTTAATTCAACTTACGCTACCCTACTTCTTCAATAAATTAAAATTAAAAAACCTGATTTGCGAGCCCTACGCCCTAAACCCAGCCCCCAACAAAACGCTGGCAAAAGCCGGTTTTCAATTTGAGCAGGAATACATAACCATGCCCGGCTACTTAAATTTTGAGCAATCCGTTAACCGCTGGATAATGACAAGGCAACAATTTGAGTTGAACAACCCCGCCGGTAAAAAATAAAAAATCCCGGACCAAAGCCCGGGAAACATTTATTTAAGAAACGTATTGTTTCTTTTTAATTTATACTTCTTCCTTTTTAATTTTTACTTTTTACTTCTTACTTTTTCAAGTACATCACCTCCTTAACCAATGCAACGGTACGTGGCACATCGGGCAGGTATAAAGCGGCAAGGTTTGGCGCATAATGCATAGGCGCATCGGCGCTGCAAATGCGGCGGATAGGAGCATCCAGGTAATCAAAACCTTCTTTTTGAATGCGGTAGCTGATTTCGGAACTGATGCTGGCATAAGGCCACTGCTCTTCTACTATTACCAGCCGGTTGGTCTTTTTTACACTTTCCAAAATGGTCATCCAGTCAAGTGGCCGAATAGTGCGCAGGTCAATTACTTCGGCGCTAATGCCTTCTTTTTCCAGTTCGGCGGCGGCGCCCAGGGCCACTTTCATCATTTTATTATACGAAACGATGGTTACATCGGTACCCTGCCGTACCACATTACATTTGCCCAACTCAATAATATATTCTTCTTCGGGCACTTCGCCTTTATCGCCATACATCACTTCACTTTCAAAAAATACTACGGGGTCGTTATCGCGAATGGCTGCTTTGAGCAAACCTTTGGCATCGTACGGCGTACTGGCCGATACAACTTTTAAACCGGGAATGTTGGCATACATGCTATCGAAGGCGGTTGAGTGTTGCGCACCCAACTGGCCGGCACTTCCATTAGCACCGCGAAATACGATGGGGCAACTTATTTGGCCACCGCTCATGGCCAGCATTTTACTGGCAGTGTTTAGTATTTGATCCAATGCCAGTACGGCAAAGTTCCAGGTCATATATTCAACAATGGGGCGTAGGCCACTTTGCGCAGCACCCACGGCTATAGCGGTAAAACCCAACTCGGCTATTGGTGTATCAATTACCCGCTTAGCGCCAAACTCGGCCAACATGCCCTGCGTTACTTTGTAAGCGCCATTATATTCAGCTACTTCTTCGCCTAAAATAAAAACATTGGGATCTTTTCTCATTTCCTCGCTCATTGCTTCTCTAAGTGCTTCCCTGTATGCTATTTGTCGCATGGTGTTTATTGAAATTAACGGTTACTAAAATGTTGCGCCTGACGGCAAAAGTTGGGCAAAAATAGAAGTTTATAGGGTACAATCCCAAAATGTATAAGAGTGATTTAACTACTAACTAAAGAAGCGGCCCATTGATAGAGCGTATTGATAGCATTAAAAACCTGTCCCGGTTGTTGCATGGCTATGCCCACAAGTAAACATCCCCGGAACAGAAACAAACACGTCCATTTTAACACATTAACACCAATCACCTGAATTATTTACTATTTTGACGGCCCGAAAATTTTAATAAATCAAATTTTTTAAATGAAGAAACTAGCAAAGTTGTTACCGATGCTATTTATGTCGGCAGCGATGGTAACCGATGGTTATTCGCAAACAGGGCCGGCACTTACCACGGCCAACTATGCCCGGGCCGAGCAAATGCTGGGCTACAACACCACCCAACTGGCAGACCACCCATCGGTACGCCCCAACTGGTTGACCGGCGACCGTTTTTGGTATCGCGACCTTATGGCCAAAGGCTTTACATTTATTTTGGTTGATGCCGCCAAAAGCAAAAAAGCACCGGCTTTCGACCACCAAAAACTGGCCGAAGCATTGTCAAAAGCTACCGGCATTAACTACAATGCTGACCATTTGCCCTTTAATACCTTTGAGCTTGGCGACGACGATAAGCAGGTATCGTTTATTATTGGCAAAACACCCTGGGTTTTTAATGGCCGCACCAATACTACTACTAAAGCAGATGGTTCAGCGGCCGCCCAAACCAAAAGTAACAGCCAGTCAAATACCGCCACCTCGCCCAATGGTACCATGACGGCTTTTATTAAAAACGACAACCTTTGGATAAAAGAAACGGCCTCGGGTAAGGAATATGCACTTACCACCGATGGCGTAAAAAACTATGGCTATGCTACCGATAATGCCGGCTGGACAAAAAGCGACCTCCCGATATTAAAATGGTCGCCCGATTCAAAAAAAATAGCTACATACCAGCAAGACCAGCGAAATGTAAGCGACATGTACCTGGTAACTACCAACGTGGGTAAACCTACCCTGCAAAGCTGGAAATACCCTTTGCCTGGCGATAGCGTGGTGACCATGATACATAGGGTAATTATTGAAGTAGACCAGCCGAAGGTAATGAGGCTAGCGCTGGGTGCCGACCAGCACCGCAGTACCCAGTGCGACGATATATCGTGCCAGGGCAGCGAGTTTGGCGATGTGGCGTGGAGCGATGATGCCAGCAAACTTGCATTTGTATCTACCAGCCGCGATCATAAAAAGGCCAGTTTTTATATAGCCGACGCTGCCACCGGCGCCATCAGGTTAATATTTGACGAAACGGCGGCCACACAGTATGAGTCGGGCCACGGAAGCACCAACTGGCGCTACCTGCCCGCCACCAACGAAATAATGTGGTATAGCGAACGCAGCAACTGGGGCCATTTATACCTGTATGATGCCACAACAGGCAAGCTAAAAAGCAACATTACTAATGGTGATTGGACGGTTACCCGCGTGGTAAGTGTTGACGAAAAAAACAGGCTGGTATATTTTTTTGCAGGCGGTAGAGAGCCGGGCCGCAATCCTTATTTCAGCCATTTGTATAAAGCCGGGTTAGAGGGAAACGATGTAACCTTGCTTACGCCAAACGACGGTAACCACCAGGTAACGTTTTCGCCGTCGGGTAATTATTTTGTTGACAGTTGGTCTAAACAAGATGTACCACCGGTGATAGAGTTGAGAAACGCCAGCGGTAAAATGGTATTACCGCTTGAAAAGACACGTATCAATCGCCTCACTGCCAATGGCTGGAAACCGCCCACCCCCATTGCAGTAAAGGCAAACGATGGCACTACTAACCTGTATGGCCTTATGTTTACGCCTACTACATTAGACTTAAATAAAAAGTACCCGGTCGTCAATTATATTTACCCCGGGCCGCAAGGTGGAGGTGTGGGCAGTTGGAGCTTTGAGGTAGCACGAAGCGACCACCAGGCACTGGCCGAACTGGGATTTGTAGTGGTAATAATAGAAGGCACCTGCAACCCGCTGCGGAGCAAAAGTTTTCACGATATGTGTTACGGCCGTATGGAAGAAAATACACTGCCCGACCAAATTGCCGGAATAAAACAGTTGGCTGAACGATACGCGTATATTGATATTGACAAAGTGGGTATTTGGGGCCACTCTGGTGGCGGGTATGCAACCGCAACGGCCATGTTTAAATTTCCCGATTTTTATAAGGTGGGCATTTCGGAGTCGGGCAACCACGACAACCGTAATTACGAAGATGATTGGGGCGAAAGATATATTGGCTTACTGACCAATGCCGCCGATGGAAAGACGAACTACGACAACCAGGCCAATCAAAATTTTGCCAAAAATTTAAAAGGAAAACTATTGTTGGCGCATGGCATGTTAGATGACAACGTACCTCCCTACAATACCCTTTTGGTAGTGGAAGCGCTACAAAAAGCCAATAAAGATTATGACCTGATTATTTTTCCCAACAGCAGGCATGGCTACGGCGAATACGCCCTGTATATGATGAGGCGCCGGTGGGATTATTTTGTAAAGAACCTGCAGGGCAGTACTCCACCAAAAGAATATGAATTAAAGAGCAAAAGCGACCCCAGGAATTAGTCGTTTTTAATAGGAGTTATGTACTATAAAAAGCCCGGCAAAGCGGATTGATTTGCCGGGCTTTTTGTAGGGATGAAAAAGGTTTCCCAAAAACGCAATTTCATATTACTTTACCTGTTGCATACCTACAGGCAGTCATTTTTGAGGCCGGTCATTTTAGCTTTGTTACTATGACGTATGCACCGGGATTGCTGTTGGCCCCTATTACAATAGAGGTAGCACCCCCCCCCGTCCGATTGGCCTTTAGCCGGTCGGGCCTTTACTGACGTACATTATGCGGCTTCTTCATTCTGTTAATTTAAATTTATTTCAGTCCGTCAGGTATTCAGTTTTGCACTTAAAAAATAAATAAAAAACTCAGCAGAGGTCCGTTTACGTTCTGTTTTTTTTAACCGCGGAGTGGCTGGTACTTTGCGTTGATGAAGTTAGTTTAGTTGATGGACGTTTTATTGACCGGATTTCGCTTGTCAAAATCATAATTTGCTGCTGTTGTAATTTAACCTGTTGTTGTAGCTTTTTTATTTGGCTACTCAGTTCCTGCGTAGCAGAAATATTCAACGTAGTAAGTCCTTCATAATCCACTGTTCTAAAATCATCCACTTCTTCGCCGTAGACAAATACTCTATCAGCTTTTATTTCGGTGGCTTTTATGATAACCTGATTTTCGGAAGGAATAGAAACAATCTCATACTGCTCCATACCATTTCCTTCGGATAAAAGTATTTGTAGTTTTTTTGCAGAAGGGCTGATATTGTGCTTGTTGTTAAAACTTAATAAATACCCATTGTTATTTTTTTCTATTGTGTTGGCAAGCTGGTAAA
>JBBRUR010000074.1:0-24573 GCA_038247635.1 Chitinophagales bacterium
AGGCAACCCCAAAAATGAATGAAATACTCAAAAGTTTATGTGGCCAAATGAATGAAACAAAAACCATTTATCCACAAACAGATTTAATCATTATTTTCAAAACGGGTTAGCTCTTGTTTGCGCGGGATCAGGAGTTCTGATTCTATAATTTCTTTTGGTGAACGTATTTCTAATGATTATTAATTTGATTGAATGTTGATGGAGTTGTAGCCACGAATTCTATAAACATTTACGATGTGCTTGAAATTCCAACTTACTAAAATATCTGCCTTGTAAAGTGTTGCAGTTGCAATGTGTATACGGTCGTTAAAACTTGTTTGACCTACCACTATTTCAGATACATATTTAGAAGCAAGCGTTAATATCTCGTTTGTCACAATTACGCTTTCGATATTGCTTTTTGGCAGTTTCTTAAAATGCTCTTTGACATTTTCAAGGTGCATTTAATCATTCAGTTTCTGTCAAGTCTTAGAATACACAAATAACTTGTTCTAACATAACTCTCCCAAAAAGTTGCAGCGTCACCTCATCAAATTCCTTGTCAAACACACCACCAAAAAAAAAGTATCGAAATAAAATCTTTGCATCTTATGGATTAAAATTCCAAGATGTAAATACAATATTTTTATCCCCCCATGCCAATTGTAGGACGATCCAACACATAATATACAAATAACAAACAACACTCCCAGGCTACAAAGTGAATATTACAGTCCAAATTCAAACAGTTTCTTAAAGTATAGGCCAGATGAATTATCAACCCGATTTTTATGGATGAAATCTTTCGGTTTGGTTAATTCCGGCAGCCACAATAATTTGAAGGTGGGAGTTTCAAGATTTTACAATTACAAAATAGTATTCAATGGAACTCTCTGTCATCAACATTGGTAATGTTAAGGCAATTATACTTTTTCAAATCATACTTGAAAAATATAATATCGGCGACAAGATCGAACTGGTACTTGAAGACGGGTATATAATTCTACAACCAATACCTACGCCAAGAAAAAATTGGGAGAAGCATTTAAGCAAATGCACAAAAATGGCGATGAGCAGCTATTGACAGATGCTGTATCTGAAGATGAAAATTTTGAAGAATAAAGCAGTAAAAGAGAGCGGTTTGAGGTTTGTTTCCATCTATTTTTATTCGTAACCGCTAAAAAAATTACAACCAGATCAGCAGCCGGCATATCAATTACACCGTCACAGCCATCCCTTCACAAACTTCCTCCGCCAACCCAAACGACAGGGTCATGCCGGCGCCACCAAGCCCATTAACTATGGTTACTCCTTCTTGCGGACTATACACAAAATCGGTTTTGCCAGTGGTCAGTTTAGGGTAAATACCGTTCCAGCTCTGTATCATTTTCCAGTTTTTAAACTGGGCAAACTGCTGCAGGTAATTTATTATCAGGTCGTTGATCAACTGCTTATCAAACGGGTCGTGTACCAGCCCATACTCATGGCTATCGCCAATGGTAAGTTCACCCTCGTTATTTTGCGATACCATTACATGTATACCCCATTGCAGGTAATCGGGCATCGTATGCCGGTAATGTTCCTGCAAGGCAGGTAACGATGCGGCTGCCTGGAAACTTTTGTAATGTATAAGCGACAGACCTCCGCACAAGCTGGGTCCAATACGCCATTGTTTAGGTTGCGCTACCAGCCGCATCATTTGTAGTTTGCATTTGGTAAAACCGCTTTCGCTGTATATCTCCGGGTACAAGGTTTCAAAATCAACACCGCTGCAAACAAATATTTCGTCGGCACTAAATGTACCGGCACCCGTTTTTACCTGCGGATGATTGATGGCGGTGACAGCGGTATTAAAATAAAATTGCACCCCATATTTTTCTTTCAGATATGCGGGCAGTTTTTCTATCGCCACCCTCGGTTCTATAATCATCTCATCATTGCTGTGCAATGCAGCCAAAAGGTTGCGAGGGTTTACTGCTTCACTGGCAGTAATGGCTTCTGCAGCACTTAGCACACTTACCGGCCGCATTCCTTTATTCGCATCAACAAATTCGTTTATGACCGTTGCTTCCAGTTCATTATACGCCAAATGAAGGCTACCTCTTTCTTCGTACCAAAGCCCTGCTTCATCGCACACTTCTTTCCAAATGGATTTACTGCGTAATGCCCGGTCGTATAACTTTCCATTGGGTTGGCCAATGGGCCACAACATACCAAAGTTGCGAATGGAAGCACCCACGGCTTTTTCATTCCGCTCAAATACGGTCACTTTGTATCCCCTTTGGCCCAGGCTGCGGGCCAGGGCAAGGCCTACAATACCTGCCCCTGTAACTATAGCTTTTTTATGCGGCATATGCTTTTGCAATATCGGTTTGTGTTAAATAATATTTTCGCCTGAAATACAAAGCCGATATTAATGTGCCGGCAATACCTGCCGTACAAATAATATACACAGCATCTACAAAAAAGCTGGTCCACGAAACAGTAAAGCCCAAAAATTCTTTTAAAAATAAAATGGCTACACTGCCCAAATAGCCAAACGCGTCGGCCACGTACATAATAAAACCTACGTTTCCTTTTACGCGGTAGCTGGCAATCATCCGTTCAAAATACAATGCATTAAATGGTACATAGCTAAGGTACAAGCCGGTACCGATCATGGTCATCCATATAACAGGCCCTATGTATTTGCCGGTAAATAACAGGGTGGCCAGCAATGCCAGTGCATATCCAAAAGTAATGATGAAGTGATTGATCATAAAAGCCCTCAGGTTATTTTTTACCAATATCAACAGGCTCATACATACCAATACAATAATGCTTATCGGTATTTCGGTTCGGGTAAAAATACCCGCCTGCCCGGCAAATCCCAGCTCAGTCCATATTTCGTTGGCAAAGTTATCGCGGAAGTCGCGAAGAATGGTAAGCAAAACATACGTGAGCACAATGGTAACAATACCCGGCAGAAACATTTGTATAAAGTCTTTCCGCTCCTGTTTGGTCATGGGGTTACGAACGCTGCGCAAGGCTATATCAGCAGCCGATGGCGGTGGTACCTGGTTTAGTAAAACCGTAAACAATATCATGGGCACTACAAACAAAGCCCCTGTTAAAAAAGGCATCCAATGGCCGGTTACGTTGTTTAGCAACAATGTTTTTCCAATACTCTTAACCACCCCACTCGAAAAAATGAAGCTGATAGAAAGTACCGCTCCCATAAACTCGGTTTGCCTTCTACCTTCCAAATAACCAAATACCAGCCCCCACACCATACCCAGCGGAAAGCCATTGGCAAAAAGAAACACAATGTTGTAAGGATTTGGGGTAACTGCAAACAGCAACAAGGCTACCCACGACAATAATATGAGTTTAATAATGGTACCGCCACGCTTGTGCGAATGGATGGCGGAAATAAATTTAATACCATAAAATTTGCTGAGCATATAACCTACCACCTGCGCCGTTACCAGCCACACCTTATAATTTATCTGCAAAAAGTATTGGCCTTCAAAACCGGCGGCAGTAAACGGTTTGCGAAAAGCATACATGCAGAAGTATACCCCAAACGAGCAAAGAGCCGCATACACGGGTATTACCCATGGGGCGGCCGCATCCAGACGTTTTTGTAAGGGCTGGTAAACCAACATGGGCTATGCTACATTGTTAATGATCGGTAACAATTCTGCCAGGTCGTTTATGATAAACGATGGCTCATAAGGCTCTAACGCTTCGCGGGTAAAGGCGCCGGTGGTAATGGCAATAGAATATAAACAACCTGCATTCTTTCCTTCCATTACATCTACTTCGGTGTCGCCAATCTTAATAATTTTTGTCGTATCAGTAACACCGGTTAGCCGCATAATTTCGTTAATCATGTGGGGCTTCGGTCGGCCTTCCGGTACCTCGCTGCTGGATACAACGGCCTGTACAATATCATTTTTTAGCCAGCCCAGCCGGTCCATAATAACGTCTGTAATTGGTTTACCGAAACCAGTGTCCAACCCTATTTGTATGCCTCGCTGTTTTAATTCTTCAAACACCCTCAAAGCGTTTGGCAAAGGTTTTATTTCTTCTGTTGTTTGATAAAAATGCACCATTTCTTTTAAAAACCGGTCGTGTATTTCGTTTACAAAATCGTCGGTTATTTTGTCGTTGTCGGCCTCAAACTCCAGCAACATTTTTTTAATAGCCTCGGGTTTTTTGTAGCCCATCAGCGGGTTTATTTTTTGTACAGCAATAGTGTAACCATAGTTTTGCATAGCCTGCTGAAAGGCCAGGGCTATTTCGCCATCATCGGCTACGGTGGTACCCGCAATGTCAAACACCACCAGTTCTATTGGGTTGCTCATATGGTTTTATTAATTTGTAAATGTTGGTTAATCAGTTCTTCAAAAAAGCTGAGAGGGTATAGGGCGATGTCCGTTTCTTTCGATTGTTCGTCCCACAAACGCACCTGTATAATGTCGTCAAAATATAAATGCTGCGCAAACATTTCCGCCTCGCAACCAGTCATGGGGCCACCCTGGTAAATCAATGTTTGCTGGCTGGCTGCCGAAAGTTTTGTTGCATAGTCTTCATTGGTAGCTACCAGGTAGCGCTTAGCATCTACGTGCTTGTTTACAACGGCACACACCCGGGCCGAAAATCCATTGGCAACGAGGTATGCGGCACCTAGCCCTTCGTGGTTTACAATGCCAAAGCCACCCATGTCTTCGGTGTTTGGCTGGTCTTTTAGCAGGTGGCCAATATCGTGCAAAAAGGCACCAATAATAAGCTCGTTATCATAGCCCTGCAGGTGGGCTTGCATGCCCGCCTGCACCATATGTGAAAGTTGCGAAACTGGTTCGCCATCATAATCCGCGTGGCCATGGGTTTTAAACAGGTGCATGATGTTTGCGGTTATACCATGAGATTTTTCTGTTGTCACTATTTTATTTTTTGGGTCAGCATTAGTTGGTTTGGCCACGGTGGTTGCGACGCTCCGTTCACCGGTTTATTCTTTGTTGGGGCATTTTTTTTAAACGTGATATAGCTAGGCTTTTCCAAAATTAATCCGCGAAATAAGCGGATAGCTTCAAAAATTGCTTCTTTTTTTTTGCTACCAACGTGTTGGGCCTATGGCTCAAAAAACCGCCGTCGTATGCCTTTTGCTACCAACTTGTTGGGCATATGGCCCAAAAACCGCTTACGTATTTTCTTCCTACCAACGTGTTGGGCCTTTAGCCCAAAAAACCCTGACGTAATTTTTTTGCTACCAACTTGTTGGCTTATGGCCCAAGAAAGCCATGACGTATTTTCTTGCTACCAACGCGCTGGAACTACGGCGCAAAAACCGCCAACCCGGTTCCTTTTCTACCCGCAAAATGAGCCCATGGCTATAAAGTTAATTTCTGTATCGTACTTGTTCAAACCCACAACACGCAATTATAAATCTACAAAAAGCTACCTGCTATCCATCATACGAACTTGCAAAATAATTGACTATGTCCAATATCACCTATTTCTTTACCAACCCATCTATTGGTTTGGCGTCTCCTTGTTTAGGTACAAAGTTAAAACCTAACAGTGCGGCCATGGTAGGGGCTAATTGTTTTTGAAACAATTGCCCGGCTTGTGTTATTTCGCCTTTAGGTTGAATGCCGGGGCCTATTATTGCCATCCATATCTGGCTGCTTTCTTTTATATTCTGACCATGGCTTTTCCATTGGCTTTTTATGGTGTCTCCGCGGCCATGGTCGCATGTTACCAACAGGGTGGTGGTGCCTTTGTATTGAGGCATGTTTTGCAAAGTCTTCCAAAGGTCGGCAAGCATGGCATCTTCGGCATGGGCGCTTTTTAGGTATTGGTCGTACATGCCACCATGCGCAAAGTCGTCGGTTTCGTCAAAGGCTATGTATAAAACTTTTGGTTGATAAGCCTTTAAATATTCGCGGGCTGCCATGTAGGTAATAACATCGGGCCGCACACCAATAGGCCGTGTGGTTAAAAACTGCATGTCGTTTATCAACTGCAGTTGGGGATTGGTAAACTTAAGGGTATCCACATCAGCATTTACATAAACACCGCTGCGTTTATCGTTCAAAATGTATGGAAAAACATCCCAGGTGCTAAAGGCAGCTACTTTGCCGGCATAGCCTTTTTGCTTATATAAATATTCAAGTACATTAATGTTTTTATTATAGATTTTGTCGTTGCTGTTAACAGAAGTATCGGCATAGCCGGTAAAAATTTCGTTATATCCCGGGTACGAAAAATGGTACGGATTGGTGACATCTACTTTGTTACCAGCCCACCTGTTGCCATATAATTGTCCATTATTTACTATGGTGCCCCACAGAAATGGAAACAGCTTTTTACGACGCTCGTCCTTATCAGTGCTCCCTAAAGTGGTATTAATACCCTTTGGATCCTTAGTAAATTCGGGATTGTTAACCAGTGCGGTGTCTATCCCTCCAAAAACTTCCTGCCAACGCATGCCATCGAGGGTTACAATTACCAGGTTTTCGGTGTTTTGCTGGCCAATGGCGTTGTTTTGGGCACAACAATAAAAAGCAATGCAAACAAAAAGTAATGATTTCATAATGATTGTTATAATCAACGAACGGAATGCTTCCATTCCGTTCGTTGGCTTTTATATGGTAAAGGGGTTTAGATAAATTATAATGTTCATTATTTCACTAACCACATTTCGGAGTTAATGTTATCGTTGGTAAAACCCTGGCTGCTGGTTGCCGCCTTCCAGTTGGTAGTGTTGTTTACCTGCTCGCTATTGGGGTATTGAAACCTTTTTGGTATAATCCCGCCATTGCCAGTACCAGTACCGGTTAAAAAGGTAGGCACACCCGTGCGGCGATAATTAAAATAGGCTTCCCAACCTGAGTTTTGAAAAAACGCCAGGTATTTTTGTAACAATACCTGGCGCAACCCGGTTTCGTTGTTACCTGCATATTTTACCGGGGCTTGCTGGTAATAACTTCCATCAAAATCAAAGGGGATGGTATAGGTGGTGCTGCCCGGCTGGCTGTTATAAGGAAACGTTTTATTAATATTAAATGAACTGGCGCCATTGGCCGGTATACCATAAAACGCAATGGAGGCCTTCATGCCTTTTTTGTACCAATCTTCTGCATCGCCAGTTATCCAACCACGGTTAATGGCCTCGGCCATATTAAAGCAATATTCGGGATAGCCAACTATGATAGCGGGTTCGCCCACATAGCTACTATAAAATCGCGACCTGCTGCGAACACTGTAAGCACCATTGCTGACATCAGCCATTTTAGACGACATATCGGCGAGGTCTTCACCAGAATTAGCGCCATTATAAGCAGTGATATCGTCGGGTTTTTTACCCGTTTTTAAAAGGGCACTTGCAGGCTCAGCAGTAATGAAGGCCCTGGGATCTTTTAAAGTTACCAGGTTGTTGAGGTACGTAGCCGACATATTATATCGGGTAGCATCAAAGCCAAGGTTGTCGGGGTTGCTGGGGTATTTATTAAGACCGTTGTATATAAACTGTAGGTTATCGGCCATGCCTTCGGGCACAGGATACTTTGTTTTGTTGCCGGTAAGGGTAGCAAATTGTTGCTTTACCTGCAGGTCTGCATCACTTTCCTTTTTGCTAAGGGCTATTAATACCCGCAGCCTGAACGCATTGTTTACTTTGCGCCAGCTACTAAGCTTACTAAAATAGATGTCGCCTTCCACCGGTAGGTCGCCATTGGTTGCAATAATACTTTCCATGTCAGTATTCGCTTCATCAAGCCAGGTAAGTATTTGCCTGAATACTTCTTTTTGAGTATTGTAAGCGGGCTGTGGATTATTAATCCCTTTCAGCGCATCTTTTAAAGGCAGGTCACCGTTAAGGTTGGTCATACGGTAGTAGAAAAATGCCTTAAAAAACTTTGCAACCGCGGCATATTGATTTACCTCCTTCAAGCCCAGTTTTTTTGATTCGGCAACCATTTGCTCAATGTTATTGAGGGTAATATAGTTCCACGATGAACCTGTCCAATCGTATCGCTGGTCGCCATAATAATTGTAATTGCACACATCAAACTGGCAAAAACGGGTTACATCGCTCCACGGATCGTCGTCGTTAAGGGAGTTAGCAACAGCCGTAAATATAAGCGAGGGTGGTACGCTTTCTGCCCGGTTAGGGTTGGTGCCAAAGTCGTTGTACTGTTTGGTACAGGCAGTACCCAGCATAAGGAGGGTAGCGGCCAATATGGGTTTTATATTAAAGCTGATTTTCATGATTTGATTATTTTGAAGGCTTTAAAAAGTAATGTTTAGATTAACACCATATCGCTTGGTGGTAGGTGTTTGCAAGGTGCTTCTTCCTTCGCTGCCGGCATACTGGTCCAAGTCTACATCTTTATGTTTGGAGAAGTACAACAGGTTGCGGCCCACCAGCGATATGCTGGCTTCTTTCATAAATGTTTGGCCCAACACGGTGGCAGGTAAATTATAGGTAACGGTCACTTCGCGCAGCTTGGCAAAGGTTTTACTAATCAGGTTGGCCTCATTGGTGTTGTAATAAAAGCTGAGATAGTCCTGCAAAAAGGTAGCAGTGGTGTTGGCGCCATATTTAAGATCGGCATAATTGGTTACATTTCCCAAGGCATCATAGGTAAGTTTTACACCATTATTAATAACCACCCCTTCGCCTACCCACGATTTTTTGCCAATGTAATCCTGGTACCTCGCATCGCCCATTTTGCCCTCCACGGTGGCTATGTTGCGGCCACCACGGTAGGTTTGTTGCTGTATATAATTGATAAAATTACCCCCTACGCGACCGTCGAACTGAAAGCCAAAACGGAAATTTTTATAGCTCATGTTACTTATAAAACTCCATATCCAATCGGGGTTGGTATAACCCAGCAACTGCCTTACCGGGTTGCGGATGGGTCGGCCACCGGCGTCGTTAACAATCTGTCCATCGGGTGTTTTTACAAAAGCAGTACCCACCAGTTGATCGTAGCGGCTACCAATAGTTAAAAAGTTGCTCAACTGGCTAATACCGGGGTAAATTTCTTTCAACACATCTTTGTATTGAGACCAGTTGGCCAACACATTCCAGTTAAATTTTTTGCTTTTTATAACGGTTGCATTTCCGGTTACTTCCCAACCTTTTATCTGGCGGGTAATACCGTTTTCTTTGTAAGCATTGTAGCCCGAAGAAGAAGAACGGTTGAGGTTAAATATCTGTGGTCCCAGTTGAGAAACATAGTAGGTAACGCCCAGGCCAAAACGCTTTAATAACCTTACATCAAACCCTGTTTCGTAGGTAGTATTGCTAAAAGGCTGAAGATTAGGGTTGGCCAATACATCGGTATAGTAGGCGCCTACCTGGTTGCTGTACACGATAGGGGTACTATACACGTTGCTGTTTTCGTAGGTTGGACCATCATAGGACGAATAATATTCGAAGCCGTAACCAATTGGGTAAGAGGCCTGGGGGGTAGCTCCTATACTACCGGTAGTTAGCCCACCTTTTACGTTGGCATACGAGCCACGCACCTTTAACAGGTCAATTGCTTTTGGCAAATTGAGATAGTCTGACAGTACCGTACTAAGTGATACTGAGGGGTAAAAGAACGTTTGGTTGTCCTTAGGCAATGTTGAAATTTTATCTACACGGCCGGTTACTGAAAGATTGGCGTATTTGCTAAAGTTTACATCAGCATAACCATAAGTACTCAAAACAATCATCTGGCTTTGAAAATTGTTTGCCCTTAATGGGTTACGGCTATTGGCGAAGGTGTACAGACCAGGTACGTTAAGGTAATCGGTAGTTACAAAGCTGCTATTGTACCTAAACGAGCGAATGTTGCCACCCACCGAAGCTTTCAGGTCAATAAAAGAAGCAATGCGGTTTTTTTGATAAGTGACCAACAGGTCGGTATTGTTTTCAAACAATGTACGTTTGTCTTCGCGGTAATCCCCTTTACCTTCTTCGCGGCCATAAGGGTGTGCAGAATAAGGTAATTTTTCGTTTCGGAAAAGATCGTAGGTAGTAACCTGTGTGCGTACAAAAGCATCGAGGTTTTTGGCTATTTTATACGACAGTTTCAGGTTGCCATTTATATCGGTTTTGTAATGGCCACGCAACCATTCGTTTACCACAAAATACGGATTGTGGTAGCGGGTATACTCTGCATAAATACTTTGTACGCCTTCTTTGCCTGGCTGCCAATAATTTTTCATATCATCAATATTCCAATCGGCACCACCCCAAATAATAATGTTATAGATAAGGCTGTTGGGGCCATAGTTTACATCGGGAAAATTGGGCGAATACTGGCGATTGTAATTTAGGTACGACTCCAGCCTCAGCTTATCGCTAAAGTTATAGCCAGCCGAAATATTGAAATTGCTGATGTTCAGCTTCATGTTTGGAACAATGGCTTTTTGGTACGTGTGTGACATAGAAAAGCGCAGATCGTACTTATCGGTTTTGGCCGATACGGCGAGATTGTTAGTTGAAAGGAGGCCGGGCTCTAAAAAGCGGGTAAGATTGTTTTTGCCGCGGGCTACCCATGGAGTGCCGCTGCGAACGCCGGTTACAGGGTCAACCGGGCTATCATATTGAGGAATAAGCTGGCCTTCAAATTTAGGACCCCAAACATCGTAATCGGCATCGTTGGTGCCGCTACCCCGTCCATCTACAAAACCATATTTGCCGTGGTCGCCGGGGCCATATTGGTCCTGTACTTTTGGTATTGCGTTAAACCCATTGTCAACCATGGTAGATGAGTTGAAATCGATGGAATATCCTCTCTTATCTTTTGTTCCTCTTTTGGTGGTAATCATGATGGCTCCGTTTATACCTCTAAAGCCATACAGCGCAGCCGCAGTTGCGCCTTTTAGCACCGTAAAGGTTTCAATATCGTCGGGGCTAATGTTCCAGGTATCGGAGTTAATGGGTACACCATCTACCACAAAAAGGCCTACAGATTGACCACGCAGCAACAATGCTGGTCCCTGCAGCATTTCAGACGAGGCACCTACCGTTAGGCCCGCTACCTTACCCACCAGGCTATTGATGGGGTTGGGCTCCCGTGCTTTAATGATGTCCGAACCCTTCACTTCCTGCACCGCATAACCAAGCTTTTTCGTTTCTTTTTTTATGCCGAGGGCTGTTACCACTACTTCATTTAATTCGTTTGCGCTGCTACTTAATTCAACAGTTAAAAATTTTCCGGTAACCGGTATGGTAAAGTTTTCAAAGCCTACATATGATATAACAAGTACATCGCCCTGTGCGGCTTTAATTGAAAACCGGCCATCGGTATTTGTTATCGCCATGGCTTTTGCATTTTGTACCGATACGGTTGCCGCTTCTACCGGCTGCCCGTTTGCACCGTTAACCACCCTGCCGGTAACCAATGGAACCTGGGCGTTAACAAAGGTTTGAATAAAACAGAAAAGGCACAGCAACGCCTTAACCAATAATGGATTACATTTTTTCATAAATATTAATTTGTGCAAAGTTAATGGAGGGGTTATTACCGTATTGCGTTGGTTCAATTATGTAATAGTTAACAATATGTATTGTTTTCGTTAACAGTTTAACAATGCGGCAACTACCATAAAATAAGCTATAAGCAGTATAAATTTTGCCAAGTGAGTTTTACCATTTACATAATTAACCTAACCCCATTTAACTCGGATATACGATAGGTAAAACGATTGCCCGGCGAGCTAATGAACATAAAGTTGGTAGGTATCTTCCATTTTGCTGATAATTCATTAATCAAATCGGGACCAAACGATCCCATTATTTGTATGTATTCAATATCAATTTCGGGGTAAGCCCGGTCAAGGGTATCAAAATCGTCCATAAAAGCTTCTGTTACCTGTTTCTTTTCGTTAATGACGGTTACAATTTTGAGTTTGCTGGTTATTTCGTTATCTCTCACATACAGTATTGCCCGGTTAAGTGCCGATATATCGTCGGCCTTTGAAAAGTAAACAAACTGCTGGTGCGAAAGCCGGGTGATTTTTCTTGTCAGCAATATCTCGCTTTTCCGTAACTGGTCGCGCAAGCCGTCAAAAACGCTTTTTAAAATAATTAAAAGGTATTGCAGTACCACTTTACGGTTTAGCAGCAACGAAATTAAAAGAATGGCTGGTATGAAATACTGTAGAAATACTACCAGGTAATCTGGGTGAAGGCTCACATTGCCATAAATAGCTACCAAAACTGCTGTTACTGCAATGGCAACTATGTAGGTTTTGGCGTATTCGGGCCGGGGTAACCTGGCTCTTTTCATCTTGAGCAAAAAATTACCGAAGCCAAAATATGCCATGACCAGTAAAAACGAAATGGTGTATACCCCGGCCAATGGCCCCAGTTCGCCTTTTGTTATTTGCAATACTGAAACACACAATAAAAAAAATAAAATCAATATACGGGGGGAGCTGCCTTTTGCATTTTCTTTAATTAAAAACTGGGGTAATATCCTGTCAAGGGTCATCCGCTTCATTAAGCCCGATACACCAATATAAGAGGTAAGTACCGCTCCACTTAAAACCAATACAGCATCTACCGAAATAATGGTTGATAACGTTGTACCACCAGCACGGCCCCCTACATACGACAGTAATGACTCCTGGTTTGGCCCCACCGCCTGTATGGGTATTACCGCTATAATGGCCAGCGCCATTAAAGGGTTAATAATACTTACGGCCAGCCACATATTACGCAAGGTTTTGCTAAATACGCCCGGCTGCTGTTCTTCAACAAAATTAGCCGAGCTTTCAAACCCCGATATACCAAGCATGGCTGTACTAAATCCTAAAAACAATGCTATACCAATACTACCGTTTACCGGCAGGGTAAAGTTTTGGGTAATGACGGCCAATCCGTTGGCTGCCACAAACCAAACTGCACTTGCTATTAATAAAAACATCGATAACAAATGAACTATAAAAATAAAAATGGCCACCCCCGACGACTCCTTTATACCCGACATTATGAGTAGCATAAAAAACGCCAGTAATAATATGGTTGAAGTAAATATGGGTAAGTTGTGCGCCAGCGTGTGTAAATAATGCATGGCTTCGCTTGCCGAAATAACTGCCGTGGCCATGTACGATAAAATAGTTAGGCAGGCTGCTATTGAGGCATTGCTTTTGCTGGTGGTGTTCAATAAAATATTATAAGCCCCGCCATTTAGTGGCAGGGCCCCTACCGCTTCAGCATAAATTTTTCTGAAAAAAAACAGCACTAAAGCCACTATCAACAGCGATATCCATGCATATTGCCCTGCATACAAAATTGAAAGGGCCGAAACATATAAACAGGAGGAGGTAATATCGTTTCCGCAAATAGCAGTAGCAGCAAGCTGACCTAGCTTTTTTTCGTTGTGCATATAATATAGTTAGTGTAACCCTTCACTGCTTGTGGTTTTAGCCGGGTATACCCTTTAAAATATTGCAAAGAGTTAAAATCATCACCCTTATTTGCCTTTGGGTAAACAGACCGCGTATGACGTGTAAACACAGTTAAGATTATATAAAAACGAAGCCAACCAGTAGCTATGGCAAACATAAGCCCGGATAATATGCATGCCCAACAGGCCAAAACCCATTATAGAACAGGAATATAAAATTGAGATGACATTTAATATCAACTTATTTTCACCCTACCTTTTTTTACCTTAATTGACACTTGCCCAACTACCCTTTTAAAACTTTTGTATATTTATTTTTATGATAGTACTAGCCATTTACAACCAAAAAGGAGGCGTAGGTAAAACAGCTTCCACAGTTAACCTTGCTTACCAGTCGGCGCTGGAAGGGTACCGTACCCTGTTGTGGGACCTGGACCCACAAGGGGCTGCGGGGTTTTATTTTCAGGCTGCCAGCACGCTTAAAAACGAAGCCAAAAAGCTATTGGCCAACGAGCTTGACCTGTCAAAAGCTATTCAGGAGTCGGGTTACGAAAACCTTGACCTGGTGGCTTCTGATATTTCGGCCCGCAATGCCGATGTTATTTTAAGCGATATGAAACAGGGTAAGCGAAGGTTAAAAACTGCCCTTGCACCTTTAAAAAACGATTATGATGTGGTGATTTTGGACTGCCCTCCGGGCATGTCTATTTTGCACGATACCATTTTTAATGCCGCCGACTGGGTATTGATGCCAAATATACCCAGTACCTTAAGCATGCGCAGTTACGATGCCGTTGTACAGCATTTTAATGAAAATGGCCTTGACGATACAAAGATCCGTGGATTTTTTAGCATGGTAGACCACCGCAAAAACATGCACTACGAAATTTTAAACGAATACAACCGTAACGAAAGCTTTTTCAAAAATTATATTCCTTACCTGAGCGATGTGGAAAAAATGGGCACCCACCTGGCACCTGTGGCTACCTATGCAAACAGCAGTTATGCTGCACAATGTTTTAGGGATTTATGGAAAGAGATAAAAAAAACAACCCTGCAATAGCTGTCAAAATAGATTTAAACTTATAACCCGGCAGTTGTAAAATTGCCGGTTTTTTTTTCCACGGCCACATGGTGCCCGCAACAAAAGAAGCCTCGTCAGACATATAATAGGCCTAAGCAGTTGCTTTTATTATTTTCGCCCCGTGGTTTCATGTTTAGGTAATCACTTTTAAATAAGTCGGGAACTTTACATTACTTTAAAAAATATTAGTATGCGCAGAGAAATAACCTCGTGGTATAGCCCGGCAATTGGCCATGATATGCCCATAGTATCGTACGGCCATTATGGGTTTGCCCTTTTATTGGTGCCTACCGCAGCAGCCGATTTTTTAGAGTACGAGCGATTTGAACTTATTAAATCGTTAGAGCCTTTTATAAATGCAGGCAAGTTGCGGGTGTTTAGTATAAACAGTCTTAACCGCGATAGCTGGATGAACTACAGTATGCCGGGCGAACACCGCGCTATAAAGCACAACCAGTTTAATCAATATGTTTTTAATGAAGTAGTACCATTTATTCGCAATGCCACCAGCCAACAAACTATGGTGTACACCTGTGGAGCATCGTTTGGCGCACTGCATGCAATGAACCTGTTTTTAAAGCGGCCCGATATTATTAACGGCGTGGTTAGCATGAGCGGTGTATACGACCTTACCGAATATACCCGCGGCTTTTGGGACAACCAGGTGTACTTTAACAGCCCAATACACTATGTGCCAAACCTACACGATAGCTGGTATCTTGATAAAATAAAAGCCAGCAATCACATACACTTATACACCGGCACCGGTGCCTACGAAGACCCTGAGAGTGCCCGTCGGTTTAACGCGGTATTGTACGGCAAAGGTATTTGGAGCAACCTTGAAGTTTGGAATGGTTATCCGCATGAGTGGCCTACGTGGCGGGATATGCTGCCGCAGATTATAGGCACGAAGTTTTAGGCCGAAACCAGCTTAGCTGCTTATATAAACCCAGTGATTGCCGGGCACGGCTTTTTACACAAAATTCTTAATAATAATGCCCTATTTGTTGCACTCAATGCTGAATAAAAAATCATAATAAAAAAGGCTGAATAAAGTTACCGCCGGTACAAAAGTGCGACCTCTATGGTAATAGAGGCAGGCTGCAACGACTGACGAAAACAGCTATAAAGCCCGGTTCCAAAATAAGAAAACCTGATTGCGCATAGTTATTAAATTTTTCACTTTTTGCAATAGCTTTAGTGGTTGCTTCCTATTAATTAATTAATGCCCCTGTTTTTTGAGCCGGTCTTAAATAGTAACAGGTAACTCCCTTTATGCATGGCCGGCTTGTGTAATGGTCCACACTTAACTATTGCAACGCTATTCCACAATCTAGATTAAGGTTCACATTATCGGTTATAAAAAGTACTACGTAAGGGTAAAAAAAAATGTAGTCGTGCATCGGCATTTGTTTCATTTATTCAACAACAAAGCCTTACTGTTTAAACAAACGGTTAAATAATAACTATTGCCGCATTTAGCCACCCGTGTTGTAAGGTTTGGTAATTATTCCATAACATAGCCTTAATAGTTTTATAACAGCTAACAAATAAATTTGCGCTGCCAACAGGAAGGTATTAGAATTTAACAATTAAACATTTTACCCTTAAATACATCGGGCAATTGTCCGCAATACCCTTTTGTTGTATGCCTTCTTTTTTGTTGACCTGCCATTGCAATTTTAAACACAAATAGTTAAACCAAACCAGAAAATCAATCGTAATGAAACAAATTTTCAATTGTTTTATTTGGCTATGCCTTGCCTGTATGTTACCCGCGGGCAAAAGCTTACTAGCCCAAAGTACCGATGCTACTGCAAGAGGTACGGTGCTATCGCCCGAAAAAAAACCTTTGCAGGGCGCTACGGTAACCATTATAAATAAGTCGACAGGCTTTAGCGCCAGTACGCAAACCAATATCAACGGTGCATACCTTTTCAGGCAGTTGCCATTAGGCTCGCCGTACGTGTTACAGGTTACCTATATTGGCTTTACCACCCAAACAAAACAAAACCTTGCCCTTGACCTGGGCGACGAGCTGATCAACGATTTTAAATTGTTACCCGAGGGAACCAAACTGACTGATGTGGTAGTGACCACCAACTCAATCAGCAGCCGGATAGATCGGTTTGGCGCCAGTACCGCCATATCGGCAAAGCTGATACAACAGATACCTGCCCAAAACCGGAATTTTAACGACCTCGCATCCCTATCGCCCTTAACCAATGGCGCCAATATTGGCAGCCAGCGTTTTTCAAGTACCAACTTTCTTATTGATGGGGTTAGTGCCCGTAACAACCTCACCAGCGGCGAAATTGGCCGCGGTCCCTACTCTTTATCGCTGGAGGCCATCCGCGAGTTTGAAGTAATCACCAACTCGTACAATGTTACCCAGGGCCGCCAGGGCGGTGGTGCAGTTAGTGCAGTTACCAAATCGGGTACCAACACCTTTACCGGCAGCGCCTTTAACTACCACCGTAGCGATGCATTGGCCAGCCCCAACGATATAAGGGGTAATAAACGCACCCAAAACTTTACCAACAACCAGTATGGTTTTAGCCTTGGTGGACCAATTATTAAAAACAGGTTGCACTTTTTTACCGCCTTTGACCGCGAAGATGCTTCTGCACCCTTTTTTATTGCTGATATTAGAGATGATGCCGATGCCATAGCCAACCGCATAACAAAAGGTGCATTGGATACCTTATTAAACATTGCCCGTACAAAATATGGCCTTGGCAGCGGTCAGCAAACCGGCGAGTTTGGCCGTAGCACTGTAGCTAATACATGGATGTTGCGCCTGGACTGGCAGATTAACGCAAAAAACCGCCTTACCTTTCGTAACAACTATAGCAACTGGAACAACCCCACCAGTGTAAACGATAATAGCCCCATTAACTTATTTGAAAGTTGGGGCGATTTTAAGAGCCAGGAAAACAGTACGCTACTATCGTTGCGTACACAGGTGAACCCTACTTTTTTAAACGAGTTAAAGTTTCAGTACCAACGTGCCACCCGAAACTTTGTACCGAACAGCCAGCTTCCTTCGGCAAATATTCCACGAGCCATTGTAACGGTGCGGTCAATATTACCAAATGGCACACAGGGTAACACACAGGTGCAGTTCGGCGGTCAGCGTTTTAACCCCGAGGATAACCTTGAGGAGCAATATCAACTCATCAACACTGCCTTTATTACCAAAGGAAAATTAAATTTTACGTTTGGTACCGATAATACGCTCACCTACCTGGATACCTATATTAGCAACGAGCAAAATGGCCGTTTCGTTTTTAACAGCCTCACCGAATTTAACAACCTAAACCCCTCCCGGTATGCAAGGGAGGTGCCGCTGGCGGGAAAGCCAACAGTGCAACAATATGTGTTTAATGGGTCGTTATTTGGGCAGGTGCAATTTTTTGCCACTAAAAATTTGGATGCCACTTTTGGCCTTCGGTACGATGTGACCAGTTACCTTACCAGTGGGGATTATAACCCTGTAGTTGATGAAGTATTGGGCTTGCGTACCGATAATAACCCAACCGACTGGAACAATATTCAGCCGCGTTTGCAACTTACCTGGGACCTACAAGGTAAAAAAACCGACATCTTAAAATTTGGAGCAGGTCTGTTTTCGGCCAACCCAATAACTTATGCGCAGGTTAACAACATACAAAATAGTGGTACCAAAGTAGCGGCTATTGATGTTACCCGCCGAACAACTGGCCCCAACCTGGTACCAGTACCTAATTTTCCTGCCTACCGGCAAGATCCGTCAACGGCACCCGGTGTAATACCCGGCGTACCCACCGTATCAACCATTAACCTGAACGATCCCAACCTGCAGGTGCCCAGTATTTTTAAAGCCAATATTTCGTACAACAAAATACTATTACAAAACAGGCTTCGGTTAGGTATTAACCTGTTGTACGCCTATACCTACAACAATTATGTGTACCTGGATCGTAACATAGTAGACCAGCCGTATTTTACCCTTGCAAACGAAGGTGGCCGTGGCGTTTTTGTACCAGCCAATACCATATCGGCAGCAGGTATTACCGACAATGTGTTGGGCAGAAAAACACAATCAGTGGGTCGTACACTTGAGTTTACCAACGGTGCAACATTGAATACTGTTACCGGTATTATAGATGGTGAGTTCCGTTACTTTCGCGATGGCTACATTAATTTTAGCTATACCTACAATATTGCCCGCGACAACACATCTTACAATGGTAACGTAGCCAACACGTCAACTTTCCGCCCTATAAAATCCGATCCACGCGACCTTTCGGAGATTAATTTTAGCGACAACCAGTTCAGGCATAAGCTGGTGTTCTTTGGCTCTACACCCACTTTTAAAGGATTTAATTTTAGTGGAAGATTTACCGGCGTAGGCGGCACCCGTTACAGCCTTACCATTGATGCTGATACTAATGGCGACTTTGTAGGCGGACCCGGAGCCGATAATGACCTCGCCTTTATATTTGATCCTAACAATCCTGCTACTCCAGCTTCCGTTAAAACCTCTATAGAAAAAATTTTAAATAACCCTGACAGCCGCGCAAGAGATTATATACGCAACAACCTGGGTAAGATAGCCGACCGCAACGGTGGCGAAAACCCCTTTGCCGGAACCTTTGATGTGCGATTGACCAAAGTGTTTAGCCTTGGTAAAACACATAAAGTAACCATTAGTGCCGACGTATTTAATTTTGCCAACCTGCTTAATAAAGAGTGGGGCCGAAACTTTAACCTTGGAGGTTCACAAACCCTGTTATTTGTAAACGGTTTTAACCAAACTACCAGGGAGTATAGCTACCGTGTAAACGAAAATGTAGGCGTTATACAGGCCAACGGTAACCCGTACCAAATACAATTAGGCGCCCGGTATTCGTTTTAAACATTGGGTAAACAACTTAAAAAACTATCGAAAAAAAATAACGCATAATAACAATAGGAGCAGGTACCCCAAGGCAACTTTGGGGTACCTGCTTTTTTAGCCAAATAGTCAAAACAAGTACCTACGCCAGCTCCTGGCTGTTTTTGTTTACAATTGGTTAATCAACATCCCCTTAGCAAACCATAAAAACATCTTATTTTTAAAATCTCTTAACATTTTTTTAATCTTCTATTACATGAAAAAATTTATCGGGTTTTGTGTTGGTTTTTGTATGGTAATGCTGCTACAGGCACAAACCAATACATTGTTACAAAGCAGCCTGTCAGCCAAACGTGTCCGGTTGCCCAATGGCTGGCATCTTTCCCCGGCAGGCACCTCGTTGCCATTGGGCGATCTTCCTTTAAATATGGCCTTATCGCCCACTAAAAAATTATTGGCAGTAACCAATAATGGCCAAAGCGTACAGAGTATTCAATTAATAGATACCAAAACAAAAAAGATACTCGACAATATCATCATACCCGTTTCGTGGTATGGCCTCACCTTTGGTGCCGACGAAAAATCGCTTTACGCTTCTACAGGAAACGACAACAGTATATGGAAATATTCGATCATTAACAATAAACTAAAATTGACCGACAGCATACGCCTGGGCGGCAAATGGCCCAACAAAATATCACCAGCAGGCCTTGCTGTTGACGAAATGGCCAACCGCCTGTATGTAGTTACCAAAGAAGACAATGCCCTGTATGTAATAGATCTTAAAAGCAAGGCAATTTTACAAAAAGAAGCACTAGGCAGTGAGGCCTATGCCTGTATTTTGACCAACGATAACAGCCAATTGTACATTAGCCTTTGGGGTGGCGATAAAGTTGCTGTGTACGATACTAAAGCCATGGCTGTTAAAACACAAATACCCGTAGGCGATAACCCTAACGAACTGTTGCTGAATAACAAAGGCAACCTGTTGTTTGTGGCCAATGCCAACGATAACAGCGTATCAGTAATTGACGTGGCAAAACAGCAGGTGATAGAAGTGTTGAACGCGGCATTGTTTGCCAATGCGGCACAAGGTTCAACCAGTAATGGGCTGGCGCTATCGGCCAACGAAAAAACGTTGTATGTGGCCAATGCCGACAATAACTGCCTGGCGGTTTTTGATGTAAGCGTAACTGGCAGGTCAAAAAGTAAAGGGTTTATTCCGGTAGGCTGGTACCCTACAAATATTAAGGTGGTAGGTAATACCATTTTTGTATCTAATGGAAAGGGCTTTTCGTCGTTTGCAAACCCTACCGGCCCTAACCCCAGCCAACCCGACCAAACCGTTGAGCACCACGTGGGCGATACGGTGGTGCAATTACGCGCCGGCTATATTGGCGGGTTAATGAAAGGCACCATGAGCATAATTACCGAACCTACAGAAACGCAACTTGCCGTTTATTCAAAAGCGGTTTATACCAATACACCCTATACCAAAAAAGGCGAAATGGTAGCCGCTGGCCAAAAGGGCAACCCCATACCTATGCAGGTGGGCAACCCATCGCCCATAAAATATGTGTTTTATATTATTAAAGAAAACCGCACCTACGACCAGGTACTAGGCGATGTGGCAGGCGGAAATGGCGATAAAAGCCTTGTGTTGTTTGGCGAAAATATAACGCCCAACCAACACAAACTGGTATAGGAGTTTACGTTGCTGGATTATTTTTATGCCGATGGCGAAGTAAGTGCCGATGGCCACAACTGGAGCACCTCGGCCAACGCCACCGATTTTTTAGAGAAAAACTGGGTAACAAGCTATGGCAGTCGTGGCGGTACGTACCCCGGCGAAGGAAAACGTGCGGTAGCCAATCCGCCCAAAGGTTTTATATGGGATTACTGTAAAAGAGCAGGCGTAACTTACCGCACCTATGGCGAGTTTGCCGATGGCGGGCAGGCCAACATCCCTTCGCTGGAAGGTAACTTATGCCCTTACTTTCCCGGTTATGGTTTGTCAACAACCGATACTGCCCGTTTTTTTTTATGGAAAAAAGAATTTGACAGCCTTATAAATGCCAACGCCGTTCCAAGGTTTAATTCGGTGCGTTTTGGCAACGACCATACCGAGGGCGGCCGTATAGGTAGGCCTACACCCTTTGCACATGTGGCCGATAACGATTTGGCCGTTGGGATGTTTGTAGAGCATTTATCTAACAGCCCTATTTGGAACGAAAGCGCAGTATTTATTGTTGAAGATGATGCGCAAAATGGCCCAGACCATGTAGACGCACACCGCACTACCGCCTACGTAGCTGGTGCCCATGTAAAGCGTGGTTTTGTTGACCACACCATGTATAGTACCAGCAGCATGTTGCGTACCATGGAGCTAATACTTGGCTTGCCGCCCATGAGCCAGTACGATGCTGCAGCAACCCCTATGTTTAATTCGTTTACAGCCACGGCCAATGCCAGCCCTTTTACTTCGGTAGCTGCCAATATTGACTTAAACGAACGCAACACCCGCAATACGGCTAGTGCCCGGTTAAGCGAAACATTCGACTTTAGTAAAGAAGACCGCATACCCGACCTTATATTTAGCGAAGTGGTATGGAAAACCGTTAGGGGCGAAGATGCCATAATGCCGGCACCACGCCGCAGCGCATTTTTAAAGGTTACCGATAACGATGATGATGCAGAGGAAAAAGAAGAGACAAACAAAAAAATAAGAAAACTAAAATTTACTAAATGAGAGTGGTTGTAGCGTTATCATTTTTATTGGCAGCAGGAAACTTAATTGCCCAAACCGACACTGGTACGCATACGTTAAACGAAGTAGTGGTTACCGCCCAGCGCCTCGGTCAAAAAAATATTGAAGTACCATACTCGGTGGAGAAAGTAAGCAGCCAACACCTGCAGCGGTATAACCCGCGGACCACCGCCGAAGCATTGCAGGGTATTAACGGGGTGTTTGTTCAAAAAACCAACCATGGCGGTGGCTCGCCGTTTATACGTGGTTTAACCGGTAACCAAACGCTTATGTTGGTAGATGGTATACGGTTTAACAATAGCACCTTTAGGTACGGACCCAACCAATACCTTGCTACCATTGATCCTTTTATAGTGCAGAATATTGAAGTGGTAAAAGGAACCGGCTCAGTACAATATGGCACCGATGCACTGGGTGGAGTAATCAACGTGCAAACAACCACTGTTAACTTTGCCAAAAAAAAACCGGTATGGAGCGGCCGGGTAGTAGGCAGAATCATGAACCGCGATATGGAACAAACAGGCAGGACCGAAGTAGCCTATGCCACCAAAAAAATGGTATTGAGTGGCGGCATTACCTACCGCAACTTTGGCGATTTGTATGGTGGCGATACAACGGGCAGGCAAACCCCATCGGGCTACGACCAATTGGGTATTAATGCCAAAGCAACCTTTCTTTTAAGTGAAAACACTACGCTTACGCTGGTACATCAAAGCGATGTACAGCAACAGGTACCAGTGTATCACAAAGTGGTGCTGGAAAATTTTGCCCTCAACAAATTTGAACCCCAAAAACGGCAGCTACAATATGCCCGGTTGGCCACTACAACTTCCAACCCACTTTTTTCTACTATTGAAATAACTGCATTGAGGCAGTACAATACCGAGGGAAGATTAAGCCGCAAAAACGGAAGTACTTTGTTACGAAGCGAACGGGATAAGATTAATACGGTTGGTTTTACTGCCAACGTAACGTCGAACTACGGCCGGTTGTTTACCGCCAATTCGGGCATAGAATTGTACCACGACAAAGTAAACAGCGCCCGTAGTGATATCAATACCATTACTAATATCGCCTCCAATAAAAGAGGTCTGTATCCCAATGGTGCTACCTATGGCAATTATTCGCTGTACACATTGCACCATGTACAATTAGGCAAATGGGGGTTTGATGGCGGGGCCAGGTTTAACACTTTTGCCATTCGCCTAACCGATACCTCGCTGGGAAAGGTAAGCATCAGGCCATCGGCATTGGTTTGGAATGCTGCGGCCAGCTATGCCATTACAATTAACAGCAGGCTGTATGTAAATTACTCTACCGGCTTTCGTGCACCCAACATTGACGATATGGGTACACTGGGCATAGTAGATTTTAGGTACGAGGTACCAGCCTATAACCTTAAACCGGAGCAGTCGGGCAATGTAGAAGTGGGTTTTAAATACGACGCCCGCCGTTTTTGGGGCAATATTGCGCTATACCAAATGCAACTCACCAACCTTATTACCCGTATAAAAATGGAAGGGCAGGTAATTGGTGGCTACTCCGTTTACCAAAAAGAAAATGTGGAAGATGGCATAATAAAAGGTGCAGAGTTAGCACTGGGTTGGCAGCCGCTAAAAGCGCTATTGTTTACCGGAAACATAAACTATACCTACGGGCAAAACAATACTAAAAATGAACCCATCCGCCGCATTCCACCCTTTAATGGAAGGGTAATGGCTACCTGGCAAAACAAAAGTTGGTATGCCACGGCAGAAACGCTTTTTGCCGGAAAACAAGACCGGTTATCGGCCGGCGATAAAGACGACAATCGTATACCCAAAGGTGGCACACCCGGATGGCAGGTGGTAAATGTATTTGCCGGCAAACAATTTAAAGCCATAAACATTAGCACCGGTTTACAAAATATTTTAAATGTTGACTACCGCACCCATGGCTCGGGCATTAATGGTGTAGGGCGTAGCGGGTGGCTTACCGTAAGCTATCGGTGGTAAATTATTTTGAACGGTAGATGCTGGTTGCAAGCTGCAAGTTTAAAGCTGCAAGTTTCAAGCTGCAAGCGACAGGCTGCAAGCTGCAAGTTTCAAGCTGCAGGCTGCACGCTGCAATTATCCTGTTACGCGTTGCACGTTTCCTGATTTACTTTTTTGCCTTTTTTAGTTGGACAGACAAACTGGATTCTAAGGCAAGAAATACCAGAAAATACCTTACAGTGTGTACGCCCGGTTTACAAACTTTGAATTATATAAAATAAATCACTATTGTCCAAGATAAATAACGAAAAAAAACTAACAATAAAGGGGGCTCACCACCCCCTTTTTTGTTAGTTTGCTAATACCACTCATCAAACCAGCAATAAACAAATCTACGACCTATGTCGGACAGCACATTCTGTCCCGGTTACTTTCTTTATGCCCTAAAAATGAACTGGCACCTATATTTATAAGAGCCCGATCAAACT